>CAWWAG010000018.1:0-65163 GCA_963934845.1 uncultured Halioglobus sp. | reverse complement strand
ATCATGAGAACTATCAAAATAATCGGGTACGCGGGCATTGCCAGTGTTGCACTTGCATTTTCTACCAATTCTTTGACTCAGGCGGAGACTCAACTGGCGCATGACTTGAGCTTTAGTGCTGTCGAGAAGACCAAGAATGTAGTGCACCGAGTTAATCATAGTTTGGCCTCAAGTCAGCATTACTCTGGGAACCTGCCATCTGGTTATAAATGGGGACAAGATTCACAAGAGAGCAACGCCGCGGCGACTTGGGTTGATTCAGTAGACGCCCAAGGTGGTTCCAAGTGGGGTAGCACTAACACAGCTGAGCAGTCTGGTAGCAAGTGGGGCCGCAGCAGCACAGCTGAGCAGTCCGGTAGCAAGTGGGGCCGCAGCAGTACAGCTGAGCAAGTAGGTAGCAAGTGGGGCCGCAGCAACACGGCTGAGCAGTCTGGTAGCAAGTGGGGTCGCAGCAACACGGCTGAGCAGTCTGGTAGCAAGTGGGGCCGCAGCAACACGGCTGAGCAGTCTGGTAGCAAGTGGGGTCGCAGCAACACGGCTGAGCAGTCTGGTAGCAAGTGGGGCCGCAGCAACACGGCTGAGCAGTCTGGTAGCAAGTGGGGTCGCAGCAGCACAGCTGAGCAAGCAGGTAGCAAGTGGGGTCGCAGTTAAACAGGAAGCACGCGAGCGTTCTGTTTGAAAACTTCTAGCAGTCTGTCGGACTTAACCCAACGACGTCATCATGAGAGAATGCGGCCACACTGAAAGGTAAGCGGGAATAAGTGATGGCCAATTTTGTAAACGTTGATTGAGAGACAGACTATCTATTTCCGCCCTCTATCTCGGACTGGTTGCCTGAAAACCACCTGGCACGGTTTGTCGTGGAGGTCATTGATCAGCTCGATCTATCTGAGCTCACCAGTCAATACGCTGGGCGTGGATCAAAGGCTCACCACCCAGCGATCTTACTGAGTTTGCTAATCTACGGGTACGCCACTGGCCTGTTTTCCAGCCGTAAGATCGAGCGCGCCACCCACGACTCCATTGCTTTTCGCTACCTGGCGGCCAATACGCATCCGGATCACGACACCATCGCGACTTTTCGACGGCGCTTTTTGCCTCAACTTGAAGCACTTTTTGTTCAGGTCTTGTTACTGGCGCGTGAAATGAAGCTCATGAAACTTGGGCGTATCGCCCTGGATGGCACTAAGGTCAAAGCGAATGGCAGCAAGCATAAGGCGCTTTCTTTTGGTCACTTAAAGAAAATCGAATCTCAGCTAAAGGCAGAAGTCAGCGCGCTCACTGCACAGGCAGAGGCGGCAGATCAAACGCCGGTAGCAGATGGCATGGATATTCCCGCGGAGATTTCCCGGCGCGAAACACGACTTGAGGCACTGGCTGCGGCCAAAGTAAATTGGGTCTACGCGGAATCGTGTGGTTAAGTTCTGACCAAAGTCGAGTGTAACACATTCAAATTTTTCAGATATTCAGATATTCAGAGATTCTCTGGTTGATAAAGTTGTTTCGTTTTTCAAGCAGGTAAATAGCGTGAAAAATCCCGAGTCGATCCGGGCACTTTTTGCATTCCCCGGTTGTAGCGCCTCATCAAAATTGGTGGATGTTTTTGGTGATCGGTATGCACATGTTATCCAACTTAAGCGACGAAAAAACAGCGTGTTGCTCTCGCTGTGGTCACCGATGGCGAGGCCGTTACGACAAGAAGGAGCTGTGGGTGCGAGACCTCTCGGTGGCTGGATGGCGCATTTATCTGGAGTTCGAACGCTGGCGGGTCAGTTGTCCGAGGTGCAATGGCGTGCACGTAGAACATCTCGACTGGTTAGAAAAAAATCCGCGTTATACCCAGCGCTTTGCCATGCACGTGGGCAAGCTGTGTCGGGACATGCCAAACAGGGCAGTCGGCGAGATGGAACGCTTGCACCACAGCATGGTGAAAGATCGTGATAAGTTGTACCTGCAACAGCAGGTAGACCTGGTGGGACTGCCAACGCCCAGGGCCATCGGTATTGATGAGATCTCCATCCGCAAGAGTCATAACTATCGCGTAATTGTTAGCGACCTGGAACGGACACGTCCCATCTGAGTTGGTGGTGAAGGTCGGAAGGAAGCTGATATTGATCTTTTTTTTAGGGCTTGGGGCGAGAAAAATAGCGCCCGGATCGAACCGGCGGCTATGGATATGTGGAAGGCGTTCCCCAACTCGGTATTGAAGTGAAGAACGCACCACAAACCCGGATCATCTATGACAAATTCCATATCATGCGCCATCTTTCAAAGGCCCTCGATGAAGTCAGGCGTCGTGAGTACAAACGTCTTAGCGGCAAGAACAGAAGTTACATCAAGGGCCAGCGTTATACACTGCTCTCGCGACACGAAAATCTGAGTTTGGATGGAAAGCGTGCCCTAAAAAAGCTGCTCCAGGCTAACCGGCGTCTGAATACGGCCTACCTCCTTAAGGAATCCTTCGGACAACTCTGGGACTACCGCACCGAACGTGGCGCACGTGCCTTTTTTGAGCGATGACAAGACAGTTTGAAATGGCAGCGATTGGAGCCGTATCGGAAGTTTGCTCAGCTGATTGAATCCCATTGGGATGGCATTGCCTCCTATTGTCATCCAGAGAATAAAGTCAGTCTTGGGTTGGTCGAAGGGGTCAACAATAAAATCCGGGTTCTACAGCGACGGGCTTATGGTTATCGTGATGAGGAATATTTCAAGCCGAAAATTATTGCGGCATATCTTCTACCGCTACCCAGAAGCGCCAATATCAGCGTACACGATTCCTCGTAGACCCTATGTTCTTTGGGCCGTCCCCAATCATGGTGGGTAAATTAGCCGCCGATTTCCTCTGGATAAAGCTGTAGCCCACCCAGATGGAAGTAGATCGCGTTTTGGAACCGTTGTTTTTTTCTGAACCCTCTGGCCCGAACTTTCATTGTTTTGAGGTGGCTGTTCATGCTTGCTGCGTGACTGTTGTCCACGCCGAGAATCACAGCATTGAGAATACCCCAGAGATGATTGCGTAGTGTTTTTCCAGTTTGCTGCATCGGTTTCAACCGACTACGCGCCATCCAGCCAAGCAGTCGTTTCCAGCCTTTAGCGGCCCAGGTGCGGCTGCGGTAATCCCAGAGCTGCGATGCAAATTCCTTGATCGCCCAAGCTCGGGCATTCTTCAACGATGATTACCGCAAGACACTAAAATCAAGCTGCTGGCGCCGACTCATGTTGCGTCGGTTACGCAGCCACTGGTATTTGCTGCCCTTCATTCGATCATCACCCTGGCCGAGCAATTACCGGAGCTCCTGTTTGCGCACTTGATCCACAGTCTTTCCCGGATACTGGGCGACGTGGAAGCGGTCGAAAGCAATTCGGCTGTCTGCATCACTCAGTGCCGCTCGGGTGACCTTGATATAGGCGGGCCACATGTCCATGCAGACACTGTCAATTCTCACCGTCTGTTCTTCGCTCAGCAGGGCATAAATTTCTGCCAGACTGTCAGTCTTCCTATCATCGGCTACATGCAACACCGGGCTCGGCACATTCACCCCGCGGAACTTTAGCAACCAACACCGTCTTCAGCTGACAGGTATCCAAATGACGCCAGCGCCGACTGCGTTTGTCGTATCCAGGGCAAGTCTTGCCACACTTGGGGCAGCTCAGCTTGCTGCCAGCGTGCTCAACTATAACCTCAATCTCATCCTCCGGCAGAGAGACCTTCACGTCGGTCACCTTCCAGGGCTTCTCAATGCCTAATATCTGGCTGTATAGCTGTGTATCTTTCATAGGACCTCAGGCTAAACTACCCACTATGATTGGGGAAGGCCTTTTTCTTTAAAGCTACTCATCTAAGTCACACTTATCCCCTAAGTGGCGAGCCACGAGAAGGCAGTGCATTATCGGTTTCTAGTCTCAGCGATAATTCTCGAGCACACGTCCTCTTGAGTCAGTCCGGAGCAATTCACTGTAATCTCAGCGACGTTTCTATAAAGGGTCTCCCGCTCGGTGAAAAGATCCGCCAGGCTCTGTTCCGGCCGCTTGGCCAGGCCTCGGGTGCCGAAATTTTGAATTCGCTGTTGCAGTGAGGCCAGATCGACGTCGAGAAAAACGACGGTGCCGATGGATGCAAGGTGCGCCATTGCGCGCTCGCTATACACCGCACTTCCACCCGTTGCAACTACGTGCTTTTGGATATGCAGAGACCGCAGCGCATCTTCTTCAATTTTTCGCAGAGCCAGGTGCCCATCTTTGTCGACGATATCCTGTAAAGAGCGCTGTAGTGAGGATTGAATAAGTAGATCTGTATCCAAAAAATTGTACGACAATGACTTCGCGAGAATCACACCGACTGTGCTTTTGCCGCAGCCAGGCATCCCGATTAGTACTATGTTCGATATGGGTTGTGACATGTGCTTCTTTCCGAAGGTTGGGAGCTGCAATGCGATATGGTTTGTCGTGTACTCGCAATCAGCGGTTCTCGTAGCGGTTCAAGTCAAACAGTCCAGCCTCTGCGGGAAATGTCTCGCGGTAGTGTTGATACAGCTTGTCTGACAGAGGCCAAAATGCGGCCTGATTGCGACGAATGCCATAGAATGACACCAGTCTCGCATAATCAGTTTCGTTGCGCATAGATTCGATCGCGTCGACGAAGTCATCCAGTTCGCTTTCTGTCACCTGAAAAAACGCATTGGGATAGGAGCCAATAAAGCCCTTGACCACTGTTAGATAGTCTTCTTCCGGGACGCGCCGCTGATTCTCGTGGAATACTTGCGCGTTATTCAAAAAGGCGTCGTTGTGGACAATAGTGTAGTAGGCGTAGTTGTCAGGGTCGTTGCCGACCACTTGCAAAAAGGAGACCTCCGGCATCAGGCTGAAGGGGGTTCCCTGAAGTGTCTGTAGGTTATCGAAATGCGAGTTTGCTGGCTGGTAACGTTCGGCTGTCGCACCGGCCAGACGTTGCTGTAGCATGTTAAGCAGCTCTTGCTTGGGGTCGTCTGTCTTGTATTGAATGTCTGTCGTTCGGTCAAAGGCAGCAGAGTCGGTCATCATAAACTGCTGGGCGTCCTTTTCAGCTCCCCGATACCAAAAATCACGCAGGACGATCCGTTCTTTTGGCGGCAAAAAGAACAAAAAGTTTTGCTCGCCTTCCATTCGCAGGAAATCCATATAGAGACGGGTTTCGAGTTGGTGCGCTACATTTCCAAAAACATCATAGCCTGCGACGAGCAGGTAGTGAATTCGTTCCAGCAGCGAATAATCAATCACCCACGTGGTTTTGGGCTGTTGACCTACGAAACCCTTGACTACCGAAGCACTGTTGTCATGGCGGAAGATAGTGAGCGCGGCGTTGTCGTTCTCGCCTCCACCGTCCCAAATAAGGTCGACGTTAACTTTTGACCCGTCGGGGCCGGCCATTTTCTGTATATACTTGAACTTCGCCTTTAGGAACTTCAGCTGTTCGCGCGAGTAGCCGCGCCATTCAATCATAGAAACCAGCGCGTCGCCGAGTTTGTCCGCCGGCAGACGCAAGTTTTTACTTTCCGCCGCGAGGAATTGAGCATTCTCCTGAACACCTTTCCTGTCTGGGTCGAGAAATACCACCCAGAAGTGGTCGTCTATCACGTTTAGTGCCACCTGGCCTCGACAGACTGGACCTTTGGTGAAACCCATAATCGTAAACTGTGCTTCGTCGAGCATGAACTTGTAACGGGCGGTCTGCGGCAGTTCGCGGAAGGCGATAAACGGGTTGGAGGCTACCTCTGTGGCGTAGGAGGGTAGGGTGGTCACCTCGTAGTCGGGATCGAGAAACAGTGATTGCCAGCGCTGCATCCGCGCCGAATTCAGCGCGTAGGGCATGTGCCGCTTGGCCAGTACTGCTGTGCGGAGAACTTGCAGGCGGTAGTAGACTCGCGTCTGGCCAGGATTGTCGTAGGGGCGCCGCGTGGCAATAATGTCAATTGGTTGACCCGGGGATGTGCTTGATCTCACCAGCGTGTAATAGCGACCATCTTCCCCAAGGTCAGAGAAATACAAGTCGGCGATAAACAGGTGTTCGAACATGTAGCGCGACATCAACTGCTGTTTCAGGCTCTTACCATTGAAAAAGGCCTCCCAGTGCTTGATCTCGTCGGCTTCTGCCGCTTTAGGTGCGGCTACCAGCACCCCGCGTGCCCCCCGCTGTAGCCACTCGGTCAGGGTGGCATGTTCAGCCTTGTTGAGGCCGGGCAATCCATAGGGCATCCCCCACAGCGGGTAGTCGGCGGCAAAGGTGTTAAAAGCCTCTGGTTTAGCGCACTGCTGTTCGCGGTCCAGGCCCAACGTAACGGTGTCTGGTAGTGTATTACCAAGGGGGAGGGGATGTTGCTGTTTCAGCGCCAGCATCCTGGCCATCACGCCCTGTTCGGGAGCTTGCTCATCGAGCATTGAGTAAAAGCCCTTGCTGCGCCATTGCTCGATGGTCTGTGCATCTTCGAACAAACGTGTCGGTGGCGCCGCTTTCAGCCGCAAAGAATACACCTGCTCCGTGCTGGCACCTCGCTGCACCCCGGCCCAGGCATCCAGTTTTAACTGGCAGGGGGCATCGTAGCAGCCGTGGCAGACCATGCATCGCTGCTCGATAATAGGCTTCACTTCTGCCGGATAGTCATGGTCCGCGAGACTTGCAAGTGAGAAGAGTAAGACCGCCAGTGTAAGAGTGAATCTTGGGAATATTTTCATGGCAGAATTCTGCGGGTTTGACCTGTTGAATGCAACAGTGTCAAAGGGCTTGCGCCTGTATTGGGATCCCCCGATCTCATGGGTTTCATGGCACTGTAGTGGTGATTTACCTATACTGCGTGGTCATTTTTATAGCCGAAATACAGCGTGATGCCGCAGCTTGTAATGGTTAAGCTACGGTTGTATAGCCTTACGTTATTTGGGAGTGTAGGTTACCGAGGAAGTGTAGCGGTGTCTGAATTTGGGATTAGTGGGGACGAGGAATTAGGTCTGGCAAGGGATGGGCTGGATAAGTTGCGCACTCGCATGCAGCACGCTATCGACAAGGGCCCGCTGCCATCCCTGTAGTTCACTCTCACCAGATACGGCAAATTGGCATTCTTTGAAACTCTGGATAGGGCGGACAATGACACGCGTTACAATATTTTTTCCTGTAGCAAATTTGTGGTTGCGTCTGGTAGCTGATGGGAGAGTGCCTGATCGAGATCGAAAGCCCTGTTGCACACTATATTCCCAGCTTTGTAGAAAACGGTAAGGACCTCATCACTGTAGAGCAGGTGCTGTGTCACACGGGGGGTTTTCCCGAGCACCGCTGTTGGCGCGGGTTGGTGGACACGCGCTGGACGAGTTGATGCGATGCTAAACCGCGCTTGAATTGGGAGCTCGGCAGCCGAATGGAGTATCACCCGCTCTCAGCGCACTGGGTGCTGGCGGAACTGGTGGAATGCGTGACTGAAGTCGACTACCGGGAATAGCTTAAGGCCAATATTATCGCGCCCCTCGGTCTCAAGCACTTGCGACTGGGTGGCCCAACACAGGAGCAGGGCGATATCGCCACGCTCCAGCATGTGGGGGAGCCGCCCACGTTAGAAGAGTTGCGTGATTTTTTCGGAGACGCCACAGAGTGGTCAAATAGGTCGGATCACTCGCTGTTGATGCTCAACGATCCCGAGTTACGCGCGCTGGGTGTGGCCGTATGGAGCAGGTGCGAAAATCTAAGTCATTGTTATCTAATAATAAAGTTTAGATGGCATGAACATCGCTCATCAATAGTTTGGTATTCAGAACGATAACAAATTGACAGTGAAAAAGGTTTCAATGAGACAGTATCTGGCTGGATTCGCACTGGCAGTCATACTGCCGTTTACAAGTTCAGCAAATGCAGCGTTGATTTTCGTCGGCTATTGGGACGTCGCAGACCCTAACGGCCCTATTGGGTCCGATACCCCTCCTGACGGCCCATTAGCAAATACAGGACAGGAGGCAGCGGCTCTCCTGTTTGGCGGCAGCGCTTCTGAGTACAGCATCTCAACAGTCGACGACATCGTTTCCAATATCAATAACATACTCTGGTACGATGTCATCGGATATGGCGGCGAAGTATTTGCGGAAGATTATTCCAACAAATACCTCGATCGGTATTACGGCCCAACCTCTGACTTCAACATCGGCGATAGTGGCAGTTCGGCGTCTGTGTTTATGCGTGATAATCTCACTCAAGGGGTTGAGAGGAACTACGCATTTAAAGACGGCGGTATCACTGTTCCCGAACCTTCAGTTTTGTCGTTATGCCTGCCTGCACTGAGCGGTTTTGTAATGACCAGGCGGCGCTCGAAAGCCACTGCCTAGCAGTGCTCTGGTTGGTCTACATACCACCAATCACGCTCTCCTGCAGCAAACGCGCGATCTTCGCGTCGCTATACCCGGCTTCCCGCAGTACATCTTTGCTATGCTCTCCGAGCCGGGGCGGGTGTCGGTACAGGGCCGCTGGTGTTTCCGAGAGATGCCCTGGATAACGCACATAGCGCAGCGTCCCCGCCTCAGGATGTTCGGCATCGAAAATCGTACGATTGTGTTTGGCCTGCGGATCTTCGGCGAATTCGCGCACGGTTTTAACCGGGCCGAAGGGGACGCCAACAGCCTCCAACCGCGCTAAAAGTTCGCTGGTAGTAAAGCGCTTCATGACGTCGCCGATAGCATCCAGCCAAGGGCCAAAATCGCTGATACGTTCGCCGACATTGCGCATACCCTCGCGTTCCAGCAATTCAGTACACTCCAGTGCGCTGCATAAATTGTTGAAATGATTGTCCTGCAGCGCCATGCCCACTACGAAACCGTCCAGGGTTTCAAAAGTACGTAACACCGCAAGCGGTGTCGGATCTGGCATCTTATTGGGCATGAAGCTGTCGACCGGCATCATATCGGCCAGCGAGTTCATCGCCCAGGCGTCGATCATGGGTACATCCACGCGCTGTCCCTTGCCGGTACCTCCCGGACGGTCGCGCGCATACAGTGCCGCCAGCGCCACGCCGGCAGCGGTGGTTGCCGTAGTTTTGTCGACGATGGCTGATTGGATCAGCTGTGGTTTACCGCCGAAAGGCATCCCCTGTATATGCATCATACCGACCAACCCTTGTGCGATAGGGTCGTAAGCGGGTTTGTGAGAATATGGTCCCGTGGGACCAAAACCAGTGATGGATACGTAGATCAACTTGTCGTTCAGTGTGCGTAAATCTTCATAACCGATACCAAGTTTGTCGGGTACACCGCCGCGAAAGTTTTCTACCAGGATGTCCGCCGTCTCCGCCAACTTTTTGACGATGGCGATACCCTCGGGATTTTTCAAGTCTAATGCGAGACTGCGTTTATTGCGGTTCATCTGTGTGTAAAACCCCGTCAGGCCCGCCTTTTGTGGTGGGGCCATCCAGCGTGAAATCTCACCGTGTATTGGCTCGATCTTGATCACGTCCGCGCCCAGGTCACCCAACTGTTGGCTGCATAATGGGCCTGTGATCATGGACGTAATATCGATGACGCGAATGTCTTTCAAGGGGCCCTGCGGTGTGTCTGAGAGTCTTATGTCCATGGGGTTTGCCTCACGTTATTGTCAGATGATTCTACAGGCTGGTGCACGGATATGCTAAGGGATGTGGTCACGGGAAGTCCTCCGTGCTTAGTCCGTAGTTTAGAACTGATACAGATGGCGATATGGTTGCCTGTAAAAATTCTGTTTGCCTTTGATAGGCCCTTCGTCATACTAAAACTGCACTATCAATTTATAAACAATTGGGCGGGAGCAGCTATGTTTGGAGACAATCCCCAGGATGCGACACTGAAAGCGAGCTGGGACGATTTTTGCGACCAGCTAAAAAGTGCCAGTGATCTGGTATTCCGTGATGGCACACCTACGCAGGATATCGATCGCGCCAAGGGCCTGCGTCTACTGGCAAGGAATGTCTCTCTGGCCCTGCAGTTTCACCTCGAAAACAACGACCCCGATTTTCCCGAGTTACTGCATTATTTCGATCCCCTGCGCAAACAGGGTGGTGACAATACTGATGCCCTGTATGTAGGCGCTCCAATCAACGGAGAACACACTTATAGCATCAATGGCGTACGGGGCACAGCGCGTTACTTTGCTGTCACTGTCGTTGAAGATGGGCCTACGCCCTGGGGCGGTAGTGTGGCCGGAAATCTCATCGACAGTGATATCGAGTTGGCAGCAGACGGGCAGTTTGAAATCATACTGAGCCCCGATGAGCATCCTGGCAACTGGATCAAGACTACACCGGGGAGTTGGCGCGTTACGATCAGGCAGTTTTTTGCCGACTGGGAGAACGAGGCGCCTATGACTGCTCGCATCGATCGCTTGGATGAACTGGAGCACAATCCTGTGTTAAGTGTGGAGGACATTACGCGAGGCCTCGCGGATTCTGTCGCCTGGGTTCGCGATTCTACCTTGTACTGGGTGGACATGTTGGGTAAGTGGAAAGTACAGCCCAATCGCTTTCTGTCTTACCGCCAAGTGGACGATAACGCGATTGATGCTACGCCGGGCGGTGAGCCACTTATTTGTTACTGGCAGGTGCCAGAGGACGAAGTATTGCTGGTGCGAGTCACACCCCCCGCTGCTAATTATTGGGCAGTGGAATTTGGCAACTGCTGGTGGGAAACAATGGATTACCGCTACCGCCTTTGTAGTACAAATTGCCACCATGCTCAGCTCGAGGACAGTGGAGAACTACTATTGGTAGTAGCGCACAAGGATCCTGGCGTACCCAATTGGCTGGATCCCTCAGGGCATTTGGAGGGGTATATTACGGTGCGTTGGATTGGTGCTGCACATTACCCCATCCCAGAATGCACTCAGATAAAAGGAGAGGCGCTGTCGGCATATTTACCCGCTGCAGTGCGCTCCATCAGCGCGACGCAGCGCAAGGATCAAATGCTTGCACGGCGACGCGGCGTGATCAAGCGCTTTGGGTACTGACAGCGAGGGATAGTCGATGAGTAAATCTGCCGGCCCATTGTGGACACCTCCACCTCACCCTGAGTGGCTTGGCGCCATGAACCAGGAGGGGAGTTACTTTAATCTGGCGGCGGTAGTCCCGCTGGATGAGGCGTCATTGCTGCAGCATGCATGCCGGACCACGGGGCTCGATGATTTCGGGGGTGAACTGTGGCGTCAGCCGTTTCGGGTGCTCATTCAATCACTGCAGGAGGAAGCGCAGTTGACGCTGATGGGTCGCCTGATGGCCAGAAGCGATATTATTCTATGGCTGAGCACACGCCTGCAGGTGACAGACACGCTGAAGCGATATCCACAGATTCTGGATGAGGAAATTGTGGCGCCTATGGTCATCGTTGGCTTGCCGCGTTCGGGAACATCGATCCTGTTCGAACTTTTGTCCCAGGATTCCGATGTGGGTGTACCGCTGATGTGGGAAGCGCTGCAACCGTGCCCACCCCCTGAATCGGCCACTTACACAACAGATCCACGGATCGAGCAGGCCGATAAACTGTTCACCCAGTGGAATCGTGTGGCGCCTGAGTTCGCTAGCATGCATGAAATGCGCGGTGATATCCCGGCCGAATGCGGCTTGTTAATGGCGGGTACCTTTGTCAGTGATCACTGTGCCTGCCTGCACCAGACGAACAGTTATAGCGCCTGGTGTCTGACAGCCGACTTCCAACCAGTCTATGACTACCACAAGACAATTTTGCAAATACTGCAGTGGAGAAACCCGCGCAAACGTTGGCTGTTGAAAGCGCCGGAGCATCAGGTACACCTGGATACGCTGTTGCATGTCTACCCGGACGCATGCATTGTGCAAACTCATCGCGACCCAATAAAATGTATGGCCTCCACGGCGAGCATGATGGGAACGCTGTATTACATGCGCAGCGATCAGCCATTCAATGCGCAGCTGTTTGACAACATTATTATGGGTGAAGCCACAGCCCAGCGACTGGAGTTCGTCATTGCGCAGCGCGAGAGTGGTGTTGTCCCTGCAGCGAATATCGTCGACTCCCGCTACCAGGATCTGATGGACAATCCACTGGGCTGCATCTCAAGCATCTACGCGCACTTTGGGATGCACTTGTCTGATACTACCCGAGAACGTATGCTGGGTTACCTGCGAGACAAGCCGCAGGGTAAATTCGGTCAGCACAGTTACGCGTTGGATTCGCTCAGATCCCGGGACAGACCGCTGTTCAAACGTTACCAAACGCTTTACGGAGTGCTCGACGAATTGTAGCGAAATACCGGAGACACGGAAACGCCTGACATTTTCTGTGAGTCAAAAACTATGTTCGATAAACTATTTTCCAGATTGGAACGGGGCTTTAGCAACAATTTCCAGGCGAGTCCGCGCGCTCATCATTGCGTACAAGAGGTGTCATCACTGGTAGCGGCTGGTGATTGGCGTAACGCGTATGAGACTCTGGCCATTGAAAATCGTCAGAACCCGGATCAAAGGCTTGAGCGCGCAATGATTGATATTTTGTTACAAGCTCGCGATGCAGGTGGTGCTGTTGAAATTTCCAGCCCCGGTGATAGCCCGCTACCGTTTAAAGGTTCATCAGAGACCGGGGTAATACCTGAAGTCGCCGTGAATGAACTGAGCCCGGATAAACTACGCGAAGCGATACATGATCACGGCTACTTACTGGTTCGGGGGTTAATAACAGCAGCGTCATCAGGTGAGTTGCGAAATACGATTGATCTTTCGATGCGTGCCCGCATGGAAATAGCGGCGGCAAAAGCTTCGAAGTTGGCGAATGGTCCCTGGTATTATGAGTCGCCCTATTTTCCGGGCAATCATGCCAGCCTTTCGACACAGGTAAGTAAGAGTAGTCATGGCCCCACCGGTTCCATCATGGTAGCGGATTCTCCGCGGGGAGCGTTTCAAGTGCTGGAACACTACCGGGCTTTGAAGATGAATACGTTGCTGGCAGAGTATTTTGGAGAACCCGCTGTTATTGCTGCCAGAAAATGGGTTTTTCGCGTGGTGTCGCCAGGTAAGATGGGCGGCGGCTGGCACCAGGACGGTCAGTTTATGGGCGCGGGCGCCAGAGCGCTGAACATGTGGGTTGCACTTACCGCTTGCGGTGACACTACCTCTGCCCCCGGGATCGCATTGATCCCCAAGCGCATTCACGAGATTCTGGAATACGGCACCAGAGGCGCAAAAATAAATTGGGTCGTGGGTGGGGAATTGGTCGAGGAACTCGCTGCCGAGGTACCTGTGGTCAAACCCTATTTTGCCGCTGGTGACGCGCTGTTTTTCGATCACTTGAGTCTGCACCGAACCGGCCATGATAAGGATCAGGATCAACCCCGTCATGCACTCGAATCCTGGTTCTACGCCGCCTCTGGCAATGCGGGAAATTTTGTGATGCCGCTGTACTGAGGACAATCGAGATAACGTGGTGAGCTGGCTACCTCACTCAGGCGCGCGTTTATGCAGTGGTTGAAACACGACGTCCACGGTTACCGAAAAGTTCTCGAGATACGCCGCACGTTCTTTTCCCTCATAACTGGCGCGGAATAGGTGTGGGGTCATGCTGAGGAGATGATGGATCTCCAGTTGGCTAAGAGGCGCTGTGGTAAATTGTAATCTTGACGACTCGCCGGGATAAAAACCGGCGTTTAATGCCTGTTGTGCCAACGTCGATTCAGCGTGTTTAACGCTGGGATAGAGAATCTCTCGCAGTTCGATCAGGTGCTGTGCCCCGGCGTTCACGGCCAGCAGGGTGCCGCCCGGTTTCAGCACTGCGTTGAAAGCATCAAACACTGGAAAGCCAAACAGACTGAGCAAGCAATCAACGCTGCATGGTGTAAGAGGAATATTGCGGTTGCTGGCGACCAGCCATGTGGCTTGCAAGCGGCGTGTAGCCGCCTGCACCGCCCATTTGGAAATATCGAAGCCGATCATGGCAACTGAGGTGGCGCCACTCGAGTCGAGGTGCTTGCGCAGTTGCTCGAGGTAATATCCCTCACCGCAGCCGGCATCCGCAATCACACCATCACTTCTAACCAGTGGCATAACGAGTTCAGCAAGCCTTGTTGCCAGCGGTTCATAGTGGCCGCATTGCAGGAATTCGCGGCGCGCGACCACCATGGATTTACTGTCACCCGGATCCCGACTGCGTTTGTCGCCCGAGCCCAACAGATTGACGTAGCCCTGCCGGGCAATGTCGAAACTATGGCCATCGTCGCAGCGCAACTGCTTGTTATCCTCGCGCAGGGCGAGCTGCTCGATAGGGCAGCGCAGAAGCTCGCTGTGGTGAAAGGTCATTGAGGGGCCATAGTCGGATCAGAAAAATCCGTCTGGCGGATGCAGTGACTCACCGCAACTGCGCCGCAAAGTACGCGAGAATTTCGTTCAGAGCTTCTTGTGTTGGATGCCCCTGCTCATCGACGAAATCAATGGTGAGTACCGAGCGTCCCTTCCCCGGCAGGGTATGGGTAATAACTCGCGTGGCGCCCACGCCCTTGGGCTCCCCCTGCGCCTTGGCCTGCTGGCACAAAGCTTTCAACCAATCCACAACGGGGCTGAACCGTTTTGATTCAAACAGGCTGAACTCGTTGCGCATACAGAATACGCGCACCAGATTGCCGCCCATGCTGATTTTCTCCAGCGGTCCGAATAGATGAAGCAGTATCACTTCAAAACCCCGCGCGATAAACTCATCCGCTAACCGCAGAATTTCGGCCCCGATTCGGGGCAGTTCCTGGATGATCACCACGGGTGCGCCGCTGCCCCGCCGGTAGACGTCGCGGCTGATGCGTTTGCTCGTTGACCCGGGTGCCACAAAGGGAGAGCAGCGGTAGTCGGCGATCGGGGCAAAGGGCACTGTCATAAAAATATCTCGTACTGTTGTCAGTGGCATACGCGATTGAAGTGAGCAGGATGTCTGGTCACTTTCTGCATCATGGTGTCAATGCATGCGACGAATAATGCTCTCACTGAAGTGGTTCATAAAGCGTTTTTTCTCATCCAAGGTGGAGTGCCTCTTGCCCAGTGCATACTGGAAAGGTGGTGCGACCGTGCTTTGCAAGCCGTCATTGGATAAACGCTGGAACAGATCCCGGTCGGGTATTGCAGAGACGCCTATCATCGCCTCAAAAGGGAGGTGATTGCGCCCGTAGTGCACCCTGAGCTCATTCAGTTGTCTCAATAGTGGGCCTACTTCTTCTGGCGCAGTGCCAGCCCCTATGTAACCGTTGCCGACTCGTGCTGCTCGATGCAGTGCAATCTCACTGGTGCCGCCAATGTAGATTGGGGGATGTTTACTGGGCGCGGGACTTAATCGCACACGGGGAAAGTCGAAGCATTCACCGTGATGTTCCACCATTTCACCACTCCACAATGTGTGAAGCACCTCGATCATCTCGTCGGTAATCTTGCCGCGTCGTCGAAAATCTATGCCATAAATATCAAACTCTTCTTTCATCCAGCCAACACCGACACCGAGGATGAAACGGTCATCACTCAGTATCGCCAGCGTGGCAGCAGCGCGCGCCACCTCGTGCGGATTGCGTAGCGCCAGGACGTAAACACCGCATGTGAAATGCAGGGTACGGGTTACCGCCGCCATCGCAGCGAAGATGGCTGTTTGGTCCGGGTATTCGTCACTCGGCTGCATGGGTGGCATGCCAGTCTCTGAATAGGGGTAATCGGGCGCGACGGATTCCGGGTAGACAGCGTGGTCGCCGCTCATCAGGCCGTGAAACCCCACCTCCTCAGCAAAGCGGGCGATCTCAATCAGTTGATCTGTTTCAGCCCAGGTGATGGCTTGCCAGAACTTCATGCTGTCTCCCCTGCTCGCAATGGCACAGCTACAATGTTTCTCGAGGCACGTCGAAATATGCTTCGTATTCGCTGAATAACGCACGCAGCTCCGCTTCCTCTATGCCGCTATTGGCGAGACTGTACAAGTGCTTGCCGTGTTTGTCAGCCGGATTGTCGTCCAGGAAGTCCTGCATGGCCGCGGCAGCGCCGTTGGACAGCGTCATACCAAAGTGATCATAAGCTCGACGAACGGTGCCAACCTGATCTGCCAGAAAATCGCGGAAGTACAAATCCACGACCTGATTTTCTGGTAGCAAGCCCGATTTGCGGTACGCCACGGTGTTGTTATAACCCTGCGCCAGCGCTTTCGCATAGTACCGTGTGACTCTGCCCACGTCGGCGTGATCGCTGGCCATACCCTGCAGATGGGCGGCGAGGTTGCTGGTGGAAATTACGATTTTTACCGGGTCGCGATGGGTTTGCACGAACAGCGCATCCGGGTATTCGCGGTGAATGTGTTGCAGGTGCCACAGGTGCTGTGGCGACTTCAGTGCCCATCGCTGCCCCGGTGCCTTCCACTGCAGTACTTGCAGGAATCGACGGTGCCATTTCAGTGCCGAGCGCATATCGCACTCCACCACCCAGCGGTCGTAGCTGGGGACGAAATATTGCACCAGGTAAATCATCGAGGTGAAGTCGTGGCTCGTCATGGTCACGCATTCCTGTGCGCGTTCGGCGCCCATCGGGTGCATTTTTTTAAAATCCGGCAGTAGTTTGTCCACTTGATCGAGGTCCGCCTGTACCTGAGCGATGCGCGGGTCGCTGCGATAGGTGGCGGTTTCTGGTGGCGGTAATGGCCGGGCTGTTTCCCATGTCAGCGGTACGCGATTATCCGGATCCATCGCCAGTAGATCGTGAAAGATGGTGGTGCCAGAGCGGGGCGGGCCGACCACAAAAATAGGTCGCTCGATACTCTGCTCGGCGATCTCGGGATTCTGCTTGAACAGTTCTACGAATCCCAGACGATTTTCCAAGGTCTTTACCAGATCGCTCCTGGCGATGATTCGCCCCAAAAGAGAGAGGTCTGCTTCTTTTTCAAGGCTGTCCAGCAGTAGTGCCAGCGGCTGACGGAAATCGTTTTCGCCAAAATCGCGGAGGCCAGTGTTGGCCATTGCTGTTTGCAGCAGTTTGTCGACGCTTAGGTTGACTGGCTGTATACCGATAGCACTGGCACCCCGTCCGGCCAAATTCAGCAGGCGCACTGGTAGTGGTAGTGGAAGCGAACTGTTCATTTGCTCGTAAGGTCGGCGAGCTTCGCCACCCGGGCCTGCGGAGTTTCGGCGTCACCGGTCACCATAAAGAAGCGCCAGAACAGCAGGCCAAAGAGGTTGCCCTCGGTATCAAGCCAATTGGGTTGGCCGGGATCGCTGTGTGCCAGAATCATCCTGAAGCTGCCGTCGTCTTCCAGTGCCGTCTGTACCCGGTTGAGAGATACGCCGCGGCTGCGGTAGTCCAGTGTTTGTTGGAAGCGGTTCCATATGCACACGTTGCCAAAGTGACACTCGGGCCAGCGCCCCGTAATGACCAATGCTTCGTCTGGCCCGATAAAAAAAGGTGCCATGGAGTAGTGGGCATCGAAGGCTGCTAGTCCAAAATCTCCAGGTGGCTGTGGAACTGGAAATTCGTTTGGCGTGAGTGACACGAAACCGGGTACTGCGCCGTTCGCCATGGGCGGCATACCCAACGTCCGGCTGCGCACTGCATTGTTGACACGCCGGATACCAGCGGCGACACTGCTGTCGTCAGGTGGTTTGGGCAGGCCTTTCGCTGTGAGGCATTCGATACGGATGCGTGGTTCCAGATCCGGGTCTTTGGCTGCGCAAATATCATGTTCAAAGTAGTGGCGCGTCGTTACGCGCGACGCGCCCTGTGTCGTCGGCAACCAGTTTTTGTCGCGTGGCTCACCGCCCAGATACAGCGTGAAATGACCATTACTGTCGATTTCCAGAGATTTGTCATTGATCACGCCAGCCGTATTGGTTGCCATCGAACCGTCTTCTGCACCCTCTTCGATCGTCAGTGAAAAATACGCTGCACCGTGCATGCTGCCATGGACAACGTAGGCGTGCTCCCCGCTGACTGGTGCGTCGAAATAAATGGCGTCCGAGTTGTCGCCGGTCAGTTTGCGGCTGGGTGTGACGATGCGCCTGAAATCGGGTTGAGTAGCGTCCTGCTCGAAATAACCAACCAGCGCAGTTTCCAGTGTATGCATCAGAGAGCGGTGGGAGCCGGCGATATCCTCTGG
The DNA here is from genome assembly GCA_963934845.1 of uncultured Halioglobus sp. GTDB lineage: Bacteria > Pseudomonadota > Gammaproteobacteria > Pseudomonadales > Halieaceae > Marimicrobium. The sequence goes on along the minus strand of CAWWAG010000018.1, from coordinate 47,067 downwards.
CGAATTGAGGTTCCATTCAGGGCCTGACCAGCGCTCGTCAATTTCTTGTAGTAGGGTGATGAATTCCGTCAGTGCTGTGCGACTTTCCGTTTGTATGCTCATGATGTCTCCGTATTATTTGAATTAGCTGCGGTTGCCGTGTGTGGATTTTTCGTCTCGTAGGGGATATTGAAGCGTTGACGGTAGAACATCAATCGCTGGTCGACCTCCTGCGTGTTGAGGCCGAAATCGGTAAGGCTGTACTTGTGAGCACCGTGCTGATGCTGTTTGTTCCCGTCTTGCCACCCCTGCATATTGTCGCGGGCCTCGTTAGTAAGGGGCAACTTGAGGAAGTTATAGACACCCTGTAAGGCGCCCTGCCAATCGGCGGTGATGTCGGCATACTGGATATCGTACTGATTTTGCGGCGCGACCATCTCTTCGCGTACCCGCAGTGTTTTGTGTAACATGCGCTCGGTCTTGCTGATCCATTCCCGGCCTACCCACTCCGGAGTTACGCTGTCGCTGTCGCGGACAATACCGTTCCAGGTCATGGAACAGGATGATCCCACTACCTTGACTGGGTCGCGATGCGGGCATATGAGTTTGGCGTTTGGAAACACGTATAGCAGTGCGTCCAAGTCCTGCATGTGCTGGGGTGTTTTGAGTATCCAGGGTTTGTCCTGCGGGTCGTTTCGGAACCAGGAAATGATTTTCATCAACACCACCATATATTCATAGGCGGCGTGCTGGTCGTGTGTCATCAGCCATTCAGCAAACGAGGGGATTTTTGCCTGCACCTCGAAGATCTGGCTGGAAAACCCGTGTTGCAACAGGCCCACTTCCTCTTCGACCTCGAACGTGCCCAGCGGATGCACAGTGGCAATCTGTGGGCCCATGTACATGACCGCCTTGAGGCCAGCCTCCAGTGCTGTGATGCGCGGGTCGATACGCCCCTCGTTCCGTGCGCTAAAGCATTCGGGGTAGGGTACCGGGAACACAGTCTCCCAGGATTTGAGGTGCAAAAAACGCGAGTCCGAGGCCAGCAGTCTGTGCAGGCGGGTGGTGCCGGAGCGCGCCAGGCCAACGACGACCACCGGGTTGGGAATGTGGCGCTCAAGTATCTCGGGATGGCGAGTGAGTAATTCGTGGGCGTACAGGCGGTGTTTCAACAACCTGAGGATGTTGGTTCGATTCATAAATCTGCCGAGCGGATTCAGATCTGCTTCATTCTCCAGCGCATCGATCAGCCTTTGCATCGGTTCGAGAAACGTCTCGTCGCCAAAGTCTCGCAGGCCGGTAGTTTTGCGTGCAGTGGCGATCAGTTTGTCAGGCTCCAGCGGAAACGTCGCAAGGCCCAGCGCACGTGTGCCGCGCAGTACGGTATTGAGCGCCCGGATAGGCCCGCGGTGGTAGTTAGTGGCTTTTAGTGATGCGGAACTGCTCAAAGTGTTCTCTTCCCGATATTGCCGAGTATTGGATGTGCACTTTACGCTGTCGGACATTTAGCCGAAAATGTTTCGCTCTTGTGCTGCTTACTCAAGGCTGAATAGGATAAATGACTGAACCCAAGCCCGATCCCATTGATACTATCATCGATGCCGCGCGGCGCTGCTACCTCGCCAAGGGTATCGCTGCTACCGGCATGAAAGAGGTGGCAGACAGTGCTGGTGTTGCCCGCTCCACAGTGTATCGCTATTTTCCGGGTCGTGACGATCTGCTGGTGGCTACCATCAAGGACGAAATGGCCCAGTTGAATACCCGGTTGCGCAAGCGACTGGCAAAGTATCCCCACCCCGCCGACCAGGTGGTGGAGGGTATGATCGTGGCAATAAAGGAAGTGCCACAGCGACCTCTGCTGCGCGCAGTGTTCGCCTCCGAGGAGAACAGTCGTGCGCGCCGCGTAATTTGGAGCTCCGATGTTATCGTCCTTTTTGGCAAGGAGCTGATGGACCACGTGATCAGTCCTGCCAGGGACGCAGGCCTGTTGCAGGATGCGGTACGCCCGGAAGTGCTTATTGAATGGGTATACCGTTTGCTCTTGTCTTTTCTAACGCTGCCCAGTAACTGGGTCCGGACCGACGCGCAATTGCGCGCTACGCTGCATGTGCTTCTGGTGCCGGTACTGCTGAAGTAGTTTTCGCCTCTCCCACGTTGGCCGCCATGATTTCGTGCGCACAGTTATATCCGGGTAGAAACGTTACGCCGGGCCCGGGATGACAGGATGCTCCACATAGATACAAATTTTCTACGGGCGTGGTGTGTCCGGTGCCGTCGATCAGGCAGCGCTCGCCGATCATTTGGTCCGGGTGCAACAGGCCGTGGGTCCAGTCGCCATTAGTGACGCCCTGCATGCTGGCGAAATGGTCGGAGGAAAAGATCGCCTGGTCCACGATCAGGGATCTGAAGTTGGGCATGTGCACACAGATGTGCTCGACAATTTTTTCCCCCATCTGGTCGCGTAGTTTGCTGCGCTTGGCTTTTTCTGCCTCGCAGGGAAAATAGAAGCCGTAGGCGGTAGCAATATGATACCCGGGCGGTGCGAGGCTACTGTCGACTACCGTTGGGACCTGAAATGCTAGTGGTATCTGCGCTGGCAACTCGCCGCGCAGGCAGGTTTCGTAGCTCTGTTGCAGTACTTGCGGGTCGAGCACCATGGCCCCCCCGAATTGCGCGCCAGCTACCTTGTTGAGCTTGGCTAGGTGGGGCGAATACACCGGCAGACCGCTCAGCTTGAACAACATGTGCACGAAGGCACCCCGATGCGAAAATGCGTCCACTTTGTCCTGATCTGCTGTGGCAAGTTTGTGGTCAGCGAGCAAATGATTGAAGGTCGCCTGCTTATCGAGATTGGATATGATGGTATCGGCGTACAGGCAGCCACCGTTTTTCAGCGCGACGCCCACTGCCCGATTGTCCTCAACTAGAATCCTCGACACATTTTGCTTCAGCCGTACTTCGCCACCCAGCGCTTCGATCTGCTCGGTCAAGCAGTCTGACAGACGGCCAAGGCCGCCTTTCACTCGCTGCATCAGGCCCTCGGACCCCTCCTGCGCCATGGTATAGATCAAGCACAGGCCAGAACCTGAAGAATAAGGACCTTTGTAGGTAGCCTGCACCGCCGCAAAGGCCATGCTGGCTCGCAGTTCGCGGTGTCTGACCGGATCGGGGAAAAATTTGTCGAGGATATCCATGGCCGAGCCTTTGAACGCCAGCTCCAGGTGTTCACGCTGCGCAGGTGTCGCCGCCTCGGCGATCAGGTCTTCGAGTTTGCGCGGCGCCTTGCGGGCAGTAAAGCGGTCCAGTACGCGAGCCGGGTACTGGCAAAATTTTAGCAATCGAATAAAACCCAGCATGCCGCTGAGGCCGAATGTTCGCAGTAGGTTGAATGCCAGTTTCAGCGGATTTTTGTAGATAACAAATGGTCTGCCGTCGGCACCGACCAGGTTAACCGCCATCACGGGCAGTGGGATAAGCTTCACCCCGTGCGATTCAAAATTGAAATAATGCTTGATTTCGCCTGACAGGGGGAAGAGACAACTCGCGCCCACCTCGTTGCGACAGCCCTTGAGTATTTCCCGGGTACCGCCCATGCCGCCGACATAGTTATTTTTCTCCAGTACCAGTACACGCCGGCCATTGCGCGCCAGCACCAGCGCGGTGGCGAGACCGTTGTGGCCTGCGCCCACCACTATGCAGTCATATTTGTTGGGTAAATCTGCGGGGCTGCTGAAAGCTTCTGTATTCTTGGTCATACCGTATGCTCCACGATTGAGGCGCTCGCTTGTATACCTTCGATATAGGACATATTATTAAAAATGTCCGACATGGGCAAGCAGTCTGATTCGCTGAATCAGTCAGTTCCTTTTCAGTTGTTGCAGAAGGATTGGGCATGAGCATATCGGAAACGGTCAGGATGGCGGGTATAGTGGCTGCGGGAGGGTGCCGTATATTCAGGGACGCATTGGGTGATGTCACCGGTACGAGCATGCCCTTCAAAACGCAGGATGTGGCCACGTCCGCGGTCTTAACGGCGCTGCTCAATAGTGGTGCCTTGCAGCCAGTTGCGGGTCCGGTGCAGATCACTCGCGTGCAGCCCCAACCGATACTTTCTGTTAGTAGCAATTGTGAAAACCTCGTGCTGACCATTGAGCAGGAGGGTGAAGCGATCCTACCGCGTAGCCTGTTTGTCAAACTACCGATGGAATCTCTGCTGACTCGCTGGTTTTTTACCGTCATCAACGCCTGGCAGCTGGAGTCGTATTTCTTTAGCCACGTGGCACACACTCAGCCGCTGCGCACGCCCATCACCTACGCCACACGCTGCCAAGGGACACGTTTCTATCTGGTGCAGGAAAACCTACACGAGGATCCCACGGTAGAACTGTTCACCAATCCTGATATGCTGGTCGGTGCGCCACTGGATTTGGCCTACCGCTGTCTTGATGCGTTCGCGCAACTGCACGCTTGTCACTACGGGTTGAGTGCGGCGGAGCGCGAAAAAATACTACCCTTGAAATACCATTTGTTCCTGTCGCCTGGGATGGGTTTGGCCGCGCGTATGTTGAATCGATTGGCACTGCAGCCGACTATGAAAAAATTGCCGGGTGCCATTCCTCGTCTCGTAGAGCAAGCTTACCTGCGCTCCATGGACAATTGGGACATACTCTTGGAGTATTGGTTTTCCGGCCCGCTGTCGCTGTTGCACGGTGACAGCCATCTAGGCAATTTTTTTGTGTCGGGCGAGGGAATGGGTATGCTTGATTGGCAGGCCACGCACTGGGGAAAGGGTATTCGCGACGTGCAGTATTTCCTGACCGATTCGCTGCCCACCGATTCGCTGGCCGCGCATGAGAGGGAGCTGGTCGAGTACTATGTGCAGCGCCGTGCACATTATGGCGAGTCAATAGACATGGAACAGACGTGGCAAGAGTATCGCAGCTTTTCCTTTCACGCCCTGATGACGATAGTGGTATCGATTGGTTTTGGCGCGCTTAACGCCGAGCAGGACGAACTGATGGTAGAAATCCTGCGCCGGAATGTGGCGGCGGTGCAGCGTGTCGATTACGCAGGCTGGTTAGACGATTTTCTCGCCACTCGACAATCATGAACATACGATTGGAACTCAATATATGAAAGCAGTGCGATGCTGCGATAAGCAAATACATGTCGTGGATGTACCCGCGCCCAGTGGCGAAGGGGTGACTGTCAATATGCGTTCAGCAGGTATCTGTGGCTCGGATCTGCACATGATTAGCTCCGGCTTTGATTTGCCATCTACTCTGGGACATGAGGTGGCGGGCACACTGCGAGACGGCCGCGTGGTGGCGCTGGAGCCGATCGCGCCTTGCGGTCACTGTGACATGTGCATGCAGGGTGATTACAGCCTCTGCCGGCTCAGTGCTGGTATGGTCTACGGCATGGGTCGCGATGGCGGTATGGCTGAACAGATCATAGTGCCCTCTCGCTGCATCGTGCACCTGCCCGATAATGTCAGTGCATCTGACGCTTGTCTGGTTGAGCCGTTGGCTGTGGCAGCGCATGGCCTTCGTATGCTGAACCTCAAACCCAACAGCCGGGTCGCCATTGTGGGTGCCGGTGCGGTAGGCCTGGCAGCTGCAGCTATTCTGACACCACATGTTACCACTGTGGATATTGCGGCTCGCCACCCTGCACAAATGGCGGCAGCCGAGCGTATTGGCGCGGGACTCAACCCCTCTGGTGAGTACGACTTCGTAGTGGAGTGCGCAGGTACTTCCGCAGCGCTGAAACAGGCCGCACGATTATGCAAGCCCGGTGCCACTATCCTGCTGTTGGCCACCTACTGGGATGGTGTCATGCTTCCTGCATTTGAAGTGTCCATGAAGGCGCTGAAAATCTATGCCTCGTTTATGTACGATCGTCAGGGCCTGGTGCGCGATGTCGATGTCGCCGCACAGATACTGGCACAGCGTCCCGAACTACCGGGTATTTTGATCACCCACCGACTTCCGCTGGATGCGGCAGCGGAAGCGTTCGCCATTGCAGCGAATCGCCAGGCTGGAGCGATCAAGGTGGTGCTGGAGCCTTAGCCTTCTGCTGCAATACGGTTTTTCATCGCCAGCCTCGCCCAGGTCGTTGCGCGGCGCCGCGGCAACTCTGCGCTGGAGAGGTGTTCTACTTTGCCAGCAGCCGGCTTATTCGTCCTGCCAACGCAAAGTCATTTTCTGTAATGCCACCCGCGTCGTGCGTGGTCAGGTAAATTTCCACCTGGTTGTAGACATTTGACCACTCCGGGTGATGATTCATGGCTTCTGCCAGCAGAGCTACCCGGCTCATAAAGCCAAAGGCCTCTACGAAGTCATCGAATACGAACTTGCGCTGCAGCTTATTGTCACTCAGGCACCAGTTATCAAGCTCGCGTAACTTTTTGTTGATTGTAGCAGGGGGCAGTTTTTCGCTATTCACAATGAACACCTCGTTTAATTAGCAAATGCCAGCACCCGAGTGGCAGGGTGGTCCAGTAGTTCCTGGTAGTTACTGACAGAGTCTTGCAAGTCTGTCGCCCCTACCTTTTTGAGAGCGGGTTCGATATCTGAAGATACGATATCCAGCCCTAGAAAATGACATACCTGCTCTACCGTTGTTTTGGTTTCTGCGGCGAGTTCCTCGTAAGTAATCTGCAGTACCTGCTGACCCGATAACATTGCTTCGATCTCGCTGGCTTGTACTTCCAGCTCTGCAGATCTGCGCAGGTAGAGGTCGATATCGAAGTGGATTTTTATCGGTATTTCACTTCTACCTCCGGCACCGGAATGATTGGGGCCACCCTGCAGTAAAATTTGCTCTGAGACAAAGCGTCTCAAACTATTGTTTCTTACCAGATGAATGAACCGGATATTATCTCTGTTTTGTACAGACCGGATAACCTCGCGCCAGCACGGGTTGAGGAACGCACTGTAAAGCGCCTTGAATCCTGTTGCCTCACCCTGAGCACTGAGTGCTTCGTTGATGAACTCCACAGGGTCTGAATTTCTTTTCTGAAGAAGGTGTTTCAACCGCGCCTCACGCTCATGCAGGCTAATACTTATCAGGTCGACACCATCTTCATAGCCGCGCACCTGATCCCGGCCCAGCAACTCACCGTGGCAGCTTACCCCGGGCAGGCTGTTGAGCGTTTTTACAAGGAGGGTGCTGCCGGTGCGCGGTGCGCCGACAATCACAAATTTTGTACTCATTTGACGTGAACCAATTTCGGGGATTTGCGATATTTGTCGTTTCGCTGATCGGCATAAGTATAAACTATCTGTGCAAGCTTATATTACGATTGTGGAACAAGTCCAGAATGCACTTGCTGTCCTTGTGAGCCAGTTTGCCTGACACTGTGTGTACTATTTTCTAACTGATATCTGTGAGGCCTGGACCGACGAGGTGAAAGGTGCGCTAGGGGAGATGGTGCCTATGGGGCGTGCCGGGCAACCTGAGGAGATTGTGGTGCCGCGCCACATCTGGTATCGGATGCCTCTGCTTCACCAACGCCGCCATCATCAAAGTCGACAGCGGGGCTACATTCGACAGCCGACTGGGAAGAACTCAGATAGTCCGCAGTTTCAGGAGAGGGTTCATCCAGCGGAATTTCCAGTCTGTGAACTTGAGCGGTGCATCCAGTACCGCGAGGCAGATACAGTCTTCTGACTGCAGCGCTGTGGGTGCGTGCACATCTCCTGGCCTGCGTATCAGGAAATCGCCCTTGTGATAGCTGCCGTTTGCGTCGGAGAAGCCACCTTCGAGAACGAGTGTCATTTCGGTACCGCGATGGGTGTGCTCCGGAATACGACCACCGGCACGGATGTGATATAGCGCAAACTCGTGACTAGGATCCCCGGTCTTAAGGTAGCTGATGCGCAGGGTGCTGCCAATATTGCTCCAGCTCAAGTCGCTGAAATCACCGCGCATCAGGCGCTGCAACACCGCCGGGGTTTTACTGGCGCCATCCTTTTTGTTCACGTATTCAAGTGGCTTTTCGTCGTCCAATCTCGCCAAAACCGCGTTTAACTGGACATCGCTGACCGGCACCGCTTCCAGGGACTCGAACAGGCTTGCGCCGAGATCGGTGAGTTGACCTGCGATACGCTGACAGCGTTGGCATTCGTTTACATGGATGGAGACGCATGCCGCCTGCGCCAGGGCGAGTGAGCCTGCGGCATATTCGGTGATTAGTTCGAGATCTGGATGAAAATTGGTCATAGCGTTATCTTTCAAGTTGAATCTGCAGTTTCTGAAGAGCAAGTCGCACCCGAGATTTTACGGTCCCGAGCGGAAGCTCCAGTTCCCCGGACACCTCAGAGTGGGTTTTACCTTCCATGTAAACCTTCATAAGGATTTGTGCCTGATCATTGGGTAATTCTTTGATTAAACTGCGTATGCGGTCCCTGCTACGTTTTTGATGTAACACTACGAATGCCTCATCACTTTCCTGCGAGCCGGACATATCCTCTGCGGAGAGCGGGGTGTCAAATTTTTGAAGGCGGCGATAGAGATCGGTCCGACAGTTGCGAGCGATTGTATAAATCCAGGTGCTGGCAGCCGCCTTCTCAGCATTGAAGCCGTCGGCCTTCTGCCAGACTTTTAGCATAACTTCCTGCACCAGCTCATCTGCATGATTGGCCGATAACGTGGATCCCGACAATGCAAACGCTTTCATCAGCGGTGCGAAGTGCCTGAAAAGGCGACTAAACGCTGCTCGATCCTGATTTTGCGCGATTAGCGTGAGACATTCGCTCCATTCGTCGATACGCTTGCCTTCGGCGTCGATGAGGGGTTTACCGTCTTCATCGATGGTGTTGGTCACAATCAACATGCTCTTGTCCGCGGGTGTTTAGTAAGTATACGCACAATTTCAATTTTGGATCATATTTGGTAGTAAACCACCCAAAACTGATCCAGAAGCGTCTTTGACCCGTAATTCCGAGATAACAAACAGGCTGGATCCCGCGGCCGTGGGGGAGTAGAGGCTCTCTGAGATGAAAATTGCAGTCATTGGTTCAGGCATATCGGGTTTGGCGTGTGCGCATTACTTGAGCACCGAGCATCAGGTATGGGTATACGAGGCCAGCCGCAAGATTGGTGGTCATACTGCGACCGTGGACGTGCAACTGGGCACGCGGCGTTACGCGATTGATACCGGTTTCATTGTTTTTAATGACTGGACCTACCCCCGTTTTATTGCGCTCATGGACGAGGTGGGTGTATGCAGCAAGCCGACAGAGATGGGATTTAGTGTGCGCGATCCAAGTTCCGGGTTGGAATACTCCGGAAACAGCCTCGATACCCTGTTCGCGCAGCGCCGCAACCTATTTTCACCGCGTTTCATTGGGATGCTTCGGGATATCCTGCGCTTTAACCGTGAGGCGGTTGCCGATATCGAAGCGGGCACGATTGATGACGCAGAGACACTGGGCGCGTATCTTTTCCGCAAGGGTTATGGTGACAAGTTTATCCGGCACTATCTGGCGGCGATGGGATCGGCTATCTGGTCAGCTGATGGCGCGACGATACTGGCCTTCCCCGTCAGCTTTTTCGTGCGTTTCTTCAAAAACCACGGATTGCTGTCGGTCAAGGATCGACCCCAGTGGCGTGTCATTGAGGGCGGCTCAAGGGAGTATTTACGGCCACTTTGCAGGCGGTTTTCGGATCGTATTTCTACCGGTAACCCGGTGCTGAAAGTAGGCAGGCATGCGGGAGGCGGGGTAACGTTGCAGATGGCGGGTGGTCGACACCTGATGTTTGACCAGGTGGTGTTTGCAACTCACTCCGACCAGGCATTGGCGCTGCTGGATGCCCCCTCCCCGGCAGAGCGCCAGATTCTGGGCGCCATTCCTTACCAGACCAATGATGTGGTGTTGCATACCGATATTCGGATGCTGCCGCGAAACAAGAAAACGTGGTCCAGTTGGAACTACACCCTGGGCCAGCGCAACGATCGTGCTGTAGTATCTTACAATATGAATATCCTGCAGGGGATTGAAGCGCCAGAGACGTTCTGCGTTACGTTGAACAATACTGCGGCTATCAATCCACATATGATTCTTGGCCGGTTCCAATACGATCACCCTGTGTTCTCTCTCGGTGGGATGCGTGCACAGCAGCGTTGGGGGGAGATTAATGGGGTCGCCAGCACCTGGTATTGCGGGGCCTATTGGCACAATGGGTTCCATGAGGATGGGGTTGTGAGCGCACTGCGTGTCGCCAACGCATTGTCCAGCACGGAGCGGGGTGTAGCGTGAAATCGCGCATCTATGAAGGTGTGCTCAGGCACCGTCGTCAATCGCCACGGCACCACGAATTCCAGTATCGGGTGGCCATGGTGTATTTGTGCTTGGATGAGGTGCCCGACCTGCTCGACAAACAACGCTTCTGGTCTGCCAGCGGACCAGCACTGGCCGAATTTCGACGCAGTGATTTCCTGGGTGACCCTGCCGTGCCCCTGCAGGATGAGGTGGGCCGTCGTATCTATGAGGAAACCGGTGCGCGCCAAACTGGCCCGATCTATTTGCTCGCCAACCTGCGCTACTTCGGCTATGCAATGAATCCTATCGCCTGTTACTACTGTTTTAACGACAACGAAACGCGGCTCGAGTACGTGGTAGCTGAAGTCAACAACACCCCCTGGAATGAGCGGCACAGTTACGTGCTGGTAGGTCCCGAGAGCGGAGTTTGGCTTAAAACAACATTTGATAAGCAATTGCATGTGTCACCCTTCAACCCCATGGCAATGCAGTATCACTGGCGCAGCAACACCCCATCCCGGCGGTTGGTATTGCACATGGAAAATCGGGTAGAGGAGAACAAGGTCTTCGATGCAACTCTGTCGCTGTCTGCACAGCCGATGACAGCCACCAATATGCATAGATTGCTTGTGCGCTATCCCCTGATGACTGCAAAAGTTGCGTTGGCAATCTACTGGCAGGCACTGCGACTTTATTTGAAACGCGTACCAATTTACACACATCCCAATAATCAAGACTCAAAGAGTCAAGTCATAGGAGCCCGTAATGAGTGAAGTCAGTATAGGTGCTTTGCGTATACCACAGACGCGTCGCGCGAGAATAGGTGAAAAGTTGGCCAGGGAAGTGGTGTTTAAGTTGCTGGGTAAGTTGCAAGTTGGTTCTTTGGCTTTGCACGAGGGGCCGCTGCGCCACCATTTTGGCCAGGAGGGCAAGGCGCAAGAACCGCAAGCTGAGGTGCATATACAGAACCCCGCGATGTACGCGAAGATGTTGGCAGGCGGCTCTATCGGAGCTGGTGAAGCGTATATCAAGGAGTACTGGTCTTCGCCCGCGCCGGTGGAGGTGATGCGTTTATTCAGCGCCAATCTCGCGGTGCTGGAAAGCTTTGAAGAGCGGCAGTCTGTGCTGGTAAAACTCACGTTAAAGCTGGCCCACTGGTTCAATCGGAATACCCGCAAAGGATCGCAAGAAAACATCGCAGCGCATTACGATCTGGGCAACGATTTTTTTCGCTTGTTCCTCGATCCAACCATGATGTATTCGTCGGCAATATTCAGTGACTCGGCCATGACCCTGGAAGCGGCCTCTGAGGCTAAATTGGATGAGCTATGTCATCAACTTGAGTTGCAGCCAGATGATCACTTGCTGGAGATCGGCACGGGTTGGGGTGGTATGGCGATACACGCAGCAAAGTACTTCGGCTGCCGTGTGACTACCACCACCATTTCCAAAGAACAATACGAGCATGCGTGCGCCAGGGTTAAGTCAGAGGGGCTGGAGGACAAAATCACCTTGCTGTGTGAGGATTATCGCAACCTCACTGGGCAGTATGACAAGCTGGTATCTATTGAAATGATCGAGGCGGTAGGCCACGAGTTTTATCAGAGCTACTTCCAAATGTGCACGGATCTACTGAAACCCGATGGCAAGATGGTCATTCAGGCAATCACTGTGGCAGACCAGCGCTACAAGAGCGCGCGTGATGAAGTAGATTTTATCAAACGTTATATCTTTCCCGGCGGCTGTCTTCCCTCTATTGCCGTGATGGCAGGCCACATCGCTCGCGATACCGACATGCAAATCGTGCACCTGCGAGATATCACGGAGGACTATGCCACCACACTTGCGCATTGGCGTGAGCGATTCCTGGCGAATCTCGACGCAGTGCGCGGTATGGGTTTCAATGAGGAATTCCTTCGCATGTGGGAGTTTTATCTCTGTTACTGCGAAGGCGGATTCAGGGAACGCATTATCGGTACGGTACAACTGGCTTTGGCCAAGCCCGGTTATCGCCCCGCATGAAGTCCGCTGTGCGGGGATGGAAATGATGCTTCGTAGACTATGCGTACCGGCGGCAGTAGCATGATGCCACAGGCGAAGATGACTGATCTGCACAAGCCGATTATCTACTGGTTTCGTCAGGACCTCAGACTGCGCGACCTGCGTGGGCTCAACGCGGCGATGACCACCGGGAGGCCGGTACTGGCCTGTTACATTCTTGATGACGAGAGTCCGGGGCATTGGCAAATGGGGGCGGCTAGCCGCTGGTGGTTGCACCACAGCCTGACGGCTTTATCGGCAAATATCGAGGAGACGGGCGGTCAGCTGTGCCTTGCTCGGGGTAAGCCTGACACCATTTTGGCGCGCCTTGCCGAGCAGTCCGGCGCGGATCGCATTTGTTGTTCGCGGCAGTACGAGCCCTGGGCGCGTCAGTTGGAAGAGACACTGCACGAGTTCCTCGGGGACCGCGGCGTCGAACTCAAGCGGTATAGCGGGTCACTCTTGTGGGAGCCAGAAACCGTCAACACACTGGCCGGTACGCCGTTCAAGGTGTTCACGCCGTTTTGGCGAAAGTGTCGCGGCCTGTCTGTGGTGTTGGAGCCCGATGTCCGTATCAGTTTCTCCCGATGGCCTGGCAAGCGAGGGCCTTCAGAGCGATTGAGCGACTGGGAGCTCTTGCCCAGTAAACCCAATTGGGCAGCTTCCTGGGGCGAGCGTTGGCAACCGGGAGAGCACTACGCGAACGCGAAGCTTGCGACTTTTCTTGAGGAGGTAGTGGGAGACTACAGCATGGGGCGTAACTATCCCGCACGCAGTGACACCTCACGGTTGTCAGCCCATCTGCATTTTGGTGAGCTTGCGCCCGCGAGAGTATTCCACGCCGCCCAACAAACCGGGCGGATGAATCCTGCGCTGCGACAGGAGACAGAAAAGTTCTTAAGTGAATTAGGATGGCGCGAGTTCTCTCACCACCTGCTGTTTCATTTTCCAACCATGGCGGAGGAGCCATTCAAAGAAAAATTCGCTGCGTTCCCCTGGGTTGGTGGTGCCAGAGAGCTGCGTGCCTGGCAACAGGGAACAACAGGCTATCCGATTATAGATGCCGGTATGCGCGAGCTTTGGCAGACGGGGTATATGCACAATCGGGTGCGAATGGTCGTCGCGTCATTTTTATGCAAACACCTGCTGGTTGATTGGCGTGCGGGTCAGCGCTGGTTCTGGGACGCGCTAGTGGATGCCGATATGGCCAACAACGCCTGTGGCTGGCAGTGGGTGGCTGGCAGTGGTGCTGACGCCTCACCATATTTTCGCATTTTCAATCCGACGGCACAGGGCGAGAAGTTTGACAAGCAGGGCGACTATGTCAGACGCTGGGTGCCAGAACTTCGGGCATTGCCGGATCGCTATCTTCATCAACCGTGGGCGGCACCAGCGCAGGTGCTGCAGGATGCCGGTATAGAACTTTCCATTCATTACCCAATGCCGCTCGTGGACCACCAGGATGCCAGAGGCGCCGCGTTGGCGGCCTATGCGGACGTCAAAGCGCTTTAGAGCCAATTGGCGTGGCTAGTCTGGCAGCTGGTTGCCGAGCGAAATATCAACCTCACGGTGAGCCAACTCCACACGCCAGACGTATGCCCACCTAATGACGCTACGGAGTGCAACTGCATGACGGTTTTACACGAAACTGTAGAAGTGAAACGTCCCATTGATGAGGTGTTCGCCTATGTCAGTGATTTCGCTACGACTGCCGAATGGGATCCCAATGTCTTGTCAGCGCGTAAAGTGTCCTCCGGCAGTATCGCCAAAGGTACGCAATTCGAAGTCGTATGCGCTCTACCAGTAGGCAGTGTCACACTGCTGTATACCGTGGAGAAGCTATACGGCAATACCCACATAGAGCTCAGAGGGCGTTGTGCGTTCTTCGAGGTACATGACATCATCACGCTGTCTGGTTCAACTACCGGTACGACTGTTGATTACCGCGCAGAGTTTCAATTTAAACGGTTGGTGGCTACCGTCGCTGCACTCTCCAGTAAAGGGCTGCAGAAGATGGGCAGAGAATCTGTTGCGGGGCTGGCTAGAGCGCTGGAAGACAATTTCTCGCTGCAAGCGACCCCACGCCTCACCCGTGCGGCCGATCGACTGGTGCTGCCCGGAGTGACGATGTTCTCGCGCCTGGGGTACGTCCTGGCGCGCAAACATTTCAATCCGATGTCGGTTTGTGTCAAAAAGAAGCACATGCTGATCACTGGTGCGTCTTCAGGGTTAGGTTACGCCGCCGCGCTGGAGCTGGCGCGGCGAGGGGCGCAGCTGACACTGGTCATGCGTAATCGCGAGAAAGCTGAAAACACGGTTGCAGCGATCCAGCGTGAAACTGGCAACTCGGCGATACTGTATGAGATCGCCGATTTAAGTCTGATGGGTGACGTCGATGCTCTGGTTGCGCGCATGGAGAAACGGGGTGAACCGCTCGATGTGCTGATTAACAATGCGGGTGCGCTGTTCAATCCGCGGGCTGAGACAGCCGAAGGGTTCGAGCAGAGTTTTGCGCTGCTGTTGCTGAGCCCATACCGTTTAACCGAGGGATTAAAGTCTCTACTCGCGAAAGCTCCAGACCCGAGAGTGATCAATGTCGTGTCAGGCGGTATGTACAGTGAAAAGCTGGATGTAGACACGTTGCAGATGCCTGATAACGCTGAGTATTCCGGTAGCAGAGCTTACGCGAAGCAGAAACGCGCGCTGATGGTGTTGACGCAGACGTGGGCAAAAAAATGGGCTAAGGCGGGTATTGCCGTCAACGCCATGCATCCCGGTTGGGCAGATACGCCCGGTGTGCGCGAAGCACTGCCGCAGTTTCGCAGGCTGACCAAAAGTGTGCTGCGCTCAGCGGAGGAGGGGGCAGACACTATCGTGTGGCTGGCCGTGGCTACCGAGGTCGGTAATGCTCGTGGTGAGCTGTTCCTCGACCGACAAATACGTCCTGCGCACCTGGTCAGCTCAACGCGGGACACGGCGGCCGAACGCGACAAATTGCTTGAGTTTCTTGACGGAATTCGCCTCGCGAGTTGCCAACTCTGAAAGACGGCATCTCTGCGGAAATCTCCGTAGTGGGTTGTGAAGGTGTTGTGGGTTCACCACAGTAATTCTTTCGGACGGCGTTTTTTTTATTAGGTGGACTCTTTGCTACCAAACGGTACGATACGCTGCAGACATCATAATAACCGTTAGAAGGAATCTGCTGCTTTATGGTCTTGGTTACCACCCGGCGCCGATGCCGCTCGCCCGGCCTCGAAATACTCGCCTGCGCTGTGCGCACTGCCTCACTGGTCGGTATGCTGTCGCTGGCTGCCTGTGGTGACACACCCGAACCCGCTATCGAGGACGCGCCGTCGGCGCACATCGTCGAGGTCACGGTACAGAAACTTATTCCACAGACTTTACAAACCACCATTAATACATTTGGTGTGGTGGAGGCGCTTGAAGAAGTCAATGTAGCGGCTGAGCTGTCAGGCACTGTCACAGCGGTTTATATCAATGAAGGTGACCGGGTGAAGACCGGTCAGTTGCTGCTGGAACTTGATCCCGAGAAACGCCGGTTTGCCCTAGAGCAAGCTCAGCAGCAGGTGCAGCACGCCGAGGCAGCACTAAAGGAGGCGCGCTTGAAACTGCAGCGCCGACGGGATCTGGCGGAGAAAGAAACTATTTCCAGGGAGGTGGTCGACAGCGCGCAGTTGGCAGTGGACCTGGCTACTTCTGCATACCAACAGGCGCTCTCCAGTGCGCAATTAGCGGAACGTGAACTCGCCGATACCCGGATTTTTAGCCCCACCGAAGGCTTGGTAGATGTCCGCGCGGTGGAAGTTGGGGAGCCAGTGCAGGTGGGTGCCAGCCTGATTACTCTGCAGGCGGTGCAGGGCCTGCGTGTGCAAACCTGGGTCAGTGAAGCTGATATCGCGCGTATCAGGGCGGGAAATTCGGCGTGGGTGACCGTGTCGGGACTTGCAGGTAGGGAGTTCGGTGCCAGCATTGAGTGGGTTGGCGTCAATGCGGATTCTGCTACCGGTAACTTCCCCGTGAAACTTATTTTGGCGGGCGAGACTGACGCGCTGCGACCGGGTATGACCGCCAGGATTGAACTGCAGAGCATAGACATTCTCGATGCACTGCTGCTGCCGGAGACGGCACTGGTGGATCGCCACCGACGGCGGGTGGTGTTCGTGGTGGAAGAAGGCGTGGCGCATCTGCGTGAGCCTTTGCTAGCTGCCGGCTTCAGTAATCGCCTGCATATCCTGCAGGGGCTTGTGGTGGGCGACCAAATAGTTGTTGCTGGGCAATTCCTGCTGCTTGACGGTGCCGCGGTCACAGTGCGCAGCGAAGACTAGTACTTATGCGATATCTGATTAGCTGGTTTGTCGACAGACCGCTGGTGATCAATATGATCATGGTGATGGTCTTTATACTCGGCTACATGACCATCGCCGACATGCGCTACGAGTATAATCCCAATGTGGATATGGCTGTGGTGAATATCACCACGATCAAGGCCGGTGCTGGCCCAGAGGAAGTAGAACTCGCGATTACCCTGCCGTTGGAAGAGGAGTTATTGGAAGTAGACGGTATCAAGAAACTGTACTCCAACAGCATGGAGAGTCTGTCGGTTATCACGCTCAACCTGGATCTTGTCACAGCGGATAAACAGGACATCATGCGCGACATCCAGCAAGCGGTGGACAGGGCAGCGGCGCGGTTGCCCAATGATTTACTGGAGAAGCCGCTAGTTGAAGCGCTATCGGCGGCGGTCACGCCGGTGATGGAAGTTCATGTCACTGGTGATGTCCCCGAAGCGTTGTTGCGCGATGTGACGCGCAATGTTGCCGATGGCTTGCGCGAGGTGGACGGTATTGCCAGCGTTGAGAAGCTCGGCTATCGACGTCCAGAAGTTCGAATTCTGTTGGAGCCGGAAAAATTGGCGCGCCTGGGTGTGAGCCACAACGAGATCATCGCCGCGATACGCGCGCGCAATTTGCGCGACAGCGGTGGCGCTATCGATTCTTTCCTGTCAGAGAAGAAGATTATCGCCGTCGGTCAGTTCCGTGACCCGCGTGAAGTAGAGACAGTGGTGGTGCGCTCGGGTGTACCGGGGAATACGGTTTTACTGCGCGATGTCGCCACGGTGGTGGTGGATTATGAGGACTGGGAAGTGCAGTCACGCGTCGATGGCCGCATGAGTATCTCCCTGCAGGCGCGCCGAAAAGCGCGCGCTGATGAAGTGCACACCGCGGCTAATGTACGCGCTTTCGTCGAAGGTTTTCCTGTGCCCGCAGGAGTCGAGCTGGTGATGGTGGCAGACATCTCTCGTCTCACCGCCAATATGCTGGAAGTGCTCGGTGGGAATGCCATTCTGGGTTTGATCTCGGTGTTGTTGCTGCTCTGCTACTTTCTGGAGCTGCGCGTCGCACTCTGGGTTGCAGTGGGCATTCCTTTTGCTGTGTGTTTGTCCTTTTTAGGACTGGCGGCCATCGATGTCACTATCAACGCGATGAGCCTGACAGCTATTGTACTGTTGATGGGCATCCTGGTGGATGATGCCGTAGTGGTCAGTGAAAATGTGCAGCGACTGCGGTTCGAGGGCATGGGGGTGCGAGAGGCCAGTATTTTAGGTACTGCGCAGGTGGCTCAACCGGTTATCTTCAGCGCAGTCACAACCATGTTGGCGTTTGCGCCACTGATGTTTTTTGATGGTCCCAACGGGGAGTTTATGATGCCCTTTCCGTTGGCGGTCATCGTGCTATTGATGGCATCGTTGTTCGAGAGTCTGTGCTTGCTCCCCGGCCACCTCTCTCACGTACCTGTGCGTGAGGTGAAGGAGCGCGCTCGCGTGTTCGAACGTTTACGCGAGTTTTATCACCGTCGCATCAGTGGCTGGTTACAGCATCGCTACCTGACGCTGTGTGTCTTCGTTGCTGTTTTTATCGGTGTCATGATGATTGGCTACCAGACCATCAATTTCAGTATGTACCCCGATGTCGATATTGACACCGTGCAAATCAAGGTCGAGATGCCTGTCGGAAGTCGCTTTGAAGAAACGGTGGCCGCAGTGTCGCGCATGGAAACTGAGCTGCGTGGATTTGTGGCGACGGAAGATTTGCTCGCCATCACCAGCCAGGTAGGGCATCACGATACTGATTTTTACGGTACGACCGAAGGCCGTAACCATGCCTGGGCGATGATCGCGATCCAGCTCGAACCGCTGGGCCGTCGTAGCGGCGATACTGATACCCGTGAACTCGTAAAAATACTGCAGGCCTGGGCAGACGAACAACAGGGCTTCGACTCACTAGTGGTGCAAGCCATGACAGATGTCCCCGTCATGGGTAAGCCAATACAGGTAGAGGTGATTGGCAGTGGTGATGAACGTTACGCGGTGGCGGAACAACTACTGACGTACCTGCGAGGAAATGATGCCGTCACCAATAGTTGGAGCAGTATCAATGCCGGTAAGGATGTGATTGAGCTGGAGGTGAACCACGCGCTGCTGGCGGCACGTGGCCTGACCATGGAAGAGTTGGTTCGCGCCATGCGGGTCGCCGTCGATGGTCTGCTGGTGGATGAATTACAGACTCTGGATGAACGTGTGCGCTACCGGTTGCAGCTGCCGCTGTCGGCCGCAGGAAAACTGGCAACGCTGGAAAGCCTCGCGGTGGTGAATGCCAACGGTGAGGCCATTTACCTCAAATCCCTGGCCCAGTTTACCCTGCGATCCGGTGAGGCGGATATCAAGCACTATTTTGGTAAGCGCACCGTGACGGTTTATGGCGAGATTGACGCTGACTTGGCTAGCGTCGAGTCTATTAACCACGAGGTGGCACAGTGGATAGCCCGGCAGGGTTGGCACGAGCGCTATCCCAAACTGCGCATACACATGGGTGGTGAGTTGGAGGAGCAGGGTGAAATGTTGGGCGATTTGGGCGTGGCGGCAATTATTTGCCTGCTGTCGATTTTTGCCGTGCTGGTGGTGCTGTTTAATTCAATGTCGCAACCTTTGTTGATCATGCTCAGTATTCCCTTCGGTATGGTGGGTGTGGTGCTGTGCTACTCCGTGCAGGGCTTGTCGATGGGGATCATGTCTATGACCGGCGTTATCGGTCTGGTCGGTGTGCTGGTCAATGATTCTCTGGTGCTGCTGCATTCACTCAATCAGGAGCGTCGTGAGCGTGGCATATTCCTGTCGGTAATAGAGGTTGCCGCAGTTGCCAGGCGTCGCTTCCGGCCCATCCTGATCACGTCTGTGACAACGGCCGTCGGCCTGCTCCCCACGGCCTACGGCATCATGGGCGAGAACAGTTATATCAGTCCTATGGTGATGAGTATGGCCTGGGGCGTGGTGTTCGGCGGCCTGGTCTCGCTGGTGTTGTTGCCGGTGATGTATATGGTAGAGCAGGATATCCGGGCGAAGTTGAGGCGCCATTGATTGCGTATGCCACAAGTAACCTGAGTGCCATTACTTTTTTAATTGCGCTGGAATCTACTAGCTTTAACTATAGGCTTTGACAGTAATCTATCCAGGTTTGGATAATTGTCGGTACTGCTCCCATGCCGTTAAGACGGAAATGTGGTTATGCGCGGCAGAAGAGAGTCTGTGATTTATCTCAGACTGAGTAATTTGTTGGTGCTCGGCTCCGCCTCTGTATTGGCAGCTTCCGGTAATACAAACTTCGGGACCAATGCACTCCTCAATCCCTTGGGAGACAATAATTCTGTTTTTGGGAACAGCGCGCTCAGAAGTAACATTTCTGGTGAGGACAATACCGCTACTGGCTTTAGATCGCTGTACTCCAACTTAACCGGGAGCAAAAATACGGCTAATGGTACTCAGTCTCTGTTATCGAATACCTCCAGAAACTCCAATACGGGCAGCGGTATCTCATCGCTGGGTGCAAATACTACGGGCAAACTCAACACGGCATTGGGCTCGACCTCGATGTATAGCAACACTGCGGGTAAGTCGAACAATGTGGTGGGCGGCGAGTCGTTGTACTTCATCACTGCCGGCAACGGTAATTCCGCCCAGAGCTTTGTCGCGCTCTAGAACACGATGACCGGTTCCGACATATTGCGGAAGATGCGCCCGATCTGGTTGCCACCAACGATTACAATTCGCTGTCACCGATGGATATCGTTGCGGTATTGACCGCGGTGACAAAAAATGAAGAAGCAAAGGTCGTGGCGTTAACGGCAGCGAGCAGGGATCAGCAAGCGCAGATGGTCCAGAGCGATACTGAGAGAGTGGTATTACGCGAGTTTCTTTCTCTGCAGGCAGAGCGGCTTTTACAAATGGAGATAGCCTTCGTGGAGTTTCAGCGTGTTCAGGCCGGCGTTGCTCAGCTTAGTCTGGCTAACTGAAAGTAGAAATCGGTGAGCGAGCATGGCGACTCAGTTAGCCGCAGGCTGGAGAGAATCTTGGTTCCCCTGGCCCACAGTAGGCAACACGCAGTGATAACTGTAGTGCGAAACGGTCAGAGCTGACGGCGCGCCGCGATCCAGTTTTTCTGCTGTGCCATCACCTTGCGCGTTGCTGCAAATGCCGTCATGTCTGGCTCGGCCTTGCCCGTATGTCCCAGTGTATCGAGTTGTGCGTAATACCAGTACTGCACCCCAAAGGTGGCCATAGTGCGTAGGGTTTTGACCCGGTTGAGAAATGCCAGCCAGGTTGGAAAAAAGGCTAGTTGTGCTTCATAGCGTGGCAGTTCCGCAAGGTCGGCCAGTAGTCTGGCGGGTGCATCGGTCATCACGCACATCGGTCGTCCCACACCGATCAGGCTTGCACCGCCGGCACTGATGGCCTGCTCCATCACATTGCGCCGCCTGAATCCGCCGGTCACCATCAGTGGAATGGAAACTTTTTCCTGCATAGCCAGCGCGAAGTCGACGAAATAGGCTTCGCGCATCAGTGTGGATTTAGCAACGTGTTGCGGCTCTTCTTGTTCAATACCTTCGGCTCCTAGCAATTTTGGCTGCTCGTAGGTGCCGCCGGATATTTCCAGCATATCGATGCCCGCGGCTTCTAACCACTGCGCGACCTGTAAGCTATCTTCAAAGGCAAACCCGCCCTTTTGGAAATCGGCGCTGTTAAGTTTGACCGAGACAGGGAATTCTGGCCCGACAGCTGCCCGTACTGTTTTTACTGCGTCCAGCAGGGCACGTGCGCGATTGGCCAGTGTTCCTCCGTACTGGTCGGTGCGCAGATTGCTGCGCGGGCTCAAAAACTGTGACAGTAGGTAGCCGTGCGCGGCGTGAACCTGTACCCCGGTGAAACCGGCGGCCTTTACCGCTGCAGCACACACACCAAAGCGCCTTACTATGTTTTCGATCTCGGGAATGGTCAGTGCGACGGGTTCGCCAAATTGGCCGCCCGGCAAGCCGATTTTAACGGGTGAGGGCGCCTTCGGGTGCGGGTTGACGTTTTTCTGTGTCTGCCGTCCGGCATGGCTGATCTGCGCCCAGAAGTGATTCCCATTGCGGGTGGCTGTTTTTGCCCAGCGCGATAGAGCAGAGTGCATTGCCTTGTCCGGCTCGCGGTCGACAATCACATTGCCTGGACGCTCCAGGTGATCGCCATCAATCAGGATGTTACCGGACAACAGCAGGCCAGCACCACCGTCGCTCCACAGGCCATATAGTCGCTCCAGTTCTGGGGTTGGTAGGCCAGCAGGATCTGCCAGTCCTTCGGTCATGGCAGCCTTCACGAGGCGGTTGGACAGCGTGCTACCGCAGGGTAGCGTGAGGGGTTGCGCGAGAAGTTCTGACATGGCGGGTCCTGATGGAGTCGTCGCCGAGGGCGATACTTGCTTTTTCTGTGATTTGAAGGTGAGTGCGAACAAAGTGCATAGCAAAGGACCACAGTCTAACAGCGACTACACTGTGAAAGAACCTGATGACACGCTGTGAATGTGGATTTCTCGGCGCTGTGCTGCGCAATATGCTGCAAAGAGTTAGAAGGTATTTGTAAATTTTTCTGGCGATAAGCGAGTATCGGGTCGTCCTACGACAGGGTTGTCATGCTAGCCCGCCTTGGTTGTGCCAAGTGTAAGAGGGAATTGCGCACGTGGATCTGCTGTGCGGAATCCGGAATCCGGAGTCCGGAGTCCGGAGTCCGGAGTCCGGAGTCACCTAAATTCAAGAATGGCTTTGAGCGTGGTCAGCTTCAGCGGTCAGGTATTTCCGGATGCAGCCTATTTATTTGGGCTGGTGTCCTGGGGTATCAGTTTTTGGGGGGGCAATGGGGCGGTCCAGTGTCCCTAAATTAAGGATGGATTAGGCGTCGATTGATTGGCATCCATCATGCAAGCCACACGTTGCAGGGCGCTCGTGATCATGCTCTGCTCCCAGTCCTATAGAGCGGCGAACTGCCGGGCAAATTGTTCCTGCAGGGCAGGGGTGCTGCTGATGGCCTGCATGATTAAAATCTGCGGAGTTGTAACACCTGTCGTCTTGGACAGGTGTCTCGAATGGAGCTCTGTCGCGCGTATGACGCGTCTCAGCGATGTCAGCACTTCAAGTATCCTGTCCAACTGATTTTCCCCTAAGTGGCCTTAAACAGATCGTGGGGAATTCATACGCGCTAGTGATAGGAATAGCCTCGTGAGAAGTGGGCCGCAGTGGTCTCGGCTAGGTAATAGTTCTTCATCACTCTGTGGGTATTTCTGAAAATAACGCACAACTACAGCTTATATATTTATTGCCATAAGCAATATTATGTACATAATTTCAGATTATAAGCTGTAATACTTGAATTTAAAGTCTTAATTCGTATAATCGTTTGATATTATTATTTAGTGAACTAATTATTAGTGATAAATATATATTTGAGCAATAAACAGACAACACTACGCCGACCTGACTCCACTGATAGCAGCGCGCTGCACGCACTCATTGGTGCCTGCCCTCCGCTGGATGAAAATTCCATGTACTGCAACCTGTTGCAGTGCACGCATTTTTCAACCACCTCGGTAGTCGCAGAGGGTGGCCAGGAGTTGGTCGCCGCCGTCAGTGGCTATCTGGTGCCAGGGCGCGAGGATACGCTGTTTGTTTGGCAAGTGGCGGTCAGCGAGGCCGCGCGAGGGCAGGGGCTGGGAGGCAGGATGCTCAGCGAAATCCTGGCGCGTCCGGAATGTAGTGGCGTCACATACCTGGAAACCACCGTGACGGCGTCTAATGAGGCTTCCTGGGCTCTCTTTCGGGGATTTGCACGCCGCGAGGGTGCTGTGCTGGAGCAGAGTGATCTGTTTGAGAGTGCTATCCATTTTGATGGCGAGAAACCGACTGAAATACTGGTGAGGATTGGGCCGTTGGGGAAACAATTCGACGTTGAACTCGGTCCCGATGGCACAAAAGTTAACACGGAGATGACTGGATGAAGATTTTTGAAGAAATTGAATCAGAAGTACAAAGCTACGCGCGCGCTTTTCCGCGCGTTTTTAACAAGGCACAGGGCGAATACCTCTATGACGAGGATGGCACTCAGTATCTGGACTTTCTCGCCGGTGCCGGGACCCTGAACTACGGCCACAATAATCCGTTCTTTAAGGAAAAATTACTGGAATACATTAGCGATGACGGGATTACCCATGGTCTCGATTTACATACTCTGGCCAAAGGAGAGTTTCTGGAGGCCTTTAATGAGAAAATCCTCAAGCCGCGCTCCATGGATTACGTCGTGCAATTCACTGGGCCGACGGGCACTAACGCGGTTGAGGCCGCGCTCAAACTCGCTCGGAACATCAAGGGCCGTGAGAATGTTATTTCTTTTACTAACGGCTTTCATGGCGTAAGCCTGGGCGCACTGGCCGTCACGGGGAACTCTCATCACCGCGGCGCATCGGGTGTGTCGCTGAATGGCACTACCCGAATGCCCTATGACGGCTACCTCGGGGATGATTTTGACACCACGGCTTATCTGGACAAAGTACTGTGTGACTCAAGCAGCGGCGTGGACGCTCCTTCGGCTGTTATCGTGGAGACCGTGCAGGGCGAAGGCGGTATCAATGCTGCGTCGTTTGAGTGGTTAAGAAGTCTTGAAGCTGTGTGCCGAAAGCACGACATGTTATTGATCGTTGACGATGTCCAGGCTGGTTGCGGTCGCACCGGTACCTACTTCAGCTTTGAAGAGATCGGCATCAAACCCGATATCGTCACGTTATCCAAGTCTCTGGGCGGCTACGGGCTGCCATTTGCCGTGGTGTTGATCAAGCCGGATCTCGATCAGTGGAAACCTGGCGAGCATAACGGCACGTTCCGTGGTAACAATTTTGCATTTGTCACGGCCAAGGCGGCCATCGATCACTACTGGTCCGATGACGCCTTCGCCAACGAAATCAAGCGCAAAGGATTCTATGTGTCGCAGCGGCTTGAATCTATCGTCGCCAATCATGGCGATGGTAACTTTACGACGTGTGGCCGGGGCATGTTTCAGGGCATCAATTGTGTGAATGGCGAACTGGCAGGCGCCATTACTCGGCAGGCATTCAAGCATGGAATGATAATCGAGACGAGCGGTACAGATGACCACGTAGTGAAATTTCTGTGCCCGCTAATCATCTCAGATGAGAACCTGAAAAGGGGCCTCGATATTGTTGAACAGGCGGTTCTTGAAACGTGCGACAAGGTCAGCGAGATACCGGAGGCTATAGACTATTTTGAAGAGCCTCGGAAAATTGCCTGAGGTCACTTTCAGGAAGAATCTCTTTCAACTACGCAAGGTAGTCCTAACATGATAGTAAGAACGCTGAGTGAAGCTGAAGAAACTTCACGTCGAGTTGTCTCACCAGACGGTAACTGGGAAAGTACACGTCTGTTGCTCAAGGGTGACAATATCGGTTTCTCATTCCACATCACGACCATTTATGCGGGTGCAGACTTTCGCATGCATTATCAGAACCATCTGGAATCGGTCTACTGTCTATCAGGCGAGGGCGAGGTAGAGACACTCGTCGATAACCTCAAGTACCCGATTGCTCCGGGTACAATGTACGTGCTGGACAAGCACGACGAGCACATACTGCGTGCCCGCAGTGAAATGAAAATGGCGTGTGTGTTCAATCCCCCGCTTAGCGGCAAGGAAATTCACAACGCGCAGGGAGCCTACGAGCTGGAGGCAGAAGAAGTAGACGCATGACCGCAGACACAGTGCTTTCAGTAGTTTCGCGCCGCTCTATTCGGCCACTACAGATTGCTGTCAGCACGATTTTCACAACTGGCGGTTGTGTCGGCGCAGCCACTAAGCGGGAGAATCGTCAATGAATTCGCACACTGTAGAGAAAATCGGTGGCACGTCCATGCTCGACTACGCCGCCGTACGCGATAACATTATTCTCGGTCGAGACAGTACGCGTGAACCCTATGGTCGCATCGTTGTTGTCTCGGCCTATGCCGGTATCACCAATAGGTTGCTGGAACATAAAAAGACAGGTTATCCAGGCGTCTTTGCGCTGTTTGCGGGAAGCGAGCTGGAGCGCAGTTGGCACGGCGAAATGGAATTGTTACGCGCCGAGTTGTATGCGCTCAATAAGGAGCTATTTTCCGATACACTGGGTGTCGAGCGCGCCAATCGATTTGTCGGAGAGCGGTTGGATTCAGCTGCAGCGTGTTTGGATAATCTACACCAATTGTGCCGGCATGGCCACTTCGCTCTGGATGTACACCTAGCGACGGTGCGCGAAATGCTGTCCAGTATCGGTGAAGCGCAGAGCGCCTGGAATACCGTACAGTTGCTGCAGCGAGATGGTATCAACGCTATATTTGTGGATCTGACAGGCTGGCAGTCGGAAGAGCATATGTCGCTAGATAGCCGTATTCGAAAGGCTTTTCAGAATCTGGACTGTTCCTCTACGCTACCGATAGTCACGGGCTATGCCCACACCCAAGAGGGCCTGATGTCGAACTTTGATCGCGGCTACACGGAAATGACTTTTAGTCGAATTGCCGTTCTCACCGGTGCCAGTGAGGCGATCATTCACAAGGAATTCCACTTGAGTAGCGCTGACCCTGCACTGGTGGGAGAGGCCAACGCCGTTCCTATTGGTAGAACCAACTACGATGTCGCTGATCAGCTGGCAAACCTCGGTATGGAGGCGATTCACCCCCGAGCCGCCAAGGGTTTGCGCCAGAATGATATTCCACTGCGGGTCAAGAATACCTTTGAGCCCGAGCACAGTGGCACTCTGATCACAGCTGATTATGTCAGCAAGACGCCATGCGTAGAAATCATTGCCGGGAGTAAGGGAATTTTTTCACTAGAAGTGTTTGACCAGAATATGGCGGGCCAAAACAATCAGCACGATCAGAATATTCTGGCGGTGATAGGCCGGTTCAAGGCACAGATTGTCTCTAAGGATATCAACGCAAATACCATCACTCATTATCTTGCCTGCAACTTGAAAACGATCAAGCGGATCCGGCATGAACTTGAAGCGCTTTACCCAGAAGCTGAGATCGATCAGAAGAAGGTTGCCATCGTTTCCGCGATTGGCAGCGATCTGCGAGTGAATGGTATCCTGGCCAAAGCAGTGAAGACCCTCGCAGAGGGCGACATTGGCGTTCAGGCGATGCATCAGTCGATGCGACAAGTGGATATGCAGTTTGTCGTAGAAGAGTCAGACTACGAAGCGGCCATCAAACGAATGCATGAGGTGCTGGTCGAGGTGCATGACCACGGCTTGGCCATCTGCGCCGCCAACGTCTAGAAAGCAGCGCACTCGGATGATCGTATCGTTTGTCGGGTTCCTGCTGATATTTACTCTCATCGGTATCTCCTCGGCAAAGCTCAGTCGTGGCACGGGGGCTGATTACTATCTGGCGGGAAGCTCCGTCAAGCCCTGGTTGACCGGGTTATCGGCAGTCGCCACCAACAACAGCGGTTATATGTTCATCGGGGTCATCGGGTATACCTACGTTACCGGCTTTCCGGCGGTATGGTTGATGGTCGGCTGGATTACCGGGGACTTCCTTGGCTCACTGTTTGTGCACGCGCGTCTACGCGCAGCCACAGAGAAAAGCGGGGAGGTTAGTTACGCCGGGGTATTGAGTAACTGGTATGGCGTGACCAATTCCGGCTTGCAGCGAGTGATAGGTGCTATCTCGATACTGTTTCTACTGGCGTATGCCAGTGCCCAACTGGTTGCGGGCTCCAAGGCCTTGTATGTACTGTTCGACTGGCCCGAATCGGCGGGTGCTATTCTGGGCGCATTACTGGTGGTGACGTACTGTATGGCCGGCGGGATTCGCGCATCAATCTGGACTGACGCGGCGCAATCCGTCGTTATGATTTTCGCTATGGGGCTACTGTTAGTGGTGGCCGTTAATGTACTGGGCGGGGTCTCGGCAGCACATGCCGAAATGCAGAAAATACCGGGGTTCACTAATTGGTTTCCAACTGATTTGCTGCTACCTGGAATATCAGGCGCTGTTCTGTTTGCGGTGGGCTGGATGTTTGCCGGTCTGTCGGTGATTGGCCAGCCGCATGTGATGGTGCGATTTATGGCGCTGGACAGTGTTGCCAACATGCGCCGCGCCAAAATCTGGTACTACCTCTGGTTCACTGCCTTCCATACGATGGCAATTGCCGTTGGACTGCTTTCGCGTATTTATCTTGCGGATACATCGACTTTCGATGCGGAGTTGGCACTGCCCACAATGGCGTTGGAACTACTGCCCGCGCCTTTGGTAGCGCTCATACTTGCAGGCGTTTTCGCTGCCACTATGTCTACCGCAGACTCTCTGGTGTTGAGTTGCTCTGCGTCATTGACCCACGATTTGATGCCGCACAGGAAGGTATCACCTGTATGGATCCGTTTATCTACTGTGGTCATTACGGCAGTGGCCCTCGCGTTGGCTCTGGCCAACAATCAAAGCGTTTTCAGTCTTGTGATTATGGCGTGGTCGGCATTGGCTAGCGCTTTTGCGCCATTGTTGATTGTTCTCTGTTTAGGTAGAAGTCCAGATCAAGCCACAAGCCTGATCGCAATCGCGGCTGGCCTGATAGTCGTGTTTGTGTGGCGCCAGCTGGGTTGGGAGCAGTTTATTTATGAAGGGCTAGCCGGCATGCTGACGGGGCTGATGATTCTGTTTCTTAAAACAGAGCCAAGGCCGCAGCAGTAGCGCCCCAAAGTTGATTACGCGTCTTCTGGTCCACGCGGATCGAGGTCAAAGCTGGCCGGGGCGACCTCCGAGACTGCCGCTGAGAAGGGCACCTGTTCCGACACTTTGATAACCCTCGTATCGCGCAGTTGCAGCGCTAGATAGGCCAGGAAGACTGCGCAAACAGCAGCGAAGGACCAGAACAGTGCCGGGGCGCCCCACACGTGCATTAATTGACCCAGAGCGAGTGGCGCGAACAGTCCGCCAATCGCATTTAGCATGAGTACCGACGTGCCAATCTGAACGAACTCCGAGCCCTTTACGACATCTGCAGCGGTGGCCAGCGAAATCGCGTATATCGGCATAACCATAGCGCCAAACAGAAAAACTGCAAGCAGATGCCATGACTGTCCTACACTTAGCGCCACTGCAATAGATGTGAACGTGCCGCCCAGGCAGAGAAGCAGCAATACCTTGCGTCGGTCCATGCGGTCGGACAGTAGTCCTATCGGATATTGCAACAGCCCTCCTCCGATAATGGCAGTAGTGATAAACCAACTGATGTCACTCTGGGTTTCACTGTTTTTACGAGCAAAAATAGCGCCGAGTGACCAGAAACTACCCACTACCAAGCCCGACAGCAGTGCGCCAGCGAACGCTGATCGTGAGCGCTGGTAGAGCAGCCTGAAACCTACTCGAGTAGCCGTGACTGGCGCCGGGGCGAGCTTACTGGTCAGCCCCACTGGCACTATGGCCAGCGTCAGAAAAATCGCTGCCAGAGTAAAGGGCGTGGAAGATGATATGGGGCCCACGTTGATCAGCATCTGGCCCAGTGCCATGGACAAGAGCAAGATGAACATATAGATCGATAGTATGCGTCCGCGGGTTTCCGCCGTCGCCTGGTCGTTGAGCCAGCTCTCTATTGCGGTATACAGGCTGGAGATAGCTACCCCGGTGAGAAAGCGCAACAGCATCAGAAATTGCCAGTCATCCAGCATATCAATGCCCAAAATTGCACTGGTCATTATTGCCGTGAGAACGGCAAAGACCCGGATATGCCCAATTCTGGCGATAATGGTGGGTATGGCGATGCATCCTACGATGAAACCGAGGAAGTAAGACGATGCGCTCACCCCTATGATGAAGTCCGACAGACCGTTGGCGCTGGCGCGCAACGGCACCAGGGTGAGCTGCATACCGTGACCGATCAGTAGCAGTGCAGTAGAAAGTAATAGGGAGGAAACTGTGGCTATAACTTTTACGGGAGTATCCTCAATCGATGTATTGTGTGCCATTTAAGCGCATGAAGATTACTCTTGGGAATCAATAACCATGGTGGCGACATTGGGGGAGCCACCATTCGCAATTTCCAGGTGGCTACAACGACTTTAGCTCGGGTGCTGCATACTCTACAGAAAAACACCTGTGAATGGCATCGACTCTAGTTTAAATTTCATAGATAGAAATGCACCCCCAGTGTGTCTACGCTACTGCCTGGTAGACATCAATTTGATGTCGACTATTCAGGTGCCCGGTTGAGATGCGGTGGGCTTTGTCCTGGGCTTAATAAACTTATTTATAAAGTAGCGCTGCGAGGTCTGCTCAATAAGGTGCCAGCTAACGTAAGCTACGACTATACACAGTGCGTATGCCAGAAATGTGAAGAAAAGCGCGGTGACGCCAGGTTCGCTGATGGGGTATATCTTGCGATCAATCAGATGAATGACGTAGGGGTGGAGCAAATAATTTGAATAGCTCATGTTGCCTAAAAGCACAAAAAATCCCAGTGTTTTCGAGCGTGCCCTACCAATTGCAACGAGCAGGAAAATAAGCAGACAAGGCAGTTCCCACATCAGTTATCGATTAAAGTAATCCTCGGACCACGGTACGAAGAACATCTCCACGTAGTGGGATACCCCACTAGCGCGTTATAGATACGGCGTATGTGCAATCAGTATCGAAAAAGTGGCGATGCCACGCAAGACCTGAACTTGATCAAGTTGCGTCCTGCTATTTTACATTAGTTATCCCGCGTCCCGGTAAGAATCAATGGCTGGGCAGGCGCAAAATAGATTGCGATCGCCGTATACATTGTCTACCCGGTTTACCGGCGCCCAGTACTTGTAGCGGCGCAGCGATTCCACCGGGTAGGCAGCCTGTTCGCGATCATAGGGATGATCCCATGTGTTGGCTGCGACATCTGCCAGTGTGTGCGGTGCATTACACAGAGGGTTGTCCGAGGCATCAAGTTCGCCATTCTGCACAGCGCGAATTTCGATGCGGATGGCAATCAACGCATCGCAGAACCGATCCAGTTCCGCCAGCGATTCCGATTCCGTCGGCTCCACCATCAGGGTGCCCGCCACCGGAAATGACATGGTGGGCGCGTGAAAGCCGTAATCGATCATGCGCTTGGCGATATCCTCTTCTGATATACCGCTCTCTGCCTTGATGGTGCGGATATCGAGAATACATTCGTGCGCCACATTGCCGCTGCTGCCGGTGTAAAGCACTGAGTAGTGTTCCTTGAGCCGGTGCGCGACGTAGTTGGCGTTCAGGATGGCGACTTTGGTGGCCTGTGCCAAGCCGTCGCCGCCCATCAATGCGATGTAGGCCCAGGAGATAGGGAGTATAGAGGCGCTACCGTAGGGCGCAGCAGAGATCACGTCATTGTTGGCACTCAATCCTGCGATGGGCGCCACCGGGTGATTTGGCAGGAAGGGTTGCAAGTGCGCCCCCACGCCGATAGGGCCCATGCCCGGGCCGCCGCCACCATGGGGGATGCAGAATGTTTTGTGCAGGTTAAGGTGCGATACATCGGCACCGAATTTGCCTGGCGCAGCGATACCGACGAGCGCGTTGAGGTTGGCACCATCTACATACACCTGGCCGCCATGTTGGTGCACGATCTTGCACAGCTCAATGATCGATTCCTCGAATACGCCGTGTGTGGAGGGGTATGTCACCATGATGCAGGCCAGATCGTGTGTATGACGTTCGGCCTTGGCGCGCAGGTCCGCTATATCGACATTGCCGAGGTCATCGCACTCGACAATCACTACACGCATACCGGCCAGCGCCGCGCTGGCGGGATTAGTGCCGTGCGCAGAAGCCGGGATCAGGCAGACTTCACGCTGCGTATCGCCGCGACTTTCGTGGTAGCGTCGAATCGTTAGCAGCCCGGCGTACTCGCCCTGCGAGCCGGCATTGGGTTGCAGCGATATGGCGTCGTAGCCGGTGCACTCGATCAACATTTTTTCCAGGTCCGTCAGCATGGCGTGGTAACCGGTGGTTTGATCGGCGGGTGCGAAGGGATGTAGTCCAGCAAATTCGGGCCACGTCATCGGCAGCATCTCGGTGGTCGCGTTCAGCTTCATGGTGCAGCTGCCCAGTGGAATCATCGAGCGATTGAGGGCGATGTCCTTGTCTTCTAGATAGCGCATGTAGCGCAGCATTTCTGTTTCTGAGTGGTAGTTACTGAACAGCGGGTGCTGCAGATAATTCATCGGTCGCAGCAGATGATCGGGAATGCCGTGATTTTCGCGAACTTGTTCGTCGACATGTTTCACTGCGGGCAGCGTGCTGTCATTGGTAAACGCGGCCCACAGTGCTGCGATATCGCGTGCATCGGTGGTTTCATCGAGCGCGATACCCAGTCGATCTGTGCCGATGATACGCAGGTTCAGACCGCTGGCCAGCGCGCGTTTGACGATGGCATGTTGTTGCTCTCCCACAGTGTAGGTGAGGGTGTCAAAGTACGTGGTGTTATCGGCGATAAAGCCGGCGTCTTCCAGGCCTTTGGCCAGAATGCCGGTGAGGCGCTGGATGCGGTTCGCGATGCGCCGCAATCCTTGGGGACCGTGATACATTGCGTAGAACGCTGCCATGATGGCCAGCAGTGCTTGAGCGGTACAAATGTTGCTGGTGGCCTTCTCGCGGCGGATGTGTTGCTCTCGCGTCTGCATCGCCATACGCAGCGCCTGGTTGCCGCGCCGGTCGATAGAAACACCGATGATGCGGCCGGGTGTCGAACGTTTAAACGCATCCCGGGTTGCGAAGTAAGCCGCATGTGGGCCGCCAAACCCCATCGGGACGCCAAAGCGTTGTGTGTTGCCCAGGACGACATCCGCACCCAATGAGCCCGGTGATTTCACCACTAACAGAGCCATAATGTCGGCGGCCACCGCCACCAACGTATTCGCCGCATGGGCTTTTTCTATCAGAGGTGAGATATCTTCCAGGTGACCGTAGGTACCAGGGTATTGCAGCAGTAATCCGAAGGCTTCGGTATTGTCGAGCATTGTTGCCGGATCACCAATCACCATTTCGATATCCAGCGCCTCGGCGCGGGTCTTCACTACGGCAATAGTTTGTGGGTGACAGTCC
This sequence comes from uncultured Halioglobus sp., assembly GCA_963934845.1. Taxonomy (GTDB): domain Bacteria; phylum Pseudomonadota; class Gammaproteobacteria; order Pseudomonadales; family Halieaceae; genus Marimicrobium. Next base: position 14,296 of record CAWWAG010000018.1, on the reverse strand, counting down.
TCTGCGACAAGAAAGGTCGTGCTGCGATTTTTCTTGTTGACCCGCTGTAGTAACGTCATAGCCTCTGCAGCGGCCGTACCCTCATCCAGCATAGAGGCGTTGGCCAGATCCATGTTGGTTAGGTCCAAAATCATTTGCTGGAATGTCAGCAGCGCTTCCAGCCGGCCCTGGGAAATTTCTGGTTGATAGGGGGTATAGCCGGTATACCAGCCCGGGTTTTCTAGCACATTGCGCTGGATGACCGGCGGCGTAATAGTGTCATGGTAGCCCGTGCCAATGAAAGAGCGGTTGACGGTGTTGAGATTGGCCATCTCGCGCAGACGCGCGATAACCTGCTGTTCTGTCTGCGCTCCTGGCAACTGCATTGGTTTTTGCCGACGGATGGCGCCAGGAACCGTATCGTCTATCAGTGCATCCAGGGAGTCATAGCCAATCGCGCGGGCCATTGCCGTCTGCTGCTGCATCGTTGGCCCGATGTGCCTCTGAATGAAGTCGTTGTGGTTTTCCAATTCAAATAGGGACGGCCGGCTCATGGGTGCTCCGTGGATGACCAAAAGGGATGTTCGCTGGATACGGGGGTATCTGCGAGTCGTGATAGTATCAAGATAGGCTAGTGGCGGGCAATAAGTTGTTGATGGGTGGAGAGCGCGCCACTGTGGCACCCCCCGCCTGTTCGATGTCATGCCGCAGGTGGAATTGGTGTTGCTGGTGGGTAGCTACGTACAAAATTACTATCTTGGCCGCAATAAAGAAACGTTGACTGAGCGCGTGCGGCGCTGGGCCGATTTTGCGTCGCGGTTCGTTCCGCTGCCGCACCCGTCGCTGTGCAATATCCTATGGTTGCGAGGCAACCCCTGGTTTGAGGCTGAGGTAGTCTCTGCGCTGCGAAATCGGCTCGGGCAGTTGGACGATTGATTCGGCGCACGCACTTGCCTTTTCGTGCGTGTGCAGGTATCACTAACAATCTTTTTTCAGATGCGAGGTGTGATCAATGCTGGACTTAGTGACGCCGGAATCGGTTGGACTCGATAGTGCGCAGCTAGCTCGTGTGAGTGAGCATCTGGGCAAGCGCTATGTGGTGCCGGGGAAGATTCCCGGTAGTATTACGCTGGTGGCGCGCCGTGGCCAGGCGTGCTTTCTTGATATACAGGGTCAGCAAGATGTCGCGCGTGGCACGCCGATGACCGAAGACACCATCATGCGTATCTACTCCATGTCCAAGCCGATCACTTCACTGGCACTCATGACACTGCACGAGCAGGGCCTGTTTTCACTGGACGATCCCGTGCATCGATTCATTCCTGGTTGGCGGGATTTACGTGTGTGGCGTGCTGGGTCCCTGCCGTTGTTTGAGACCAAACGTCCTGCGCGCGACATGACGATTCGCGATCTCTTTATGCACACCAGCGGGCTCACCTACGATTTTTTGCGCGCCACCAATATTGATTACGCCTACCGAAAGTTACAGGTGGGCCTGGTGCGGCAGGGTTACACACTGCAGGATATGGTGGACGAGTTGGGGAAATTGCCGCTGGAGTTCTCGCCCGGTGAGCGCTGGAACTACTCGTTGGCGACTGACGTGCTGGGGTATCTGGTGGAAGTTATCAGTGGGCAGAGTTTGGCGGATTTCCTCCAGGAGGTTATCTTTGACCCATTGGGAATGAGCGACACCCGGTTTGAGATCGAGCCAGGCAAAGTTCGCCGTTTTGCCTCCTGCTATCAGCACAACCTCAAAAAAGAGATGGAGCTGACGGACGATGGCCAAAACAGTGACTACGCCAATCGAAGCTTTTATTCAGGTGGCGGTGGGCTGGTCTCCACGGTCAGTGATTACTACCGCTTTTGCCAGATGTTGCTGGGGGGAGGCACGGTTGACGGTATGCGAATCATTGGTTCGCGCACACTGGCTTTCATGGCGCGCAATCACCTGCCCGGCGGAGCCGATCTGTCGGAATTCGCCACTGGTGGGTTCAGTGAATCGGCGAACGAGGGAGTCGGTTTTGGCCTGGGTTTTGCGACCAAACTGGATCCGGTGCGCAACGGTTACCCGGGATCTGTTGGCAGCTTTTTCTGGGGTGGCCTGGCCAGTACGCTTTTTTGGGTGGACCCGGTGGAGGAACTGGTGGTCGTCTTTATGACCCAGCTGATGCCGTCCAGCACCTTCAATTTCAGAGGGCAGTTGGAGAATATTATTTACGGCGCACTGCGCTAACTCGCTCCTCAAATGACCCTGTGGGTGAATGCTAGCCACAGGCGACCGGACCTCGTAGCGCGCGCTGCGCAGGAGGATAGGGGGTTCAAAGACTAATGAGAATCCTTATCATTAACGATTGCATTCGATAATAGTTCCTAATAACATTGCCCTTCGCATTTGTAGGGCCCATGTGGCAAAGGACAGTTCGAATGAAGCATTTAATAGCAGGCTTAGCGTTTGGTCTATGTACGATGGCAGCGGTGGCTGCAACGCCTAGCATGGAAGAAATGTGGGCCGTCATTCAGCAGCAACAGGCTGAAATAGCGCAGCTCAAGGCGCAACTGGCCTCGGCGGATGCCGAGATAAAGGAGACCAACGTGAAGGTTGAAGCCACGGCAAGCGTGGTAGAACAGGGCGTTGCCTCAGGAGGGCAATCACTCGCCTCCAGCTGGACTGAGCGCACAACGATTGGTAGCTACGGCGAAATGCACTATAACAACCTGACCGATCAGAATGACACCGGCAAGGACAAGGACGAGATCGATTTTCACCGGTTTGTTCTCTATCTCGGTCACGAGTTCAGTGACACCACCCGGATGTTTTCTGAGGTGGAACTGGAGCACTCCATTGCAGGCGATGGCCAGAACGGCGAGATTGAACTGGAGCAGGCCTATATCGAACATGACCTTAGCAGCACGATGCAGCTCAAGGCTGGTCTTTTTCTGATTCCGGTGGGTATTCTTAACCAGACGCATGAACCCGATACGTTTTATGGCGTAGAGCGCAATAACGTAGAGAAAAACATCATACCGACGACCTGGTGGGCGGGCGGCCTCGCCCTGAATGGTGAATTTGCACCGGGTTGGCGTTACGACACGGCGTTCACCTCGGGCCTGATGCTCGATGCTGTTGACGGGCAATTCAAAATCCGCGACGGCCGTCAGAAGGTGTCGGAGGCTGATGCGTCCGATCCTGCCTACACAGCGAACCTGAAGTACACTGGCATCGCCGGTCTCGAGTTGGGTGCTACGCTGCAATACCAGCAGGACTTGTATCAGGGTCAGTATATGGAGGATGTCGACGCCGTTCTCTACTCGGCGCATGTAGCCTATAGCAACGGGCCGTTTGGCCTGCGCGCTGTGGCTGCGAGCTGGGATATCGACAATGCGATCAACAACATTGAAGAGGGGGCCGATCAACAGGAGGGGTGGTTTATCGAACCGTCCTGGCTGTTGCGGCGCGACCTCGGTTTCTTTGCCCGCTACAGCGAATGGGATAACCAGGCAGGGGGTGGTGGCGATACCGCATTCAGTGAATGGGATATCGGCTTTAACTACTGGCTGTTGGAGCACGTGGTCTTCAAGCTGGACTATCAATTTCAGGATGCGCCCTCCAATGAGGCGGAATTGGACGGTCTGAACCTAGGGGTTGGCTGGAGCTTCTAATGTACGCGACGCGCAAATTTACATGGCCCTGCCATGCCGCTCTGGCCGTCCTCGTAATGATGGCGGCCTGTTCTGCTTTTGGTGATGAGTATTTGACGCGGGAGGAATTTCTGGGGCTAGCGTTTGGTGATAAACAGCCACAGATGCAAACATTGTGGCTCACCGACGAAACACGTGTGGCTGCCAAAGAGGCGGTCGGCTGGGTTCCCGCTGCACTGCGTCTGCGCTATTGGCAGGAGGGCGGTAGCACGGCCTGGATTCTCGAGGAGATTGGCAAGGACAAGCCCATTACGTTGGGCGTGGCAGTTTCTGGTCAGCGTGTCGAGCGTGTGGATGTGTTGGCATTTCGCGAAAGTCGCGGCTGGGAAATTCGCTACCCCTTCTTTACCAGTCAGTTCAATGGGCTGACATTGGCTCCGGATGGTTACCTGTCACAACACATCGACGGTATCACTGGCGCGACGCTGTCGGTGCGCGCGGTTGAACGGATGACGCGACTGGCCTTGTGGCTAGACGCGCAAGTGCAGAGCTGATGCGACGGCGCCCGCGGCTCGTTGGCCTACTGTGGCACTGGCATCGACGTGTGGGCATCGTTATCGCAATATTTACAATACTGTTGGCAGTCTCCGGAATCGTGTTGAATCATACGGCACAGCTGGGATTGGATCGCAGCTTCGTCCCGTGGCCCTGGCTCACGCAAGTTTACGGCGACGACTCGTCAGACCTGCCCGCCTTTCAGTTGGGTGATCGTTGGTTGACACGCGCTAGTAGCGGGCTCGTCTATCTCGATGCGCAGGAGGTAGCACCGTGCAGCGGTAAGCTGGTGGGAGCAGTAGAAGCAGATGGTTTGTTCTATGCGGGGTGCGTCGAGGAGATGCTTCTGCTGACGCCTGAAGGCGCACTGGTGGAATCTGTCAATGCCAGCACCGGTTTGCCGGCGCCACTGCAGGCGATTGGCGTGATCGACGGGCAATTGGTGCTGAAGAGTGGTGCTAGCTGGTGGCTGGCCAATATCGATTCGATGGATTTTACCCAGCGAGCACCCGCGGGCGGCGCGGTTATCCGGCAACTCGTGTCTGATCGCCTGCCAGACAGTGTTCGCGCGCAGATCCCGGCCCCTGACCAATGGTTGAGTTGGGAGAGGCTGTTGCTCGATTTGCACAGTGGCCGCTTGTTTGGTCGCTTCGGTGTATTGTGGATGGATGCGATCGGCGTCTTGCTCATAACACTTGCCAGTAGTGGTGTTGCGATGTGGTGGCTGCACCGGCGCCACAAGCGGTAAATCCGTTCTTTGCGGGATTCACGCTGTTTGATAGCTGATGTCAGTGACGCAGTACAGCTGCTCGCCAGAAGGGCTGTGTACTTTGACTTCATCATCCAGTCGCTTGCCCAGGAGTGCGCGCGCCATAGGTGAATCCATACTGAGTTTACCGCTGGCCAGATCGAATTCATCGGGGCCGACGATGCGCCAGCGCGACTCCTTCCCCGCCTCGTTTTCCAGCGTGACCCAGGCACCGAAGAAAATCTTGCCTGTGTCGGCGGGCAGGCGCTGCACCACTTCTAACTCGTCCAGGCGTTTGTTGAGAAAGCGCACGCGGGCATCTATCTCGCGCAGGCGGCGTTTACCGTAGATATAATCGCCGTTTTCAGAGCGGTCACCATTTTTGGCGGCTTCATGCACCGTGTCAGCCACCATCGGCCGCTCGACTTTCCACAGCTGGTACAATTCGTCCTGCAGCGCCTGTTCGCCTTCGGCGGTGATGTATTTTGATCCGCGCTCGCGCGGTGGTCGATATCTTCCCATCGGGCTATCTTAGCCGCTGTTGTCATAGAACAAAATGGCGCTGTACTCTCTTTCGCTGCACTGTTAGAAATGCGCGCTCAACAAAATGGGGTTTGGGGGCAAGTATGAGCAGACGATGGGGGAGCGAGCTGGCGCTGGTGTTGAGCCTGTCAGGGTTGGTAGGTTTACCAGCACTGGCTGATGAGAGTAGCGTTGACAATTGCCTGGAGCTGCAGGGCAGTTTTACGCAGGGTGGGCTGGTGTGGGGTAAGGTGCCCCCGGACGCGACGGTCAGTCTCGATGGCGAGGCGCTGGATGTACTGCCCGACGGCACTACGCTGGCAGGCTTTGGTCGCGATGCGCCAGCCACTGCGCAGTTGGTGGTGGAGGGCGATGTACCCTGCCGGCAGACATTACAGATCGCCCGCCGAGAGTACGATATTCAGCGCGTAGAGGGGGTGCCGCAAAAAACCGTGACGCCGTCGCCAGAACATCTGGAGCGCATTCTCAGGGAACAGGCCCTGGTGACAGCCGCGAAAGCTCGGCAACTGGAGCGCCCAGACTTGTTACAAGGTGCCCTGGAGGGCCTCCAATGGCCTGCGCTGGGGCCTATTTCTGGCGTGTACGGCAGCCAGCGCTACTATAACGGCACGGCCGGCAATCCACATTACGGTGTGGATATGGCTGTGCCAACCGGGACACTGGTGCTCGCGCCTGCGGCGGGAGTTGTCACTCTGGCGGAGCCTGATCTGTTCTTCTCCGGCGGTACCGTTATCCTCGATCACGGATTTCGCGTGTCCTCGGCGTTTCTGCACATGAGCAAGGTGCGGGTTGATGTCGGCCAGGAAGTTCAGATCGGGGAGGTGATTGGTGAGGTGGGTGCCACGGGCCGGGCAACCGGTGCACACCTGGATTGGCGCATGAACTGGCGAAACGAGCGCATAGACCCACAATTGCTGGCCCCTCCCATGCCAAAGCCCTGAAAAAGCCCGTATAATATTGTCTTTTATTTGTAGGGTGTGATGGTGATGATCGATAAAAGATTACTCAGTATTCTGGTGTGCCCGGTCAGCAAGGCACCGGTGGAATATGACAAGGAAAGCGACGAATTGATCTGCAAGGCGTCTGGTTTGGCCTATCCGGTGCGTGATGGTATTCCGGTGATGCTGGAAAGCGAAGCCAGACAACTCACAGCAGACGAGAAACTCGGGTAGATAAAAGGATAGATCCTCGTATGTCAGATACTATTTTTGGCAAAATTATTCGTGGTGAAATTCCCAGTGACTTTCTCTACGAGGACGAACACTGCATCGCCATCAACGATATCAATCCCCAGGCACCTGTTCATGTGCTGGTCATCCCCAAGCGTGGTATCGAACGACTGGTGGATGCACAGCCCGACGATCAGGCTCTGCTGGGGCATTTGCTGCTGGCTGCCAGCAAGATTGCCGAGCAACAGGGAGTGGGTGACGCTTTCCGCCTGCTGATAAACAATGGCGCGAACGCCGGCCAGACCGTCTTTCATCTGCACCTGCATATCCTTGGTGGTAGACCGTTTGTTGAAGGGCATTTGGCGGGCTGAATATCCCCGGCGATCCGTGCCGCATAACCGAGACTGAATATGAAGACCTTAGAAGTACGTGAGGCCTTTCTGGCCTATTTTGAGCAGCATGAGCACACGCGTGTGGCCAGTAGCTCCCTGGTGCCGGGTAGCGACCCGTCGCTGCTGTTCACCAACGCGGGCATGAACCAGTTTAAGGATACCTTTCTGGGTACTGAGCCTCGCTCTTACGTGCGGGCGACTAGCAGCCAGCGCTGTGTGCGTGCCGGGGGAAAGCACAACGATCTGGAAAACGTTGGCTATACGGCGCGGCATCACACATTCTTTGAGATGTTGGGTAACTTCAGTTTTGGTGACTATTTCAAGCGCGAGGCGATTCGCTATGCCTGGGAGTTTCTCACTGGGACTCTCGGCCTGCCGCCCGAAAAGCTGTGGGTGACAGTGCACGTTTCCGATGATGAAGCGGAACAAATCTGGATTGACGACATCGGCTTCCCGAAAGCGCGTATATCCCGTCTCGACGAAGACAATTTCTGGCAGATGGGCGACACCGGTCCCTGCGGGCCCTGCAGCGAAATTTTTTACGATCACGGCGATCACGTTCCGGGTGGCCCTCCCGGCAGCGCGGATGACGATCTGGATCGGTATATCGAAATTTGGAACTTGGTGTTCATGCAGTACAACCGTGATCAGAGCGGCGAACTGCACCCGCTGCCGCAGCCGTCCGTGGATACCGGCATGGGGCTGGAGCGCATCGCTGCGGTTATGCAGAATGTGCACAGCAACTACGAAATCGACCTGTTTCAGGCGCTGATCAAAGCGGCCGCGCAGCTGTTGCAGGTGACAGACCTGGAGCATAATTCACTGCGCGTGATCGCCGATCACATCCGTTCTTGCGCTTTCCTGATCGTCGATGGCGTGCTGCCGGGCAACGAGGGGCGCGCGTATGTGCTGCGTCGCATCATTCGCCGCGCGATTCGCCACGGCAACAAGTTGGGCGCGGATAAACCGTTCTTCCACAAGCTGGTGGCTACGCTCGCGGCGCAAATGGGCGACGCCTACCCGGAACTGCTGAAACAGCAGGCACAGACGGAGAAAGCACTGCTGGCAGAAGAAGAGCAGTTTGTCCGTACGCTGGATAACGGTATGCTAATTCTGGAGGAGGCGCTGGCGAGTATTCAGGGCACTGAAATTCCAGGGGATGTGGTTTTCAAGCTGTACGATACCTACGGCTTTCCTCTGGATTTGACCAACGATATTGCCCGCGAACGAAATCTCACCCTGGATATTGCTGGCTACGACGCGGCCATGGCCGAGCAGCGCGCCCGCTCTCAGGAGAGCGGCAGTTTTAAAGTGGATTACAATGATGTCCTGAAGCTCGAAGGGCGTACCCGTTTTACCGGTTACGACAGTCTGGCGGGGGAGGGCGAGGTGACAGCGCTGCTGTACGATGGTGCAGAAGTGCAGGCGCTCAGCGCGGGTGAATCCGGTGTGCTGATATTGGAGTGTACGCCATTCTACGGCGAGTCCGGTGGACAGGTAGGTGATGCGGGTTACCTCACTGGCGACAATGTGCTCCTGGAGGTGTCCAACACCACGAAGTCCTCGGACCAACACTTGCACCATATAAAAGTGCTGCAGGGCAGGGTGAAGTGCGGTGATCAGCTTAGCGCTGAAGTTGATGCTGCCGTGCGGCAACGCATACGCTTGAATCACAGCGCTACACATTTGCTGCACGCTGCACTGCGCCGGGTGTTGGGTGAGCATGTGCAGCAAAAGGGCTCGCTGGTAGATTCACAGCGCCTGCGCTTTGACTTCTCTCATGCGGAAGGGGTGAGCGCACATCAGTTGAAAACTATCGAGACCATGGTCAACAAGCAGATACGCGCCAACACGGCGGTACAAACCCGTTTGATGTCCATGGACGACGCCGTGAATTCTGGTGCGATGGCGCTGTTTGGTGAAAAATACGGCGAACAAGTGCGGGTGCTGTCCATGGGTGAAGGCGACTTCTCCGTGGAGCTGTGTGGAGGTACGCACGTCGAGCGGACCGGCGACATCGGTCTGGTGCGTATCGTGTCCGAATCAGGAGTGGCATCGGGTGTGCGCCGCATTGAAGGTGTCACCGGTAGCGCAGCACTGGCGCTGGTGGACCAGAACGAACAACGGCTGTCAGCGATTTGTGAAGTGGTGAAGGGCAACGCAGCGAATGTGACCGCAAAAGTCGCCGCCCTGCGCAGCGACAACCGCGAGCTCGAGAGGGAGATCGCCCGACTCAAGCAGAAACTGGCCAGCTCTGCGGGTGCTGATTTGACCGCCGACGTGGTGGAAGTGCAGGGTATCAAAGTGCTGGCGGCAAACGTGGAAGGCGCTGATGCCAAATCGCTGCGCGATACCGTGGACCAGTGTAAGAACAAGCTCGGTAGTGCTGTGATCCTGTTATCGGCGGTGACCGGGGATAAAATCGCGTTGACGGCTGGTGTCACCAAGGATCTTACCGGTCGGGTAAAGGCGGGCGATTTGATGCGGGAATTCGCCCAGCGTTTGGGCGGTAAAGGCGGCGGTAAGCCCGACATGGCCCAGGGTGGTGGCACCGATGTGCAGGCCTTGCCGGAGGTATTAAAAGCCGTGCCCGACTGGGTGGCTTCGCAACTGGATTGATGTTATTTGTAGACGGATTTTGCCGCCCACACTGTTTAAATTTTGTCTGCTTTGTTGTTTAATGGCGCGCTTTTAACCCGGCTTGCTGCGCCGGTCCTGGGGTCCCTCGGGGTTTCCACAACCATCGCGAGAATGCATGAGTCTCATAGTTCAAAAATTTGGTGGCACCTCCGTCGGCGATACTGACCGCATAGGAATGGTGGCAGATAAAGTGGCCGGGTTTCGCGCTCAGGGTCACGACCTGGTCGTGGTTGTCTCGGCCATGAGCGGCGAGACCAATCGCCTGATAGAACTGGCGCACGCGGTGCAGGAGCGGCCTGTTCTGCGGGAACTCGACGTGCTCCTGTCCACGGGCGAGCAGGTGACGACCGCGCTGCTGAGCATGGCGCTGAACAAGCGCGGCGTGAAAGCTAAATCCTACACCGGATCACAAGTGCGTATTCTCACCGATGACGCGCACACCAAGGCGCGTATTCGGGATATCGACGATGGGCGATTACAGCGGGATCTCGCTGCAGGTTATGTGGTTGTCGTGGCGGGTTTTCAGGGTGTGGATGAAAACGGCAACATCACGACCCTCGGTAGGGGTGGCTCCGATACCACCGCTGTGGCACTGGCTGCCGCCTTGAAAGCGGATGAATGCCAGATTTATACCGATGTCGACGGCGTTTACACCACCGACCCCCGAGTCGTGAGTGAAGCCCGCCGACTGTCCCGTATTACCTTCGAAGAAATGCTGGAAATGGCCAGCATGGGCTCCAAGGTGTTGCAGATTCGCTCTGTGGAGTTCGCGGGTAAATACAATGTGCCACTGAGAGTTCTGCACAGTTTCAAGGATGGCCCCGGTACCCTGATCACGACGGAGGATGATAGAGACATGGAAATGCCGACAATTTCGGGCATCGCATTCAATCGAGATGAAGCGAAACTCACCATCGAAGGTGTACCCGATATGCCCGGTATGGCTTACAGTATTTTGGGCCCCATCGGTGACGCTAATATCGAAGTGGACGTGATCGTACAGAACATCAGCCACGACAAGACCGCCGATTTTACGTTTACTGTCGCGCGCAATGACCTGGAGCGTGCCGAAGAGGTACTCAACCAGGTGGCAACGAAAATCAAGGCCGAGAAAGTCACCAGCGACAGCAAAATAGCCAAGGTCTCGGTCGTAGGCGTGGGCATGCGTTCACATGCGGGGGTGGCAAGCCAGATGTTCGCCGCTCTAGCTGAACTGGGGATTAATATCCTCATGATCACGACCTCTGAGATTAAGATATCCGTCATCATCGAGGAAAAATATCTGGAATTGGCGGTGCGCGGATTGCATTCATCGTTTGGTTTAGAAAAGGAACCAAGGGACGAAAACGCTGACTAAAAAAGGAGAGCACTCATTCGCCTGGAGACATAAAACCGTATTTCATTGCATGAATTTTGCTGTAGTTTCAGAGAGTAAGTACTGGTAATTAAAGGCTTATGCGTGATTGGATGGCGGCTCTATTAGAAATGCTAGGAGCTGGCTGGTGTCCTTATGGCCACGTCACAGGCGCTGGATTGGAGAACAGGACGTATGTTGATTTTAACCCGCAGAGTTGGTGAATCGCTGATGATAGGCGATAACGTGACGGTGACCGTGTTAGGTGTCAAGGGCAACCAGGTGCGTATTGGTGTCAATGCGCCCAAAGAGGTGGCGGTACACCGAGAGGAAATTTACACTCGTATTCACAACGGCGACGAGCCCCCGCTGGAAGACGAGGAATAAACCCACCTCTCAGTCACGTATGACAGTATATTCCAATAGACAAATGATACTGAACTTCAGAACGTGATTGAAAGCTGACAATGATAAAAGGGAATTGATCCAGTAGCTGTTCGAGTACTGGAATCAGGTAACGTTCGGAGATTTTTTCAACAGCACAGACGATATCAAATTGGGTAACCTCGCCAACGGCATTGATATGATTGAGTCCTTTGACGCCATCCTGATCACCTTGGTGGACGGTATCGACTCGAATATAACCCGGCTGACCATCCGGTTGAGGCTTTCTGCGTTCACTAATAGGGGAAAGGTTCGATCGCGTTTTTTCAAACTTACGACGCGTCCGCTGGTAAGTGCTGGAGTGTCTCAGGTTGTACAGGTGTGATACCGAGATACCAGCCAGGCGTCGATCGGCATCCGTGTACTTGCGGGTAAAGCCATTACCCGCGCTGGTATTGGGCCGTAGTTGTCCGTGCTTTAACCAGGTTTTGACAAGCCGCTTCACTTGTATCCGTGAATAGCCACTTACATAAACCAGAAAGCTGAGCGCCGTCCCTTTATCGGGCTTCGACAAGGTGTGATAGGCAAGCCGGATAAGAGTGCGGCGTACAAAATCATACCGCTCAAACTTGGTATGCATAGAGAATTCAACCGTCCGGGTACCGTCGAGAAAGGCCCGTACCTGCGGCATGGTTTTAATGTTGTTGTCATTCATGATGGTATTCATCCTTCCATCATGAACAGAAATCAGGCTAGTTCAGTATCATTTCGTGTTAGAAACACGGCTCCCGTTCAGTATCATCTCGTATTGGACAAGGCTATGACTTTGATTCTGCTGGGATTGTGGTATCATGCCGCGCCTGTGGATACGACCAAATTGTATCGCGCAAATTTTACGGAGAGCTGGCCGAGTGGCTGAAGGCGCACCCCTGCTAAGGGTGTATAGGCTTATACCCTATCGAGGGTTCGAATCCCTCGCTCTCCGCCATATCCCGGCTCTAGGCTCTACCCCATTAACGGGGGATGGGCACTCGTATTCACTCGATTGATTGATTCAGTGACTTCTACATTCCCTCCCTCAAGAAATTTGAAGAATCGCTTTGCGTGCTCCTTCTCCTGGTCGGCAGTCTCCGCAAAAATGTCTGCTATCTGCATTAACCTCTCTGCACGCGCCGCACCCGCAAAATAGTTATACCTGTTGCGCGCCTGGGATTCACCGGCAAATGCGATGACGAGACTTTTCTCTGTCTGACTACCCTTGAGGCTTTTCACAATAAAATAACCTACCCTTTGAATTTCATTCTCTGGATATGATATCGATAATTGAATGCTGGGCTATGGTTGAGGTCAATTGGAGGCAAGACTAAAAGGGAACACGGGCGACTACACATCCCGTAGGTCAAAGTTCAGTGCAAATCAACATAGCGCACCTATGCCTGTAGCCAGTTCTCCACTTTCAGCCCCGGAACCCGGGAGAATTCCCCGACATTGGCGGTTATAACTGTAAGGTCATTTGCGATTGCATGTGCAGCAATCAGTAGATCATTTGGCCCAATGAGTGTTCCCTGACGTGTAAGGTGATGGCGTAATGATGCGTACTGGTGGTCGGCGGGTGTTTCCAGTGGCAGGATTTCCAGTGCCGAGAGGATCATGTCAATGCGTTGGGCAAGTTTTGCAGAGCTTGACTTGATTGCGCCATAGCGGAGTTCTGCGGCTACAATGATGCTGGTGCAGACAGTATCCTCGCCTGCCTTGGTGATCTGTGCTGCTACCACGCCTTGCGGATTGCGGACAAGATCGGACAGGATGTTGGTATCCAGTAAATACGCCAGGGATCCACTCATAGCTGCACGTCATCCAGTGGCGGCAGGTCATCATCGATATCGGGGAAGGGTTCAGTTAACGAATCCAGAGAAGCTAGCAGCGCCAGCAGCCTGCCTTTACGGATCGGCTCCACGATCAGCCGGTCACCTTCCTTGTGGATGAGTGCTTCCTCACCCGCCAACTCGAACTCGCGAGGGATACGTAGGGCCTGGTTGCGCCCGTTGCGAAAGAGGCGTACATGGCGTTCAGAAGTTGACATTCGAATATCCTCTGGCTTATATGGCCTATGCCAAAGCCTATGCCTATAGGTCCAGTAAGTCAACCGAGACCGGGATAGACCATGTGCGCGTGGGACCACCATTGGACCATCCTCACGCCTTTTGATGCCCTCTAATGCCTGGCTTATTTTTTAACTGCCTGATTTACAAGGCATTCGAAGGCATGGTGAGGCGTGAAATAGCATGCTTCAGGGTTCGAATCCCGCGCTCTCCGCCATATATCTGTTTTTTTTTAAAGGAAAATTTAGTTTTTCCTACCCTCCATGGGACCATATTGGGACCAAACGCTCAGAAACTCCCAATCGCTCCGACACAAACTGCGCCATCCCGGTCGCATCTGCAGAGATCCACTTGCCGTAATGCTCATCGATCATGCGCGTACTGGTATGACCCACCTGGCGGATGATCCACTCTTTCGCGATGCCGGCGGTCAGCAATTGGCTGATGAATGTGTGCCGTGCAATGTTCGGCCCGCGATAGGGTACCTTGGCTTTTTTTATAAGAGCACGCCAGAAGCAATCCCGTACCGTCGGATTGCTGTGGCTTGGGCGAATTGCTGTTTAAAATACGAAGCGAACGTCCTCGTAAAATCTCTGCTAATAGTCTCGTGCACCCTTTTTAGATGACGAGGGCCCCGTCGCTCCGTGAACGGACGCTGCACTTGCAACCACTGGATCGCTGGATTAATCAGTTCAACTTTCTGTGTAGAGCGTTTGGTTTGCTTGGGTCTGTACCTGGCGCTGCCGTTCAGTTTGCGTCCGTTCAGGATCATCGTGCCGTTCGCCCTGGCG
>CAWWAG010000017.1:0-68469 GCA_963934845.1 uncultured Halioglobus sp. | reverse complement strand
CCAGCTGTACTGTTCAGATGGCCAGCTGCCTGCAATGCATCGAGGAAGTGTTTGATCGCTGGTCGTTGTCCGTCAAATCGCGACACTTCAACTATCAGCTCGTCGAGATCCCCCTCGAAGCCGCGGTTGAGATGGTCGATAGCGTCAAGGCGCGCCGGCGTGGCGCGGCGCAGCCGGCCGTCGAGTTGCGCGAAAAGAAATCCTTGCCGTTTATCACCCAGTGTGACGAAAAAGCCTGGCGCAAGGTAAGTCGTGCGGTCTGTCATGATCTATACATCCAAATGGCTACAGCCTGCACCGGTTAATGGAGGCCTTCTTGCACTCAACCGACGGTGGTCATACCCAGAGTGGGCCTGGCCACCGGTGAATCCATCTCCCAGCTACGCAAGGTGTAGGCTATGGCCCCCATTGGCATACCGAGCGAGCGGCTACAGGTCTCATGGGGATCGTTCACCGTGAGCGTGGCGGGAGCACATTCTGACAACTGCGGTATATGGTCCTGCCAGTCATCCCGGTGACCGCCTTCGCGGGCAGCCAGTAGCAACTTCTGCCAGGCTGCATAGTCGTGTTCCAGATGCAGGACATACGGGAAAACGCGATCCGGTGCGGGTAGGTGTGCAAGCTGCACTTTTAGGGCGGTCTGCAATGCCGAATCATCAGCCAAACCGACTTTTTCAACCAGGTAGCGCCGCACTTCATCGATGAACAGGCCCCATGAACCAGGCGGCGCCATGTGCTGCTCCAGTGTCCTCAGAGCAGTCGCCATAATTGGCCATTCCTGGGGGTGTCGTAGCGCCTCTTTACTCAGGTTGTCATAGAATTCGACCTCGCCCCTGCCGGTAACGCTGCGCACATGCCGGCCCACGTATCGGAGTACTCCCCAGTTATCAAACAGATTGAAGGCGATACGAAGTTCATTCATATCCTCCCACTGGGCGCGTGTGTAGGTCGCTGTTTCCTTGAGGAGTTCTCCAGGCAGCGCCACGATACCGTGTTCTTTACGATATACCGGGTCATTCATTGGGCTGTTGGTAAGCAGCATTGTGGGATTGGCGCGAACCCTGACATCACGGTCGGTACATTTCTGCAGGTCACTAAAAAAGGCCGATGGCGTAGAGCCCGGCAGCCCCATCATAATGTCGGCAGCCAGCGGGAGGTTCGCCTGGCGGAACTCGGTGGTTAACTCGTTGTATTTTTCCAACTTGATATTGGATCGGTCGATGATCTTGAGTGTCGCTTCATCCATCGACTGCAGCGAAATCACACCCTCGGTCAGGATATTTACTTCCGCCAGAATTTCAATGATATGGCGCAGGTGCTTTACCTTGTTTTTCGCGTAATTCGTGGCAACGGTTCTGGGGTAACCGTAAGTGCGTTTCATATCTGCTATTTTTCTGGCGATATCGACATCACGCTCAAGCATGCCAAAGTTAGCATCGGCGAAAGAGGCGGTCTGTATTTGTCGCTGCGCGCACCATTCAAGTTCCTTGAATACCCGGTCAAGATCGAATCGGCGCACCCTGGAGAGGGTTGCCGACCCCCAGTCGCAGAAAGTGCAGCCGTAAGGACAACCTCGATTGGACTCGAGAATAGCCCCCGACTTGCTGGCCCCAAAAGCATCGAACAGTCCTGTCAGATAGGGCGAGGGAATCGTATCGAGGTCAGCTATGCGCTCCCGGTCTCCTGTTCGACAGCTGCCATCACTCGTGCGGTAGCTGAGACCCGTCACCTCCTTAAGGCGACTCAGATCAGACAGATTACTGGGGTCGAGTGCGTTCAGGATTTCGGCGAAGGTGGATTCACCCTCGCCCCTGACCGTGATATCGACGTGGTCATACTTGGCAAAAAAATCCTCGGCATCCCTGTCGTACTTTGGGGTGCTGGGACCGCCGTGGATCGTGATACTGGCAGGATTTGCAGCCTTAACAGCCGCAGATAACTTCAAGTTGTCCTCTAGTGTCCACAGATAGTTAGAGAACATAAATATACCGGGCTTCGACGCGCGCTCTATGATGCGTGTCGCATCGGCAAAGAACAGGGGCACAAAATTGTATGACTCGCCCAGGCGTCCATTGTCGTATGCAATGGCATAGGCCATCAGCATGCCGAGCGCTGCCGGTGTCGATGTATGATCAGTATTTACTGGTATGACCGGGACACGGTCGCCGCTTGCTGCTGCAGCTTCGTCATGGGCCGCTACAATTTCGTCGGTTGACGCCTGCAAAATGCTGGCCGGTGTATCAAGTACTGCGGTCGTTGCCTTTGAGGCACCTTCGACAACGTCTTCTATACCCTTCGCATGCACTATGTTGGCGCCCACAAGACGCGACAACACATCATCAAACGCGGGCTCATCCAACTTATCTTTAATATCATTGCCGAAATACAGAGCGCGAGCGGCCTGTGGCGTAAGGGGCTTGGCAAACATCGCCACGACGTGCACCTCACGCATGCTCAACCTCGCCAAGAGCTCTCCCTGGTGATTAAACCACAGGTATTTTCCGTCTTCGGCCAGCAGACTGACGGGGGCTGAAAAGATCAGTTCCTGGGCGCCAATGGCCCCTCTTTTGGCGGGGGTATCGCCTTTAAAATAGGCGCTGGGCTTGGTGTCAATCAAACCTCCCACCCCTTGCAACGCGTGGATAAATGCTCGAATGTTAACCGGGTTGCCGTTGACAGCGGCCGTCACTTCGTCGACGAGTTCATCTATAGACCCTTGATATCCGCGACAACAAGCATCGATCACAGCATGACGTGCCGGGCCGCCCCTTTGCCACTCCACCGGTAATTCCGGAAAATTGATGCGACCGTTGCGCGTAATCGTGATAAAAAAGCCGAGGGACAGATATAATGTGTTGTTCATGTTCATGTTAATGTTAGCACCCTGGAGGCAGCTGTCTGAAAAGATTGTAGTGCGCCAGCCAAGCAGAGCGGGCTTTTTTAACACTCAGGCCTACACCATTACTGACGCAGCTGGTTTTTCAAAAATGTATGTGCGCAATCCTGTAAAATCCCGATGGAGGTCCCGCCGCGTCTAAACCCTACACAATTTATACCTACATACTACACCATATTATGGTATCTACAGCTAGCACAAGTGCAGCGCGACGTCGCGAGCAGACTCTTTACCAGCAACACGATACAGTATCAGATTGCAATGCTACACAAAAAAAATAGCGTCAAACGAATTTATTGACTCATTATGCGATGAAATTCTCAAAATTGAAGCGTTGACCCTGTTTGCTCCGGCTCGGCCTGAACGACATCCGCGGCGCCTACAGCGGGTAAATACCTGTGTTAAATCTGGATTATGAAGATGTCTGAAACAACTGGCTCACTTGAGACCAAACAACCCGTCAGTAGAATGCGCTGGCTATGGCTCCTGCTGGTTTGCGCACTGGTCGCTGCCGGACTGGGGGCGCTAAAGTTCATGCAGGTGCGGCAGGCAATCAAGTTTGCCGAGTCCTTTCCGGAACGCTCCGAATCTGTCACTCTCCTGATAGCACAACCGGATGAGTGGCAACAAACGTACCGCACCATCGGCGAATTGCGAGCCACACAGAGCCTGGAGCTGCGCACCGAAGTCGACGGCAAAATCAGTGGCGTTGGCTTTATCGGCGGTGACAGCGTCAACAGGGGTCAGCTACTACTGCACTTGGACAGTAGCGAGGAGGAAGCACAGCTACGTGCAATACGCGCACAACTCAATCTGGCCGAGCTGGAGCTAAAAAGGCACGCGGACTTGTTGGGCAAAAAACTGGTCAGCAGGAGTGACTACGACATTTCCCGGGCAAACAGGGACGTCTTGTCGGCCAACGCTGCGGCACTGACGGCCACCATCACCAAAAAAACACTGAAAGCGCCATTTGACGCCTACTCCAGCCTGCACACACTCGAGATTGGTCAATTCCTGGCCGCAAACTCCTTAGTCAGCACCCTGACCGGCGAATCACACAATTATTGGGTAGACTTCAAGCTGCCCCAGGACAAACTCAGCCTGTCGCCGGGTGGCGCAGTGCAGGTATCCGGGCACGGCATCAGCAATGGCCCGTTGACCGCACAGGTTATCTCAGCCGACTCCCGTGTCGCTTCCGCTTCGCGCAGCCTCGGGTACCGCGCTTTGCTCGGCAATCCGCCAGCAACCTTAAAAGCGGGATCCGTGGTCGACGTTGAAGTGGTAACGGAGGTTATGGAAGGCGTCTTTCGCCTGCCGGCCAACGCGGTGCGAAAAACCAATTTTGGCGCCTCCGTCTATGTGCTGGCTGAGGCCGAAGACGGTGCGGCCGCAACCTACCGCGCGACACGCAAAGAAGTCACGGTGGGCGCTGTCGATGGTAGCGAGGTCATCATTGTTGCGGGGCTAAAAGCAGGGGATCGGGTCGCCGCCATCGGCGCGTTCAAGTTGCAGGATGGCATATTGGTCAACGTGGTCGAACGAGAGCCTGAGCAGTAGCGCCAGTCGTACACAGAGGATGCATTGAAAAATTCCCTAGGCAAACCTAACGCGCTGGATATCTTTGTCCAGCGGCCTTTGCTGGCCGTGGTCATTTCACTGGCGCTGGTACTGCTTGGCCTGCGTGCCGCGATAGAAATGCCGGTGCTTGAGTTCCCGGAAATAGAAAGCTCATCGCTGATCATCACAACCCCATACGTAGGCGCATCAGCGATCACCGTACAGGGCTTTGTGACCGACCCCATAGAACGTGCAGCGGCCACCATTCCCGGGGTCGACTATATCGACTCGACCACTACCGCGGGGTTAAGCAGGGTGAAGGTGTGGTTGAAGCTCAATGAGAAAAGCACTCTGGCGCTGGCTGAGCTTACCGCGCGGCTCAGTCAGATCCGCTTTGAACTGCCCGCCGGAGCCGAGGATCCAGCCGTCGAGGTGGAACGCACGGACGCGTCAAACGCCATTTTTTACCTCGATGTCGATCTGGCCGGGCGATCCGTGGCCGAAGTTAACGATTACATGACGCGCTACGTAGTACCCGTGATGTCTGCCATTCCGGGCGTACAGCGGGTACCCATCATTGGCGGCAGAGCACCTGCAATGCGTATCTGGCTGGACCCCGCCAAGCTGAACTATTACAACGTCAGTGCGCAGCAGGTGCGGGAAGCACTGGCCAGCAACAATGTGATTGCACCGATAGGACGCACTAAAAACGCGCAACAACGTATCGATTTGCAAACCAGCGCCACGCTCCAGAGCCGAGAGGATTTTGAAGCGCTTGTCATCAAAAATGTGGACAGCGCGATCGTGCGTATCCGTGATGTCGCCCGGGTGGAACTCGGGGAAGTGGAAGGTGATGAGATAGCGCGATTCAGCCAACGCGATACCATTTATCTTGCTGTGTATGGTCTGCCAGGTGCCAATGAACTGGAGATTGGCGACCAGTTATACCGGGTGCTGAACCAGATTAACGCCACGCTGCCCGATGGTATGCATATAACGGTGGGTTACGACGGCACCGTATATATGCGCGATGCGCTGCAGGAAATTTTCATCACGCTGGCGGAAACCGTGATGCTGGTTGGCATCGTCGTGCTGCTGTTCATGGGCTCGCTGCGCAGCGCCCTGGTACCCCTGATCACTATCCCAATATCCTTACTGGGCGCAATGGCGACGATTTATGCCATGGGTTTCTCGTTCAATTTGCTGACAGTTCTCGCGATTGTGCTATCGGTGGGACTGGTCGTTGACGACGCCATCGTGGTGGTGGAAAACGTCGCGCGATTCATGCGTGAGGGGATGAGTCGACGCCAGGCCGCCCTGGCCAGTTCCCGGCAGCTGTTAACGCCTATTATCGGCATGACGGTCACACTGGCCGCCGTGTATGTGCCGGTAGGGTTTCTGTCCGGCCTAACGGGTGTGTTGATCAAGGAATTCGCCTTCACGCTGGCTGTTGCGGTACTGATCTCGGGTCTGGTGGCGCTCACCCTGTCGCCGATTATGAGCGCCTATGCCAGCCCGCCACGGGGCGAAGAAGGCGTTATGACCGCATGGGTCAACACGCGCTTTGACTGGCTGCGCCAGCACTACGAATGCCTGCTGTTGACCAGCTTGAACTGGACCCCCCAAATTCTCGGCTTTGCCCTGTTCTTTTCCGTACTCGCAGTTCCGTTCCTGCTGATGTCCCAGCAGGAATTGGCACCCATCGAAGATGAAAGCTCAATTTTTGTCATTTCCGAAGCGCCCCCCGAGGCCTCTCTGGAGTATACGCATCAACATATGCACGATGTTGTGCAGGTGATGAATAACCTGCCAGACGCGACCTATATGTGGCAGGTACTCAGTCCCAACGGTGCCTTTGGCGGTCAGCAATTTGTTGACCCGAAGGAACGCGACGACACGCCCATGGATATGCTGCAATCCACCTTTGGCAAGCTCGCGCAGGTGCCCGGCTTACGGGCCTTTCCCAACTTGTCCCCGCCCCTTCCCAGTGCCGGTCAGTTTTCGGTTGAACTGGTGGTGACCGCGCCGGCGAGTGTGGAGGAAATGCAGCCCTACGCGCAGCAACTGCTGGCAGCGGTGTATGCTTCCAACCTGTTTCTGTTTGCCGATACGGATCTTAAGCTGGACTTCCCACAGACGCACTTCCAACTGGACCGTGATCGCATTGCCGATCTGGGCCTGACCATAGAGGACGTCAGCCGCCAGTTATCGACCTATCTATCGGGGGACTATGTCAATCGCTTCGATCTGGATGGCAAAGCGTATCGGGTAGTGCCAATGGTCGAGGAAGCAGATCGGGTAGATGCACAGTTGGTACAACAACTACAGATACAGACACCCAGTGGTGCGACTGTGCCATTTTCAGCACTGGCGACTCTGGAGGAGCGCATTGGCCCACGGGTACTCAGCAAGTTCCAGCAGCGCAATTCCTTTACAATTTACGCTGGTGTCATTCCGGTGTACACCAAAGAACAGGGCTTGAAAGCTGTGGAAGATGCTGCCGCAAACATACTGCCTGCCAATTATACGGTGGACTATGCGGGCGAATCGCGACAGATACGCCAGGAGGGAAATACGCTGTTTGGTGCACTGGCCTTTGCCTTGGCCTTCGTATTTCTGGTGCTGGTAGTGCTGTTTAACAGCTTGCGCGACCCGCTGGTTGTATTGCTGGGATGTGTGCCACTGGCCCTTTCTGGCGCACTGATGTTTACCTTCCTGGGCTGGACAACCATCAACATCTACTCACAGATCGGCTTCATCACCCTGGTAGGGCTGGTTGCGAAAAACGGTATTCTGATCGTGGAGTTTGCCAATCACTTGCAGGAACAGGGCCTGAGTAAACTCGAGGCCATTGTCGAGGGTGCCAGTGTCAGATTGCGCCCGGTACTGATGACGACTGGCGCAACGGTGGTCGGCCACTTTCCGCTGTTACTGGTTACCGGGGCCGGCGCCGAAGCGCGCAACAGCATCGGCATCATTCTGGTGGCAGGCATGGTTATCGGTACCACCTTCACGCTGTTTGTACTGCCGAGTGTGTATCTGGTGCTGGCGTCCACTCATCGCGCGCCAAAGGAAGAACAGTGCCCGGGAGAGACAACTACTCAGGCGATAACGCCGGCCCGCTGAATTCCGACACCCGAACTGGACCCTTCTGGCGGCACGGGGATTGTCAACGACGCTACATCGATGGTTGCCGGCGGTTTCGAGGCGACCTTCAGGCTAATTCGCTTTCGGCATTGCCCTCAATGCGGCAACCACTTTGTCACCAAACTCCGAGGTTTTTATCATCTTCACGCCGCTACCTGGTTTGGAGAGATCCGCCGTTGAATAGCCATCAGCAAAAACACTTTGCATCGCGCTCCACACGTTTTTTGATTCCTGCTCCATAGCGAAGCTGCTCGCCAGCATCATCGCAACGGAACCGATCATCGAGTACGGGTTGGCAATATTCTGGCCCGCAATATCGGGGGCAGAGCCATGTGAGGGCTCGTAGTAGCTTTTCTGAGGGCCCTTGCACTCTGACGGCATCAGGCCGAGAGAACCGAGAATGCCGCCACCCTGGTCACTGAGGATATCGCCAAACATATTCTCCATCACCATAACATCGAACTGCCCGGGGTTGAGGCACAACAAGGTCGCGGCGGCGTCGACCAGCAGGTGTTTGATCTCGACTTCCGGGTACTCAACGGCAACCTCAGCCAACACTTCATTCCACAGCACGCTGGATTTAAGTACGTTACTCTTGTGGATATTGTGCAGCACTTTTTTGCGGCGCATGCACAGCTGCAATGCCTCGTGCAGGACGCGGCTGATCTGCTCCTCGTCGTATTCAAGCGTCTCCTTCACATAGCGCAGGCCACGCTCGTTAACACCAGCCTCCTTCTCACCGAAGTACAGTCCGCCGACCAACTCGCGCACCATGATGAGGTCGATACCCTCGCCAATAATTTCTGGCTTCAGCGGCGAAAAGTGTCCCAACGACTTGGGCAGGAAAACAGGTCGAAAATTGGCAAATGTGTTGTAGCGACGACGCATGGGCAGCAACGCGCCGCGCTCTGGCTGCATATCCACGGGGATTTTTTTCGACTCTTCGTGACTCAGGCCGATGGGGCCCTTGATAATCGCATCGGCTGCGTCGCATATCGCCTTGGTTTCATCGGGAAAGGGATGACCGCATTTGAAATACGCAGCGGCGCCAAAGTCAGCTTCTATCAGCTCAAAAGTGACATCATTACGCTCTTCCACCAGACGGAATATTTTCACCGCCTCCGCCATAATTTCAGGCCCGATACCGTCTCCGGGCAGCAGGGCGATTTTGTAGTTTTTCATACTGTCGTTCTCTGGATTCGGTTCAAAGATGTGCCGGGCACAGGTTACCCACACCGCAAAGGGCCTACATTCTACTGTAGATCGACGGAAGTTTCACCGGTTTGCAGCAGCTTGAAATTACCTCGCTCTTTGACGCGAGAGACACAGAGGCAGAAAGGTAGAGAGACATCGTCTCAGAAAAGCGTAGGCACATGCGCATCGATCAGACGTGGGCCATGCGCCGCCATAGCGTCTGCGAACAGCTGATTGAACTCTTCCGCCGTAGTAGCGCACTCGGCGTGCACCCCCATGCCCCGGGCCAGCGCAACGAAATCCAGATCCGGGCCGTCAATGCGCAACATGCTGGCCGCCTTGGGGCCTGGCTTGCCACCGCGGGCGCCGGTGCGGCCAAATTCCAACTCCAGGATGCTGTACTTGCGATTGTTGAAAATCACCACGGTGACGTCCAGGTTTTCTCTGGCCATCGTCCACAGCGCCTGAATGGTATACATCGCGCTGCCGTCGCCTTCCAGACTCACTACCTTGCGCTCAGGGCAGGCGATCGCAGCGCCCACTGCGGCCGGAAGCCCCCAGCCAATACTGCCCCCTGTCAGGCTCAACCAGTCGTGGATGCGTGCCGTGGCAGTGACCGGTGCCAGCGCGAGACCACTGGTATTTGCCTCGTCCACTACCACCGCGTGTTCGGGCAGGTAATGCGCCACCGCCTGCGCGACAGCATTCACATCCAGCGCTCCCGAGGGCAGTTCCGGCAGCGAAAGTGGATGCACATCCGCCTCAATGCCAGCGCCGTCCAATCGTTCCAGCAGGGACAGCAGGCACTGGTCGATATCGTCGCTCGGGCTGGCGAGCTGAAACTCATTGCAGCTCGTCGGCGCCATTCGACTCGGCACGCCGGGGTAGGCAAAGAAAGACACAGGGGCTGCTGCCCCTATCAGGATCAGATGGTCCAGCGCCTTAATGTGATCAATGGCTAATTCCGCCAGGTAGGGCAATCGTTCCAGCACACCGGTGCCGGCACCGCGCGCCTGTCTTGTGGGAAAGGTATCGGTACTGACACGCGCGCCGCAGGCCTTGCCGATGCGGCTCAGCAACAAACTACGCTGCAGGTCTATCTCGCGCCCACCGATCATCACCATACAGTTTTTGCCTGAGGTAAGTCTGGCAACGGCCTCATCGATACGGCTGTCGGGCACCGACGGTGGCGGATCAATTGCAACGGCGGCCTCCGCACCATTGGGATTGTCGCCCCACGACACATCCGCCGGCAGCATCAGCGTCGCGACTTTATCGGTACCGGCCTGACGCACTGCCTCGGCTGCGTCGCGCGCGATATCGCCGGGGTTTTTGGAGGTGTATACCCAGTGCGAAACGGGCCTGGCGATGCCCTCGATGTCGGCTGTCAACGGCGCGTCGTACTGGAGGTGGTAAGTCGCGTGGTCACCTACGATATTAAGGACAGGCACATGGCCTTTCTTCGCGTTGTGCGTGTTGGCCAGTGCATTACCAAGCCCGGGACCGAGGTGTAGCAGCGTCGACGCGGGCTTGCGGGCCATACGTGCGTAGCCATCTGCGGCACCGCTGAGTACACCTTCAAACAGGCACAGGACGCAGCGCATGCCTGCCACTTCGTCCAGTGCCGCCACAAAATGCATTTCGGAGGTGCCGGGATTGGTGAAGCACACATCGATACCATTGTTGATCAGGGTCGTCAGTAAACTCTCTGCGCCGTTCATGCGGTACTCCGGTAGGTAGTGGGACGATTTTCAGCCAGCTTGCAGTGTTTCTGCGGCAAAAATCTTGTTCGGGTTAAGGATGTTTTTCGGATCCAGCATCTTCTTCATCGCCATCATCAATTGTAACGCCTCTACGCTGCGACTGCGGAACAATTGTTCCCGCTTGGTGAGGCCAATACCATACTCCGCTGATACGGTGCCCTGATGGCGCTGCACAGTCTCGTAAAGTACGGTGCTCAGTGCCTCGTGATCAAATTCCTCGGGGATTTTCGGGCCAAGAATCAGATGTAGATTACTGTCACCGAGATGGCCGAACACAATACAAATCGGTTCCCCTGCGGCGTCCAAGCCGGCGCGAATGGCCACTAAAAATCCTTACATTTTGTCTAACGTAACACTGATATCAAATGGAATGATCGGGCCCAGCTTGAAAAGCTCCGGTACTCCGTCGCGAATTTCCCACAGCGCATTGCGCTCCGAGTGGGAGCGGGGCAGCGAACGCAAGCGCAAAACCACTCGAGTAATTACGCCCAGCGTGGCCGAACCACGCTACGTCGCGTCTACCCGTGGAACAGAGTTTAGCAGGGCCTGTGTATAGGGGTGTTGCGGCCGGGTGAGAATTTGCTCGGCACTCCCCTGCTCCACCAGCTTCCCCGCCTGCATCACCCCCACCCGATGCGCCAGTGTAGGCACGATGGAGAGATCGTGCGTGATGAACAGATAGGAGACGCCAAACTCCCGCTGCAGTTCCTGCAATAACTGCAGCACCTCGGCGCGGATCGATACATCCAGTGCACTGGTGGGCTCGTCGCAGATAATCAGTTCGGGTTCCACTGCCAGCGCTCTGGCAATCGCGATACGTTGTAACTGGCCACCGGACAACTCGTGTGAATGGCGACGGCTGAATGCGGCATCCAACTGCACGCGCTGTAATAACGCGGCGATGCGTTCATCGCGCTGCGCAGCGGACAGACCCATGCCGAGGCTGTCCATGCCCTCGCTGATAATCTGCGCTACCGTGAGACGCGGATTCATCGACGAGTACGGATTCTGGAACACCACCTGGATTTTTTTTCGGTAGGGCAACATGGCACGGCGGTTCAGTGTGTGTATCGGTTGACCGAGGAAGGTGATCTGTCCCGCGGCAATCGGTTCCAGATTGAGTATGGCCCGCCCCAGCGTCGACTTGCCACTGCCGGATTCACCCACCAACGCATAGGTCTCACCACGGCCAATTTTCAGTGACACGCCATCCACCGCCCGGGTGTAATCGACCACCCGCTGCAGCACGCCCCTGCGAATGGGAAAGTGCACCTTGACGTCGTCCAGTTGCAGCAGGGCTTCCCCCACGCGACTGTCGTGGAAGTGTGTGAGATCGGGCAACGCGGCGATAAGACGACGGCTATACGCCTCGCGGGGATTGCGAAAAAATTCCTCTACCGGGGCGCGCTCGATGATCTCACCGCGGTACATCACCGCCACCTCGTCGGCGGTATTTTTGACAATACCCATGTCGTGAGTGATCAACAGCACCGCCAGTTGGCGCGAGCGCGTCAGCCCGCGAATCAGATCGAGTACCTGTGCCTGTATGGTGACATCCAGTGCTGTAGTGGGTTCATCGGCAATCAGAATATCGGGCTCGCAGGCCAGTGCCATCGCGATCATCACCCGCTGCTGCTGCCCCCCCGACAATTGATGCGGATAGAACGCATAACGCGCTGCGGCGTCCTGTATGCCCACCTCTGCAAATAATTGTACAACACGCTGACGCAGTGCATTACCCGCCAGTTTCGTGTGCAAGCGCAGGGTTTCTGCCACTTGCTCACCCGCAGTTTGCACCGGATTCAGCGCGCTCATCGCATTCTGGAAAATCATCGCCACACGCTCGCCACGCACGGTCTGCATGTTGGCCTCAGACAAATCGAATAAATCCTCCTCCCCCACCCGCACTTCACCGCCGGTGATTCGCAGGGCATTGGGCAGCAACCGCATAGCGGCCAGCGAGGTCACCGATTTACCGCTGCCGGACTCTCCGACCAGCGCAAATATCTCGCCGGCGCGCAACTCCAGACTCACGCCTTTCAGGATCGCAGCGCCCGTCTCGACAACCTCTACTGTAAGATTCTTCACTTGCATGACCGGGGGAGACAGCGCCGTCATTTAGCGGACCTCCCGGCACTTGAGCGCGGATCAAACGCATCGCGCACCAAATCTGAAAACAGGTTGGCCGCCAGCACCAGTACGAACATAAAGAAGAAGGCCCCGCTCAGCGTCCACCATACGACGGGCTCGCGGGACAATTCCGAACGCGCACCGTTGATCATATTGCCCCAACTGGCCATATTGGGATCAATGCCCACGCCGATATAGGACAACACCGCCTCCGCCAATACCAGCGCACTGAAATCCAGCACGAAGGTAATAAGAATGATGTGTGTGACGTTGGGTAAGATGTGGCGCACCAGTATGCGCTGGTGACTGACGCCGAACGCATGCGCAGCCTGCACGTAGCCGAGCTGGCTGATCTTGAGCGTTTCCGCGCGAATCAATCGACACAGGGAGGACCAACTCGTCACGCCGAGAATAAAACAAAGAGCGAGAAAGCGCGCGTCGGCTTTTTCCAGCCCGACGGAAAAGAAATCTGGATGCAGATCGATATACACCTGGAACAACAGCACAGAGGCGGCAATCAGAAGAATACCCGGAATGGAGCTCAATGTGGTGTACAGGTACTGCACTACATCATCCACCCAGCCCTTGAAGTATCCTGCCATCACTCCAAGTGAGACAGCGATAGGCAGCATGATCAGCGTGGCCAGAGTCCCTAACAATACCCCGGTGCGGATGCCCTTGATGCTTTGGTAGGCCACATCGGCACCGCCCAGATCCGTGCCGAGCACATGGTAATAGCGGCTGATATGCACCAGCCACACCGCGAGACAGATCACAGCGGCCTGCGTGGCCCAGGACGCGGACCACGGAAACAGACTATGACGCAGGATAAGCCACTGAAATCCAACCACCAGTAAAGAAATCAGCACACCCCACAACAGCGCGGTGGCGGACCGGGATAGCACATCAGCCAAGCGATCGCCGGGCTGCACGAGGTGGTATCCGGCATGTTCCAGCGGCGGAAAATCCCGATAGGTGTCACCATTGTCGTCCTTCATATCCTGTTTTTCGAACGAATCGAGTGCGAACGGCGCGGAGTAGGTCCGCTCAAAGCGATCACCCATACCCCCCAGCATCACATCCAGGACGCTGGTAACATTGTTGTCGTAAAAAACCTCGCCGTGCGGGGATCCCGCCACGGGTTCAAGCGCCCGGCGAAAGTGCAGCGAATCGAGTAGCGCGATTCCCACGTAGACCAGAATCAGCGTCATGGTGACCATTCCCAATCGGGTGTTGAACACCTGTCGCCAGTGCTCTCGCGTCTGCGGATCGCGCCGCAGCCGCAGAAAAAAAATGCACAGTACGAAGACCAGTAGGTAAATCAGGAGGTCTGACCACAACAGCAGCGGCTTCATGGGCTAATCCAGCCGCAGCCTGGGATCGGCCCAGGTATAGGAGATATCGGTGAGGATCAGGCCAATAATGTAGAGGATGGAGCCAAGGAATACCATGCTTCGCACGATCGCGAAATCCTGTGAATTTATCGCATCGAGCATATAACTGCCAAGGCCCGGAATACCAAAAAACGATTCGATCAGCAGGCCGCCCATAAACAGGGCTGGTATGATCACCACCACGCCAGTAAGAATCGGGATCAGCGCGTTGGGCAGAATGTGCCGGAACAGGATGCGGATCTCACTCGCGCCCTTGGCTCTGGCAGTGCGCACATAATCCTGATTGGACTCCTCCAGAAACAGGGTACGATACCAACGCGCGCCTGCACCAATACCGGCAATCACCCCGACCAGAACAGGCAACAGCAGAAACTTCCAGGGCTGGATCTCGCCGTTGAATCCGGAAATGGGCACCAACTTCCAGGTCTTGGCCACGAGGTACTGACCACCGATGATATAAAACAGCGAGGAAATCGACATCAACGCGACGAACACGAACACGGCCCAGCGATCCAAACGCGTGGCGTGAAACATCACCACCATCAACGCTACGCAAATATTGACCCAAATGCCCACTATAAATGTCGGCACTGCCACGGCAAGACTGGGCCACATGCGCGTGGACACATCCGTGGTGATATCACGACCACTCTCGGAACGGCCAAAATCAAACACAAACAACTTCACTGACTTGGTAAAAAATATCGTATCCGTCAGCGCACCGCTGCCGCGTGTTTGCGAATTATAAAATAGTGGAAGGTCGTAACCATTCTTTTTCTTCCAGGCCTGAATAGCTTCAGGGG
The DNA here is from genome assembly GCA_963934845.1 of uncultured Halioglobus sp. Taxonomy (GTDB): domain Bacteria; phylum Pseudomonadota; class Gammaproteobacteria; order Pseudomonadales; family Halieaceae; genus Marimicrobium. Next base: position 53,585 of record CAWWAG010000017.1, on the reverse strand, counting down.
TTACGTATTTTTCGCCCAGCTGCGAAACGGCCATATCGTCCGGTGAGTTGACCACAAAAAACAACATAAAGGTGAGCAGATTAACGCCTATGAGAATAGGAATAGCGTAGAGCAAGCGTCTGATGATATATGCGAACACGATTATCTCCCTGTGCGCCTGCCCGTGGCGTTCTGGCGGCGCCGATAGGCGACAATGCCCGGCAATAACAGGCTTGCTAGTAACAGCACCGCGGCATATAGCGGCCAGATGACCGGCTGATTCCACAGTGTTTGCATTTCCTCGCGCTCGACTTCATCCACTCGTGTGTATTTGAGCGTGGCTTTGGAAATACCATGACGCTTGTTGTTGTAAACCCAGCTGTTGTTGAGGAAAATTTGCTTGGGGAAAAACGCGTATAGCCACACCGCATCGCGACGGTAAAGCTCCACCATACGCGCGACCAGTTCATCACGCTCTGCCCCCGGTGGTAACACGCGCATTTCACGGAATAGCGCGTCAAACTCCGCGCTTGCGTAGTTGGAGTTATTGGCGCCATCACAGTTACACTGCAGTGGACTCTCAGGGCCGTACAGCAGGAACAAAAAGTTTTCGGGGTCAGGATAGTCGGCAAGCCAACCGTGCGAATAGATCTGGGTATTCCCGGTGAGCAATTTTTCACGCGTGCGATTGAAATCAGCAGGACGAAACTCCACCTGCACACCAATATCGGAGAAAATCCGATTAATCCAGTTCATTGAGGTATTACTGATCGCTTGCGATTGAACATCGATAAAGATCTTGAGCGGCTCCCCCGTCCGCGCATCGCGTCCATTGGGATAACCGGCTTCCGCTAGTAATTGACGGGCATATTCGATGGGCTTGCGTTTGGGCTCGCCATTCACCCAATCGTACACGTAAGGATTAATACCTTCCTCCCCCTCCAGGTTGCCAGGTATTCCCGGTGGTATCAGGTTTTGCGCGGCGATGCCGTTGCCCTTGTAAAAGACATTGAGGTATTCCTCTGTCAAAAAGGCTATCTGCAGCGCCTGGCGCAATTTTCGCTTATCCTGTGTGTAGCCGCCAACCACGGGATCGCGCATATTAAATCCGTAGTAGTAGATACCGGGTTTGACATCTGGCGACATGGTGATGCGGTGTTGTGCCAGTTCGGGCGACATCTCCACGCCATCCGGACGCACCACAAACGCCTGGTCGAACACCCCCGTGGTATTGGAATTAACCTCCCCGGAGCGATCATAGAACCCCTGCATGAATTTGGTCCACAACGACAAGCCTGATTTCTCCAGGCGATAAACCGCGCGGTCGACAAAGGGGACCGGCTTGCCTGCATCCAACAGGTTACCCGCTTCCAGGTCGCCCGGGGCGCCCTCGCTGGGGAAAAAGTCTTCGTGATAGTTGGGGTTGCGCTCCAGCACGATCTCGCTGTTGGGGTCGTTCTTCACCATCATGAACGGACCGGAGCCCACCGGCCACCAATCCAGCGTGAGGTTGCGATCAGCAAAACCTGGATTGTGATAGAAGCGATCCACTTCGGGCGCAATGGGAGAAAAAAATGGCATCGCCAGCCAGTACACAAACTGCGGATAGCGGCCTTTAATGGTGATACTGAGTGTGAGCGCATCCACCACATCCAACCCCTCCATGGGGTAGTCATCGAGATTCAGCCATGCATCTCTGGGAAGTTCTGCCAAGCGTTCGGAAAAAGCCTTCATACCGACAATATACTGGCCCATAAGACTCAACATGGGGGATGCATTGAGGGGGTCGGCGAGCCGCTTGATGGCATAGGCATAGTCATCGGCGCTGACAGGCCGATCGCCGATAGTTGGAAAATCAGGTATTTGCTTAAAGCGCGCTCCCTCTGCTGCGGTGTCAAACAGGTAGAGCGGTTCCCCCTGTTCATCGAGTGCAAAAGCGGGGTGCGGCTGATAACGCAGATCATCGCGCAGATGCAGGGTATACCGTGTGAACGCCACTGCGTCGTCGCTCTCCGGCACCGGCTGCCCTTCTGCATCGAGATAGGTGACTTGCGGCGCGGAGTCCAATGCGCCCGGAATCAACTCGTACGGCCGTTTGAGAAAGTGGTAACTCATCGGCGGCTCGTAGATCTGCATGATGAACAGCGATTCGTCCGCAGCATAGGACAGCGCGGGATCCAGGTGTTTGGGCGGGGCGGGCGACATCATCGACTGATAAGTGAGTTTCTCATCCCGGGCCGACGGGTTGGGACTGTTCCAGGGGGGCTCGCCACAGGCTACGAGTATCATAAGCGCCAGAGTCAATAGCGCCCAAGCCAGCAGCGCGTGCACGCATCGGTGGGTGGCAGTCGTGTTATGGATAGTGTTATTGGCTGTCATTCGCTGTGCGGTAGGTGACATTTTTGCAAGCGCGCAAGCATAACCTGTTGGCGCGTAGCGTGCACCCCGAAAAAGGGCTGCGACACACGAACATTAATCCCTATAATGGAGCGCATTTCACACCACACCGACCGAAGGAGCACATAATAACAATGGCCAACACCAATGCAGCTGCTGCGCCGCTGCTAACCGACACAAGCTTTCTCGGTCATCCGCGCGGACTTTTTGTCTGTTTCGCTACGGAACTGTGGGAACGGTTTTCATTCTACGGCATGAAATTCCTGCTACTCCTGTATTTGACCAAATACCACCTGTTCAACGACAGCAATGGGCTGGAAGTGCTAGGCGGTTACGCCGCGCTGGTGTATGCCATGCCGGTACTGGGCGGCCTGTTGGCCGACCGTTATCTGGGCATGCGCAAAGCGGTGATTTTCGGTGGCGTGCTGCTGGCGCTAGGCCACCTGGGCATGGCAGTGGAGGGCGAACAGGCGCGTGTGGTCAACGGCCAGATCGTGCGCGATGAAACCGCATTACAGGCGTTCTATTTCTCGCTGGCATTAATTGTCATCGGCGTTGGCTTCCTGAAGCCGAATATCTCCACCATTGTGGGCCGACTTTACAGTGCCGACGATCCCCGTCGCGACGCGGGCTTTACCATCTTCTACATGGGCATCAACATCGGCGCATTCGCCGCCACCTTGCTGTGCGGCTACCTGGGGGAGACCTTTGGCTGGCACTATGGCTTTGGCGTGGCAGGGATTGGAATGGTGATTGGGCTGCTCACCTTTCTGTTCGGTCAAAAGCATCTGCACGGTCTGGCAGAGCCGCATGACAGTGCCCTGCTGCTACAGAAATCGCCACTGGGCATTAGCGTGGAACGCACTATTTACCTGTGCGGCCTACTCGCAGTGTTCGTCGCGTGGCAGATGCTGCAGTTTCATGGCGCGGTGGGACTCATGCTGAATGTGTTGTCAGTCGCGGTACTACTCGGACTGAGCTGGTTTATCGCCGTCAAATGCAATCCGGTAGAACGCAGCCGTATGTTGGTACTGGTGATCCTGACAATGTCTACCGTGGTGTTCTGGGCGCTGTTCGAGCAAGCCGCCGCATCGATGACACTGTATGCCGACCGCGTGCTGGACCGCAACATTCTCGGCTGGGAGCTGAACGCCTCACAGTTTGGCGCGCTCAACGCCATGTTTATCTTCCTGTTTGCACCGCTGTTCGCCTGGCTGTGGATGTTTCTGGGACGGCGCGGCCTGGAGCCCAGTACGCCGGTCAAATTTGCACTGGGTATTGCCCAGGCCGGGCTGGGTTTCGGTGCGCTGGTGATCGGCGCTGCCAGCCCCAATGAGGCTGGCCTGGTAGCGGGGTACTGGATGGTACTCGCCTATTTACTGCATACCACCGGTGAACTCTGCCTGTCGCCGGTAGGCCTGTCCGCGGTGACCAAACTGGCGGTGCCCAGTGTTGTAGGCGTAATGATGGGGGCCTGGTTTTTGGCTACGGCCTACTCGGAGTTCGTCGCCGTACAGCTGGCAAAAATGGCGCACATAGAAACAGTCAACGGCGCAGTCACCGATATTGGCGCAGCGCTGGCCAGTTATACGGAATTGTTCAGCGGCCTACTCTACGTGGGCCTCGGCATGGCGGTATTTTTGCTGCTGCTGTCCCCCCTGCTAAAGAAAATGATGCATGGTATTCACTAGGAGACCGATATGAAAAAGCGCGAGTTTGATGTGATCGTCTGGGGCGCCACCGGCTTTACCGGTCAGCTGGTTGTAGCGTATCTGTCAGAGACCTATGGCGTGGACGGCGCATTGCGCTGGGCCATCGCCGGGCGCAATCGCAATAAGCTCGACGCCGTGCGAGACGCCTGCCTGCCCGCTGCGCAGCGCGACAAGCTCCCCATACTGCTGGCCGACAGCGACGACGCGGCCAGCTTGGCTAAACTGGTGCGACAGACAAAGGTGATATGCACCACCGTTGGCCCCTACGCGAAATATGGTACGCCACTGGTCGCGGCCTGCGTCGAGGCCGGTACGCACTACTGTGACCTCACCGGCGAGGTGCAGTGGATGGCGCGTATCATCCCGCAATATCAGCAGGCAGCTGCGGCGAGTGGCGCGCGTATTGTGCATACGTGCGGCTTCGATTCCGTGCCGTTTGATATGGGCAACTGGTATTTACAACAGCAGATGTTCGAACGCCACGGCGTTTACGCGCAGCAGGTCAAAGGGCGGGTCGGACGCAACCGTGGCACAGCGAGCGGCGGCACCATCGCCAGCGTGCTGAACATGATGGAAGAAGCCGGGCACGATCCTTCGATCAGACGCCAGGTCGCAAATCCATACTCGCTGTACCCGGCAGGTGCGGCTGCAGGGAAAGACGGGGCGGATCAGAGCCGCGCAATATACGATGACGATTTCAAACAGTGGACCTCACCTTTCATCATGGCGGCCGTCAATACCCGTGTCGTGCGCCGCAGCAATGCGCTGCTGGACTTCGTCTGGGGCGAAAATTTTCGCTACGACGAGGCTACTCTCGACTCGTCCCGCTATACGGCCGTCCGCAACAGCGTTGCCAGCGCGGCAGGGATGGTGACGCTGGCACTGGGGCCAACGCGAAAACTGGCACAGCGCTTTTTACCCAAGCCCGGTGAAGGGCCCACGCTGGCGCAGCGCGAGGCCGGTTATTACGAACTTTTTTTCCTTGGTATTAATCCCCAGGATCGCAGCATGGATACGCTGATCAAAGTCTCTGGTGATATGGACCCCGGGTACGGTTCAACCTCCAAAATGCTGGGAGAGGCGGCTGTTTGCCTGGCCAAGGATAAACTCACTGAGAGAGGTGGCTGCTGGACACCGGCCTCGGCCCTGGGCGGAAAATATCTGCAGCGTCTAACGGCCAGTGCTGGACTGACTTTCGAGAGCATTGATCCAGCCACCAGGAAATAGGCGAATACAGGCATGAGTAGCGACTTTCCAGACAACTATTCAACACTCGCGGTACTGGTAATGCACTTTGAAACCTCGTACATTCCTTGCCAGAAACGATAAAAAACACAGGAGATATCAGGCGCGAGGTGAACAAATTTAACCTCACGTTCAGCGGCGAAATTCTTGCCGGCGCAGATTTGGAGCAGGTAAAGCTTCAATTCGGCAATCTGTTTGGCATCGATGACCCGGTCCGGCTCGCGCGGTTCTTCAGCGGCGAGACTATCACCCTGCGGCGCAACCTCGAACGCAAGGACGCGGCTCAGCTATACCACCAACTCCAACAATTGGGCGCGGTCGCAACGCTGGTCATACTCACGGCCAGTGATATCGCAGAACGGCTTCGTCTCGCTGAAGAAGAAACGGCACGAAAAGCCGCCGAGCAGGCGCGTCTGACCGCTGCAGAAGCTGCACGCAAAGCCGTAGAAACCGCGCAGCGCAAACGCGTGGAAGAAGAGGCGCTCGCCAGGAACAAGGCACTCCGGGCCGCGGTCAAGCAGCGCGAGGCGGCCGAGGAAGAGGCACGCCACACAGCTGAACTCGAGAAGCAAAAACGTCTCGTGGCCGAAAAGGGAGTAGGTCGTTTGGCAGCAGCTCACGCCGCACAGAACAAGGACGCTTCACAGCGTTTGCGGCAACAAGCACAGCGCACAGCAACCGAGCACCATAGCGCTGAGCCGTTTTCGACAACAGAGCGAAGTCAACAGGATACTCGAAAACCAGCAAAAGTCCGCGTAAGAACGCTGCTGAACGTGCCGCTGCGCAGACGGGGTGAAACACCCGAGGTGGGTACTCCCGGCCAACGCAAGCGCCAATCCGGCGCGCCCAATCTGTACAAACTGCGCCCCTTTCGCAATTCGGAAGCCGTGCGTATACGGGCAAAACACGCCCGACAGCGGAAGCGCCAAGCCTACACCACCGGCGTCCTTGCGCTGGCGACATTGCTTATAGCCGGAGGCAGTTTTTTACGTAACACCGTCAATCCGGTGATGACAGGTGCGAGCGCCGTTGCGATTAACTCGAATTCGCAGCCACTATTACTGGCGGGCAATACGCTGTTGGTTCACGATCGGGCCGGGGTCGCCACCACCGATATTGCGCTGAGCGCTCTGGGGGTCACTGAGCTGCAACCGCCTCTCGCGTTTGACAACGCAGATGCGCTTATCGCCCTCGGTCGACTGATCGATACAGGTGCCAGCTCTGCCCCAAATACTGTGATGCAAGTGTTACGTTGTGATCTCACGCGTTTAAACTGTGTACCGTTTTCGTCCTATTTGCAGGACAGCAGTATCAACGCCCTCGTGATAAACCCGCTGGATGGCAGCTTATTGCTTGCCGATAGTACAGCCGGACAACTGCTGAAGGTCGACAGACAGGGCACAGTCGTGGCCCGTGCCGCCGTGATCCTCCCAGACGTTCCGGTGCTGCGGTTGCACGGTGGGCTACTGTTGATGAACAGCGCAGAGGGCCCTGCGATCAGCGTGTTCCGATACGAGGACAACGCCTTCGCACAGCAATTGGATGAAATTTTGCTACTGCCCCCCGCCGCGCAGCAACTGGAGCAGTCACGAGTCGGTGATTTCGCCTGGTCGGGCAATGTCTGGTGGGTAGATCTGCGCGACCCGGCCTCCGGCGCGGGTGCGCTAAACCGTTTTGACAAGAACTGGAATTACCTCAGCACGGTGCCACTGGCGGCCGGGAATGGACCACTGCAACTGATCCGCTGGGGTACGAAAACACTTATCAACGATCCGCGTAACCCAACGATCCAGAGATACAATGCCGAGGGGGTGGTGGAAGCGCCGTTTGTGTCTACACAACTGCAGGACCTTATCAGCGGACAACACCAGCACGCCAGACTCGTGGATATTGTCTGGCACGGCGGTTTGCTGATATGCGCGCTCGCAGCGGTGCTGAGTTTCGGGTTTGGGTATTTGTATGGACTGCGCGGTCTGGTCTACCGCCCGCAGCGGGAGCAGGGCGCTGAATCCCTGGACGACCACGCCGCCGCATTGCACTGGATCGAACCGGTCCAAAGTCGCCAGCTACAGTTGCGACGCACAGGTATTTCCTATAGCTGTGGGGTCGCCGGCGCCCTGTTGTTGGCCATCGCCGTGAGTGTGAGTGTGTGGCAGTTGGCGGCGCTGTTACTGGCACTTAGTGGCCCGGTCATCGCGCTACTACTGCTGAGTCGACAGCCAGTGGGACACATTGGTATTCTGGGCGACCAGCTATTATTGGTGGATCACAGCGGCCAGTATCACCTCGGCGGGGGTCCCAGGCTGCACTATCGTGGCCCATTTCTGTTAATCGACGATATCGTGGTCTATTGTGGCAGCCGCTTGCTGCCCGCCTTCTCCCCTGCCCCGCTGCAAAAACATATCAGCCCGCCAGCGCTGGGCGCCATCAAGGTAGACTACCGCACAATTGCGATAAAACTGCTCGAATGCCGACATCCTCTCGCCCTCGGCACGGTCGCCATTGTCACTGCGGTCGCGGTCGCGGTCTTACTTCTGTTCCTGCAGCGCGTTTTCTAGGCTATAACAGTGCAACACGGGGCGACACCGGTTCCCCCATTTGGATATACTGCGTTATTCGGAGCAGCGACAGCCGTTCCCCCACCACAGAATCACATAAAGGGTTGCCGTCTGCATGAATGAGCGAGATAGAGGACACTCGCCGCCACGACGCTCAAAGCGCGTTGCGCTTTTTGTTACTTGCCTGGCTGATCTATTTCGGCCCTCCGTTGCCTTTGCCAGTATAAGACTACTGGAACAAGCCGGCTGTGAAGTCTCGGTGCCGCTGCAACAAACCTGTTGTGGCCAGCCAGCGTACAATACTGGTAATTATGAGGAGACGGTGCTACTGGCGCAGCAGGTTATCACGCTGCTGGAGGCGTCGGATTATGTCGTAGTACCCTCCGGCTCCTGCGCTGGCATGATCTCTCATCACTACCCCACTCTGTTAGAGGGTGAGTGGCGCGACCGGGCATTGGAACTGGCCGCCAAGACCTTCGAGTTAACAGTGTTTCTCAAGGATATCGCGCGTATCAAACCGCGCAGAAGAAAAAAGTCGGCGGCACTACCCGCCGTTGCCTACCACGATGGATGTGCCGGGCTGCGCGAACTCAACATCAAGGAGCAGCCGCGGCAATTGTTGCGGGAACTGTGTGGCGTCGAGGTCAGTGAACTGCAACAGGGAGAGGTCTGTTGTGGCTTTGGCGGCACGTTTTGCGCCAAGATGCCGGAAATTTCAGGCAAGATGGTGGACGACAAACTCAAGAATGTACTGGCTACCGGTGCGAGCATTCTCGCCGGTGGCGATCTGGGCTGCCTGCTGAATATCGCCGGGCGAGCGCAGCGTCAGGGCGAAGATATTGAAGTTCGCCATATCGCTGAATTGCTCTGTCAGGACCTGGACGGCCCTGCTATCGGACGAGGGAAATAGCGGGTGGACCAGCACAGCGAGACTTTTCTCGACAACGCGAGTGAGGCATTGAAAAATGTGGCACAGGCGCAACGGCGTGACGTGATCGCCACATTCGCGCCGCTATTGCGCTCGGCAGCGATTGACAGGTTTGACGAATTCGACGATTTGCGCCAGCACGTCAAGCGTGTACGGCAGCACAGCCTGGGTCACATCGAGTACTACCTCGGCCAGTTCGAGCACGAAGCAGTGCATAACGGCAACCACGTACATTTCGCGCGCGATGGTGACGAGCTCAACAGTCTCGTGCTCGACATTTGCCAGCAGCATGACGCGCAGCGGATCGCCAAGGGTAAGTCCATGGTGACCGAAGAGACGGGGCTGAACAGTTTTTTACAGCGCGCGGGTCTCAACGTGATGGAGACCGACCTGGGGGAGTACATCATCCAGCAGGCCGGTGAGACACCCAGCCATATTATCACCCCCGCCCTGCACAAATCGGCCGAGGAAATTCGCCAGCTGTTTCAGGCGAAACACAATCTCGGCCCCCGGGAGTTGCCCGAGACGGTCGACCTGGTGAGCGAAGCCCGGGAGGTACTGCGTGAGCACTTCCTGAAAGCCGAGGTGGGCATCATCGGTGCCAATGCACTGATCGCCGAGAACGGCTATTCCATGCTGGTCACCAACGAAGGGAATGGAGATCTGTGTGCAAACCTGCCCCGTGTGTTGATTGTCTGTACCACCATTGATCGGGTGTTGCCGCTGGCACAGGATGCCACTGCGATGTTGCGTCTGTTGGTGCGATCCGCCACCGGCCAGGCACAGACCTGCTACACCAGCTTTTACTCTGGCCCGCGCCGCGAGACCGATGTTGACGGGCCCATCGAAACGCACTTCGTATTGTTGGACAACAAGCGCAGCGATATATTGGCCGGCGATTACCGCGAAATGCTCGAATGTATCCGCTGCGGCGCCTGCCTGAACCATTGCCCCATCTACACTGCCGTAGGCGGTCACGCTTACGGCTGGGTTTACCCCGGGCCGATGGGCTCCATACTCACGCCCCTGTTAACCTCTCTGGAGCAGAGTCATGCGCTCCCCAATGCCTGCACCAGCTGTGGTCGCTGCGCCGAGGTCTGCCCTGCCAATATCCCATTGCCCGATCTGCTGCGCGACCTGCGGCACGAGGAGAACAGTCAGAAATTGTCCGATGGACGTTGGCGTCTGGGTATGAAAATACACGCCTGGTTGGCCAGGCACCCGTCGTTCTATCACGCACTGACAGGCATCGTCATTCCCATTTTGTCCCTGCTGGGACGCAAGCGTGGCAGTTTCGCGCGCCTGCCACTGGCGGGAGGCTGGACCAGTCAGCGCGATTTTCCGGCGCCTCAGGGAAAAACCTTTATGCAGCAGTACAAAGCCCAAATCAATAAAGCAAAACGCAGGGCGAAAGCGTGAACGCTAGCGCCCGTTCCGAGATTTTTGCGCGCCTGCGCGGCGTCAGTATTGAAGCCAGTGCCGAGCGCATTGCGCTGGATCGCCAAGCCCTGGGCAGTGCGCCAGCGCCCGCCCCTCCAGCAGCAGAGATGTGCGAGGCTTTCCTGATCAATGTGCTGAAGAATCGAGGTAGCGTGGACTGCGTCAGCAATCGCACAGAAGCGGTGGCGGCAATAGGGCATCACATCTATTCCCATTTTCGCAGCCACCGTCTGGTCGCTGGTAACGATCCGCGCCTGGCCGCGATGCCGTGGCGCGATGCCGGCGTACTGCCGCGTTTTGGCAGTCTCGAAGTGGGCGAGCCAGTAGCGTTGAGTTTTGCCCAGCTGGGCATAGTGGAAACTGGCTCCATCATGACGTGGACAGGCAGATCGAATCCCGCGGCCAACAATCTGCTGCCTGACCATCACATCGTACTGGTGGACACGGCAGACCTGGTGTCCACCATGGAGCATGCCTGGGGCAGGATCAATCAGGAGCTGGAAAAAAACGGCCGACCGCGTGGCATTAATTTTATCGCCGGCCCCTCCAGCACCGCTGATATTGAGGGCCAACTCGTCTACGGTGCACACGGACCGCGTAGATGGCATGTCATATTGATGGGGGATGTGCCCACCAATGCGCTTACCCTGGCCCGCGCTGCCGTCAAATAGCGATCCTCAACGGATAGCTTAAAACGAAGTATAGCTAAATTTCTGACCGGCTACCGCGGCTTCAAGCATCAGACCACCAGTGGCGATCGTAAAAATCGCCATACCCTTGCGGTAACCGCCGGAAACGGTGGCCGCGTCATTGCGCCCGCCACTGATCCCCGCAGCGGTGCCGCCGCCAGTATTGGCCTCGGCGGAAGCGCCGGCCGTGATCGCCACCGCGGATGCTGTTGCACTGAGTTCGAAGTTGCCCGAGATGAAATCCTTAAAGGCCTGCTCGTGTTCGAAGAAGACAATCTGGCTGTAAGCCTGCCCGCCCCACTGTGCACCCAGTGACACTTGCGTCATTGTGGAATTTCCCACATGCCTGGAGTCAACGAAGACCTTGCCCTCCCCGAACGCACCACCAATGATAAACCCGCCCTTGCCAACGGTGGGGAACAGGGCATAACCATAAGCCGTTTTGAAATAACGACCGCTCTCACCGGCATTGCTGAAGGCCTTTATTGCGTCGCTGTAGCTGTTTGCCCAGGCGGCAGGACCACCTACAAACAAAAACGGCACCAGGAGCACGAGCTTTATCACTTTGAACATATTGATAACCTTGAGTTGAGAGTACGCTGCGCAGACCCGTGCGACCAGAAGCGTGGACTGCACCCCGTCGGAGACCGGGCGACGCAGCGTGTCTATTTTGTATATGCAACCGAGTCAGGTCAAGTCTCTTAGCCGCGACAGCAGATGCGCAGTATCTCCGGCTTGCCGATATCGGCAACGGCGACTACGTCAATGTCTGTAATGAGGGAGGCCAGTTGATAAATCTACCGCCCAATCTGACCAAAGCCCGTAATTCCCACTCGAATCGGCCTGCTTGTCGCCATTGGCGCACTCCCTTTAACAAGCCCGAATGGCGCTCTTGTCTGCCCTTTCTTACTCAGGAGCATCGTCCTCCCTATAGCCCACACCGACCATGACCTATCGCAAGAAAAACGCTGCAAATGCACGATTGAACGCGATCATGGGCTAGCAGGGCAACAATTGGGGACAGCGGGCCGCTGAGCACCTGACTCAGTAAAGGATGGGTCGGGGCCAGGCGCCCCACATATCCCAATTCATCGCTTGATGGGTAGCGGCCATATTCATGTCCCGGGCAGTCTGGCGCTGCTCATTCGCCACGTTTTGCTGTATGGACAGGCGCTCGTATTCTTGATGGTTGGCTTGGGAGCCGACATAAACACACTTGCAGGACTTGGCATCGGCGTAGACGAAAACCGTAGTGCCCTCCTTGTCCATCGGCACCAACCGGAGCTGGGCGAGGTGATTCAGATGGTTCATTTTTTCGGGTGTGTTAGCAAGTTTTACCTGAAACCCGGCTGCCGACAGACGTCGCTCAGTATTCATGGAATCCTGCTTGGCCATAGCGGTACAACCACCCAAAAATATCACCGTCAAAGCGCCTGCAATGGTCTTTTTAATACTGATGGACATAATGTTCCCTGTTGCTATCGATACATGTTTCATGGAGCCACCAATATAGATTCTATTTTGGCCTCTGTCGATGGCGCTGGACTACAAGCCCGATACTCTGGCGAGGTCAATACCGTAGGCGCCGGGCTCAAGGCTCTTTTTTATCGTTGGGGAGAGGGCCCCGGCGCTAGCAGCAACGTCCTGCAGATCTATCATTTTTGAGGACGGTAACTGATTTTTGTCGGCATCGAGAAACAGCATCACCTTCGGTCGCAAGCGCCGGGTGCGGTACTCGGCTACCACCACGCCAACTTCTCCAGAAGACAATTCCACCAGGGTGCCCGCCGGGTAAATACCAATCGCCTGAATAAAGGCCTCCACGATTTCCGCCTGAAAGTCTTGATCACGCGCCCTGTACAGTATTTTAATCGCGTCGCTGGGAGACACGGCTTTGGCGTAGTTGCGATTACTGGTGATGGCGTCATAGGTATCGACAATCGCCGCTATGCGCGCGAAGGGCGGAATCTGGTCTCGCGACAAGCCCTTGTAATATCCCGAACCGTCGAAGCGCTCATGATGGTGGGCCACCATGTCTATAACGTCCTGATTGAGAATGCCACATTCCTCGAGAATCGCGAGCCCGTGCTGCACATGTTGCTCTACTTCTGTGGTCTCTTCTGCGGTCAGCTCTCGATCCGCTTGCAGCAGACGGGGGTCGACACGTAATTTGCCAACGTCCATCAACATACACCCCATCGCGAGCGAGCGCAGGTCGCGCCGTGGCAGGCCTAACTGACGCCCCAGCGACACCGACCACATGGCCGCGTTCAGCGAGTGCTGGTAGGTATACTGGTCGTGATTTTTCAAACGACTGACCCACAAACAGGCGTCGGGATTGCGGCTGATGCTATCGACAATCGGCTCCACCGATTTGCGCAACTTGATGACGTTCAGCTTTTCACCGGCACTGACGTGCTCGAATATGTCATCGATATCGCCAATCAGTGAGTCCAGAGCACGCTGTGCATGCGGATGCTCTTCCTCCCAGAGACTGTCATCGCGGTAGGGTTTAAGCGAGCGTCCAAAAAATATATGTGACGAGGGGACCCTTGGGCGATCCTTCATTTTATTTACGATAGCTTGTTCCGGGCAGCTTGATGGCTCACGAGGTGTGGGCGGCCCCAAGCGCACGGGTGGCTCACGCCAAGCCACCGTACCGGACCGCTGGCTGCGCCGACTGTCAATATAAACAGACTCGCAATATTTTTGCAGGGCGCGAATATCCTCATCGCGCGCTATCAGAAATCCCTGCGTGATAAAGGGCGTTCCCAACCAGGGGCGATCCAGGCCACTGACATACATACCAATGATTAGATCACTGGTGAGTATCTTTAGGGTTTTCAGCATAATGTCAGGCGTCCCGGTTATAGTCCTGTATCGTCTCAAGTACAGCACAGCTGTCTGCAAATGAACTCTATAGCGGCGTATTCCACTGTTTGACACTAGGGAAGCGTTTCAGAGCTGTCCACAATTAAGTGAAGATTTCTACAGATAATGGTATCGAGGCCTGCGACTGAGCAAAAATTGTCCCCTCGTATCGAATAAGAGGGTATGTGCCCGTGCTTACTCAGGCTTCGCCTGTGCTATATTCCCGCCTGATATTTAACCACCCTACTCAAAAGAACACCGGACAGATCCATGCGTAAAATTCTAATTATCCTGGGGGTGCTGATACTCCTCATCGCCAGTTTGATCGGCGGATTGATGGCCACGGGGCAGATTGCCACCAACAGCCTGCCCATACTGCTCAACACCCTACTGGGCGTGCCCGGCCCAGCCGCAAATGACGCCACCGTGCGCCAGCGGTATCAGGTCCCGGACGGGTTTACACTCGAACTGTACGCTGCTGACCTGACACGCGCCCGATTTTTGCGGTTCACCCCCGCGGGAGACCTTCTGGTGAGCCGCCCAGGTATGGGCGATATCGTGCTGCTGCGGCGCGACGCCGACGGCGATGGCCACCCCGATGCACGCGAAACCCTGATGACAGAACTGAAGCGACCACTGGGACTTGATATCGCTGGCGACTGGTTGTACGTCGCCGAGTCAAATCGAATTAGCCGAATACGTTTTAACAGTGACACTGGCACGGTGAACGGTGACATCCAGCCGCTGGTGGAAGGATTGACCGACAACGGCAATCACTGGTCCAAAACACTCCGTATCGGACCGGATCAAAAACTGTATTTAGCACAGGGCTCGACCTGTAATGTCTGCGAGGAGAAGGATCCCCGCCGTGCCACCATGATGCGATTTGAGCTCGACGGCAGCGACCCACAGATCATCGCAACAGGCTTGCGCAACAGTGTCGGCTTTGACTGGGCGCCATGGAGTGGCGAGCTGTACGCTACAGAAAACGGCCGTGACATGCTCGGTGACAACTTCCCGCCCTGCGAACTGAATCTTATCGAAGAGGGCGCGTTTTACGGTTGGCCCTACTATAACGGTGACAATATCCCCGATCCGGATATGAGTGCCTATCCATTAGCCAAGGAGCGCAGCCCAAGCCCGCCCAGGCACAGTTTTCGCCCGCACAATTCCCCGCTGGGTATAACGTTTCTGAGTGGCGACACACTCCCGCCGCAGTACCAGAAAAGTGCGCTGGCCGCGCTTCACGGCTCCTGGAATCGCAGCACACCTGACGGCTATAAAGTCGTGTCACTGCACTGGACACAGGACGGCATCGAAGAGCGCGATTTCCTTGCCGGCTTCAATCGCGATGGCGGTATTAGCGGCCGCCCCGTCGACGTGGCGCAGGGACCCGATGGCGCCATTTATATATCCGACGATTACGCCGGTGCGATCTACCGCGTAGCTTACCAGGATTCCAGCATAGGCAAGACTGGCGCGGACCTGATAATGCCCACTGTAAATCGCCTGGATACACAACCACCACAGTGGCTAACTGACGCCGACCTGCCGCAGATGGCAAGCAGCGGCAGTGAACTGTACCAACGCTATCAGTGCAGCACTTGCCACGAAAAGGGCACTAATCCGGTACGACTGGACGACCTTGCCCAGCGTCTCGGTTACGACGCCGTCATCGATGTACTCGAAGCGCCGCAGTCTCCCATGCCCGTTTTCCCGCTGAGCGAGACAGAGCGCCGTGCGCTCGCGGTGTATTTATTGTGGCAGCCAGAGGCTAGCAAATAGATTCGGGTATGCTGCAGCAATACCTCCCCAACAGTCTGACGTTTCTGCGCCTGCTACTGGCTCTCCCTTTGGGGTGGCTAATCTTGCACGGACAATATGACTGGGCGCTGGCGACCGGCGTGCTGGCGGGCGCAACGGATGCCCTTGACGGCTTTTTTGCCCGGCGCCTCAACGCCCTCTCTCAGTTCGGTGCAGCACTGGATCCGATTGCCGACAAAGTGCTGATAATAGTCACGTTTTTATGCCTGGCTCAGGTCGAATTAATGCCCTGGTACCTGACCATCGCCGTGATCGTGCGCGACCTGGTGATTGTTGCGGGCGCAGTCTGTTATTACAGATTCATCGGTCCGTTTGAATTTGCCGCTACCAGCCTGAGCAAAAGCAATATGGCCATACAGATCGGCTTTTGTCTGCTGGTATTGGTGGCGCAGGTTATGGAAAACATACCACCAAAGCTTACGCTATTCGGCGCAGCAGCCGTGCTGTTTATAGCCGCGGCCAGCGGTTTCGATTACATAATGTCCTGGACGATTAAGGCCATTGAATCACAAAAAACAAAGGAATAAACGGGTGCCTGAGAAGTTCTCTACTGTGTTAGCGGGTCGCCTGTGAGCAAGGAAATACGCGTTCTGACATACAATATTCACAAGGGCTATTGCACTGGCAACCGCCGTTTTGTTCTGCAATCCATGCGTGAGCGTATCAACGAAGCAGGGGCTGATATCGTCTTCCTGCAGGAAATTCACGGCACGGCCATCAAGAGCGAATCCAAACGCCGTCGTTTCTCCTATCCAGACCAACCACATTTCGAATACCTCGCCGATCAGGTTTGGCCGCACTTTGCGTATGGTCGCAATGCAATCTACCGCAAGGGCGATCACGGTAACGCGATCCTGAGTATGTATCCCTTTGCCAGTTTTGAGAACATCGACGTATCGATTTTCCGGCGCTCCAGTCGCAGTATCCTGCATGGCATCATCGAACTGCCACACAAGAAGACTCGACTGCACACGCTCTGTGTTCATCTTGGCCTACTTGAGCAGGAACGGCGCGAGCAACTGCAGGCATTGACAGACAGGATTAACAGCCACGTGCCCAGAGATGAACCTATGATCATTGCCGGGGACTTCAATGACTGGCGTCGTCGTGCCGAAAATCACCTGCATGACGATCTGGGTCTGAAGGAGTTGTTCGTGCAGATGAAAGGGCGACACGCTCTGACTTTCCCGGTGTGGCGACCGATGCTCGCAGTGGATCGTATCTATTACCGCGGTTTGACGCCGGTCGCTTGCCAACGCCTCGGCTCAGGCCTCTGGCGTGAACTGTCCGACCACGCCGCACTGTTTGGCGTTTTTAAACTATGACGGCGAGCACCCGTGTCACCGACATGTTTCATGAGACACCGCTCCGGGAATCCTGTCATCGCGGCGCTGGGCGGGGAAAGTTGCCAACCTGTTGGGACCTTGACCACGGCACCATAGGGCCAAGCGATTTTCCTGGCCGTAGTGCTTGCCGCTGCGCAGCAGACCCGCTATCTTTCCATCATAATTTTTAGAAAAAGTGACTATCGATGAGCCTACGAGATGTTGTAGCAACCATGGCAGAGGTCTCCACTCTGCTGCAGGTGGTAAAGGAAGTTAAACCCAAACCTGCCACCACTCGCGACTGCTTCGCTGCTAGAGTAGAACGCACCACCGCCCGCTTCCCCAATCACACCGCCGTGATTTTTGAGGGTAAGCGCCTGACCTGGAATGCGCTCAACGAACAGGCCAACCGCTATGCCGCAGCATTGCGCGCGCAGGGCCTGGTGCGCGGTGACGCCGTCAGTCTTATTATGGAAAACCGTATCGAGTTTCTCGCCACGATTATCGCACTCAATAAACTGGGCATCATTGCCGCACTGATTAACACCAACCTGACTGGTAAACCCCTTATACACTGTATTAAAATCACCCAATCAAGACTCTGCATCTTTGGCGAAGAACAGTTGGCCGCGGTAATCCAGGTGCGAACGGAACCGGATATTGCAGGGATAGAACGCTGGTTGTTCGTAAGCGATTCAAACACAGAGGCGTGTCCCGATTGGGCCCTCGACTTCGACGAAGAGGCCACTGGGAAACCCAACGGCAACCCCTCCCAAACTGGCCAGAACACCCTGGCAGATACAGCACTGTACATCTATACCTCCGGCACAACCGGCCTCCCCAAGGCCTCGGTAATCTCCAATCGTCGCTACTTACTCGCCTCGGCCATGTCCTACAAGGGCGGCCTCAAGTGCAAGGAGAACGACTGTATCTACTTGTGCCTTCCGCTCTATCACGGTACCGGTCTGTTTCTGGGCGTGGGTGCCTCGTTCTCCACCGGCGCCAGCATGTTCATTCGCCGCAAGTTTTCTGGCAGCAATTTTCTCAATGACATACGAGAAAGCGGTGCCACCTGCTTCATTTACATTGGTGAGTTATGCCGGTATTTGCTCAACACGCCACGCAAAGCCGACGACCACCGCAGCCCATTGACGTCCATGATGGGCAACGGTTTGCGCCCGGACGTGTGGTATGAATTCAAGGCGCGTTTCGGCATCAAACGGGTTGCAGAATTTTATGGCTCCAGCGAAGGCAACGTCGCCTTCGTCAATATGCTGAACAAGGACTGCACGGTGGGCACTACCAGTATTCCCATCGCGCTGGTCAGATACGATGTGGATGCCGATGAAATGGCCCGCGACGAGAGCGGCCATCTGGTAAAAGTCGCCGCCGGGGAACCCGGTTTACTGCTCGGCCAGATTACCAAAGCAACCGCATTTGAGGGTTATACCAGCAAGGAAGATACAGAGAAGAAAATTCTGCGCGATGTTTTCAAACAGGGCGACGCCTGGTTCAATACCGGCGATCTGATGAAAACGGTAGATGTCGGATTCTCACTGGGATTACCCCACTACCAATTTGTGGACCGCGTTGGCGACACCTTTCGCTGGAAGTCCGAGAATGTATCGACCAACGAGGTTGGTGAACTCATCAATGGTCACCCACAGATTGATTTTTGCAATGTCTACGGCGTGGAAATTCCCAAAGCGGATGGCAAGGCTGGCATGGCGTCTCTGGTTCTGGCGGCAGGGATAGACGCACTCGATATGGACAGCTTTTCTGCCTACGTCAACGAACACTTGCCCGGGTATGCGCGCCCGGTATTCCTGCGACTCCAGCGTGAGCTGGACACCACCGGGACATTCAAAATGGTCAAGGGAGAGTTGCGCAAACAGGGCTATGACCTGGATCAGGTCAGCGATCCCATTTATGTCCTAAAACCGCGCAACCACACTTACACACGACTGGATGAGGCATTCGCCGCCTTGCTACGAGCCGGGAAAGCGGGCTATTGACCGGGGCGACAAACCCCGCGCTTGTTGCGCCGTGATCGTTTGAGCCCCTCACCACCTCGTCTGCGTGCGGTGGTTGTGGGTCTCGCACCGCCGTTTTTTCGCGCGCCCGATGGCTTGCCTGAATACGCTCTTCCTGACGTTCGCGGTTTGCGCAGAGGCGCACTGGCCGGCACCTCGTGATCGGGCTCAAAACCGCCAATATATTCACGCGTAATCTGTCGCTGGATAACTTGCTCAATACCGTTGAGCTGTTTGATCTCATCTGCACTGACCAGAGAATAGGCACGGCCCGACAATCCCGCCCGCCCGGTCCGTCCGATACGGTGCACATAGTCTTCCGGCACATTGGGTAAATCGAAATTAACGACCTGCGGCAGCTGCGCGATATCCAGACCCCGCGCCGCAATATCCGTCGCGACCAATACGCACAGCTTGCCGCTCTTGAAGCCAGTCAGCACACGCATACGCTCGCCCTGGCTCTTATCCCCGTGCAGGGCCGAAGCATTGACACCCGCCTGCGCCAGATACTGCGCAAGATGATTGGCGCCCTGCTTGGTACGAGCGAACACGAGGACTTGTTGCCAGTTATTTTGCACGATCAGTTCCAGCAGCAAATCACTCTTGCGCTTTTTGTCCACCGGGTACAACCACTGCTCCACCCGTTCTGCCACTGCGTTGGCCCGTGATACAGAGACTTCCAGCGGCTTGTGCAGAATCGTTTTAGTCAGGTCCCTGATGGCTTTGGCAAAAGTAGCCGAGAACATCAAGTTCTGGCGTCGCGGCGGAAGCACCTTGATAATACGGCGGATATCATCGATAAAGCCAAGATCGAGCATGCGGTCGGCCTCGTCCAGCACCAGCACCTCCAGATTGGAAAAATCCACTTCGCTCTGCTGATACAGGTCCAGCAATCGCCCGGGCGTTGCCACCAGAATATCGACACCCCTGCGCAACGCGTCAATTTGCGGGTTGATCTTCACGCCGCCAAACACCGCGGCTGACTTGAAGGGTAGATGCGCGGCGTAAGCGGCGATGCTCTCGGCTACCTGCACGGCCAGTTCACGCGTGGGAGCCAGCACCAGCGCACGGATACGGTGTGGCTGCGGCGCACCGCTCTCATATAGCCGCTGTAAGATCGGCAGCGTGAAGGCGCCCGTTTTACCGGTACCGGTCTGCGCTGCCGCCATCACATCGCGGCCGGACAGCACAGCCGGAATCGCAGCGGCCTGAATCGGCGAAGGTTCGCGGTAGCCTTTTTTCTCGATAGCTCGCAATAAAGGGGCGCACAGCCCAAGCGTATCAAAGGTCATGGGGAATTACTGGATTGGGAGAAAAATGCGCACAGGTGACATCCTCCGCCACGCGGCCAGGTTACATTGTGGCCCATACGCGGGAGATCCAAATCTACAACCCAATCAGCCGGTCGCCGGATCTGGCGGAAACTGCGCCAGAATCGTTTTGGCCGCGGCCTCACGGTACTGAGCAGCCTCTTCAGTATCAGGCTGATTGCGCATGTTTGAGTGAAGAGTAGCGCGCCAGATCGACTGCAAGTTAACCGGATCAACCATGCTGACAGTGAGCGTGCCCCCTGTAATCTGTTGGGTTGCGGGATCGAACGTGGCGACCTCATCGTGTTCCAGTGGCAAAAACTTCCAGGACAGGAAAATATCAGCATCAGCATTGACCGTGACCACCTCATAATCACGACGCTGTAGTTCCGCAGTCAGGGCATGATTGATACGAGTGATCTGCGCATCAGACGTCATCATCGTGGAGAGCTCGCCTTTGGCGATAGGCTGAATCGCTATCTTGTGAATGTGGCTGAAGTCATAGCTATGGTTATAATCCGTGGTCGCCTTGAGATTGCTCGGCATTACTACGCAGGCGGTCAGCAACAGTGCAAGACACAGGCTCGCCAGCACCCGGTAGTTGAAACATGACATACATTCTCCTCGGCCGGACTTCCGGACTTCCCATAATTTGAGTTCAAACTCGACCACACGTTAAGCGGGTGCAAGCTTTGCAGGTACCCGGAATCTTCCCCGATGCGACAAATACCCGGCACCGCCTGGATCATCGTGCAACTACACCTATATTGTTGCTGGATGCAGTTCGCTGCAAGAGAAATTTGCCTTTGAACACACCACCGCTATCGTCGACCCTGCGCGCAGCCCTATGCGCTTTGCTGCTACTGACCAGCTGCAACACTTCTGACTTGAAGTCCTGGCACACGGGAGTCCTGAAGCGCGAGTGCTCAGCGGAAACGGCTGACGATATCACCAGCCCTGAAGACCACCTACGCTAGGAGGACACGTTGTTTGCCGAGCTCAACCAGACAATTTACGCACACACTGCGACGGGGCCAGCAGACACTGCCGCCGGTAGCCAAGCTGGTGCTGATATCGCCTGCGATTGGTGTTAGCTCCGCTGCAGCGTTTGCCAAGTGGAGTCGCCGCCTGTCAGATCTCCCGGGACTGGATCGACTGGCGTGGCTGGAGTCGCTTAACTCTCTACAAACGCCCGCTCGATAACATAGTGCGCCGCTTCTCCGTGGCGCGATTCGCGAAACCCGCGACTGTCCAGTAGCGCGCAAATATCCTTGAGCATGCTGGGGCTACCGCAGATCATAAAGCGATCATCCTCTAGGTTGATCGGCGGCAGACCAATATCGGTGGCCAACTTGCCAATGCGTAGTAGGTCCGTGAGACGCCCGTTGTTATCAAACTTCTCGCGCGTCACCGTGGGATAGTAAATCAGCTTGTCACGCACGGAATCACCGAGGTATTCGTGCTGCGGCAAGTGCTCCGTAATAAGCTCCCGATAGGCCAGTTCATCAGTGTAGCGGCAACCGTGGGTCAGTATGATTTTGTCGTATAGCTCATAAGTCTCCGGATCACGAATAATACTCAGGAAAGGTGCAAGCCCAGTGCCAGTGGCGATAAGGTATAAGTGTTTGCCCGGTAACAGATTATCCTGCACCAGCGTACCGGTAGACTTACTATTAACCAGCAGGCTATCGCCAACCTGAATATTTTGCAGTTTGGACGTGAGCGGACCGTCGGGCACCTTGATGCTGAAGAACTCCAGCTCATCCTCGTAGTTGGCGCTGGCCAGACTATAGGCCCGCATCAGCGGCTTGCCCTCCTGCTCCAGGCCGATCATGGTGAAATGTCCATTCTTGAAACGAAACCCGGCATTGCGCGTTGTCTTGAAACTGAATAGACGGTCGGTCCAATGATGAACCGAGGTGACTTCTTCTCGCAGTATCTGTGCCATGGGAGGTGCCTCTGAATAAATCTTAGTGACGCAAAGATAAAGCGTATTCTTTAATCGGCAAAGCGGTTATATTAGATAAGATAAATCGTTATTAACGATATAGGAAGCATTATGCGCTACAGCTTGCGCCAACTGGAGGTATTCCTTGCCACAGCGCGCTTTGAGAACGTGACCCGTGCCGCAGCGACGCTCGCCATGTCTCAATCTGCTGCCAGCGGGTCGCTGCGGGAGTTGGAGAGCCAATTCGACGTCAAGCTGTTCGACCGCATTGGCAAGCGGCTGCGCCTCAGTGAACTGGGGCAGCAACTGCGGCCTCAGGCGGAAAAACTGCTGGAGCAGGCGCGTGCCCTGGAACAGGCACTGGCCGGTGAGGATGTGGTTGGGCAGCTGCAAGTGGGCGCGACACTGACTATTGGCAATTACATTGCAGTCAACATGATCGCCGACTTTCGCCGTCAACACCCGCAGGCTCGCATCGCGCTTAGCGTGGCCAATACTGAGACGATTGCCAAGCGGGTAGCCGGCTTTGATCTGGATATGGGCCTGATCGAAGGCGAACTGCAGCACCCGGACCTGGACATTATGCACTGGCGCCGGGATGAACTGGTGGTATTCGCCGCACCCGACCACCCGATGGTAGCGTCCAGCACGCTGTCTGACTCGGATTTACTGACATTACACTGGATCGTCCGTGAGCACGGCTCTGGCACCCGTCAGGCTTTCGAGCGCGCCATGCACGGTATTCTGACGGACCTCGACATCACCATGGAACTACAGCATACAGAGGCCATCAAGCGTGCCGTAGAGGCGAGACTCGGCGTGGGTTGCCTATCGCGTGTGTGCCTGGTCGATGCATTCAAGCGTGGCTCACTGGTGCCACTGGCCGTACCCTCACGCGACTTTCGCCGCGAGTGGTTCCTGATTACACACCGCGAAAAGTTTCACAGCGCGGGTCTCAGAGAATGGATTGCGCTATGTCGGGAGCGATGGTCGGCGTAACCATGGTTCAATGCTTCCACTTTTTATACGTAATATGGACAGGGTCCGATTTCGGTTTTGCCTGTAGAACGTGAGCTGCAAGCCACGCTTACTGCGTGAGCAAGGCCTTGGCTGAGCCAGTCGACTTACTTCCAAAGAAGAGTGTAAACTGCCTAATCAAATTGTACAGACCTGGGCGAGGACACCACTATGAAAGACGCAGCAAACTCTATCGTTATGAACATGGACGCCGCCAATAGCATGGTCCCGCAATCGGAAAATGTGGAAGAAATTCGCCTGGATCGGAAAAACAAGCTGGCCGCAGCCCTTCGCCTTTTTGGAAAGTTTGGTTTCGATGAAGGTGTCGCAGGACACATTACCGTGCGCGACCCGGAGCGACTCGATCATTTCTGGGTCAACCCTATGGGTCGGTCCTTCAAGCAGATGAAAGTTTCCGATCTGTTGCTGGTGAGTCACACCGGTGAGGTAGTCGAGGGTCAGGGATTGCTCAACGGCGCTGCATTCACCATTCATTCACAGATTCACATGGCCAACCCCAAGGTCACGGCCGCCGCACACTCACATTCCATCTATGGAAAGTCCTTCTCCTCGCTGGGTAAACTGCTGGATCCTTTAACACAGGACAGCTGCGCTTTTTATGAAGACCATGTGTTGTTTGATGATTTCAGGGGCGTGGTGCTGGACAACAGCGAGGGCGAGCAGATCGCAGCGGCACTGGGCGACTGCAAAGCGGCTATTTTACAGAACCACGGCTTGCTGACTGTGGGCGAAACGATTGAAGCGGCCGCGTGGTGGTTTATCACGATGGAACGCAGTTGTCAGGCGCAATTAATGGCCAATGCCGCAGGAACGCCCAAAATGATTCGCCACGAGGTGGCACTCCAGACCCGGGAAACAGTGGGCAATCCACTGGCAGGCTGGTTCAGTTTTCAACCAATGTACGATGTGATTATCGCTGAGCAGCCCGACTTACTGGACTGAGGCTACTCAGGATGCGCTGGCCAACCGCGCTGCTGTTTGCTGGCTGGACAGGTACTCTTCATAGGTGCCCTGAAAATCTACTAGCCCGCCATCCTTGATATCGATGATGCGCGTCGCAAGAGACGACACAAACTCGCGGTCGTGACTGACAAATACCAGCGTGCCGTCATAGTGTTCCAGCGCCAGGTTCAACGATTCGATACACTCCATATCCAGGTGGTTGGTCGGTTCATCCAACAGCAGAACATTGGTATCCATCATCATCAGACGGCCGAATAACAGGCGGTTCTTTTCACCACCGGAGCAGACTTTTGCCTTCTTCAGGAAATCATCAGAGGAGAACAACAGACGGCCTAAGGTCGCACGCACAATCTGGTCGTCGTGGCTGGGCTTACGCCATTGGCTCATCCAGTCAAACAGGTTCAGGTCGCAGTCAAACTCCCGGGTGCTGTCCTGCGGACAGTAGCCCAGTGTCGCGTTTTCAGCCCACTTCACATCGCCGCTATTGGGCGACAATTCATTCATCAGGCAACGCAAAAACGTGGTCTTGCCCGCGCCGTTTTCGCCGATAACAGCCAATCGAGCACCGGCTTCCAAAATAAGACTACCTTTTTCAAACAGCGGTCCGTCATCAAAGCCATGACCCAGTTTGTCCAGCACCAGAGCCTGGCGGTGTAATTTCTTTTCCTGCTTGAAGCGAATATAGGGACTGACTCGACTGGAGGGCTTGATATCGTCCAGCTTGATTTTTTCGAGACGCTTGGCGCGCGATGTCGCCTGCTTCGCTTTGGAGGCGTTGGCAGAAAAACGACTGACAAACTGCTGCAGGTCCGCAATTTCCGCACTCTTTTTGGCATTCTGCGACTGTTGCCGTTCGAGCACGGCCGTTGAAGCCGTCATAAAATCATCGTAATTGCCCGGGTATACCCGCAGCTCACCAAAATCAATATCGGCCATATGGGTGCAGACAGCATTCAGAAAATGACGGTCGTGCGAGATAATAATCATCGTGCAGTTGCGCTCGTTCAGCATGGCTTCCAGCCAGCGAATGGTATCGATATCAAGGTTGTTGGTGGGTTCATCCAACAGCAGAATATCTGGATCTGAATATAGCGCCTGAGCCAGCAGCACACGCAGCTTCCAGCCGGGTGCCACACCACTCATGGGCCCATAGTGCAATGCCTGCGCAATACCCGCCCCCATCAATATCTCACCGGCGCGGCTCTCGGCGCTATAGCCGTCCATTTCCGCAAACTGCACTTCCAGTTCGGCGACTTTCATACCGTCGTCTTCCGTCATTTCGGGCAGGGCATAAATGCGATCACGCTCCTGCTTAACCTCCCACAGCTCCTCGTGCCCCATCAGTACGGTATCGACAACAGTGTACTGTTCGTACGCGAACTGATCCTGGCTCAACTTTCCAAGACGCTCATTGGGCGAAATGGAAACATTGCCGCCAGTGGGGATCAGGCTCCCGTCCAGAATTTTCATAAAGGTTGATTTGCCGCAGCCATTGGCGCCGATCAAGCCGTAGCGATTGCCATCTCCGAACTTGACCGAGATGTTTTCAAACAGGGGTTTGGCGGCGAACTGCATAGTGATGTTGGCGGTAGAGATCAACGGACTATTCCTGACACGAAGGTGTAGTTGAGGTGCGATTACGGGGGGGTCTTCAAACCGGAGGCACATCCTAGAGACTTTACGGCCCAAAATCGACCCCGGTCATTGGTAATAATCCAAATCTCATGGTTATCCCGGCATGCAACCCACATACTCCTCAATGCTGCAGGTCACGTTTCCATGTCTTAATCTGTAACCTAGAGCTTACGGACCTTAAACTTTCTGCCTTTGATCTTGCCATTGAGCAGCCGCCCGAGGGCCTTGTCCGCCACGCCTTGTGTGATTGCGACGTATGCGGCGTAATCGGTCACGGTGATTTTACCGACGGCTTTGCCGTCTATACCGGCATCCCCCGTGAGCGCGCCCAGGATGTCACCAGCGCGTACTTTTTCCTTGCGCCCGCCGGCAATAACCAGCGTTGCATAGGGCGGCAACGGCACACTTGCGTTGGTGTGTTCCAGCTGCTCTATTGCTTCGAACTCCACCTCACGCTGCTGGTAATCGCCGATGCTCTGTAGTTTATAGCGCTCGGAGTCGGCGAACAGACTGAGCGCTATACCCTCTTTGCCGGCGCGCCCGGTGCGCCCTATGCGGTGCACGTAGACCTCGGCATTGCGCGGCAATTCGAAGTTCACCACGGCGGACAAGTCGTCGATATCCAGGCCGCGGGCGGCTACATCCGTAGCCACCAGAATATTACAGCTGAGATGCTTAAACTGAATCAACACCTGATCGCGGTCGCGCTGCTCCATGTCGCCGTGCAGCGCCTGAGCTTGAATGCCCGACTGACTGAGGTATTCACATACCTCGCGGACGAGTTGCTTGGTATTGCAGAACACCACGACGGCCTGTGGCTGGAAGTGGGCTAGCAGTTTGACCAGAGACGCCAGTCGATCGTTTTTCTGGCACACGAAGAAACGCTGCATAATTTCTTGTTCGGTGTGGAAGAACTCCACACTGACGCGCTGCGGTGACTTCTGGAAACGATTGCTTAATACCTGAATGTTGTCGGGATAGGTGGCGGAGAACAGCAGGGTCTGCCGGTCGACCGGTGTTTGCGCAATAATTGCCTCGATGTCTTCAATAAAGCCCATCTCCAGCATACGATCGGCCTCATCCAGCACCAGCGTATTGACACACGCCAGTGAAAGGGTCTCCTTGCGCAAGTGGTCCTTGATCCGTCCTGGCGTACCCACCACCACATGTGCACCATGTTCCAGCGAGCCTATTTGGGGGCCAATCGACTGCCCGCCGCACAAAATAACCACTTTGATATTGCTCTGGTACCGCGCCAGGCGACGAATTTCACTGGCCACCTGCGAGGCCAATTCCCGGGTTGGACAAAGAATCAGGGCCTGAACAGCAAAAAGCTGTGGATTGAGCCGACTGAGCAATGGCAGTGCAAACGCGGCCGTTTTTCCACTGCCGGTTTTGGCCTGGGCTATTAAATCACTACCCAACAAGGCTAGCGGCAGGGCTGCCGCCTGTATTGCCGTCATTTTAAGGTAGCCCAGACTGTTCAGATTGCTGAGTTGGGTCGCGGGCAAGCCCAGGTTTGAAAAAGGAAGGTTGCTCACATCAAGGGCCATCTGGGG
Organism: uncultured Halioglobus sp.; assembly: GCA_963934845.1. Classification (GTDB taxonomy): domain Bacteria; phylum Pseudomonadota; class Gammaproteobacteria; order Pseudomonadales; family Halieaceae; genus Marimicrobium. The sequence goes on along the minus strand of CAWWAG010000017.1, from coordinate 26,131 downwards.
TATTTCGAGGGGCAGCATTGTAACAGAACTGGCACCGGCGTCACGCCCAGAGACCGGACGTTAAACGGCTACAAGCCCCGCTTTGTCTACACAATGTCGCAAAGGTTGGCGGTCAACTGCGTAAGCGGCTCGCGTATACTGGCCGCTTAAGCAAGCTAGAGACCTGTTCTATGTCCAACGAGCAACTTCGCCGCCGCCAGTTCTTGCAACACATGGCGACAGTTGGCGTTCTCAGTGCCCTGCCCTCCTCAGTAGTGGCACAGATTATTACGCGCCAGCCACCGAGCAGTCCCTTCAATAGCGGCTCTACCGCCGAGGAGGTCACCGAGGGACTGGATCTTAGTGGCCTTACTATCGCTATTACCGGCGCAAACTCAGGACTCGGCTATGAAACGATGCGGGTGCTCGCCCTGCGCGGCGCACATATCATCTGCATCGCACGAACCCAGGCAAAAGCAGATACAGCTTGCGCCAGCATAACAGGCCAGACGACACCACTATTTCTGGATCTCGCTGACTGGGAATCCGTGGTGCGCTGCGCCGAGATAATTCGTGCAATGAATATCCCACTGGACAGTCTCATCACGAATGCTGGCATAATGGCCCTGCCCGAACTAGAGCTGGTCAACGGCGTAGAAAAGCAGTTTGCTGTCAATCACCTGGGGCATTTCATCCTGATTAATCAATTGTACGAACCAGTGCTGGCCGCGCCCCAGGGTCGTTTCACGATACTCAGTTCCGCCGCCCATCGCCGCGCTGAAAATGGTATCGAATTCGACAACCTCGACGGCAGCCAGCATTACGAGCCGTGGAACGCCTACGGCATATCAAAATTGGCCAACGCTTTGTGTGCGCGCGAACTGGCCGCACGAATTTCTCACACAGAAGCCACCGCCAATAGCGTACACCCCGGCGTGATCGGCACCAATCTGCTGCAGTACCTGCCTAAATGGCAGCAGTGGGGAGCCAAGTATATTGGTTGGTTGTTCCTGAAAACTGTTGAAGAAGGCGCCGCCACCACCTGCTATGTGGCCACCAACCCCGAGCTGGTTGATGTGCGTGGATTCTATTTCTCGGATTGCAAGGTGGATAAAGGCAAGACGCCTTTTATCCACGATGACGCTATGGCTGCAAAGCTGTGGCAGGTCTCAGAGGATTTGACGCGGGATTACCTTCCCGCCGCCCGCGATAACAGTTAAACAACGCCACGCGGTTGAGTGCCGGCTTTCCGCAACAACATCTACGGGGCAGATTTGCCGGTGAGATGTGCCAGATGCGCATTCAGTAGTTGGGCCCAGCGACTCACTATTCGATCAAAATCAGCCTTATTGGTGACAGAGTTTGCCACTTCGGCAATGCCGCCCTCGCCTGCAGCTTCCGGATCAATAACCCGGGCAATGAGATCGCCAGTCTTGCCGTCGAGCATCTCCAGATACAGGGTCATACTGCCGGTACTCGCGACAAAAGTCTGCTCCATCCCAGGCGTCATCAGATCCGGCGCGGTAATTCGCAGGTCAATAATTGCCGGGCGAAGAATAAGCACTCCGCTGCCGCCTTTTTTGACAAATTGACGGCCATCAGCCTTCAGCACTTTGGTAAATTCCTGAGCAAAACCCCTGGACACTTTCTGGCGAATTTTCTGCATCGCCTTGTCGCTGATCTGGTCTTCGAAAGTGGCGTCCTCGTTATAATTACGCTCCCAGTTCTTGGCGAAAGCCACGTAGGTGTCCAGTAATGCGATCTTGTCATACTGACTCAGGTCAGCCCCCGGCTTGAGATAGACGGCAGCCATTTTGGTATCCGGCACCAGATGCAACCCGTCGGAGCTCACAAGTGGCAATTTGGCCTGCTGATTGACGGCACAAGCCGTTAACGCTGCCACAACAAAAAGGGAAACAAATATGCGCTTCAACATCGCGTACACCTCAAGCAGAAATTATAGGAATATACTCAATGTAAAAGTAGTGCATTCATGGGTACAAATCAATCGTGCCACGTACATCAAACCCTTGTAACGGGTAAAGCGGATGCGACGATGCCTACCGCACCCAATCAGGGTACTGGTGAATCTACCGTGACACTGGTAGCATGCTAGCTCAAATTCATATTACGGGGGCGATTGATATGTTTAGTCGATCCAAAAACAAAGCCGCAGCATCACCGGCTCAGGATTCTGCTCCACCCCAATCCCACTTCGTTCCTGTTCCCCCCGAACCTGCGAGTAAAATAGCTATGATAGGACCAAGTATCGTTATTAAAGGTGAAATCTCTGGCGAAGAAGATCTCCTTATTCAGGGAAGGGTCGAAGGCAAGATCAACCTCAACGGCAATCAGGTTTCCGTCGGCGAGTCCGGCGAAGTCTACGCCGATATCCAGGCCAAGGTGATACAAATCAATGGCAAGGTCACCGGCGATATCATCGGTAAGGAAAAGGTGATCATTTCGAAATCGGGTAATGTCCACGGCAATATCATCGCCCCCCGAGTTACACTGGAGGATGGCGCCATGTTCAAGGGCAGCATAGACATGGACCCGGCAGAGGCCGGCATTCATAAAACACCGGTGGCCACCCATCAGTCCAGCCAGTCTTACGCACCACAACTCAAGACGTCTGGCCTCGATCTGAAGAGCGTCTGATAGCATTTACGCGGTCGCGATGATTCACCGATTAGCGGATCCCAGCTTTCACGGCCTAGCCATTGCCTAAAGTATCTACTCAAACTTCTAATTTATTACCCGCACTGTTCCAGCGGTTCAGTGCGGGACAGGCGGTCACTGTTTTTCATATCGGTGCGGCGTTGCCAGAGACGGTCGAATTTTTCTCCGACTACCGCTGCAAGTTACATTTCATCGATGTGTTCCCGGCTCTGCCCATAGTACTAACCGAGGATGGAGCACTCACCCCGCTGCAGCAATTCCAGGAGCTGCTGCAGTTTTCTGCAGATACTTTTTTCGACGTCTGCCTGTTCTGGGATTTATTCAACTTCCTCGACAGCGAGGCGATCGCCGCACTTCAAGCCGTGTTGCGTCCCCATTTGAAACAAAACAGCCTGGCGCACGCGTTTTCTGTGCACAATCGCAAAACCCCACAAAAACACCACGTTTACGGCATCCAGCAGCTGGACACCCTGAACGTTCGAAGTAGACGCACAACTCCGCCCTGCTACGCGCCACACAGTCAGCGGGCGCTAACAGCGTTGCTCGACGATTTCCGAGTCGAACGCAGTGTACTGTTGCCCGACAGCCGACTGGAGTTATTACTTCAGCGACAACACAATTCACAGGACTAATCTCTACAGCATTATACGAAAAAAATTCCATACGCGACAAACTCGACGACGATATTTACGCCTCGGCCGACCTCAGTACCTCTATGTCGAAATACACGTTTCCTGAAAAGCAGCTAGACCCCCGACATGCCTACACGGTGGTGCACGACGAACTGATGCTGGATGGCAATGCGCGCTAAAACCTGGTCACATTCTGCCAGGCCCGGGAGAAACCCGAGGTCCACCGCTTGATGGACGAGTGTATCGACAAGGACGAGTACCCTGAAAGTGCGGAGATAAAATCGCGCTGGGTACATATGCTTATCGGGTTTATGGATCTCGCCCGCCGGCGATAACGCGGCTTATGACTAACGGCACGGCTGAACGGGTGGATGGTGATGCGCTTAAACTAAAACGCTCAACTGATGAAACAAAAAAAGCCGAGCCAGACATGCCGACTCGGCTTGCAGTATCACGCAGTCCGTTTTAAGCGGCTTTACGCGCTGTCGTCTTACGCTTGGGCGCCACAGTTCTCTTGACCTTGGACGAGCCAATCGCATCTTCAACAGCGCCTTCCATTTGCTTCTGAACCTTTTCAACCTGGTTTTGAGCCTTGCTTATCTGACGCTTGGTATCTCTCACGACTGCATCCATTTCTGGAACATCAATTCCTTTGACGCGCCTGGTCAAGGCTTTACGCAGTTTCATGCCGCGCTTTTCCAACATGGATACTTGCTTACCGCTGTCCTTGCGAACGCTCTCGATATTGTCCTGCACTACGTCAATGCCTTTTCCAAGTAGACCCAGGTAAACATTCACCACTTTGTCTGCCGAAGCTTTGATAGCCGTCGTCTTTGCCGTTGTTTTCTTTACCGTTGTTTTCTTTGCCGTTGTCTTTTTAGCAGTAGCCATGAGTTCATTTCCTAACAGGTTAAAGGGAACAATAATGCTGCGCTGTGCAACCATGCTTTTTAAGATACTGCTAAAAATTAGAATGCACTGCCTAATAACTGACTATTAAATGTGACAATTTCCTATTTGACGGAAAGGTTTGTTACACCGGGTGACGGAATCTATACTTCAAGGTATGAATCATCTGCGAAAATATCATTGGCTGCCTGCACTCTCCCTGCTGTGCTGCTTGCCGGGCTTGGCCGCAACCGTTTATAAATCAGTTGACGACAACGGCGTTGTCAGTTTTTCCGATACCCGGCCGCCAGGTGATGTTTTGGTAGAAACAGTGGTAATTGATGTGCCGGCACCGCCGTCGAGTAATGTGACAGAGCAGCGACTAGCGGACATGCGAGACACCACCGACCGTATGGCGAGCGATCGCATGGCAAGGGAGAAGCATCGCGCCGAGCTGCGCCAATTAGACGCACAGAAGTATGCCGATGCGGCATCACAGGAGTTGGTCGAGTACTACGACCCGGTCACTGTTTATTCGGGAGATTACCAGCGTCCCGTTGGACCGCGTCGACGGTATCACAATCGTCCAGCGCACCCTATCGCCAGACCTCCACTGCTCGCTCCCACGCCACTTGAGCAACCGACCTACGACTATCCGGCCTCCCTCATTCGCAAGAGCTACGATCCCAAAGTCAGGGCCGCGCTGCGCTGATCCGCAATACACTATCCACAGCTTGAATAACCAAAAGGTATCTATACAACATGCGAGAATCCCGAGAATTCCGACTCGATATTGGTGATATCGAACTGGCTGGCATTGAATGGCCAGGTGGTGGAGACCCCATTTTGTTGCTGCATGCCACCGGCTTCCACAGTCGCTGCTGGACGCAAGTAGTGCAGCAACTCCCGGGGCGGCATATATATGCCGTGGATCTGCGTTTCCACGGTGCCAGCGGAAGCCATGGAGCGGTAGACTGGCGCCTGATGGCGGATGATATCTACCAGCTTATCGAAAAAATGAATCTTGAGCGATTGGTGGGCGTCGGACACTCCCTAGGCGGCCACCTGATCGCGCGTGCAGCCGCGCGAGCTCCGCATCGTTTTAAGCACCTTGTCCTGATAGATCCAGTGATCATGTCGGCCGACCGCTATAGCCAGTTTCAAACATTATCAGCGGCCCTGCGCGCCAATGATCACCCGGTAAGCCGTCGCAAAAACCAGTGGCGCGATGCTCGGCAGATGTATGAGCGCTTCAAGGATCGCGCGCCCTTCAGCACCTGGCAACCGCAGGTACTGCGCGACTACTGCGATCACGCGCTGCTTCCCGCCACTGAAAACGCCCTGCACAAATTGGCCTGCGACCCGATCAACGAGGCGAGCCTCTATCTCAACCAGAAAGGCAACGAAATCATTCTTGAGGAACTGCCCGGGATTATTACTTCCGTCACGCTACTGCGCGCCGCACCCGGAACGGACTCGCCCATCGACTTAAGCACCTCACCTACCTGGCCCGGTCTGGCCGACGCACTGCCAAACTGCCGGGAAATCTACCTGCCGGAGTTGAATCACTTCATTCCCATGCAGGCACCAGAGCTGGTAGCCAAATGCATTCTCGACACGTAACAAGCATGTCATCGCCCCGGCCATATCCTGTACCCTACACCCTAAAATGGTTACCCGAAAATATCATTATGAAAAAGATTCTCGCCGCGACCAACCTCATCATCGTCATCTTGCTCATGGGGTGCTCTGACACCTCGAACCCGCAGTCGACGCTCTCGCCCCCGCAACAATCCCCATCGTCTCTCACCGTGGTACCCACTGCCGCACCTGAGGGTGCCGCGGGGGTCACATCGGTATCGACCCTATCGGTGACGGCCTGGAGGAAGCTGCGGAAATATTGTGTAATGCCTGAGGTACCAGAACACATTGCGTTTCAGGTTCCGCCCGACACCAGCCAAATTGGCCCGCAGATACCCGATGATTTTTTCCTGGAGGTAGTCACCCCCGATTTCATCGGCTACAGTCACGCCGTTAACCTCGCGGTACAGGTATGGACGATAAATTCCTGCGAAGACATGCTGCGAATGATCGATCTCGGCGTGGATGGTACTATGCCCGACAAGCCGCTGCTACTGGCGTCCCTCCGGTCGACGCCTTCCCGATGAGCGGTGGTGCGACCGAGACCTTTCTCAGCCGGATCCAACACAACTAATCACGCGTGAAAAATTACAACAACGGAGCAAAAATTTTATGAACACAGTAATCGGCAGCTTATTAATTTTGTGCCTTCTCCCCATCATCTGTTCCTGGGTGGGGGGCTATTTCCGCCGGCAGCAATTAGGCAGCGTCGACAACAAGGAACCCCGTATCCAGTCGCAACAACTATCCGGTGCCGGGGCACGTGCTGTGGCCGCACAGGCCAACAGCTGGGAGGCTCTGGCAGTGTTCAGTGCTGCCGTATTGGCGCTGTTTATTGGTGGTGTGGATCTGCGCAGTATTTCCACGCTGGTCATGGTCTTTGTCGCCCTGCGCATCGCCTATATCCCGGCGTATCTCGGTAACATCGACAAACTGCGCTCGCTGCTGTTTCTCGGTAGCTACGGGATCTGTATGTACTTTTTCTATCTGGCGCTCAGCACTCACTAAACCTTTCGACAGGCTGCCTGTACGAGATGTAATACCAGCATCATTACACTTCGCTGAGGGCAGCCGCCGCCAACTTGCCACGCTCTTCATCGACAGTGAACAGGAGCACCAGTCCCAATACGAAAAACACCAGGGTGGACAGCATCGCAAGGGGGTAATTGCCGTCAGTCAATTGACTGATGGCGCCGTAACTGACCGGACCGATAATCGCTGCCGCGCGGTTAGCTAATCCCCATAGCCCGAATATCTCCGCGTTCCTCGATTGTGGGGTCAATTGGCCTATCAGCGCGCGACCGCCAGCCTGGGTAGCACCCATCGCCAGTCCCATCAAGTTGCCCGCCAGCCAGAGATCAGCCGGCTCGTCGGCCAACAGCGTCACTACGATGGCCGCCACCCACACCAGCAGCGCGACGGCGAGAGTGCGCACCGATCCGAAACGATCCTGAGCATGACCGAAGGCAAAGGCGCCAATTGCGGCAGTCAGGTTAACCACCATGATCAGCAGAATGAGTTGCTGCGTGTCAAAGCCCATTTCTTCCTGGGCATAGATTGCCGCCACCACCACGACGGTGGCAACACCTGCCTGGAAAAGCGTGAGACATTGCAGGAAGCGAAACAGGTCTGGCATGCGCGCCGCATGGCGCAGGGTACTTCGAACCTGGGCGAAGCCCGCCTTGAGGTAAGATACGCCGTCGATGGCAGGTTTGGGTTGCGCCCGCTCGCGCAACCACAAGAAGGTTGGGCAGGCGGTGATTGCAAATATTCCCGCCGTGATCAGCAGCGCAACGGGGACATAATGGGTGGACTCCAGTCCGCGGGCACTCGCCCAGTTGATATAGATAAGGCAGACACCCAGTGTGAGCAGGCCGCCAAAGTAGCCCAGACTCCAACCAAAACCAGAGATACGCCCCATACCATCGCGATGGGCGATTTCCGGGAGAAACGCTGCGATCAGGTTCTCCCCCATCGCAAACGCAATTGTCGCTAGCACCAGCAGCAGCATTGCTGGCGCTACCGCATTGGGTCCCACCAAGGCAAGACCAGCGGTACCAGCGACGCACAATATCGAAGATACCAGCAGGTAACGTTTTTTCCTGGCGCGGTGATCTGCTACCGCACCCACAATAGGCCCTGCAATCAGCACGAACAGATTCGCAGCGCCGATGGCGAGCGTCCAAAGTAACGTTGCTGTTCCGGGGGATTGTTCATCAAGCCTGGCGGCAACCACACCGACAAAGTACGCACTGTAAATAGTCGTCATGACGACAGTGGTATACCCTGAATTTGCGAAATCGTAGAACGCCCAGGCCACCAATTCGCGGTTACTGGCAGGATGGGCACCTGGCGCGGGGGTAGTCGGATTGGATAAGTCTGTCATGAAATCCTGTTGCTGCTCCATTTACGCAGACGGTACACAAGGGCTAACATCGGTGCCCGTGTCCTGGATTGGTCAAGGTAGGTTAATAATGAGTTTACTCGATATTGCGATGACAGTCGTGGATTCAATGATGGCCGTGATCCCCCGGCCGGTACCTGAGCGCGCTGCGCTTGAGCGCTGCAAAATTATTTCGCACCGCGGCGAACACGATAACAAGCGCGTGATGGAAAACACCCTGCAGGCTTTTGATCGAGCTCGGAGCGCTGGCGTATGGGGTTTGGAGTGCGATATCCGCTGGACTGCCGATCTGGTGCCGGTTATCTGTCACGATCCCAGCCCGGCACGGGTCTTTGGTGTGGCGACCCCACTCAACAGCCTGACATTTGATCAACTGCACATCCAGGTCCCCGATATCCCCCGCCTCGAGGACGTCCTTCGTCGCTTTGGCGGCAATACCCACCTGATGCTTGAGCTCAAGGCTGAGCCGTGGCCCGAACCGACCCGGCAGTGTGAGATACTGCGCTCACTGCTTGCGCCGCTAATACCGGCTACGGATTTCCATTTGCTGGCGCTGGACCCTACGTTGTTTGAGCCCCTGGACTTCCTGCCCAGTGAGAGCTTTTTCCCAGTGGCGGAAACCAACGTCAAAACAATCAGCGAGCAGGCCATCGCACACCGTTATGGCGGACTGGGCGGGCATTACCTGCTACTGACCAACCCGCTGAAGCGGCAACACGACAAGCACGAGCAGCGCCTCGGCACGGGCTTTCCCGCCTCGAAGAACTGCTTGTTCAGGGAACTCAATCGCGGTATCGAATGGATATTCAGCAATAACGCTGTTGCGCTGCAAGGTATTCGGGATCACTATCTTTATCAATAGTGCAGGCGATGATAGTGCAGGCAAAAAAAAGCCGCGCTGTTGAGGCGCGGCATAACGATTCCCTGGATTGGGGAGTTAAGTGACTAGTCGAGTGACCCCTCGATGATCCAGCCTGCCCACCAAGCGTCGACAGCAGCAGTACCCGGCTTAACGGCGCCGACGTAATCAGTGTCATCGAAGACGAAGCCCGAACCATTGATCATCGCCGGAATGCCTGGCGCAGCGACAGATGCGGCAGCATCTATCAGCGCATACGCCGCATCCACTGTGACGCTGTTTGCACCCGAGTTTATCGCAATGTCCGCAGCACGTTTGTCGTAGAAACTATCCACACATTCACCCAGCACGTTCACCAGAGTGACGTCAGAGGACACTATCTGTGTGCCGTTGCCATTAATATCGGCATCATCGATACGGATACAGCCGGTATTAAAATCCCGCACGGCGGTGTTGTAGATAGACACATTAACTGCACCGCGCAAACGCATACCCGGTTGTTCACCACCTGCAGAGTTATTGACTGAGCTACCTATGATCAAAATGTTAGCCAGTACCGCTTCCGTCTCCGGCGCATAATCAGCGTCGCTGGAGTTGGCCTCAATTCCACGAGGATCATTGCTGCCAATGGGCGTTGTTTTATTGGGATCCTTGCGCACAATGGCGTACTGAATGTTACCCCGATAGCCTTCATCGAAATCAATGTCGTCGTCGTCGTTATTGGTCAGCACTGCGTGCGTCACATTGACGGTGCCACCAAACCACTCGATACCATCATCGAGATTACCGTGAACCTGGATATAGTCGATTTCAGTAGCGTAACCTACACCCTGCAAAGTCAGGCCGTTGATTTCGTTATTGGGGCCGGCGATTTTTCCGCCCTCTGCAATGCGCACGTAGCGCAGTGCTCCGCTATCGTCAGCTGGATCGTTACCACCGTAGTTGCCCACAATTGTGCCGCCCTCGCCTTTGACATTACAGACAGTGCCGGTACCGAAGCAGGCGCCAGTGCCGCCTTGCCCAAACTGCGGCGCAAAGCCCTGAATAATCACACCACCCCATTCGCCCTCGCCATCGAGATCATCGTCGTTCAAGCTGCTGAACGTGATCGGCGCTTTCGGAGAACCAACGGCATTTAGCTTAGAACCACGCGTCACAATCAGCGAGCCTGTATCGAAAGCACGAACATTCACGCCCGGACGAATGGTCAATGTGACGCCTGCATTGCGTATCGCTTGCACATCCGCGCTGTTGGCAACGGTGACATTACCCGCACCAACAATGACTTCGCCGTCCAGTCGCCACTCTACCCCGGCTACCATGGTATAGTCCTCGTCGACGCGACCTGTGATTGTACAATTCGTGCCGTCATCGCTACAGCTTACAAAATCGGCCACCTGCACAGGCTCCAACGCCGTGACAGTACCTGGCAATGTCCAACCCTGCCACCATGCGTCGCCATTGGGGTCAACAGCGCCGATAAAGTTGGTTTGATCAAACACAAAACCCGAGCCATTGTTTACCGAGTTGATGGTAGGCGCTTGAGCCAGTTGCGCCGCGCTCTCCTGAATGGCCATGGTGTCGCTGTAAGTCAGCACAATTGCGTCTACATTATCATCGACATCGGGTGAGAGTTTTTGAAACAAACCATCCTGGCAATCACCCAGGAAGTTCACCATGCCGATAACACTAGGCACAACATTGGAGCCATCACCATTCACATCTGCGTTATCAATACGCACACAGCCAATATTGAAGTTGCTCACTGAACTGTTGTATACGGCGGTCTTGACAGCGCCGCGCAAACGCATGCCCGGCTGCTGACCTTCAGCTGACGCCGGATTGTTATTGACCTTGCCACCAATAATGGTGAAGTTCGCCAACACAGCTTCTGTTTGAGGCACATAAGCAGAATCGCTTGAATTGGCCTCTACACCGCGTGGGTCATTGGTACCCTGTGGCGTCTCGTTGATATTATTTTTCTGGATGAGGGCATACTGTATGTTGCCCATATAGCCTTCGTCGTAATCAATGTCATCATCATCGTTACTGGTCAGTACTGCATAGCGCAGGTTCACAGTACCGCCAAACCACTCGATACCATCATCCAGGTTATTGTGTACCTGAATATACTCCAGTACCGTGCCGTGACCGACACCTTGTAAGGTCAGACCATTAATTTCGTTATTGGGGCCAGCAATGAGGCCGCCCTCCGCTATACGGACATAACGCATTGAGCCTGAGTTATCAGCGGGATCGTTGCCGCCATACACCGAAATATCAGTACCGCCCTCGCCTTCGACGTTACAGACGTCACCCGCACCGTAACAGGGGCCGGTATCGCCCTGGCCGTACTGGGGAGCAAAGCCCTGGATGATGACGCCACCCCATTCACCTAGACCATCAAAGTTATCGTCAAGGCTGCTGAATGTAATGGGCTGTGACGCACTACCTTCGGCCATCAACATGGAGCCGCGTGTAACCAGAAGTGTACCAGTATCGAACGCGCGAATGTCCGTGCCGGGCTCGGCGGTGAGGGTAACTCCCGCATCGCGTACGGCCTGCACATCACTAACATTACTCACTGTCTGGTTACCGTCACCAACCGTCACGGTGCCGTCGAGTCGCCACTGCACCTGGCTCAGCAAGGTATAGTCTGAGTTGATGGTGCCAGACAGCGTACCGACGGAGCAATCGGCATTGAAGTCGACAAAGTCTGCCAGCACAACCTGCGCACAGTCGCCGGGACCACTCGGATCGACGGGATCGACGGGATCGACGGGATTAACCGGAGTACTCGAGAAATCATTCGTGATATTGACTTTATCACCATCACTGCCACCACAGCCGACCATGCCGGCGATGAGCGGCACAAGTAATGTTATAAACAACTTTTGTTTGAACATGATTTGCTTCCTGATCAAGTTAAAATTTAGTGCAGATCGACTGCACTTTCTTCGCTTTTCTAAAAAATCACTACACTTCTCTTTGCCAGCTTGCGCACAAAGATCAGAATTTGTATGTCACACCCGCCTTAAAGAACCGACCCACGTTGTAGCTCTCAATCGTGTTGCTGTTTTGTGAGTACTCGACTTTGGTATTGAGGAGGTTCTTGATCGAGCCTTCCAACACCAGGTTATCGCTCCAGACCTTCTCATAGGTGAAATCGACTAGCACACGCGCATCCTCGTACTCGGGACCGGTGTTCTGGCCGCGGGCAATCCGAAATATTCGCTTGTCAAAGTAGTTCACCAGCAAGGTGAATTTCTGCTCTGTCGGATAGTGATCCATGCCAATTTGCAGGTTGCCCAGCCACGGGGACTGTCCCTGCAGTTCGCGACCATCTGCAGAATCACCTTCCAGGCGCAAGGAGTTATCTGATAGATCCACCTTGGAATTGATGTAGGACACATTGCCACTGACGAATACCAGGTAGTCATCTGACTCCAGAACGTTCTTGGTACCATCGATCTCGATACCGGAAAGGTTGGCATTCTCCTGGTTGACGAATGTCGTGCCACTGGCTGCCGAGCCAGACGCGTCTGGTATAGCGCGCTCAACCGGGTTATCAATCGACTTATAAAACAGGGCGAGCGACACGCTCTCACTGTCAGAGAAGTAGTACTCCGCTCGTAGATCCGAGTTATCGATAGTGGAAACCTGCAGATCAGGGTTACCAAATATCGGATCGTCTGTTTCCGGGTCGTAGGTTTGCGCTTCTGAGCGTTCGATAATACCCGGGTATGATATGGTCTGAGAGTAGCCCGCGCGGAACTGCAGCTCCTCGGTAGCACGCCACGTCAGGTTGATAGCCGGGTACCAATCGTCGTAATCCAGTTCGTTGTTCGCACGCGTATCGTTCGGGTACGTCAGCTTCTGGTTGAATTTCTCAAAGCGTACGCCAGCCAACATGGTCCAGCTTTCACCAAAGTCTGTGGTTGTTGTGAGATAGCTTGCCTGTATTTCCTCCTGGGAATCGTAGGAGTCGGTATCTGTAGTATTGGCCTTCAAAACAACCTTGCTGATTGCGAAGTTGTTGTAGGGCAGCACCTCATTTTCAAGGCTCTGGTCAATATTCAGATCAATATCGCTACCGAATTCAGTGACACCTACGCCAAAGCGGTACTGATCGAAGTTCCTGTCCTTATCAGACCACATAGCACCGACCTTTATCTGTGTCGCACTGTTGCCTCCCCAATCCAGATCAATGGAGTAGTCTGCGCCCATGTCTTTACTGGTCTCCTTCAGCGTAGACCAGCGCCGCTCAAACGCGGACGTGGAAAGGAAATCATTAAAGTAGGTATAGGTCCGACGATCGGGTTCGTCCCGCTCAGTCTCTGAGTAAGCACCGCGCCAGTCGAGTTGGTGCACACCGTGATCAAAATCAAACTCGTTATGGCCGGTAAATGACTGGGACACAAACTGTCGTTCGATCCAATCCAGCAAATAGGTATCTGTCTGATTGTCTTCCAGTTGATCAATACCGTTTTCAACGCGGGTGATGTCGTCGGTATTGTGCAGATACAGGGTTTTAGACAGAACTTCGTTGGCGTCTCCGTACTCATAGCCCAGGGCTGAGTAAGCCGTTATTGCAGTGGTTTCCTGTGAACGTTGGTAGTTTCCCTCGACTCCGAGGGGGTTGGTAAGCTCCGCGTTGCCGCGATCGACGGTTGTACGGTCAAAATCGGCTGCCAGGTAATAGCCCCACTCATTTTCACCGGCGGGCAATCTGTCGCCATAGGCTACTGACACTTCTGTATTCGGCAGGCCGGTTTTATCACCTACCTTGTAATCATCCTGAAACTGGACGCCCAGTTGGGCCGCCTGCGCAGGGGAGGTACAACGCACCGGATCAACAGCAGGGTCACAGACCGTTAGTGAACGGCCACCATCGGTAGCACCAAGTACGCCACTGGGTAATTGTCTCAGTCCCGAGTCAAACCCCGCCCAATCATCTTTGCTGCTGGCATAGCTGAGGATATCCGTTCCCGTGGCACCCGGGTTGTAGCCCAGCGACCCGCTCACTTGCAGGATACGCTCGTCTGGAATGCCTTTGGTCTCTATCTGAATTGCACCACCAGTGGTCGTCGCCAGTTGATCGGCGGTGTACGATTTCTGAATTTCTATTCCACCAACAATGACGGTGGGAAAAAGGTCCAGCTCGACTTCCCTGCGCTGTGTATCTGTACTGGGCATCAGCAGACCGTTGAGCGTACTGGAAATATAGCGCCCGTCCAGACCGCGAACCGTTGCATACTTACGATCGACAATGGCCACGCCCGCGACACGGTTCAGGGCAGAGCCGATATCACTGTCACCAAAACGCTCCAGCTGGGCCGCATCGATAGCGTTAGTGATCGAGCCGGCATAGCGCTCGACGCTGGCTGCATTTTCCTGCGGATTGAACACACCCAATACGAACACCTCTTCTATTGGTGCTGACACTGTAGGTGCCGCAATCACCATTGCGCCCTGTGCCCGCAGTGTGACAGTCGCATTGACACCCATGTCCGCCATCACACGAACATCGGGGACCAAGACTTTCTGGAATCCGGGAGCACTAACCTCGATGGTATATTCACCGCGTGGAATCTTGAGCTCATAGACGCCGAACTCATCAGTGCTTGTGGTATAAGCAGAATTCGCGGCTGCGACAGTCGCGCCTACTAACGCTACGCCACTGGCTTCAATAATTTTTCCGGTGATAAATCCCTCGCCAAGCGCGCCCTCCTCACCAAACTTGCGAATCACTACTTTGGGGTCATCGCCTGCACTGGCGGTGAATGCAATCTTTATTTCTACGTCTTCCTCCGCAGTAGAACTGAATTCAACCGGGAGTTTGAAATTGTCATCCTCCAGGCTCAGCACGTGGTCGCCGGACTCCAGTGAAGCTTCTACACCGCCGCGACTATTCGTCGTTCCCAGACTGCGTTCGTCCAGAAACACGGTCGCGCCACTTAGCGGAGCATCATCGTAAAACACCATGAGATACATATTGGCGCTGAGCGCCTGATGCGATAGAAGTGAGAGCGAGAGCCCCGCGTATACTGCTAGTCGTTTCATATTGGTTGTTCGCCTTAACCTGAGAACGGATTGGTGTATGTACAAAAAAATTTTCCAGAAGCCGGAACCTGGATGCCTGGGCTTCCGTGTATGACACTGGTTGCAAACAGAGCTGATCTGTCGTCTATGCGTGAGCATACTAATCGCATCAAATGACAGTCATGTGATGTTTATGTTGCAGATTTGTTAAATGTTTCAGGATGGCGCGCGACGCAAATGGCGCAAAATTTAAACCGTTGTAGCTAGCCCGAATGGGGTTCAGGGACGGTGGCGAAAACGGTCTGGATTAAAACGGGGTTGAGAGATTCACGCTAGCGCGACGTTTGGCGTATTCAGCGGCAGATCACCCTCGCCTTAACTAGTCTCCGTACAGATTGGGAATGACCGTCAGTTCCGCTGCGGCCTGTTTGTGCCAAAGCCGCACCTTGCGGTTGTGTGCTGATAGCTCTACCACGACTTCGATCCTGCCACCCTTGTGCAGGAAGTCCTCGATGTGGGCATTTATTTCGGTGCGTAATCGTTGCTTGGCTGGAAAAGTATCCTGATGCTGAGTCGTATACATGGTTTGTCCCCTCGTTTAACGTGAGTGAACATTGCCGTATCCATGTTTCATCTGCGCGACGCAGCGGTGAAGTATTTATGACTGCCTGTGGCAACGCATGGGCTATGTCTTGCAGTCAACGCTGGACCACAATAGACTCTCTCCAAACAACCCAGCGAGACGCAACATGACGATCAATAATAAGGTCATTGTCGAGACAATGTGGCAGGCACTGAGTGATATGGATTGGGATGTGATGAAGGCGTGCATGCACCCCGAAATCCATTATCGGGATGTGCCCAGCAATGACCCCGGTGCGCACGGCCCGGAGAATTGTGTCAAGCGCCTGCAGATTGCATTCAAACACCTGCAGAAACAGGAGCAAGAAACGCATCATATTGTTTGCGAGGGCGATGTCGTTTTTCTTGACCACACAGAAACCTGGACATTTACGTCCGGCGAAGTGGTAGCCCACACATTTGCCACCATGCACGAAATTAAGGACGGTCTGGTTTACCGTTGGAGCGATTTCTGGGATTTGCAAAAATTTGTAGGCCAGTTCCCCGCCTGGTTTCTGGAAGAGATGATGAAATCCACTGCTGACGATTTCACAGACTAGGGGCTGTGACAGGCCGCTGTCGGGTGTCGCGGCCTGTGACCATCAATTAACAGGAAGTTCCGCAGCGCTATGCGCCCACACTGATCAGTTGTGTTTTGGGCTGGCCCGTCTCGTCAGTGCGATAACGGTATTTCACATCGCTACCCGATGGCGCATCCTTGAGCCGTGTGTCCTGAGGAAGTTTGAATTCCATTTTCTGACTGCGTTTTATTTTGCAGCGAGAATCTTCATCGTATTTACTAATAGAATGTATTGTCACACTGGTGGTGTCCTGGCCAGCCTGCTCTCCGTGCTGCACAGTGCCTTCCAGCAAGCAGTCCTTCTCACTGTCTGCCAGTACTAATGGGCTAACCAAAAAAAGTGCCGGGATGATCATCGTTTTGAGCAAAGGGTTCATATTATGTGCCTCCATTTATTGCTTTGTGTAACCTTCAGAAAAACTGTACACCTAAATGAATCGCGCTTGCTACCTCACACAGCCAAAAAATTCATCAAAATGTAACATTAGTGTGCTTACGAGTAGTTCATACCCTGTGTTGAAACGTTCCGGGAGAGGGTCCAGGTCGCGTAAAGTCTTTCCAGCACTGTCATCTCTCTGTCACATCACTGTCAAAAACAGCCTCTATACTCGTTCCCAGTAGCTACAATGCCGAGCCCTGGCAGGGCTCGAATGAGACTGGTCGTATATGAATTCACTCCTGAAAATTAGCCTTATCCTGCTGTTGGCCTATACCACGCAGGCAGCGGCTCTTTCGTTTGCGCCTGAAGAGTTCCAGGCATCGCGTAAACTGGCCTGTGTGCTCGCGCAGCAATCGCTTGGACAACTGACTGAAGAGGAGTACGGCGAGAGAGCGCATACGGTGCTCGACGGCTTTGATGAAGGTGAGCGTGACAATATACTCGCGCAGGCGGTTGGTTATTATGGTGGACT
The DNA here is from genome assembly GCA_963934845.1 of uncultured Halioglobus sp. GTDB lineage: Bacteria > Pseudomonadota > Gammaproteobacteria > Pseudomonadales > Halieaceae > Marimicrobium. The sequence goes on along the minus strand of CAWWAG010000017.1, from coordinate 8,895 downwards.
GATTTTTTCTACCGCGAACAGCGATTCGACTGGCGTGTCGCTCAAGCTTGAGGACTTCTTGTCTAGCAGTACTTGCGTTGAGGGTTATAGCAAGGTGACCTTGCGCCTGTAGCAGCGCACGCGGGTTAAACGCGCAGACAACCACGCCAAGTAGCGGCGCCTACTAGACACTATGTTCAGGGAATACAGATTCGGGTATCCGCGGTTTAGTCCGTAACTAACACGACACCCAGCCACTATGACTGGTACCATAACTCGCAACTAGCGACGTGTTTTTAGCAACACACGGTAACAGCGAGATGTACTGTTTGTGAGTAGGTATTTGAAGGCGGCTGATAAGCATCGTCCGGGGACAAGACGGCTCCTGCTGGCTGTTATGTCCTGCGTAGCACTGCCGGTGCTCGCCGACAACCAGGCAGCCAACTCCTATCAGGGCCAAATGACGCTCGAAGATGTCATCGTCACGGCAAGAAAACGGGAAGAGACGTTGCAGGACACTCCGGTAGCCGTGTCGGTATTTTCATCCACGACACTGGCTATAGCCGGTATTGCCAACACCCGCGATCTTCAGGAGTCTGTACCTGGCCTTATTTTCAGTGAAATGGGCAATAAGGCTGCCGCCATATTCATTCGTGGTGTCGGCCAAAAGGAATCATCCGCGGTCCTTGATCCTGGTGTGGGCGTTTACGTTAACTCCATTTACATCGCGCGCACCGACAGTCAGTTGTTGGACGTGGTAGATCCCTCCTCGATACAGGTGTTGCGCGGACCGCAGGGCACGCTGTTTGGCAAAAACAATACTGGCGGCGCGTTACTTCTTTCCACGCAAATGCCGGATACACAAGACTACGCCGGCCAAATATCGACACGCCTGGGCAACAACGGCCGTCGCGACTTGAAAGTGAGCGGTAATTTCCCCCTTGTGAATGACACACTGGCGGCGCGGATCAGCCTGAACAGCACCAACCTCGATGGATACCTGAAAAGCACCTACAACGGCGATAAATACGGTGATGAGGACAGACTCGGTGCCACTGCCAGGGTGTACTGGCAGCCTGCCGACACGTTTAGCGCTGATGCTTTCTACTACTGGTCGAAGATAGACGAGAAAGGCGCGGGCTTGACTTGTGTTTACCAGAACCCCAATGGCGTTTTTAATACGTTTTCCTGGCCAGGATTCACCGAGCCCAGCGCCTACCAGTCCCGTTGTAACACCAGTGAGGCAGCGGCCGATGATGACAAGATTCTCATCAACGGTCCTAGCAAGTTCAAGATGAGCAGCCAGATTCTGGGCGTGACATTGAACTGGAAGTACAATGACTTTGACATCAAGAGCATCACAGCATGGAGCCACCAGGACGACATCGGTATTGTAGATGACAGCGACGCCACCGATATAACCGGTGTTGAAACCAACGGCCTTGCCGTCATCGGCGCTTTACAGCGCTCGCTGGATGCGGATCAGGGAAACTTCTCCCTCCCGAACGCGGAAAAGCGGAATCAGTACAGCCAGGAATTACAGCTTTCGAGTACAGCTTTTGATGAGCACCTGTCCTACACAACGGGTCTTTTTATCACCAGTGAGGAAATCAACGACACGGTATCCGGTAACCTGGTGGGCTTTAATGGCTATTCCTACAAAACTGACACGAGCACGCTGATACCGAAAGTTATTGGCACCAGTAGCGATCTCCGCAACGACAGTTATGCGATTTTCGCCCAGGGAACCTATGCTGTCACCGACTGGTACCAACTGACCATTGGCACCCGCTACACCACAGAAAAACGCCAGCGGAAAGCGACCTTGTATGAATCCAATTGCGACGCGATTGTAGAGGAAAACCTTGTGCCCGGTGCAAACTCTGCCCTGTGCGCCTTCGATGTAGTGTCGCTTGCAGACCCAACCGGCTTCTATGCCAACCCTCCGCCCTATTTACCGATACGCCTGGTAGAGGAGTACGAGACGTTGAGCGGAGACATTATTCGCGCCAATAGCGGCAAAGTGAAGGAAGACAAGCAGTGGTCGAAGTGGACGCCGACCATCACCAATGCAATCGACGTGCCCCAGCGGTATTTGCAACACACAGTGCTGGACAGCACCCTGTTGTATTTCACCTACAGCAGAGGCTTCAAATCTGGTGGCTTTGAAATGAAAGGGTTGGAAATTTCCAAGTTTGAACCCGAATCGATTAGCAACTACGAGCTCGGCTTGAAACTCGACGCGTTCGATCAGCGTCTACGCTTCAACACCGCGGTATATTATATGGACTACGACGATATCCAGATTCGCATCACGGAACAGGGCCGCTCCTTCGCTGATATTTTGCTTTTCATTGACAATGCTGGCGCCGCAACGATTCAGGGTTTCGAGATGGAGTTGACTGCGCTACCGCTACCCAATGTCATTCTCACGGCAACTACCAGCTATACCGACGCTGGCTATAATACGTTCGTGGCCTCTGATGTCGATACGTCCACTGTTCCGCCCACGCAATCCATTGTAGATCGGTCTGACGAGAAATTTGCAGGTATCCCCAAACTCACCTACTCATTGTCGGCGATGGTCATCCTGCCCACCACGATCGGCGATTTTGCGCCACGCCTATCCCTGTACTATCGCGATTCCTTTTATACCGGGCTGGATGCGACGGCCTGGGATACAGCGTTTCGCGATCGCGCCACCATCGACGACGTCACCCTGTGGAACTTCCGGCTCGGCTACACGCCAACCAACAACGATAATATTCAGGTATGGTTCTACGTCGACAATCTGACGGACGAGCAGTATTTCCAGGGGGGGTTCTCCAATACCGAATCGCTGGGCGCTGGATCCTATGTGCTGGGCGCCCCCAGATCCTATGGACTCGAAGCATCCATTAGCTTTTAGGGGCGTCAACACCGCAGTGAATGCGCAGCCTTTCGCGCGGTGTGCCTAATCCAGGTAGCGCGCCTGAATACTGGCTTTAAACGCCGCGGTGCCCAGCGGCGAGCCCGTCGCTTTCTCTATAAGTTCATCTGGCAGGTAGAGGCCGCCCTAGCTGCGTATATTCCGATTCAGCCAGTCAAACAGTGGTGTGATATCGCCCCTGCCTAACCCCGGCATTATATCGTTGTTTTCCCGTTGCGCAGCTGCAAACAACTGCGCTGCCGCCATCGCTACCAGAGCCATCGAGCAGACGTTTTATCGTTGGCAAAATGAAGCGAATAAATTCCTCGGAGCGCGCCGCCTGCATCTCCAGCAGCAGCGACTGGCTTTCGTGCAATGTCATACCGCGACTGTTGCCCACAGGCTGCCCCAGCCACTGTGCGGGGCGCCCATCCTCATACAACGCGTGGCCGATTTCGTGAATAACCGCCATCAAACTTTTAGTGAAATTACTTTCGTCGTAGCGCGTAGCGATGCGAATATCACCATCGGCCCCGCCGCTGAAGGGGTGATGCGCGGTGTCCAGTCTCAGACTCGGCCTGTTCGATCAGATCAGACAATGCGCTTCCAGTCTCCATTTCATGCACCATCACGCTGAGCTCCGCCAGCACCGACGCGCGACCGGGCGCGGCACCGTCTGGCATCATGGTCTGTTGATCCCATTGCAGAATACCCATCGCGTTATTGAGCGCGCCAACGCGCTTTTTACGCGCCTCTAACTGGTGATATGCCTGCATATTGTGTACTCCTGCCAGCGCACTGACATTGTTCGAGGGGAAACAGATAGGTGCTGCGAGAAACAGACCGTTTTACAGAACCGGGCCCAGCATCGCGATCGCATTATTCCAAAGCCGCCGGGATAACGACCAGCTTTCGACCTCCGTCAGCGATACCTTATTCGCGCTGTCGATATAACTCTGCTGTCGAGCGCGCACCGTCTGTGCCAGCACAGGGTCATACATCAGGATATTGTTCTCGAAATTGAGATCAAAGCTGCGCCTGTCCATATTGGCAGAACCCATCAGTACGATCTCGCCATCCAGGGTCACCGTTTTACTGTGTAGGAGTCCGCCCACGTATTCGCGAATATCCACGCCTGCCTGCAATAGCTCGGCGTAGTAACTGCGGCTGGCGCCAGCCACCTCCCTGGAGTTATTTCTGGCCGGGAGAATCAGTATGGTCTGCACTCCCCGATAAGCGGCGGCACACAGCGCGGACTGCATCGACTGATTCGGCACATAATAGGGTGTGGAAATAACCAATTCGCTGCGCGCGGCAAACATCAGGGACACGAACAGTTCCGGCATCGCGGATGCGCGCAGAGTGGGGCCACTCGCAACGACCTGAGCGACGACGCCCTGATCACCATTGGTCTCGGTGATCTCGTCACCGATGACAGAATCCTCACCGGCATATACCTTCCAGTCACTGGCGAACAGGAATTCATTCTGTCGCGCAATCGGCCCCTCCAGACGCACAACAGAATCAACCCAGGGAGCATACTTGGCGTTCACAAGAAATTCTGCATCCGCACAATTCTGGCTACCGCAGTAGGTAATGCGACTGTCGATAACAATGATTTTTCTGTGATTACGCAAATCGACGCGGCCCTGCAGCGGGCGCAACAGGAAATGTCCCAACGGCAGCGCCACGGCAGCTTCAACACCTGCCGCCTTCATCGCGCGCCAAAGTCTGGATTTCAGTAGCAACCGGGAACCCAGGCCGTCCACCATCGCCCGACAGCTGACCCCGCGCTTGACTGCGCGCACCAGTGCGTCAGCAACGCGGGTACCGCTAGTGTCTGCCAGCCAGATATAAAACAGCACTTCTACCTGCCGCTCAGCGGCATCGATATCGGCGATCATGCTATCGATGGACTGCACTGAGTCCTCCATCAAGCGAGCAGTATTACCAGCGACAGCGGGAAAGGCGCTGATCGAATGTCCCACACGAAACAGGTGGACATATCGGGCCGGCACACTGCTGGGATCCTTCGCCAACCCCTCATTCACAGTCTGCTGCTGTAGCTCACCACCCATAAAGTTCTGCATGGCTTTTTGATTGCGGCGTCCGATATTGGTCTCGCCAAGCATCAGGTAAGCGAGGATTCCAATCACCGGCAGCGCCAACACCACAACCACCCAGGCAATCCGGGAGGTGGGATCGCGATTCGGCCGCTGTAGCACGCGCACCATCGTGGCCACTTGAATAAGCAGGTGTAGGAAGACAAACCAGATACTATCGAGAATCATCGCTGCAGCTTGCCCTATCCAGAATCGAGCGGCAAGGACCATATAGGCGGGCTGCTGTGCTCTCGTATTCTCTGGTATATTTTGAACGACATTAAAAGCCAGCGTGTCACTCAGGCGATGATCAACCCACTACATCGTGCGATTGTACTGATACCCGGATCGAATGGTTGGGTTTCTTATCAGGGGCTGAGCAGAATCAGCAGCTTTGACGACACCATGGGCTCGCTATCGAAACTGCTGCCTAATACCAGATAGAGGCTCGCCCTGTTACCCAACAGCGCTCAACGTAAACTACCCCCTGACTAAAGTAGTGCTCATTGCCGAGGCTGGTCTCGACCTCATTGAACGCATTGAGCACCACGCTGCCATAATTAGCCACCGCAGCCTGTTCCTGGACATCCCCTCTGGCGATCTGGGCGACCAATGCATCGCCCTGATAGATCAGAAACTGCATCCCAACCGCGGTATGACCCAGCCACGGATTGATATCGAGCACTCCAATGAGGTTATTGCTAAAGCGCCCCACTTCCCACTGGAAGGAGTAGCGCTGGCTCGCTAGTTCACGCTGTTGCACACACCAAAAGTTTCTTGCTATCCACCTTATAACGCATCGGCTAACGACAGCGCATCGCGTACCTCGCGCTTCACGAATTTACCGCTGGCGTTGCGCGGCAATGGCGCTTCTACCAGCCAGATATAGCGGGGAATTTTGTAAGAAGCCATCCTTTCCCTGAGGGCTAACCGCAATTGGTCGATATCGACAGTGAAGCCTGCCTTGGGAAAAATAGCGGCGGCAACTTCTTCGCCAAGTCGCTCATCCTCCACACCAAAGACCACGCATTCTGCAACCGCCTCGCTGTCAAAAATGGCACTCTCCACTTCTGCACAGTAGACGTTTTCACCACCTCGAAGCACCATTTCCTTGGCCCGATCCACCAGATGAATGAACTGGTCTGCGTCCATATAGGCTATGTCACCCGTTTGCAGCCATCCTTCAGTTATTGTTTCTGCAGTGGCCTCGGGCCTATTGAGGTAGCCTTTGATCACACAGGAACCTCTTACCCACAGCTCACCCTTCTCACCAGTTGCTACCGAATTGCCCTGTGCGTCCACACACTTGGCCTCGTAAGTGGGCAATGCGCGACCCACGCTGGTAGGGCGATCCACCAGATAAACCCCTGATAGTACGGCAATAATACCGCAGGTCTCAGTCATACCGTAGCCCGCATTGGGCGCCGCATTCTTCATCGCATTGTCCATTTTTCGCGTGAGGTCCGGCTGCACCGCGGCACCGCCTCCCCCCATACTCTTCAGACTGGACGTGTCGCGGGTGGCAAAGTCTGGATGCAACATCATCTCGCGTGACATCATCGGCACGGCGCTGAACGTCGTCACTTTTTCGGCCTCAACAATGCGCAGTGCTTCAGCCGCGTCCCATTTATACATATGTATCAGCTTGCCGCCGGTAGCAGCGATTCCCTGTGCGACACAGTTGTTGCCGGTCACGTGGAACAAGGGGGTTGCAACCAGTGCGACCGTGATCTCGTCTGGCGTCGCCGTACCCTTGCCCTTGATCCCCGCCTTGATCAGCGCATCGCGATGCAAGGCCTGACTAAATCCGATATTCATCAGGTTCGACACACAGCCGCGGTGCGTCAGTTGCGCGCCCTTGGGAGTTCCGGTGGTACCTGAGGTGTAAAAAATACAGGCATCATCATCCGGATCGATAGACACATCGGGCATAGCGGGATCGCTGTGAATCAGTTCAGCCCACGCCACCACATGCTCGGGCACCTCTGCATCCAGACGTACGCCAACGGCTAACGTGTCCGGAAAATATTTGCGAATTTCAAGGAACCGGGCCAGGCGCTCTCCATCGGCTATTAGTACTTTAGGCGCCGAGTCTTTCAGCGCGTAATGCATCTCCTGAGTCACCCACCACGCATTCATACCCACGACAACAGCGCCCATAGACACCACCGCCCAATAGGCTAGCATCCACTCCGGGTAGTTGCGCATCGAAATGGCCACTCTATCGCCAGGCTTCACCCCGTGTTCATAAAGCCAGTGGGCAATGGACGCAGTTTGCTGGTGAGTCTCGGCGTAAGTGAGGCGCTCATCCTGATAGATGAGATATTCCCTATCCTGGTATACGGCAGTACCCATCCAGATATCACGCAGGGAACCCGGTGCGTGCTTGTAAGCGCGCATGGGTGAACCGCGCACCTGGAGGGTCTCAATCTCAAACAGTTGCCCGGGGGCCGTCAGCTCATCCCAGGTACTTTTTAGTTCCTCGTACATACACTCACCTCATCAAGAAGACTGTTATAGTTTACGCAGGATAACGGCGCGAACGCGCTACCTCAAGACAAGTTGCGCATGTCAGACCTGTTGTCGCTGCTGCCAATTTAAACAAAGGCCCTGAATTCTCATGGGAAACATAATAAAAACTGGGTCCAGCGTCGATTTTGACAGCGTCGGTACCTGGTATTCCGAAACCGATGTTCTCATTGTGGGTGGCACACCGACACAACGGGCCTGCGGCTTCGACGATGACATTGAGGAGATGTACAAGGACCTCACGCAGGCATCGGGGCCAGATGCCGACCCGGCAAAAGTTCGCCTGTAGTGCGACCAAACTCTGGAGCACTACGATTGGCTGATCAATCAGGGTGTGGTGTTCACACCCGAATACTACCCCGACAAGCACACCAACACGCCCAATGAGGCGCGCTGAATATGCACGAAGGGTTCATCTGCACCCCTTTCTACCTACCACATCAGTTTCTGCAGTCCATCATCGTCAATGAAACCGGCAAACGCTTTATCAATGAGGACGCTTACCAAGGTTGACTGGGGAGCGCGATACTGGACAGACCCGACGGGCGCTACTGCCTGATCGTCGACAGCCGGCATTTCGAAGTGTTGGAAAAACCACCCATGGGTGGCTAGCCAGTGACGGGAACAGGTAAAAGTATCGACGAGGTGGCAAACTTTCAGGAAATACAAGCGATGACATTTCACTCCACCGCAATGACCGCAAACTTCGATAGCTGACTATGAGAGGAAGAGCCGCCCCTACTTTTTGGATTCGACCTTGCGCGACTCAAATTGCTGGCGGGTTACCATGCCCCAGTCAGGGTCATCGACGACGCTCTCAGTGTACTTACTCGAGGTGTACCGGACGATCACCCTACGCCAGAACGCCTTGGCTTTATCGGCCCCTTCGACTTGCCTAACCTGCCATCTCCCCGGTTGCATGTCGAAAACCGCATGCGCCATCGCCTCCCCCACTCTATTTCTTCTTGACGAGGGAACGACGTAGAACTCCGCGATATCTCCTAAAGAATCCTTTACCTGCATGATAACGAACCCCACAAAATCGTTGCCAATACGCCAATAGTATCCTTGATAGGGAGACTTCCAGCTCGAATCTAGCGCATAGAGTCCATCTTGGTTTTTTGTCTTACCGGTAACGGGAGCAAACTCGTGCTCGTAGTCTTGGACCAGTGTGTCAAAGGTAGCGTAATTACTTTGATCTATCCGTTCTAGCATCGTGGCCTCCTACAATCACAAGAGTTTTACCATTCTGTGGTCATTTCCTCAACGTAAGCGCCCTTAAATTGACTCCGTTGACATTATTTGTTTGCCGTAGAACAGTGAGTCAGTCTGCCCTGCTGTTAGTCTTGGACTTCCATGTTCCAGGGCAGTAATGCT
>CAWWAG010000016.1:0-71338 GCA_963934845.1 uncultured Halioglobus sp. | reverse complement strand
GGCGACGCGCATCGCTTCGCTGCGGAGTATGCAGATTTGCTGGACAGCGTGAAATAGCTGGCTCTTCGCCAAGCCTGACTCAATTGCCAGGGCGCCAGCCGCCGTGAAAACCGGCCGGCACGCGGTGCGAAAGGTGTACTTTTGCAACCGGTCCATCGGCTAGCTTGAGGGCGTTAAAGATATACAGGCTACTGGTTCTGGTTTCAAAACTGGTGACCACAGACAACAGATAACCCTCGCCTTCCGCGGCATCTTTCGACGCGGGCACAAACACCGCCTCTGAGGCCACTGCCTCACCACAGGAGTAGCGATCTGTGGCACCCGTCTTGTGATCGAAGTGGGCTAGCACATTGTAGTATTTGTCCTCTTCATTGGCGGTACTGCGCAACTTGCCATCTGGTGAGGTGTACCAACCGTGGCGGTATTCGCGGCCTTCATAGCGCGGATCACACTCAGGGAATTCCCCCTCGAATCCGTCGAGTTGCTTGAAGGTTGCGCGTGGAATTAGCGCGTTCATATCGATGGTCCAGCGATTCAGGTGAGGCTGTGATCTGGGCGTCGACACACCGTCGACGGTCGGGAACAACGGTGCAGACTCAAACTGGCAGGCGTCTATGGAAATCACACCGTCCTTATCGAAACCATTCATAAAGTGGAACGCGAAGCTCAGGTCCATCTCTATCCAACGGACGTCCTCTGTTTTGCCACCGTGGCGCGGCAATACACCCAGAAACACGCCCTTTTCAGGCTCCCACGCAAAAGGTGGGCCGCCGACCATGGCCCGATCGAGACTACCTGTAAGGGGCATGATCGGAATGACAATATAATTTTCCGTGACGATAAAGTCGTGGACCATCGCGGAGTAAGGCGTTGGGATGAGCGTACTTTCCGTCAGTATGCCCTCGGGATTCACCTTGTGCACCATCACGTCTGCCGAAAACGGCCCGGTGGCCATGTAGGCAAAGAACACCATTTCACCGGTTGCCGGATCAACTTTGGGGTGTGCGGTCATCGCTGTATTCAGCCTGCCCCGGAAGTTCCAGCTGCCAATCGATTCGAGGGTATCAGGATCCAGTTCAAAGGGCGGGTGCCCCTCTTCCATCACCAACAGGCGCCCGCCGTGCCAGACGATTGCGGTATTTGCGGTGCCGTCTTTGTCCGTGAACACAAAATCCGTGTACTGCGGATCACATTCAAACGGATTCATGGGGTTGATCAGCGTGCGCGCTTCGCGGTCCTCAAGCTTCCATTTGTTGGTGCGCACCCAGCGATTGTTGTAGTTCACCTTGCCATTTTTAATGTGAAATGCGTGCACCATGCCGTCACCCATGAACAGGTGGTAGTCCCCGCGCGGCTTGAAACGCTGGTTGGGACCGGCGCGATACAGGCTGCCACACAAATCAGGGGGCACCTCGCCCTCCACGATCAAATCGCGGGCCTCGCATTCCATCTGGATCGAACCAAAGGGGAAGTTCAGGAAAGGGTTGCTTGCAGACATCGGTTCGGCCATGGGAATCCTCGTTTCTGTATTCGCTATTGGAGGCCTACACTAGCGCCTAAATTAAAATCAGTCAATTCTGTTTGTTTTTAAAATTACGATTTGCTACTGTGGCCCCCGACAAGAGCAAAGCCTCCGCAGGCGGCCAGCTGCGGCCCTTGCGCCGCGCAATAATCATACGTTTTCACGGGTGACATTCATGACTAATTGTCGTTTTGGTTTAGGTTTACTGGTGCTGGCACCTATGGTGGCGGCAGTGTCCTATGCTCAGGACGCTGCAATCCCGGCAAGCGGACCCGATCCACTGGCGCTGGAAGAGGTTGTCGTCACCGCGAACCGTCGAATGGAGAGTATCCAGGAAGTCCCCATGTCGGTCACAGCCTTTACCAGCCAATTCTTCAAGGACTCAGGCGTGACTAATCTGGCGGGCCTGGACCAATACACACCCAGCCTCAAAATCACCCAGGGCACCGACTCCAACAGCCAATCTATCAGAATCCGCGGCATTGGTTCAGTGGGGACAAACGCCGGCATTGATCCCAGTGTGGGCATGTTTATCGATGGTGTCTATCAGGGCCGCGCCGGGATGAGCATTGGCGACCTGATCGATATAGAGCGGGTCGAGATACTTCGCGGCCCCCAGGGCACGCTCTACGGCAAGAATACCGCTGCGGGGGCGATCAGCATCATCACCAGAACGCCCTCCGCTGAAGGCTTCGAATCCGAAGTGGAACTGATGTACAACTCCGAACAGCGGGCAGAAGTCCACGCGATGGTGAACGTACCGTTGGGCGATACCGGCCACGCCATGCGATTGACCGGTTATGGGATAGACGGCGACCATCTATACAAAAATGAATTCAATGGCGACCACCTGAATAACGCCAACAAATGGGGCGTAAAGTCGCGTGTACTATTGGATACCGGCGCCGAAACAGACACCGACGGCCTGGGTGAATTCCTGTTGACCGTAGACTACAACAAGGAAGATACAGACTGTTGCGCGCTGGCTGTTATCGACTATGCAGGCTTTTCTACTATCGGTGTGCCAGCGACCAATTCGCCCTCAGCGGCATACCAGCAGCAGCTTGGCCTCAACGATAAGGGCCAACAAATTTTCCAATATACCTCTTTCGAAGATGAGGTCGGCCTTGCTCCCCCAGCCAATTCCGACCCGTTTGATGACGATTACTGGTTTGACGCGCCACTGTATAACAAAGTAGAAGTGGGCGGCGTTGCACTGGAATGGAACAAGGATATATTCAACGAGAACGTCCTCACATTTATTAATGCCTGGCGCCATTTCGAGTCGGACAGTGCGTTTGATGGGGACTTCACCGCGTATGACGCTATCCACGGTTCGCAAAAATACAACTTCAACCAGTATTCCTCTGAATTACGTATTACCTCTCGCGGCGGAGCAACATTGGACTATCAGGGGGGCCTCTACGCGTTCTATTCTGACCTCGACTCCGTGGGCAAGTTTACCCAATCACCCACTCTGACTTCCATTACACCATTTTTAGGTACGTTGTTCCCGAACGGGACTCTCAATACCGACGATAACAACTATAAAACGACCAGTTTCGCTGCGTTTGGCCAGTTGGTGTGGAACATCAGCGACAAATTCAGTACCACACTCGGGGTGCGCTATACCTATGAGCAAAAAGACTTTAATGGCTCCCAGATAACCGACCCGGAATCGGCGATTACCATCCCCCCGATTGTAGGCCCCGACGTCTACTACGACGAAACCCGTAGCGATAACGATTTTTCTCCCACACTCATCGGACGCTATTTTTTCACCCCTGAGATCATGACCTACGCCAGCATCAGTCGTGGTTTCAAGTCCGGCGGTTTCAACCAACGCCGGGAACAGGAGGGCAATAACGGCGAGTTCGACCCGGAAACCGCCACCAACTATGAACTGGGTTGGAAAAGCTCTACCGACGACAGGCGACTGCAGTTTAACGGCACATTTTACCTGGTCAATTACGACGATTTTCAGGCGCAGTCTTTCGACGGCTCTACGTTTACCGTAACCAATGCTGGCCAAATGCAAAGTTACGGCTCTGAACTGGATCTTATTTTTGTGCCGGTCGCCGATGTGGTGGTCGGTACGGCCGTGGGCTATAACAAGGCCGAGTACAAGGATTTCGAGAATGCGCAGTGCACTGTCGATCAGGCCGTTACGCAGTACTACGAAAGGCCCGGTGGGCCGACATTCCTTGGCTCGACAAGTCTGCCCCCGGGCTTGGCAGAGGCTTGCATACAGGACCTCAAGGGAAAACCTATTGATAACGCGCCAGAATGGACCGTCAGTTCCTACATCCAGTACGACAGGGATCTGACTGACCATCTGGTGGGCAAGGTACGCCTGGAGCATAGCTATACCGACAGCTACTACCTGGATCAGGATCTGGACTCGCACCTGAAAAACGATGCGGTGGATTTGATCAATCTGCGGTTTACCCTCAGCGATATGGACAACTCCTGGGAAGTCGCCCTTTGGGGCCGCAACCTGCTGGATGAAAAGTACTATAATTTTGGTATTGATATCCCGGTCGTGGGCGGCTTCGCTGGCGCCGTCGCACCCGGTGCGATCTACGGCGTGACGGTGCGCTTTATCAACTAGGGGCCCCCGCGCCCGGTTGTAGCACCGCGAATATCCACGTAAAAACAGGAGGCTGTAGCATGAGAGAAGAGACTATTATCTCGACAGATCAAGGCACCGGCCGTGTGATAGCTCCCCAGAAAACGGGCTTTTACTATAACTGGGGGCCGCAGGCCTGGGTTGACATGTGGATGTCCAACTCCATGCTAGTGAAAAAGGCGATGCCCCTCATCAGCCACACCTTCGTACCGATTCTGCGTTTATCCGGCGACAGGGAGCAGGTTGACCGCGACTATGCCGACATCAAATCGCTGCGCGAAATCGTTGCGAGATTCGATTCCCCCCGGGAGAAATGGCGTAAACGCTACGGTAATTTCGTGCGCGAGGCTGAATGGTCGCTGCTGGAGTTACGCAAGTACTACAGCCAGAAACAGTACGAGGAAATAGTGATCGGAACGTCTGTCGCCATCTCCCATGAGACCTCGCCTGAATTCCTCAAGATGATGAACAGCATGTCGGATAAAAATAGAAACAAAAAGACCAAACTGACGAAAGACGGCTCCCCCTCGAAACCAGGGCGCTGGAGCACCTTTATGTTTGAGACATTTAACCCTGCCCACTGGCTAACCGGCCCGATGAAAGTTGCCGAGTTTGACCCCGCCAATGGTCTCACAGTACTGGAAATTCCCGATTGCGGCTGGCATACCTGTGGGCCGAAGGACAGACGCCCCAACCCCAACACGCTGCCCGAGGAAGGTTGTCTCAATATTTGCAAAGGGCCGTTTGAAGCGCTGTTTAACGGCGCCGACGGCGGTTTGAAAATAGAGTTTGACCCGCATCTGCCAGAGACATCCTGTACCGTCAGAATGAGCTGGCAAGCCCAATAGGCAGCGCAGACGGTCGCCATGGTAAAACTGTCAGACATGTTCTGCGCGCGAAAACGCCTGTGGCAACAGGCGCGGGAAATTACGCAGTTGCGTGATGAACTCACCACACTGCGCGCGCAGAACGACAGTATGCGCGAGGGCATGCGGCGCTGTGTGACCTGCGACTACCGCATCGATTTCAAACAGCGCCAGGATGCGCTCTGTCAAACAGAGCCCGCCACCAAAGACTCACCATCGACACCTTAAACGACTCAGAGAGGCCCACCATGTCCGTAATTCTTGTCACCGGCAGCAGCACTGGCATCGGCCAGGAAACCTCACTGCATATGGCGCGCAGAGGCCACGACGTCTACGCCGCCGTGCGCAGTCCCGACACCGCCGTGGCGTTAAAAGAGAAGATTACCGCGGAGAACTTACCCGTCACCGTCATCCGGCTGGATCTGGTCGATCCCGCCTCCGTAAAGTCCGCCGTGGCCGAAATCATGCAACGCAGCGGCCGCATCGACGCGTTAGTTAACAATGCAGGTATCGGTGGCGGACGCGCCGTGGAGGAGACACCGGTTGCGGAGGCCCGTGAAATATTCGAGACCAACTACTTCGGCAACGTCAATGTACTACTTGAGGTGACACCCATCATGCGCAAACAAAAGTCCGGCAGAATCGTCACAGTCGGCTCGCTGGCGGGACGTGTGGTAATGGGCTGCCATGCCCACTACTCCGCTTCCAAATGGGCGATGGAGGGCCTCAGCGAGGCGCTGGCACAGGAAATGGCCGAGTTCAAGGTGAAGGTCGCCATCATTGAACCGGGCTGTGTGCTGACACCCATCTGGGGCAAGGGCTCACTGCCCACAGAGCCCTCCCCCTACCAGAATTCCTTGCAGCGACTGGGGCGGTTCTTTGAATTCGGCCTGCGCCGACCGGCCATGCCAACAGACGTCGCCGGCGCCATCGAGCACGCTATAGAATCAGACCAGCCCCACTTCCGCTACCCCATTGGGCCCGATGCCGAAGAAACCATTGCCGCGCGCGCAAAAATCTCTGACGATGAGTGGTTAGCAGCCAACTGCCTGCAAGGTGAGGCGTTTAATGACCGCTGGAAGGAACTGGTAGGCGTGGACTACTATCGCGATTAGCGTAATTCGAGCGCTACTCACGATATCAAGCCATTAAAGCTGCAGCAAAACCTTACACTGATGACTGGGCGTGCGCAGCGCCTCAAACGCCACCGGCATCTCGTCGAGGCTGACAATATCCGTCACCATCGGCGAGACATCAATGCGGCCCTCTCCCAGCATCGCCACACAGGTATCAAAATCATCGCGCGTGTAGGCGATCGCAAATTGGATCTGTAATTCCTTTACCAGGCCGAAAAACGGCATAATGGCATCGGGCTGTTCACACACGCCCACCGGAATTATCTTGCCGCCATACGGTGCCATTTCGATGCACTGCTGCAGCAATCCTGGCGCCCCTACGCATTCAAAAATCACATCCGGCGCGCCGCCGGCGACATCGGCAAATTGTTGCAGGAGATCTTCTGCGCCTTGGGTTAGATCCGGATGAATCACTGCGGTGGCACCCATCTTGAGCGCCAGATCGGCCCGCATTTGTGCCACTTCACTGACCACTACTTCCCTCGCTCCGAAAAACCGGCACCACAACGCCACCGTCAAACCGATAGGACCGGCGCCGATCACCATCACGCGACTGCCCGCCTTGACGTCGGCCACGCGGACAGCATGGATACCCACTGCCAGTGGTTCCACCAGCGCCGCACTTTGCATGTCGAGGCTATCGGGCAACAGGAAGGTCTCCCGGCAGCCCGTGGTAACGAACTCGGCAAAACCACCTTGATCATCAACCCCGGACACTTTTTTATTGGCACATTCAAAAAAACGGCCGGCGGCACAGGGCAGGCAGCGACCACAGGCAATAAAGGGCATCGCACACACGCGGTCTCCGATGCTCCAATCGCCCACTGCATCCTTGCCGACCTCAACAATTTCCCCGACGTATTCATGACCGAGAATCTGGCCGCAGCAGGCGGTGGTCAAACCCTCGCGCGTGGCGTGCAGATCTGTTCCACAGATACCACAGAAGCTGACCTTCATCACCAGTTCAGTAGACGCCGGTACCGGGTCTGCCACGGTTTCTACCGCCAACGCCTGGCCGATCTCTTTAAACACTGCCGCCTTCATCACGCCGCCTGCGAGGGATGCACACTTGCTGCGACGCTGGGACGCTCTGCGACACGTTTGAACCAGGCAGCAACGTTGGGGAGCCCTTCTGGAATGGGCTGGCCAACCATGGCACCAAAATCGGCAAAGACAAACAACAGGATATCGGCCAGCGTAAAACGCTCGCCACAGATAAAAGTCTTACCTGCCATTTGGGGTTCAAGCCAGGCCCAGGATTTGCGCACGGTCTCCTTTAAGTCATCCGCGGCATGGGGAATCACATGGTACCGACTCTGGAACAGTTCCAGGGCTTCTGCACTGCGAAACGCCAGCGTCATAGGCTCCAGAATGCGCGCGTCAAACCGCCGGGTCCACATCCGGGTTTCGGCTCGCTCTTTGGGCGTCGCTCCAATCAGTGAAGGGCCGTCGGTAATTTCATCCAGGTAGGCACAGATCACAGTGACTTCTGCCACCACACTACCATCGTCTAGCTCCAGGCAGGGCGTTTGGGCGGAGGTGTTGAGGTTCTTGAAATCGTCGCCGATGTTTTCACCCCCGATGATATCCACCTCCTGCTCCGGCAATATGATGCCGCGCTCTGCCATGAACATTTTGACCACGCGTGGGTTGGGGCCTACAGAAGAGTAAAGTTTCATGATGAATTCCTTTGGTCGGTTTTTAAGCGAGCGATATCTCTCAGAGCACCCACAGTATCGGATACAAAATAAACAGTCAATTCTGATTGTTTTATAGAAACAGGTTTGATAACGTGCCCCCGAACCCCTTTTGGCACTCGAGAATAAAGCCCTATGAGCAAGAGTGATCGTATGGATGTCTACCTTGTCGCCGGCGGCAAGTTCCACAACATTGACCATGCCAGGGTAGAGATACTCAAACTCCTTGCGGAACAGCCGCGTATCAAGGTGCTGGTGGGCGCGGACTTCAATGACATTGACGCGATCAGCGCGAGCGATTTTCTGATTACCTATACCTGCGATGTTATTCCCACGGCAGCAGAAACCCGCGCGCTGGTAGCGTTCGTGGGAAGTGGTAAAAAATGGTTTGCGCTGCACGGCACCAATTCCATCCTGCGGTTTATGGAGCCCGGTGCAGATGGCTCCCCTCGGGTCGATTGCCCCGAGGAAAACATTCCCTTCATGGAGGTACTGGGCAGCCAATTCATGGCACACCCTCCCATTCAGGAGTATGAGGTGCATGTCACACAGCCCGATCACCCGCTGGTAAAAAATATCCCCACCTTTACCGTCGACGACGAACTCTACCTGTGCAAATTTCACGGCGAGCACCAGACCTTGCTGCACACGCACTGGTCTACTCCGGTGGACAACTTTTTGCGCAGCGACTGGATGAAAGACACAGACGTGCAACCCGTGATGTACATTCATACCCATGGCACCGGGCAGGTGCTGTATCTGACACTGGGACACTGCCGCGGAAAATACGACATGCAACCGTATATCGAGGAGTATCCGGTGCCAGAAGATGGCGCCTGGAAAACCGCAGAGTTCTACGAACTGATGCGCCGTGGTATCCGCTGGGCAATGGAGCCCCTACTCTAGAGTCTATCCGATGAATCTCAATTTCAGCGAAGAAGAACTGCAATTTCAACGTGAAGTCCGCCAATTCCTGTCCGACAAGCTGCCGGCGCACATTGTCGAGGGCACTGCCAACAACGGCAGCGTATTTGTCGAGCGAGACATCGCGCTTGAGTGGCAGGCAATACTGGTAATGCAGGGTTGGGCCGTACCGCAGTGGCCAGTGGAACACGGCGGCACCGATTGGACTCCCGCGCAGAAATATATCTTCTCCAAAGAGTGCTACCACGCCGGCGCACCCATGCTGATCCCACTGGGACTGCTGATGCTGGCCCCGGTGATCATGGCATTTGGCACGGAGCAGCAAAAAACCGAATACTTGCCCAAAATCCTGCACGGTGAACACTACTGGTGCCAGGGGTATTCAGAACCCGGTGCCGGTTCTGATCTGGCCAGCCTGAAGCTGAAAGCCGATGGCGATGGCGATCACTACATCGTCAATGGCTCAAAACTCTGGACGACCCACGCGCACCTCGCCGACCACATTTTTTGCCTGGTGCGCACGGATACCAGCGGCAAGCCGCAGCACGGTATCAGCTTCCTGTTGATCGACATGGACAGCCCGGGGGTCTCCGTCGAGCCTATTATCACCATGGCAGGCGATCACGAAGTGAATCAGGTGTTCTTCGACAACGTGCGAGTGCCAATGGCGAATCGTATCGGCGAGGAAAACAAAGGCTGGAGCTACGCCAAGTATTTGCTTGAATTTGAACGGGGCGGCGGCTTCAGCGCGCACCGTATTCGACATGAGCTGGAAAACTTGCGGGGGCTGATCAACAGCGCCAAAAGTGACAACCCCGATTTTGATTTGCACGGTGATATCGACCGCAAAGTGGCGCGCCTGGCGATTGACTTAAAGGCACTGGAAATTACCGAACTGCGAATTCTCTCGGCGGTCAGCGGTGGCGGCAACCCGGGGCCCGAGTCCTCCATCATGAAACTGTCCGCCACACGGCTGGAGCAGGAGATCAACGAAGTGTCGGTGGATGTACTGGGCTATACCGGTTTCATCCTGAACCCGGTGGCCGATGGCAACCCGGTCCGGGCGGATTACCCCAGCTCAGTCGTCCCCCGATACCTGAATAATCGCGCCGCCTCCATTTTTGGTGGGTCACAGGAAATACAGCGTAATATCATCGCCAAGATGGTGTTGGGTTTGTAGGAGAGTTTCAATGCAACGGCAACAACTGGTTGAAGAAATCAAAGCCCTGCTGGATCTGGTAGCACGCAATACCACAACGCTGGCCGACAGTGTGATGGCGATCGATGTCGAGGAATACACCAACCCGGCGCAATTCCAGCGCGAAAAGACTGAGTTGTTTCGCAATTATCCGCAGTTTATCGGGCCCAGTTGTGTGGTGCCCGAGGCAGGCGATTATTTTGCTTTCGATGATACCGGCGTGCCCATCCTTATCGTTCGTCAGACCGACCATAGCCTCAAGGCATTCGTGAACATCTGCTCACACCGGGGCGCACCACTGAACGAATACGATCACGGCAAGGCCAAGAAAGGCCGAATGTTCTCCTGTCCGTACCACGGCTGGACGTATGACCTTGAGGGTAAGCTGGTGGGCGTCCCCTTCGCCAACGAGGGCTTTACCGGCATCGACCGCGACACACTCGGCCTGCGCCCACTGGACGTGCAGGAAAAACACGGCATGATTTTTGTGATGCCAAACCCCGACAAGACTTTTGATATCGATGACGTGCTGGGTGGCATACAGGAGCGCCTGTGCGGCTTCGGCTTTGAAAGTTCCCACTACCTGGGCGCGAAACAGGTGTTCACTGATTTTAGCTGGAAGCTGAACATGGACACTTTCCACGAGTATTACCACTTCGAGTTCCTGCATCCGAACTCTATCGCCACCATGGCGTATAGCAATACGGCTACTTATAAGCAATACGGCCGTAATCACTCCATGGGGTCACCCGCGCTGGCCATCAACGAGTTAAAGGGGCGGCCGGAAAGTGAATGGGAACCCATGAATTACAGTTCCTACGTCAACTACATTTTCCCCAACACGGTCATCTTCGTGGTGGCGGACCACTTCCAGACGTGGCGGGTCTACCCCATCGCGCCCGATCGCAGCGTGGTTTACCACGGCATGTTCCTGCCACAGGAACCGGCGACTCCGGAGGCACTACAGGAATACGAAGCGTACTTTCAGATGATCAACGATGTGGCCGTCGCCGAGGACTACTCACTGGTCGACAAGGTGAACCGCGGCCTGAAGGCCGGTATACCGCGCAACGTACTGATTGGGCGCAATGAGCCCGGGGTACAGAACATGCACCGCCAGCTACAGGACGTGCTCGGCTAGATACGCGTCAACCCGTAGAGGGCGACTTCGTGTAGGATGGGGGAAACCGACGGCGCGTGTAAGCAGCACTATGAATCATGGCAACTACGAGAACGAACCCGACCAGAAGATTAACTGGCATATTGTCCGCATAATCTGGCCCTATCTGATGGAGTACCGCAGCCGCGTACTCCTCGCCCTGGGCTGTCTGGTGCTCGCCAAGATGAGCAACGTGGTCGGCCCCTTTATTCTCAAGTACATCGTCGACGCGCTGGACTCGGAGAAATCCCAACTCATCGCGGCCCCTATCGCACTGGTACTCGCCTACGGCCTGGCCCGCTTTGCCAACGTCCTGCTGGGCGAAATTCGCGATACGGTTTTCGGGCGTGTCACCGAGCGGGCCATGCGCAAAATCGGGTTGGAGGTGTTTCGCCACCTGCACAAACTCGACCTGGATTTTCACCTCAATCGCCGCACCGGCGGCCTGTCGCGCGATATCGAGCGCGGCACCACCGGCATCAGCTTTCTGATGCGTTTCCTGGTATTCAATATTGTGCCCACCTTCATAGAGATTTTTATGGTGGTTGGGATACTGCTGTATAACTACGGCTGGGGCTTCGCGCTCATCACCTTGGTGGCCGTCGTCCTGTATACCTGGTTTTCGGTATCCGCAACGGAATGGCGCACCCAGTTTGTACGCGAGGCCAATATGGCCGATTCGGCCAGCAATACACGTGCGGTAGACAGCCTGCTCAATTTTGAAACGGTCAAATATTTCACCAACGAGGCGTTCGAGGCACAGCGCTACGATCATGAACTTGGCAAGTGGGAGCAGGCGCGGCGCAAGAACCGTCTATCGCTATTTTCACTCAATGCCGGTCAGGCGTTTATCATTGCAGCGGCTATGACAGGCATGATGTGGCTTGCCGCAGTTCGTGTTGCCGCCGGCACCATGACCATCGGGGATTTCGTGCTGATCAATGCGTTTATGATCCAGCTGTTTATGCCGTTGAATTTCCTGGGTTTCGTATACCGCGAGATCAAGGGCTCGATGGCCAATATCGAAAAAATGCTGCAACTGCTGGACGTCCGCCCAAGCGTCAACGATCAGCCGCAAGCCCCGGCACTGCCACTCAACAACGGTGCGATTGAATTCAGGGATGTGTCGTTTGCCTACCGCTCAGACCGAGAGATTCTGCGCAGCGTCTCTTTCACCATAGACAGCGGGCACAAAGTTGCTGTCGTCGGTGCCAGCGGCGCGGGGAAATCCACTCTGGTAAAACTTCTGTTTCGCTTTTACGATCTGGACAGTGGCAGTATCACGATTGGCGGTGTCGATATCAGCAAGGTCAGCAAATACTCGCTGCGCCAAGCTATCGGTATCGTGCCACAGGATACCGTGTTGTTTAACGATACAATCTTTGAGAATGTACGCTATGGCAGCCCAGAGTCCGATGATGCCCATGTCGCCGAGGCCATCCATCTCGCCCATCTGGACGTTTTTATCAGTCAACTGCCCGACGGACATCAAACGAAGGTGGGCGAGCGCGGCCTGAAGCTCTCCGGCGGCGAGAAACAACGAGTGGCGATTGCCCGCACGATTCTTAAACGTTCGCCGATACTGGTGTTCGACGAGGCCACCTCGTCACTGGACAGCAAGTCGGAACAGGCGATACTAAAAGCGCTGCGCGAGGTTGCCAAAGGACACACCAGCCTCGTCATCGCACACCGCCTCTCCACGATCATCGACGCGGATAAAATTGTCGTCCTAGATCAGGGCCGCGTGGTTGAGCAGGGTACGCATGAGCAGCTACTGGACAAGCGTGGGCATTATGCAGACCTGTGGTTCGCACAACAAAGGGAACATCAGCACGACGCTGTCACTGACTGACCAAAAATAACTATGAAGCGTATTAACATCATCGCCTGGCACAATGGTGGCGGCCTCAGTCGAGACATAGATACCCTGTTCGACGCACTTCCGACAAGCCGTTTTGAGGTGAGCCTGAACGGTGCGCCCCGCGAGCAGTCCGCTATTCGTCGCCGCCGAATTGTGCATCGGGCATCCAATTTTCGACATCTGTGGCTGCAGCACAAACAACTTGCTGCAGCACAGTTTGACGTCAATATATTCCTGGAGGATCTCACGCCGGGATTTTTTCAATATGCCAGCGCCAATATGTTCATTCCCAATCCGGAGTGGTTCAAAGCGAACCAACAGCGTCATTTGCAGGGTATTGATGTCGTCTTGTGCAAGACCCGGCATGCACAGGAGACGTTTTCGCGCCTCGGCAGTGAGACCCGCTTTATAGGATTCACCAGCGAGGATCGCAGTCACAATGCGAACACGCAAAAGCAGCCGAACGACTTTTTACACATGGCTGGGCGCAGTTGGCAAAAAGGCACACAGCCATTGCTCGCACTGTGGTTGCGCCACCCCGAATGGCCAACGCTGACCGTGGTACAAAATGCCAGTACGTACAGCCAATCAAAGGTGAACTCTATTGCAGCGCCCAACATACAGCACCTGCTGGTGCACCTGGACGATGCCGCGCTGCGAGAACTTCAGAACAGATGTGCTATCCACCTATATCCCTCTGAAGCCGAGGGGTTTGGCCATTGCATTGTCGAGGCGATGAGCTGCGGCGCCCTCACCCTCACCACCAGCGCGCCGCCGATGAACGAACTGATCACGCCCGAGCGCGGCGTGCTGGTGAACTACAACAGGACGTCGGCGCAGCGATCGGGCATGAACTACTATGTTGACCCCGCTGATCTGGAGCGCAAAATCCAGGCGATCATTGCCATGGATGGGCCATCGAGGCAAACACTGGGCAACAACGCCAGGCAGTGGTACTGCGAAAACGACCGCCTGTTTCGCACGCGTCTGGTCGATGCGCTTGAACAGACACTGCCCACCTAGGCATTCGTTGCGTTCACACCAGCGTATGCCCTGGCATACACGCACTGATCTATCAATTTGGTTAT
Organism: uncultured Halioglobus sp.; assembly: GCA_963934845.1. Taxonomy (GTDB): domain Bacteria; phylum Pseudomonadota; class Gammaproteobacteria; order Pseudomonadales; family Halieaceae; genus Marimicrobium. The sequence goes on along the minus strand of CAWWAG010000016.1, from coordinate 57,258 downwards.
AGGTATCTCCAATCCGATTGTGTTCTGTTCTATACTGCGCTGCGCTGTACTGCGCTGCGGTAACGCCTACCCTCCTTTCCGATAAGACTTACTCATGAAAAAACGCCTTGCGCGATGCCTGTTACACCTCACCGGCTGGCAACTGGTGGGCGAGCGCCCACAGTGTGATCACTACGTTCTCATCGCGGCACCCCATACGTCCAATTGGGATTTTCCGATGATGTTGATATTCGCTGCCGCATTCGATATCAAAGTGACCTGGATGGCCAAGCATAGCCTGTTCTATCCCCCGTTCGGCTGGTTCATGCGCGCGATGGGGGGCATGCCGATCATCCGACACAAAAACCAGAATGTCGTCTCCGCCATGATTGAAACCTTCGAGACAGTTCCCCACCTGGTTTTGATGGTGCCTGCTGAGGGTACACGGGAAAAATCCGAATACTGGAAATCCGGTTTTTATCAAATCGCGCGACAGGCAGTGGTTCCCATCGTACCTTCATTTCTCGACTACGGCAGCAAACGAGGCGGTTTCGGTCCGGCCCTTGTCGTAACCGATAGTGTGCAAAACGACATGCAGTACTTCCGTGATTTTTACGCGGGTATGCACGGAAAAATTCGCGGCCAATTCAGCCCCGTCAAACTCAGGGAAGAAGACAATCTCAACCGTTAGTCCACTTGCACAAATGCTCTTCAGCTCAATTACAAACAGTGACCAAAACCGGGGTAGTATTTAATTTTTTACCTGCCCTGCCAGTGGTGGGGCCTCAGAGGAAGTAAACCATGAGCCAGGAAGTCCGCGCACAAACACTTATCGATATACCTCTGAACGACGCCTGGGCGAAGCTTCGGGACATTTCCCAGGCCCACAATTATGTGCCTGGCATCGTTAACACTGAGATCGTGAGTGAGCAGGTTGAGGGTGTAGGCGCCAGTCGCTACGTGTACCGCAACAAAAAAAGCTACATCCAGGAAACAGTGAAAGAATGGGACGCGGGAAAGGGCTTTTTAATCCACCTCCATCGCGGTGACAAACCGGCACCTCCGTTCAAGGATGCCTGGTTTCGGTACGCGCTGGAGGACGGTGGCAACGGACACACCCGGCTCACCACCAGCCTCATTTACGAGATGCCCTGGGGTCGCGCTGGCGCGTGGCTAGGCGGAAAAATGGCCGGCTTTGTTCAGGCCACCATCAGCGATGTAGCGCATTCTATGAAGCTGTTTTACGAAACTGGGGAGCCGACAACGGCAGCTGCGTTGAAAACGTATAAAGCGGGAATTCGATAAGAAGGAGGGAGGTGTCGACCGCCCTCCAGAGGAGAGCGGTCGCAATACACCAGCGATAACGCTGCTGGCTAGAAGGTTCTCTTGACGGTCAGAGCAAGATTGTCACGATCTTTGATGAAAGCGGCGGTGCCATTTTTCTGCGGACCGTAGTACATATTGTAGTTGAGCGCGACATTCCATACCTGTTCGATATCAACGGAGACACCGACACTGCCATTGCCCACTTTCTCGTTACCGCCGGCGGAGTTTGGCGCCTGCTTACAGGTCATTGTGTAGTTGACAGAGGCCAAAGCACTGAGGTCCCAGCCCGGGCGAATCTGATACCAGGTCGGCCTGAATACGCCAGAGATATTGGAGCACAGGTTATCATCCTTGATATAAGCATTGGCTTTGTTCTCAAAATCGTCAAAATCGAGCAGTTGCGAGAGCGTCAGCTCGCCGATGTAGGAACCGCCATCCCACAAGCCCCACTCACCGTCGAGAAAACCAACGCCGTTAAGCACAATGTGTGCTGTGTCACCGGTAGGCCCGGGATAATTTTTACCGGGGTCGACAGCGCCAATACTGGCAACAGGTGCGAACAAAGTAGCGGACAATTCAGGCGACAGAGCATCGTTCATCCGAACGACAAAGTCAGCGCCCCAGCTGATATCCCAGTATTGCTTGGAGAAGGAGAAACCAAAAGTGTCGATGTCGTTTTTATAGACCCAACCATAGTGCCCAAGCAGACTAGCGTTAGTATTCGCTGCCTCGGCGACTTCGCCTGCCGTTTGATCACCAAACACTGAGTAGAGACCACTGGTGAGCCGGTCTGTGTTGTTCATGTAGATGGCCGAGGCTTCCATGTCCCATGCCTCAATCCAGTACTTCAGGTTGATACCCCAGTCGCCTGAATCCTTACTCTTGTAATCAGTAGATCTGAGACACGTACGATTGGTGGTTGCAGTGCCTGGGACAGCGGTCAAACACTCGGAGTGTTCCGTCAGCGCCTCGTTCAGACTAAAATACGTACCTGCCGCCGGCCAGCGCAGCGGCTCAAAACCCATCGCGTAAAAGGCGCTGACACTCCAGCCGTCCGAAAACTGCACGGTCGAGGATATCTTGTTATTGGGTATGAATAGCTCTTTGGCCTCACTACCCGGTGTACCCAGACCTTTGGCGAGATCGAGCGCTGCCATGGAGCCGGCAAAGCCGTGGATAGCGCCAGTGGAGAGCAGGCTCTGACCCCAGTAGAGCGTATGACGACCAACGCGGACGTTGGCGGAAGTAGAGTCAGATATATCGAAATTACCGAACACAAAAGCGTCCAGCAGTTCACCACCGCGATAATGCAAGTCTTTCGCCGCGTCGTTGTATTCACCAGGCTGAACCGTCAGCATACCCCAGGTAGAATTGGCAGCAGAATAGCCCTTGGTCGGCCCACTGGTTGGCGCATCACTGTCATTGGCGTAAGCGTGATCATACCAGCCTGCGCCACTGATTCGAAAACCCAACTTGTCTTTCCAAACCACATCCATCTCGGACAATATGTCAAACCGTTGACTTACAAAATTGCCCTGATCGACAGAATAATCCGCGTCATCCGCCAGAGCGGCCGCAGCGGCGGGCTTGGCCCGGTTAGGGTCGTAAACAGACGGGTCCTGATTCTGAACCCGCATCATAAGATTACCCTTGAGGGTGTTATCCCAACGGATATCCCAGTCATTGGGGGTGTCGAACTTAAACGCTTGAGCCTGCATGCTGACTGCACAAGCGGCTGCAAGAACTGAAACGGCGAGCAATTTCTTCATTTTTCATGACCATCCATTTTAGAGTTATAAAGGGCTGGTATTACGAGATACCGCCTTGACCCTTTCACTGACTTTCGGGCTAAAGTACACTGCTTCAACCGCTATTTTCGGAGAGAATACTACAGCACTATCCTGTTATGTCCAATGCGAAAAATGTGTACTGTCTGTGTGAACGAATCGCCTGACGTCGGCGCCGGGTAAACTACCCACCGCTGGCCCTGCTACGATTCAGTGGATTCCCAGCTGCAGCTCGAGTTTTAGCGCGTCCCCGCTATCGCCAAGCGGAATAACAATGCGCATTTCACCGGTGAATTCGTGTTGCGCGCCCTGCACTGACTCGGCCAATTGCGCCAACGCCTTGCCCAGCCCATCCCCCTCCCCTTCAAACATCTGCGAGGCACATTTGAAAGGCTCGGTTGTTCTGACGCTGAACTTACCGCTGCCGCTCGCTGCCCCCGCAAAAGGCGCGCCAATTTGTGTAGTGACATCCCCCTCCAACGCCTGGGAATCGCCGGATAAAATGACCTGTAGAGGGCCATCGGCATTACCCCCGGACTTGGCCAGACTGACGTACAAGCTTATTGCGGTGCCTCGCAGAGACCCCAACAATTCTGCGACCGGCTTACTGGACTGCATATAGTATAAAGACATTGGCGCAATGGTTTTAATCTCAAAAGCGCTGGATACCACCTCCGCTGCAGTCGCATCGGCGGAAGTCTCAACAGCGGTCTGCGTGAGCCGGGTAGAGGCGTCCAGCCGCTTGTCGTTCGCCCCGTAACAAATTCCGACAATGCGTCTGATCTCATCATCTGTCGGAGGCGCACCGTTCATAAACCGAAGCCACTGCCCGGCCTGAGCGTTGACGCCACCAATCAGCGTGGCGTTGATAAAAGAACGGCGCGCGCCGCTCTCGTCTCCCCGTTTTAATTGGCTAACGCCCAACAGTAAATTGGCCCGACCCACGTATTTGTCGGGCAGCTGTTTGGCACAGGCCGCCAACATCGTCTGGTGCATATTGTCAAAGTCCTGCTCCTCCATCTGCAGCTGTGCCAAATACAGGTACAGTTCGATATCACCGCTTAATTTGGCAGCCTGTTGCAAGGCCTTGCGTGCTTTCTCCTGTTCCCTGGCCTGCAACCAGAACTCAAACAACCTGCGATAGGTCGCGGCACTTGGGGACACTTGCTGCGACGATAACGCCTCCTCCAGCACCTCGGCCGCGCCATACGGGTTGTTGTTGGCAGACTGCAGGCTGGCCAGCAGCAGGATATCCCGCTCGGCGAAGGGCACGAGTTTGTCGCGGGCCAGAGTCAACTGGTCGAGTGCCTGCTTTTTCTTGTTCTGTTGTAAATATACCGAGGCCAGCAAATGCCAGTTCTGAGGCTCGTCCGGCTCGACTTCGAGCAGCCGACGAAGCAACACCTCACACTGCGCAAAGGCACCTGCGTGATAATACAGCGCCAGCGCCTGCTGCATTTGCGGCGTGTCCATCGTCAATCCAGCTTTTTGAATACCATCCAGGGTCGTCACCACATCCACATATTTGCCCAGGTGGTGCTGCGCACGCGCCAGTAACAGGAAATCCGCAATATCGGGCACCAGATCAATGGCGAGCACCTGCTGCAGTGTCCGGGCTGCCGCGGTGTAGTCTTTGTTCAATAAATAGACCTGCGCCAGTTCGCGCAACATTTCGCGATTGGCCACATCTGACAGTCCCTCTGCCTGCAGTGCCTGCTGATAGAATTCGATGGCCTTGCCGTACTCCTTGCGCTCGACGTAGTGACGCGCCAGATGACGACCGGCACTGGATTTAGCGTAGGCCTCCTCAATACTGCCCAGCTGCTGTTCCAGTTCCTCAATCGAAAGATCTGCGCCCTTGGCCCAGTCGCCGTCGTTTGGTGTGAGCAATACTTTGCTGCGGTACTGCCCTTCTGCGGCCACACTTCCGACAGACACCCCAGCAGCCCAGAGGAACATCATACAAAGCACCGTGGAAAGTCCTGTACGCATTTGATCAATCCACATTGGGTATGTTCTGGGGATAGCTCTGCCACTGCACTTCAACTTTTTGCGTCAGTATGACATCGCCCTTTAGCGCTCCCGAAAAACTGACGCGGTAGGTCCAGTCCTCAACAGCCGCCATCACCTTTTCCTCGAAGACACCGCGGGGGCTGGCATCCAGCACTCGCACATCCCGTGTTCGCCCGCCTGCTGTCACGGAAAAGGCCACCAGCACCCAACCGTCAATCTTATTCTGCCAGGCCACTTCTGGTACATTCGGTCTACGGGTATCAAAAGGCACGACCTCAATGTAGCCCTGGGCATCTTTACCGCCCACAACTACCTCGCCACCACCGCCGCCAATTGGAGCACTCCAGCGCTTACCCGCCGCTGCGATATTGATATCCCCTACACCCAGGTCGAGCGCGGGAATTTCCAGGGTATCTGCGGGAACAGGTGCCGCCGGGCTGACCGGTGTGACCGTCAGGGGCTCCATCGTGGGCTCTTCCATGACCTCGGACTCCTCTTGTGGCTGCGCCTCCTCCTCGGGCGGCTCTTCGGGCTCCCGCTGCACAATTTGCACATCGTTATAAACCATTAGCGGCACGCTCTCCTCCTTACCGCGCTGGATCAAGCTGTGCATAAACAGGAATACCGTCAGGGTAATCAGCAGTGCGCCAACCAGTGCGGGGAGTAATCGCATCGCCCGAATCTCGCTTACTCCACGCGTTTGTCGGCGGCGATGGCGATGCCCTCGACACCGGCGAGGCGCACCTGATCCATCACATCCACCAGCACACCGGTAGACGAATCAGTGTCCGATTGGATGATCACAGAGCCCTCGGGGTTGTCCGCATGCAGCCGCGCCACGATGGCGCGCACAGAGCGGGGATCGACTGGCCGGCGGTCGATCCACACCTCGCCAGATGCGGTAATGGCGATAAAAATATTGGCGTTTTCCTGATTCGCTGCCGTTGACGCCTGCGGTGTATTCACCGTCACCCCCGACTCCTTCACAAAGGAGGTCGTCACGATAAAGAAAATCAGCATAATGAAGACGATATCCAACATCGGCGTCATGTCCAGCTCCGTGTCCTCCTGAGCCGGAATGTGGCGTCTCGCACTCATGCCGGTACTCCTGCTGCTGTCGCATCTTGCAATGTGAGTCTGTCCTGCAGATGACTGGCCTCATGATCGGCAACGCGGCGCAGGCGCACGGTAAAATAAATGCCTGTCAGCGCGACCACCAGGCCTGCCATGGTGGGAATAGTCGCGCGATAAACACCCCGCGCCATCGCCTGGGCATCGTCATTGCCACTGATGGCAATCACTTCAAAGACACCAATCATACCGACCACCGTACCCAGCAACCCCAGCAGTGGACACAGCGCCACCAGCAACTGAATGAAAGGCAACATTGCGTGCAATTCCAGGCGCACCTCTGACACGATAGACTCACGGATCTTCTTCGCGCGCCAGGACGTGCGATCGTCCCGGCTGTTCCACTGCTCCACCCACTGCGCTGCACGCGATGGCCAGGTGATGCGAACAAACCATAATCGCTCCAGAATCAGCACCCACAACAGCAGGCAGGTGGCAAAAATTACCCACAACACGGGGCCACCCTGATCGATCAAATCCAGCACGGCATTGGCTGTCGACACCAGTATAGTCACTGCCCACGCTCCTGCTGCTCGGCACTTCGCGCCAGCACACCCGCGCACTGTTCATCGAGGCGCTGAACCATTGAGCGTGACAGGTAGGCAATAATGCTGTGGCTAAACAGCAGCGGGATCGCTACCACCAGGCCCAACACGGTGGTAACCAGCGCCTGCGAAATGCCGCCTGCCATCAACTTAGGATCACCGGTACCAAACAAACTGATAGCCTGAAACGTGAGTATCATGCCGGTCACCGTTCCCAACAAACCCAGCAGTGGAGACGTGGCCGCCAACAGCTTGATCACACCATTACCGCGCTCCAGCGCCGGCATTTCTGCCAGTACTGCCTCGTCCAGTTTCAACTGCAACAATTCGTCGTCGTGCAGGCTAATCCCCTCTACCGACTTCAGCACCCGACCCAGCGGATTTGACGCGCTCGGCGTTTGCAGGTGCTGCAACTGATGGCGAATTCGGAAGTACACCACGCCCAGATAGACACCCCGCCAACAGGCCATCAACAAACCTAAAGTACCCAGGGCAATGATAATAAGACCAATCATACCGCCCTGGTCGATACGCTCACGCAGGCTGGGTGTGTAACTGAGCATGCCCAATAAGCTGCCGCGACTGGGATCAACCGTCAGCGAGGATACCTGACCGGGCTGCTCAGTAAATGCGATTGCAGCGTCGCGAAACCGCGTGGCGGGTTGGCGACTCAGGACCAGTAACTCGCCAGTCTCGGGCACAAAGCGCAAAAAGTCGCCTTCACTGAACGCTGAAAATGGCCCTACTCGCAATACCTGTCGCTGGCTTGTGGTGCCATCTACCTGCACCACGGCGGTATCAAATACGGCAATACGCGCGGCCTGCGTCATCTCCTCCTGCAGCAACAACCAGAGCAACTGAATCTCGTCGATACTGGGATGCCTGGTCGCTGACGCCAGTTCCTGTAACTGTTCTTTGCGCTCTGGCAACTGTGTGGTGATCATGGAATCTTGCAACACAGCCGAAAAATCGCCCGAGAACTCACGGAAGGTACTGGTCAGATCCCCCATGTCCTGCACCACGTCTTTTAACTGCGCTTGCAAACGCTCGATCTCTACCGCATTGGCTTCTGTGACCGCCAGCAGAGGCTGATTTTCATTTTTGCTGCTCTCGAACGCCTGCCGCGATTTGGTCAACAATTGCTGCTGTTGTTGTTTGTCGCGCAGGAAGCGCTGCTCTCGCTCTGCGTTGCGCGTCTGCTGCTGACGTTGCGCGTTGCGCACGGACTCCAGCAACTGCGCAAGATTGGTAATCTGCTGCTCAGATACCGCATCCTCCTGAGCAGACACCAACCCGGGCGCCAACAAACTCAGCCACAGTGATGTTGCCAATAAAACACTCAGCACGCGCTTCACGATGCATCTCCCGGCGCCTTCATCGGCAACTGCAGCAGTTGCGGTGCAACCTGGTTTCTGGCGACGCGCAAGGCCTGTGCCAGTTCTCGATCAAATCCGGAATCCAGTGCCAGCCATTGTTCCTGTTCTGCGTCCCAAACGCCGCTGCTGGCGCCGTCCAGAGACTGAAAATAGAGCGCCACCCTACCCACCCGCAAATACTCCACGGAAAGCTTTTCATCCTGCCATTGCAGCGGGCCACGCCACGCCTCAATATTGCTGCCATACCCCTGTTCCAGTTGATAGGCTTCCAGCAGCAAGCGAAATTTTGCCGACACGGACAAATCGGCCTGGTTCAGGCGGCGCTTCAATTGCAATACACCGTTGATGCGTTCTTCATGATGAAACGGCAGATCCAACACCACAAACTTTTCCAGCGCATCGGCCATACTGCGCATTAATGGCACAATTCTCTGACGTGTGATCGCAGCCTGGGCTATCTGCGTTTGCAAATCCTCTATTTGCATCTGCTGAGCCTGCTCCAGATCTTCCAGCTCCCGGGTATAGGCCGCCTGATATTCGACGCCGTCCTGCAGGCGACGGTACTCTTCCAGCAGCGCCCGGCTCTGGCCTGACAGCTCATCAATTTTTTTCTGTGACGCAGCGGCGCTGCTGTTTGTGCTGGAGACGACATCGAGGCTTGCCTTGACGTCTGCCGCTTGCGGGGTCGAAACCCACAGCAGCACAGAAAACGCTGCGACGAATCCAGTAAAACGCTTGTTATACAATCGGTGCATTATCCAGACATTCCTTCTTCAACGACGGCCGCTACCTATACAAGATATAAAAAACGGCCAAAAGTATTCGCTGATGGCCGTTTAATAAGTAACTCCCCCAAAATCTAACTGCCCAAAACGCCCTCCCTCAACCGTAGGTCTCAGGCCGTTTTGGGGGCTTCGCTGGGCTTGATCAAAAATACTGCCAGCGCCGGCATCAGGATCAAGGCGCCAAACATATTCCAGATAAACATAAAGGTGAGCAAGATACCCATGTCAGCTTGAAATTTGATCGGAGACAGCGACCAGGTCACAACACCTGCCGCCAGAGTGACACCGATGAGCGCTACCACGCGCCCCGTAAAGTTCAGTGTTTCGTAGTAGGCGGTAGTGAGATCCTTGCCCTCCCGGGTTTTCGCCAGGATTACCGTCAACACATACAATGCGTAGTCGACACCAATACCCACGCCCAGCGCTATCACCGGTAGTGTCGCGACTTTTACGCCGATGCCCAGCCATACCATCAGCGCTTCACAAAGAATCGATGTGAGCATTAGGGGTAATACGGCACAGATGACACCCGGCACCGACCGGAAGGTTATCAGGCACAGCAGGATCACCGCACCATAAACGTAGTACAGCATTTCCGTATTGGCTTTTTTCACGACGATATTGGTGGCCGCCTCAAAGCCCGAGCTGCCAGCCGCTCCCAGGAACTGAATATCCTCGTTCGGCCACTCGGCATTGAATTGTTCCAGCGCTTCGACCACACCGCTGAGGGTCTCCGCCTTGTGGTCGGAGAGATAGATTGGCATAGGCCAAATCGAACAACCGGGATCGACATAATCCAGGTTAGCCAGCTCCGTCACCGCGTAATTGATGGTGTCCTGATTGCGGAAAAGTGCCTCCCACTTCGGAAAACCCTCGTTAAGTCCCATCATAATATCGCGCGTACGAATATTGAGTCCGCCGACAGCTTCCACGCCGTCGAGCTGAAGCATTCGCCATTCCAACTCATTCGCGAGGCTCAAGCCTTCGTGTTCGATGCAGCCATTCTCTTGTGTTTTTACTATCACCGCAAACACGTCGGTACTGACCGAGTAATTCTCACTCATAAAGGCGACGTCGCGATTGTAGCGGGAGTTGGCTCGCAACTCCGGTGCGCCCGGATCGAGGTCACCAATAGCCAGATCCTTGCTCACGTAGATACCACCCGCCGCCATTAGCAAACTGATAATAATCGCTGCAGCGGCAGGCCCTTTGTGCGTAAAGGACAACAGGAAGCGCCACAGGACATGCATCTCCTTGGCACTTTTCACTTCACGGCTGGCAAGCTCAGCACAATTCTTACCAACACCCGTATAGGACAATGTCACAGGAATCAAGATCAGGTTGGTGAAAATCAGTACCACCACGCCAATGCTCGCAGTGATGGCCAGATCCTGTATCACCTGGATCTGGATAATCATCAACACCGCAAACCCGACACCATCGGACAGCAGCGCCGTTACACCCGCCAGAAACAGGCGCCTGAAGGTGTAGCGTGCCGCAATATAACGATGCGTACCACGCCCTATATCCTGTATCACGCCGTTAAGCTTTTGTGCGCCGTGACTCACGCCAATGGCAAAAACCAGAAAAGGCACAAGAATGGAAAATGGATCCAGTTCATAGCCTAAAGTGGCCAGGATACCCAGCTGCCAGACCACCGCAACCAGTGTCACGAGGATGACCATTGCGGTGGATCGAATACACCGCGTGTACCAATACAACAGGATACCCGCGATCAACACGGCGATGGCGAAGAACCCCATGACGGCAAAAAGACCGTCGATGAGATCTCCAACGAGTTTAGCAAAACCGATGATGTGTATCGATTTATCCGGATCGTCAGCGGTAAAACGGGCGCGCACTTCCTCCAATTTATTACTGAGATCGGCATAATCCAGACGCTCGCCGGTCTCTGGATTATTATCCAGCAGGGGCACGATAATCGTGATGGATTTCAGGTTGTTCGCAATCAGGTCGCCCAGGATACCGGCGCGCACCATATTGAGCTGAATTTCGGCGATGGATTTGGGTGAATCCGGATTGTAATCGCCAGGAATGACCGGCCCGCCTTCAAACCCCTCCTCGGTCACCACCCGCCAGCGAGTATTGGGCGTGAACAGCGACTTCATACCGTTGCGATCGACCCCCGGAACGAAAAATATCTCATCGTTAACCTTCTCAAGGTATCTGAGGTTGTCCGGTGTGAATATGGTACCTTCCTTGACAGCCACCACAATTCGCAGATTGTTACCCAGACCTTTCAGGTCGTTCTGGTTGGCTTGGTAATTGATGACAAACTCGTGTGCCTTGGGCAGCGTTTTCTCGAAGCCCGCCTGCAACTGAATCTTGGTTGCCTGGAAACCGAGCACCAACGTAGTGAGTGCACACAGCACCAGTACCACGCCACGGTGGTTAAATACGAGTCTCTCAAGGAAGGTACCGGATTGATCATCAAAATCATGGAGATTCGCAATAACCGGCAGATCTGACTGTGTTGCTTGAGCCATTACTTATTCTCCAAATGCTATTATTTTGGCAACTTAACTTTGTGAATACCGGTGGGACCACCCACCAAAATCGTGTTGTCCGGCCCTTCTGCAACAGCATATATATAGCCGCTGCTAGTATAAATCTGTCCACCACCAGAAATGGGAACAGCGCTAAAACTGGCCCCGTTGTCACGGCTCTCCAGTACCTCGCCACCAATACCCACCGCTATAAGACGGCCATCTGACAGCCGTGTCGTATCGACAATTGCACTCGTCATGGGCTTTTTCACCTCTGCCCAGGTGGCTCCGACGTCGCTGGTACGGAACATCTTGCCACGCAGCCCGCCCATCACCAGGCCGCCATCGGCGGTATCAATAATAGTAAAGAAACTCCCGTCCCAGGGGATCGTCTCTACTTTTCGACCAATTTCCTGGTTGATATCGGCCTCGATCAGCAGCCCCGCCTCGCCACTGGCAAAAAATTTGCCCTCCTCTGGCAGCGGTGCAAAATCAAAGATGTGATAGAAGCCGGGGTTCTCAACATTTTCCAGCACTGGCAGCCAGTCCTTGCCACCGTTCTCAGTCTCAAGAATCATGCCATAGGCACCCAGCGCATAGCCGTGGGTACGGGTGGGGAAAGCCACTCTGAACAGGGGCTTGTCGGCGCCTTGAGAGATTGCGAACTTCATTTCATCGACTAGCAAGGGGTAGGATTCGTTGTCGGGATTGGCGTCCGCGAGAGCCTGATAGTAGGTCAATCCCTCGCTGCCGTAGCGCAGACCGTCGTACTGTTTAACCCAGGTTTTGCCGCCATCGGTTGAGTGTAGAATGACGCCCTCATGCCCCACAGCCCAACCCAGTTGAGGCGTTGAAAAGTCGACATCGAGGATACTGCTGCGCACCGGCACCTGGGCTTGCTGCCAGCTTTCGCCGCCATCGTCCGAGTACAGAATATGACCGTGTTGCCCGGTGGCGAAATAGCGGTCACCAAATTTGCTGATAGAGTAGATCAGGGTCTTCGACGCCAGCTCACTTGGCTCCGAGGGCAGTTCCAGTACGTCATACTTGCCAGCTTCAGGCGCAGCCGAGGCAGTGGCTGCCAGAACCAGGGCGCAAACCAGCACTACGATTTTTAACTTCATATCAGGACTTCCATTACTAACAGTCACAAAGAGAGCATTTAACAATCACGATTCTCTTGAAATCAGCGGCTTGCGCATTCGCGCACGCAAACGCATCTCCGGGGGGGTGAACCTTTCGTTCTGGCTGAATATGCAGCTCTCGACACCTGCGGTGCAACACACCCGGTGCGAGCAGCTTACGCTCACCCTGCCATACAACCCAAGTACCGTCCTTTTTACAGTACTCTCCTCGTTTTCCAGGGTTATTCTGTGAGTGTAGCGGATCAATGACCACCTGCTTTTCAATTTTTTATTTGCTGGCCGCACTTTGTAAAAATAGGGTTCCCAGGCTCTGCGACGCACGCACGCCAGATAAAGAGGCGCGATTTTGGTAGAGGTCTCTATAGAATGCGGTGGGCCCCGACCAAAATTCGGCCAATCATATCAGCTATAGATATTGGAACAACACCCGAGACGGGTGAATTATGAAATTCCTTCGGCTCAGTCAGTAACGACATGGCGCAACAACTGTCCATAGCCGCGGAACTCAGGCACCTGATCAAGCGCGTGCCGAGTGCGCAGGTGCTCACGCAGTGCTTTGAGCTTGTAGCAGGGAACACTCGCCATGAAGTGATGCTCCATATGAAAGTTCACGCCACAGGGCGCAAATACCAGACGCTGCCACCAGGGTGCTTCGACGGTGCGAGTGTTCAGACGCGAATCAGAATCAAACAGGTCGGGCACGGCAGCGTGCTCCGCAATCTGTCGCACACGGATAATGAACATAAAAATCGTCATATAGGCCACCACCCAGAGCAAGAATGTCCAGGCGATTCCACAGGCCGCCAAAACGAGAAACAAACCCAATTGCACCAGTAACTGCTGCACAAAAGGCAGTGCTGAGTTGCGTTTTTCGTTAGAGATTACGCCGGAAGCACCGCGAAAAATGTAGGACATCAACTTGAAGCCAGTCTGGCCGCTAAGATCGCGAATCGCCTTACGGCGAAAGCTTGCGCGCGACACAGGGTAATCCTGGTAGTTGGATAAATCCGGATCTGCAGGGCTTCCAGCCTTGCGGTGATGATCCAGATGTCCTCGCGCATAGGACGGCTGATCATTCATAACTGGCAGCGCGCAGAGCCACTGACCGACGATATCGTTAAGCCATGCAGACCGAAACAGTGTGTGATGACCACAGTCATGCATCAGTACGGACAGGGCCAGTTGTCGCCCCGCCAACAGAATTACCGCCACCAGCAGGGTAAGCGGGTTAGGCCAGACCGCCACTGTCGCGAAAATGGCCGCTATAAAAAGCCAGGTGCCCAGTACCATGCGCCAGGCCTGCCAATCACTCTTGGCGGTGAAGCATGCAACCTCATCGCGTGTCAAAAAATCGCCTACCTTCATTGCCCCTCCAAAATCTGCTATCTTACCCGTCTCATATCGCTGCAGACAGTTTAAACACGCAACGCCGTCCCTTATTATAGTACCAACACACAGAGGGTAGTGATTGCTATCTTATGTTGCTAACGCCCTCCTGTTGTGGGGTCGGCAAGTCCGGGAAAATGCCGTGATGAAACGTTTACTCAAAAAGAAAACGGACGCGCTATCGGTGACTCAGCTGCATGTCATCTTCTTTGGCCTCTGTACCCTACTATCGCTGGTACTGTATCTACAGGGAGGCGCCACCAATCCATTTGTTTCGCTTTATCTGGTGCCGATTGCGATATCTGCAGCTACGCTATCTATCCGTTTCACACTTTCTCTCGCAATTTTTTGTCTGATGGCCTATTCACTCTTGATGTTCTATTACCAGCCGATGAATCTGTTATCCCCCACGGACGAGACGACGCTGCATAGTGATCACAACAGCATGGCCCTGAGCGAGAATGGACAGGTCAATTGGCACGTCGTTGGCATGTGGTTAAATTTCGTCCTAAGCACCCTGCTGATCACCTATTTCGTTTTACGTATGGCCAACACCCTACGCCGCCGCAATGCCGAGTTGGTAGACATCAGAGAGCGACAACTGCGCGATGAACAACTGCTGGGTATCGCCACCCTGGCCGCCGGGACGCTGCATGAACTGGGTACGCCGCTGGCGACCATGACGCTGCTCGCGCAAGACCTAAAAAGCGCGGCAACGCACAGCCCAGAGATCGTCGACGATGTAAATCTACTCACGCAGGAGTTGGCGCGCTGTAAATCGAGCCTACAGAATCTCGCGCATGCGGCGGAAGAAGCCTCAAATCAGCTACAGCGCGTAGCGGTAGGTGACTATCTGAGCAAGGTACTGACCCATTGGCATTTGCTAAAGCCAGGCATTCCTCTGAAGGGTAATACGCTGCCGAACAAGGGTTTTATTCGCGTCGATGGCACCTTCGAGCAAGCCATTATCAACTTATTAAACAACGCCGCGGAAGCCAGCCCCGCCGGAATAGAACTATCTGTACTGATCGATAATCATGCCAGCGCACTGACGCTGCAGATTCGAGACTCTGGTCCCGGCATCGATATAGAAGCCGCAACCTTTGGTCAACCGTTTGTGTCGACACGGGGTCAAGGTCGTGGCCTCGGATTGTTTCTCTCCAATGCAACTATTGAGCGACTCGGCGGCCGGGTAATGCTGCAGTCACATACCGATGGCGGCACTCTCACCACAATTACTCTGCCGTGCGTGCAATGAAAACATTTCTTATCATTGATGACGACCAAACATTCTCCTATGTCCTGGCGCGTTCCATCACCAGGGAGGGCCATCATGCGCTTATCGCCAACCAGGGTGACACCGCTCTGGCCATACTCCGTGATACCTTGCTTGAATCTCCTGTTACCCATGCCATTCTTGACCTGAAACTAGCGGAAAGCAATGGCTTACAGCTATTGCCACAACTACTGGCGACAAATCCGGCACTGCAAGTGGTCGTATTAACAGGTTATGCCAGCGTCGCCACTACCGTGGAAGCGATTAAGCAAGGTGCCGTCAATTATTTGTCCAAACCGGCAAGCGTAGAGGAAGTATTGGCAGCGTTTGAAAGCGATGACAAACAGCGCGGCGCGGCTAGCGGTGCGAGTAACGCGATCGAAGATAATCCACTGAGCGTTCAGCGCGTGGAATGGGAGTACATACAAAGGCAACTGGTCGCAAACGATCACAATATCGCGGCGACTGCGCGAGCGCTTGGCATGCACCGAAGAACTCTGCAACGGAAGTTGCAAAAACGGCCCTCGCCATCCTGAGCCAGCTGTTCAAGCGGATTTCAGCAGTTCCGGCGCCAGATTCTGCAGCTGCTGCCGAATACCATCGCGCCAGTCCACTTTGGTCTCGCCAATCAGCGAGTGCATTTTTTGTGTATCGATACACAGGCTGCCAAAGGCTTTGGGGTTGTCCTGGAACGTCGGCTCAAAGCCCGTCAACTCGCCGATGTAGGCGCACCACTCTTCGATGCTGACTTTCTGAGAACCGCCAAAGTTGGTGGTTGTAACCTCGGTAGTGGCGGCGCCAAGCAGGTAGGGAATTTTCGCGATGTAATCATCAACGTGCAGCGGATTGTAGTAATTGGGCTTTTCCGGATGGAGATCAATCGGTATACCCTGCTGCATCATCAGCATATGGAAATACATCCAGCCGCCATTATCACCATAGGGCACACTCAGGCGCGCTATTGTGGTGGGAATCTTTTGCTGGTGGGCGACAAATCGGCACACCGTTTCGGCGGCGATCTTGGAAATGCTGTACGTGGGAAACATCACGCGGTGGTTATCGCCCAGTGGCGCATTCTCAGCCCGCGGCTCCTGCCCGACATATTCATACACCGCAGTCGATGAAAAATGTAGGAAGGCCTTGGCCTTACGACACCGTGTCATTAGATTCCCGACACCCTCGGCGTTGGCCGCGAGATCGTATTGGAAATCGCCACTTTTCACCACGGCGAAGTTCAGCACATAATCGAAGTCCTCTGGCACTTGCGCAAGGCTGTCGGCATCGGCGAGATCAGCCTGCAGTACGGTCGCGCCCATTGCTTCCATCAGCTCACGATCCTCCTCCTTGCGAAAGCGCGCCAGCGCGTACACATCCGCGATTTTCGCAAAATGTTCCACCACAGGTAGCGCTACCTGGCCGGTGGGGCCGGTGATCAGGATTTTGGTATTGGCTAAATCGACGGGGGTCACAGACATGGGGTTGTTCCTTGATTATACTTAATTTTCATTCGTTGCTTGCACGTGGATAGTTGCTATAGCCTTCGGCGCCCGGGGTGTACAGCGTTCCAAGATCAAATGTCGCCAGGGCCTGGCCTTTTTTCCAACGCTCAACTAAATCGGGGTTGGCGATAAAATGCCGCCCAAAAGACACCGCGGCGAATTCACCCGCCACAACCGCCCGCTGCGCTTCATCGAGGTCGTAGCTTTCGTTGCCAATCAAACGTTCGCCCATATAGCGCTGTCCCAGTGCAATATTGTCCACGCGACCCTTGGCAAAACGGATGACATGAAGATAGGCCAGCTCCAGCGCCTGCACTTCATGTAGCAGGAAGTCAAAGGTCTGTTGTGGATTCTCATCTTTAAGGTCATTGAAGGGATTGTCCGGACAAATGCGCATACCGACACGCCCGGGACCGTCGACGCTGATCATGGCAGCCAACACCTCGAGTGCGAAGCGCGCCCTGTTCTCGACGCTGCCACCGTAGTTGTCTGTGCGCTGATTGGTGCCGGTACACAGAAACTGAGCCGGGAGATAGCCACTGGTGCAATGCAACTCAACGCCATCGAAGCCCGCGGAAAACGCATTCTCTGTGGCCTTGCGGTAATCCTCTATAACGATAGCGATGTCGTCCACCGTCAGTGCACGAGGCTCATCGAAGGGCTGCATACCCTGTTGGTCGGTGTACATTTCGCCGCGCGCGCGGATCGCCGAGGGCGCGACTGTCTGGCTGCCCGCTGGCTTGTTAAGCGCGGTGCCCACCCGGCCTACGTGCATGATCTGCGCCACGATGGAACCGCCCTCCGCGTGTACCGCGTCCGTGATGGCACGCCAGGCATCCACCTGGGCTTGAGTGTAAATACCCGGTGTGCGGCAGTAACCCAAGCCGTCGGCACTGGGCGCAATACCTTCAGAAATAATCAATCCTGCGCCGGCGCGCTGGCGATAGTAGTCCACCATCACAGCGGTGGGCATACCATCTGCGCCGGCGCGGCTGCGCGTCATCGGCGCCATGACAACGCGGTTGCGCAGCTGCAGGGCACCGAATATCGCGGGGGTAAACAGGTTCATAGTGCTCTCCTAACGGACGCGAATTCTGGGGTCGGGCGCGCCGCGGCGCATGTGATTCAAAAACTGCTCGAGCGGCGCGGGGCGCGCTACATCGGGCTCACTGTGGTCCGGCGGGTTAGCCCAAAATTCAGTCCAGCTGGGCCACAATTCATGATAGGCGCCCTCATAGGCTTCACGGTCCGGCCAGCGCATCTTGTTGTCGCCCACGGGCGGCTTGTTGATATCGGTGGCATACCAGTAGCAGGGCAGGCGCCGACGGAAGTACCAGCGACCGTCGCGACGCTCATAGTTGTCCCAGTAGATCATCTGCATAATGACCCACTCACTGCCACCGTCGGCACAGGGCGTTTCGTGCTCGTTCTTGGAATACACCACGCCGTGTGCCCGATCGGGATCTTCAAACTCGATGATGTGGTTGCCGATGTGGTGTGAAGTGCCGGTGAACTGCTGCCGCAGTGTATCGTCCAGCCAATGTTTAAGATGCGCCCGGCCCACCTGCTCGCGGCTGACCCGAATATCGTCAATGAACAGATTCACATGGGCGTCCATGTCGCGCATATCCAGCGACAGGGAATATTTGGCGACCAACTGGCGAATTTCATCCAGCGACTCCAGTCGGTCAATGCGCGACAGCAGTGCCTGATCAGTCATGAAATATCTCCCTACTTGTCCCGTCCAAGTATCATCGCGCCCGTGGGCACCCCCACACCGCTGCTCACCAGCACATGCTCCACCGATTTAGTGGGCTGGCCCGTGGACGATCCGCGAATGAGGCGCACGCCCTCCGCAATATTGTTCATACCGTGAATATACCCCTCGGACATCAAACCGCCGTGGGTGTTATTGGGTAAACGACCATCGATATCCAGTGCGCCCTCACGCACCAAATACTTACCCTCGCCGGTACCACAGAAACCAAAGCTCTCCAGTTGCATAATAATTTCCGAACTAAACGCGTCGTATAAGCAGGCTGCGTCAATGTCGTCGGGTCCCAGCTCAGCCATCGCATAGACGCGTTTCGCGGCCATCTCCATTTCCGGCAACGCTTCCAGTGAATCGCGATAGTAGCTGGTCATCTGTTCCTGGCCGCGCGTCGACGCTTGTGTCACGCCACGAATAACGGCCGGTTTCTGTTTGAGATCACGCGCGCGCTCGGCGCTGGTCACAAGAATGGCGCAGCCGCCATCCGTTTCCTGGCAAAAATCGTAGAGGCACAACGGCTCTGCAATCAGTTTAGACTCCAGATAGTGCGCCATCGTCAGTGGTTTACCGTAACCGTAAGCACGCGGATTGCGCAGGGCATGGTTGCGCTGGGAGATAGCGACGCGCCCGAGGTCCTCCCGTGTCACACCGTATTTGTGCATGTATTTGTTGGCTATGATCGCAATCCAGGAACCCGGTATCAGCATGCCGTAGGGTGTATACCAGGACCAGTGGATCAGGTCGCTGCTCGATATTGCGCCGGATACGCCCTGCCCCATACGCTTGCCCGAGCGTCCATTCAAGCCGCGATAGCACACCACGGTAGTGGCCTGGCCCGTCGCCACGGCCATCGCGGCCTGGGCGATAGTGCCCACCGCCGCGCCACCGCCGTAATTGATACGGCTGAAGAAGGACAGATCAGCGGCGCCCACCGCGCGAGCCACCTCAATCTCATCGGTAGTATCCAGCGTATAGGTCACCAGGCCATCGATTTCAGAGGGACTGACGCCGGCATCGTCGCATGCCGCCTTGATACATTGCGCGGCCAGTGACAGCTCTGACACGCCCGACTCTTTGGAAAATTCAGTCAGGCCGATGCCAGCGATGGCAGCCTCGTTTTTCAGGGAAATAGGCATCAGGCAGCTCCTGCCAATTGGAAGACCGGCAGCTTGAAGCCGTCCGGGTCCTCCTGAATCAACATCTGCACCGGCAGATCAAAATCCACATCCTCCGGCGCACAGCCAACCAGTTGCGAAGTAACGCGCGTGCCCTCTGCAAGATCCACCAACACTATAATCAGCGGGTATTCATACCCGGGAAACTGCGGGTGCCGCAGCACCGTGTAACTGCAGATAACACCTTTTCCACTGGACTCTACCGTATCCCACTCCATTGAATGGCAATCGCCACACATCGGTCGCGGGGGATGGCGCAGGGTTTGGCAACCGAGACAGCGCTGGATACCCAATTTGCCCTCGTCGGCCATCTGCCACCACCAGGCATTGTCCAGACCCATAGGGGGTTTTATGCGCGCAGTCATCGCTTATAGTTCCAGCGCGCGAAAGCCGAGGGTATCGTCTTCTGCCAGCAGTCGGCCCAGCTGCACCAGCTGCTGACTGGCATTGCCGAGAGAATAACTGATCAGTTTGGCCATCAAAAAGAAGCGATGAATGGGATACTCGACATCCGCACCGATCCCGCCATGCATATGCTGGGTAGACGACACAATACGGTGCGCTGCGTCGCAGGCCCACCACTTGGCCGCGCGCACTTCGGCGCGGGCGTCCAGCCCTTCGCTCAAGCGCCACAACGCCAACCAGTAGGTGGAGCGGATACCCTCCACATCGATATAGCAATCCGCCATGCGCATCGCCAACGCCTGAAAGGTTCCCAGTGGCACACCAAACTGCTTGCGCTCTCCGAGAAAGGCCGCCGTGCGCTTCATCGCCTCTTCCGTAACACCGACCTGCAGTGCGCAGTGGCCGATATTAGCGCGCTGCTCAAGCCACTCGAGTATGTCTGCGCCCTGCCCCGGCTTGCCCAGCACCGCATCTTGGCCGACGCTGACCCGCTCCAGATTCAGATGAGCAGCACACTTTCCCGACAAGCCTATCTCAACCGGCACCACTTGCACTCCTGGCGCACTCGTATCGATAATAAATACGGTTTGCTGTCCCTCACTATCCTCCGCGGGCACCAGAATAAAATCCGCCACTGCACCATCCGGCACGACCGCTTTGTGACCATCCAGACACCAGCCATCGCTTTCTCGCTTGGCGGTCACGGCAGTAGCTACCGCCGCATTCATACCCAACTCGGCGATGGCCGCACTGAATTTCGCTGTCCCCGCGGCCAGCGCCGGCAGATAGCGCTGCTGTTGCGCCTCGGAACCAAACTCAGCTATCGGCAGGCCACCCAGCACCACAGACGCATACAGCGGAACCGGCGCCACCCGACGCCCCTGCTCTTCCAGAACCATGCACAACTCGATCAGACCGAAGCCGGTACCACCGGCTGACTCGGGAATGGCGACGCCCAGCAGACCCTGTGCTGCCAGCGTCTGCCATAGCGTGTCATCGTAGGTCTCCCCGGTGCGGGAAAACGCCAGTAGAAACTCATCACTCGAGCGGTCTGTAAATATCTGGTACGCCAGCTCACGAATCGAATTCTGGTCGTCGCTAAAATTGAAATCCATGACGTTTTACCTCAGTTTAGCTTGACCATCGCGGTCAGGTTACGGGTGTATTTAAGCTGTTTTTCATCCGGGTGCTGCACGAACAGTGCTCGATAAAACATTGTCGTAAGTAATTCAGCCAACTGTTCTACGCTGAGATCCGCTGCCCGCAATGTTTTGCTCTCATTGATAAAGTATTCACGCATCAAACCCTCTCCAATGCCCGCCAGCGAGTACACCACCATCAGCGCCTGGTGCTTGCGAAAACGCACCTGCGGAAACAGCTTCGGCATGAGTTCCACCAACCACATCAGCTGGCTGCGATAGTTTTCTCGCAGCATGCCGGAGAATACCTCGTCTTCATCGGCCATCTGAAACAGGCAGCGCATCACACCGGGCTGTTTGGCGTAACTGCGAACAATCACCAGGTTGTGCACGTAAATTCGCGCGTACCAGTCACCACGCGGCACATTCTTTTCAATCTGCAGCGGATCATTACTGGCCAGGGCAAAATCCGTCAACACCTCCAGCGTCAGCGATTTCAGGTCCCTGAAGTAATGATAGAAAAGACCCTGGGCAACACCCGCTTCCGTGGTGACGTCAGCGATACGCATTTTGTGATAGCCATCGCGCTCCAGCACAGCAAGGGCGGCCTGTTTCAGGCCCGCACGCGCCCGCTCACCACGGGCACTGTGCGCCCGGGTAGTCTTTGCTGCTTTGATAGAGGCGGATGACATAGGACGATAAAATAGTTGAATTTGAATTCAAAATCAATATTATGTGTAGTATTAATTGGAGGGGTCAACCCATGTTCGTCAATTACACCGAAAGCCAGAAAGAACTGCGCAGAGAGTTTCGCGCCTACTTTTCCAATCTGATAAAGCCGGAGCACCGCGAGGAATTGCGCAACGCCGAGAGCGGCGGATTGTACAAATCGCTAATCCGGCAGCAGGGCCTCGACGGCATGTTAGCGGTGGCCTGGCCAGAGCAGTATGGCGGTCGCGGACTGACCCAAAGCGAGCAACTGATCCGTTATGAAGAGGCCTTGCTGGCGGGCGCACCCACGCCGTTTGTCACGCTCAACACCGTCGGCCCGGCCATTATCAGCAAGGGCACGGAGGCGCAAAAAGCACGCTTCCTGCCCGGGATAGCAGGCGGCGAACTGCACTTTTCCATCGGCTATACCGAACCCGGAGCTGGCACAGATCTCGCTGCTGTCGCCACCACTGCGGTGAAGCAGGGTGATACCTATCTGGTCAACGGCAATAAGGTGTTCACCAGCGGCGCGGAAGGCGCCGACTATATTTGGCTGGCAGCTCGCACCAATCCGGATGTCCCCAAGCACAAGGGTATATCCATTCTCGTAGCGGACACCAGGGATCCCGGGTTTTCCTTCGGCCCTATCCACACCATGGGTGGCGTGCGCACCAATGTCACCTATTACAGCGATGTCAAAGTGCCAGTCGATATGATCATTGGCGAAGAGAATGGCGGCTGGCGTCTGATCACCGAACAGCTCAATCATGAGCGGGTCGGCCTGGCGGCCTGGGGCATACAGGGCTGGAAAGTCTTTCGCGCTGCGCTCGACTGGGCTCGCAATACCAAAAATGCACAGGGTCTTCGGGTGATCGACGATCCCAACGCGCAGCGCAATCTGGCAGAGGTCTACGCCCATTTGGAAGCAATGCGGGTAATGAACGCACGCATGTCCTGGCAGCTGGACCAGCAGGAAATGAATCCGGTATTTCCCTCTGCCATCAAGGTCTATTCTACCGAGAAAATGCTGGAAATCTGTCGTTTGTTGATGGACATGGTGGGGCCGCACGCACTAGTGGCTGCCGATAGCGAAGGCACGGTATTGCAAGGCAACCTGGAACACGAATACCGTCGCGCCACAATTAATACCTTTGGCGGCGGCGTAGTGGAAGTACTGCGCGGACTCGTTGCCACCCATGGTCTGGGCATGCCCACTCACCGTTAAACGTAGCATAGAGCAGCACACCCCTGGTAGGAGGAGCATTCCCTGATGACAGCTGAAGACCTTAAGGCCTTTGAAGACGAGATCTACGCCTTTGTGGGCCGGGAAGTCTGCCCGCCCACCCCGGCAAAAGACAACGTCAATACCACCATGATCCGGCACTGGACTGAGATCATCGGCGATACCAACCCCGCCTACACGGATGAAGCGTGGGCAAAGAGCACCACACGCGGCAAGACCATAGCGCCGCCGGCCATGATGTACGTGTGGGGACAGGAGGGTTTCGCTGTCACCACGGGTCGTCCGTCGGACGCCCAGGTCGACCTCGTCAACTTATTCAATCAGCATGGCTACACCGGCGTGCTGGGTACCAACGTGAAACAGGAATACTTCCGCGAAATCAGTGCCGGCGACAACGTGGTTATTACATTAACTATCGACAATATCTCCCAGCGCAAAACCACCGGCCGCGGCCCCGGCTACTTCTTCGAGACACTGGCCACGTTCACCAATCAGCATGGCGAGACAATCGGCACACAGCGCTTCAAGGTACTGAAGTTCATCCCGCAGGAACAGCCCGCCGCTGCAGCCAGCGAGCAAACACTCCAGCTACCAACCCGCATCGCCTCGCCGCGTGGCCACGACAACAAATGGTGGTGGGAAGCCTGCGACGCCGGAAAAATACTGATTCAGCGCTGCAAGAACTGCCAGACACTGCGCCACCCACCGCGGCCCATGTGTGGGGAGTGTCAGTCGATGGAATGGGATTCCATAGAATCCACGCTGGACGGCGAGGTCCTCAGTTACACGCAAATACACCACCCGAAGATACCGGGCTACCAATACCCGCTGATATGTGCCGTGATACAACTCGCCGAAGGTACCAATATCGTCGCGAATATCGTCGGCTGTGCACCTGCGGATGTCAGTATCGGGATGACAGTGAAAGGCGCGATGGAGCAGGTAGATGAAAAAACCATGCTGCCGCAATTCTATCCGGCGTAATCAGGAATATGACAATGAGTGAATACAAGACACTGACCAGCGCCGACGTATCGGTTGGCGACCAACTGCCCTCTCTGGACATCGACATCACCACTGGCCTGGTGGTGTGTGGTGCTCTGGCCACGCGCGACTTCGAGCCCGTCCATCACAGCAAAGCCGCTGCGGTGGCCACTGGCCTGCCCGACGTATTTATGAATATCCTCACCAGTCAGGGGCTGATGACACGCTTCGCCACCGACTGGAGTGGCCCCGAAGCGGTGGTCAAATCCCTGGACTTACGCCTCGGCGCACCGAACGTACCCGGCATGGTGATGACTATTACCGGTGAAGTGACCGCGGTTGACTCAGACAGCGGCATAGTCGATATCTCCGTACTTGGGGAAAACACTATATGGGGCATGCACATGCAGGGCTCTGTTCAACTCGCACTACCGCAGGAGGCCTGAGCCGTGGTTGCCAACATAAAAGATAAAGCCGTGATCGTCGGTATCGGCAATACGACATTCAGTAAAGACTCCGGTGTCTCGGAACTGTCACTGGCGGTACAGGCGGTCAAGGCAGCGCTCGATGATGCGGGCCTCAAGCCCGGCGATATCGATGGTATGGCCACCTTCACCATGGATACCAACGATGAGATCGAAGTCGCCCGTGCGCTGGGTGCCGGCGCACTGACGTTCTACGGTCGCTCCCACTACGGCGGCGGCGCAGCTACCAGTTGCCTGCACCAGGCAACCATGGCCGTTGCTACCGGCATGGCGGAGACTGTAGTGGTGTATCGCGCACTGAACGGCCGCAGCGGGCATCGATTTTCCGGCGGTGTGGCCGGTGATATCACCACGGCAGATGCTATCCACTGGGGCTGGTATATGCCCTACGGCTTGTTGACCCCCGCCAGCTGGGTGGCCATGTTCACCCAGCGCTGGATGCACAATACCGGCGTCACCAAAGACGCCCTGTTTGAAGTTGCACATTCGACACGCACCTACGGCGCTAATAACCCGGCCGCATTTTTCTATGGCAGAGAGTTCGACCGCGCCGAGTATGATGCAGCGCGCATGATCGCCGACCCCCTGCAACTGTTCGACTGCTGTCAGGAGAGCGATGGTGGCTCGGCGGTCATCGTGACAACACCCGAACGCGCTCGCGATCTGCGGCAACCCGGTGTGAGTGTGCGCGGAGTAGCCCAGTGCGCCGCAGACAATCAGGAGCAGATGACGTCGTTTTATCGTGAGGAATTTGCCGCCATACCAGAAATGGAAACCGCGGCGAAAAACGTCTATGCAATGAGCGGTTTGTCGGCCGAAGACATTGACGCCGCTATTATCTACGACGCGTTCTCGCCCATTGTCCTGTGGCAATTGGAGGCGTGGGGTTTTTGCGGCTTTGGTGAGTCCGGCGATTTTGTGAAAGACGGTGCACTGCGAACGAACGGACGCCTGCCGACAAATACGCACGGCGGCCAGCTAAGTGAGGCCTATATTCACGGCGTTAACGGCATTGTTGAAGCCACTCGCCTGGTGCGAGGCACTTCGGTAAACCAGCCGGCGAAAACGGTGAATCACGCCCTGGTAACATCGGGTGTCGGCATACCGACTGGCGGCGCTATATTGGGCAAGATGAACTAAAGCGCCACTCTGGCCTGGCCGAGACCCGTCGCTGCTTTAGATCGAGTAACTTTTCGCAGTACAGTGCGGCCTGCGCGGTTTTGTCCTGACTCAAATAACTATCCACCATCAACCTCACTGCCAACACCGCAAGTGAGGATTTCTTGAGAGTTACAGCCATGCTATCCGTGAACTCCTGCGTCAACGCCCCCGCTAGCCCCTACGCCCTGTTACTACTATTACTTGCTGCCGTGCTTGGCGGCTGCAGTAACAGCGATGACAATAACAATGACAACATCGCCACGGCGACGCTCGGGGTGCCGGGCGCAGGCAACGCCAATACTGTGGCGGTACCACCTGCTACCCTGGACGGCCCGCTTGCAGGCAAAGCGGTACTGGTCAGCACCTTCTTTTCACTGGCGTCTCAAGGTTACGAACAGGCTGAATATCTGGTGTCGGGTACCGCCAATGCCTATACCAACGTGAACGAATTTGACTCAGATGGACAATGGCAGGTACAGGCCAGCGATCAGGCACACTACAAAACCCGTATCGTGGTGAATCGCCCTATCGATCCAGCAGACTTCAATGGCACGGTCTTTGTTGAATGGCTGAACGTCAGTGCCGGTTTCGACTCCGCTCCCGAATGGGGCATGCTGCACACGGAATTGATACGCCAGGGCTATGCCTGGGTGGGCGTGACCGCGCAGAAAGTGGGTGTTAATTCCCTGCTGGATGGCAGTGCGGCGGCACTTGTCGGTGGCGATGCCAACCGCTATACCGATCTCTATCATCCCGGCGATCAGTACGCCTTCGATATTTACTCACAAATAGCGCAGGCCATCAGGGCCCCTGGCGATGCAGCACCGCTGAACCTTACCGCGCAGCGTCTGATCGCAGCGGGCGAATCGCAATCAGCGCATTACCTGATGACTTACGTCAATGCCTTCGCACCGATGCACGCCCTCTTTGAAGGCTACTTTGTGCACAGCCGTCTCGCTAGTAGTGCGGGACTGGCGGGCAAGTTCCTGGAAGACTCGGATCGTAGTATGCCTGAAGTCGTCCGCGTCAGAGCCGATCTGGGCACTCCCGTAATAATGCTGCAAACAGAAACAGACCTGTTCGTGCTGGGCTCCTACCCAAGCAACCAGAGCGACAGTAGCAACTTTCGTCTGTGGGAAGTCGCGGGCACTGCCCACGCTGATTTGTATACTTTTCTCGATAACCGTGTGGACGTCGGCGACAATCCTGACATTGCGGCTGTCGTGGAGAACGCGAATCCGATTCCGGGTATCATCGACTGCGCTAAGCCGGTCAACGCGGGGCCGCAGCACTTTGTTGCCAATGCGGCAGTTCGTGCGCTGAACACCTGGCTGGTCGAGGGCACGCCGCCAGAAATGGCAGACCGGTTCGATGTTGCCGGATCGCCCGCCACTTTTGTACTGGATGAACTCGGAAATGTGAAAGGTGGCGTTAGAACACCCTATGTCGATGCCCCGATTGCCATTTTATCGGGCGAAGGCCAACCCCGTGACGGCGCTGGCTTTTGCTTTCTCTCCGGTACCACCGTGCTGTTTGATGCCAGCACGCTGGGATCACTCTACGCGGACAACGCTGCCTATATACAAGCCGTAAACAGTACTACTGATGACGCTGTGGACAAGGGGTTTTTAATTCCGGAGGATGCGGCGCTGATCAAAACCTATGCGGCGGGTTCGGATATCTTTGCACGATAGGAGGCTGCGTTCATTGGGTGTGTTAGCGAGTCGTCACTGGCCCGAACAATGCCTGTTCTGGCCAGTCACTCGCAATCAACTCTACATATAGATCATGATTAATTCGTAGATCAACACAGGCCTATCATCCTGCCCCACCACATGCACATGCTGCTCCAGCACCATTTTTGTCCCTTTGGGCGTGGCGCTAACCTCTTTCACCCTATTGCGACTGTGCACCGAGCAACCCACCGGTACCGGGCCGGTAAAACGCAGCTTGTCGGAGCCGTAGTTGAGAATATTATTGTAGCCGGTTACCTCATAGGTAGGCGTACCTTTCATCTTGGGCATCAACACCAGAGTCAGGAACCCGTGCGCTATCGTAGTGCCAAAGGGACTGTCGGTTTTGGCTTTTTCCGGATCGGTGTGAATCCAGTAGTCATCGCCTGTCAGGTCCGCGAACTGATTAATCAGATCCTGCGTAATATCAACCTGGCCGCTCCACGGGCCGAACGTATCTGACACCAGTCCCTGTAACGCTTCGACATCGCTGTACTCATATTGCTTCATGCTCTGCTCTCCCTTATTTTTGAGCTCGTCAAAAAGACCACATACTACAGGGCTACAGGAGTCCAAACCAAATCAAATACGGCTCAATCAGCTATACCATGTGCCTTTTAAGGCCTTCTCGGCGCTGTATCGAACAGCACAAAGCCGTCAGAATAGGACCATTACAGTGACTCCATTCGTCATTGAAATGCACTCACCATGCAGTACAATTAGACGCTGTTTTTTATCTCCGGCACACAGTTCATTTGCCATTCCAAACCATGAGGATCAACCATGCGTGAAGCCGTTATTGTAGAAGCCGTCAGGACACCCATTGGCCGCGGCAAGCCCGGTGTAGGCGATTTGTGTGACTTCCATGCCACAGAATTGCTGGCCCTGTCGTTGAATGAAATCGTCAAGCGCACCGGACTACAATACAGCGACGTAGACTATTTGGCTGGCGGCTGTGTGACCCAGGCTGGCGAACAAGCGGGTAATATCACGCGCAATGCCTGGCTGACGCTGGGCCAGGACTACACCGCTGGCGCTACCACGCTGGATAACCAGTGCGGTTCTGCCCAAACCGCCAATCACATGATTTCCTCCATGGTCGCCTCCGGATCCTTCAATATCGGTATTGCCTGTGGTGTTGAGGCCATGAGTCGTGTTGGCCTGGGTGCCAATGTCTATAGCGGACCAGGCTATTTCCTTCCCGAAAACTGGCCATGGGATTCCAGCCCCGATCAGTTCGCCAGTGCCCAGCGCATTGCCAAAAACCGCGGCATCACCCGCGAGATGGCCGACCAACTTGCCTACACCTCACAGCTGCGCGCCAAGCAGGCGTGGGCAGAGGGGCGTTTCGACCGCGAAATATTTTCCATCGAAGCGCCAATCATGGGTGCAGATGGCAAACCCACCGGCGAGACGCGCACCGTCAATCGCGATCAGGGATTGCGCGATACCACCATGGAGGCGCTCGCCGGGTTAAAAACGGTTGGCGAAGGGAATATACATACGGCGGGCAACTCCTCGCAGATTTCCGACGGTTCCGCTGCGGTGCTGTGGATGACTGCAGAAGAGGCCAAAGCGCGCGGACTCAAGCCGCGCGCCCGCATCATCGCGGATGTCGTCGTCGGCACCGATCCCTACTATCTACTCGACGGGCCGGTTGATGCCACTGCAGCGCTGTTCAAGAAAAGCGGCATGAACATGGGCGACATCGACCTGGTAGAAATCAATGAGGCGTTTGCAGCCGTCGTATTGTCATGGGCACAGGTCTACAACGCAGACATGGACAAGGTCAACGTGAATGGCGGCGCCATTGCGCTCGGCCATCCCGTGGGCTCTACTGGCGCACGCCTGATCACCACTGCGCTGCATGAACTGGAGCGCTCCGACAAGACCACTGCATTGATCACCATGTGTTGCGGCTCTTCCATCGGCACCGGCACTATCATCGAACGTATCTGAACCATCAGCTAAAGGGGAGACAAACATGGGAGACCTGACAGGCAAAGTTGCCGTCATTACCGGCGCAGGCCGCGGGCTTGGCCGCGAGGAAGCGATTCAGTTCGCCAGACAGGGCGCACGCGTTGTCATCAACGACATCGATCGACCTGAGGCTGTAGAAGCGGCACAATCGGCTGTTGAGGAAATTAAAGGCTTTGGTGGCGAGGCGATGGTGGTACTGGGCGACTGCGCAGACAGCACCGACGCTGAGAACCTGATGAAATCGACACTCGATGCCTACGGCGATCTCAACATCATGGTTAACAACGCGGGCTTTTGTCGCGACAAAACCATTTTCGGCATGAGCGACGACGAGTTTGACTCCGTGGTGCGCGTGCACCTGCGCGGTCACTTCGTCAATACTCGCAACGCCACGGCGTACTGGCGCGACAAAGCCAAAACGGGCGCTGAGGTTTACGGTCGCCTGATCAGTACATCATCAGAAGCCGCGATATATGGCTCTGCCGGGCAACCGAACTACGCGGCGGCTAAAGCAGGCATTATCGCGATGACCATGGGTGCGGCACAACTGCTCACCAAATACGGCATCACCTGCAACGTGGTTATGCCGCGCGCACTCACTGATATGACCTCCGGTGGGACGACCGCAGAAATGTTCCGCGTCCCTGAGGATGGCAGCTTCCACGCGTTCGATCCCGCCAATGTCGCACCTCTGGTTGGCTATCTGTGCTCTCCTGAGGCGGCGAAAATATCCGGTGAAGTGTTTGTGGTATGGGGCAATTCGGTACAAGTTCTGCAGCGACCGACACTAAGAGATGCCTTCCTGAATCCCAAGGGCAACAAAAAGTGGGAAGTGGAGGACCTGCACTCGTCACTTGCTGCGCACTACGACGAACACTATGTCCCCGTCTGGGGCGGGTATTCCGTACCACCGGGCTAAACAAACGGCGACTACCAGGGCGGCCCTATGGCCGCCTTTTTTATGCCCACAAAACGGCCCATTCCGGGGTGAGGGTCTTCACAAGTCAATCACGTTCGACCTCACCAGAATCCCGCCATCGACCACCAGGTCATGGCCGGTAATAAAAGACGCGCGCTCAGAACACAGGTAGACCACTGCGTCGGCAATCTCCGAGGGCTCCGCCAGCCGTCCCATAGCGTGAACATTTAGCACCTTGTCGCGCATCTTGGGCATTTTTTTCAGATAGAAATCCATGCCGCCGGAGTTGATGCCGCCCGGGCACACCGTATTCACCCTGATGCCGCGTTTGGCGTACTCTACCGCCACAGTCTTACTGAGACTGAGGACGCCGCCCTTGGCGGCTGAATAAGCTGACTGGAGTGCATCACCACGGATACCCGATACCGAGGCGACATTCACAATCGCGCCACCGCCAGAAGCCTCGATTAGGGGCAGTTGGTATTTCATGCACAACCAGACACCCCGTAAGGTCACCCCCATACAGCGGTCCCACTCCTCCTCGGTTAGGTCGGTCACAAATTTGTTCGGAGCACCCAGCGCAGCATTGTTGGAGACCAGGTGCAGACCGCCAAAGGCACTTTGCGTCTGCTCGATAACATTTTGTACATCGACAGCTTTGGCCATGTCGGCTTTAACGAACAGTCCGCTACCACCCTGGGCCTCAACCATCGCCAGTGTCTCTGTACCGCCCTTCTCATTGACATCGGCGATCACCACCTTTGCACCTTCGGTGGCAAATGCCAGCACTGTTGCGCGCCCTGTACCTGCGCCGCCACCCATCACCAGGGCAATCTTGTCTTTCATTTTTTCTCCTTCTGCAGCCTTATTGCGCTAGCACGTACTACTTGGCGCGAGCCTCACTCTGCAAGCCGTCGCGACGCGGAACATGCTAGAACATGCGATAGCGCTTTTGCACATGCTGCTGGCGAATACGAATTTGTTCACGCCGCTGCTCAGGCGTCACTATCTTGGTGTCTGCGGGTAGATGCTGCCTGATCTCATTGAATCGCACTTTCTTCGCTGCTATCTCAGGCCAGTCTTCGGGCGGCGGCGTCTCACTATACGTCCAGCGCGGTGTCATAAAGCCTTCGCGGTGGCCAGTGGTGTCCACCCAGTTGGGTACACCGGGATCGCTGTGAGCCAGTACGATACGCAATACACCATCGGCATCGGTGGTCATCTGATGGCCATTGAGACTGCCTATCTGGTTGGCGTATTCGATGGATTCTCCCCACAAATTGCCGATTTGAAATCCAACGTACTGCGGCTTGAGGCGAATATGATTTTCGATGATCAACGCCTCGTCGGGCGCCAGCTCAAACACGCCCCCCGCGTAGATATTCGTACTTTGCCCACCCCCGGTAGCACCGGAGGCCGCATTGACAGTGTTGAAGCTATTTCGGGGAAATGCCACACCCGGCATACTCCCCTCTCGCTCACCGTAAGTCCCCATCAGGATAGTCCAGAATGCGTTCCAGAAGTGCATCTGGTTACGAACGATGGCACCAAAGTGCCGCAGTTCTTCAGCGGCCTTATCGGCAGTGTACGGCGCTGCATGACGACCCTCAGCGCCCAACTGCACAATTTCGAAGTGGACGGCCTCTTCGTGCTCCCAGTCATTGAACAATTGGCGGCCACTGAGGTAATTGGCATAGCGCAGCGTTGGCTCGGTGGATTCCGTCGGGGGCTTTGGTGTTACGACTCTAAGCGTGGAGATGAAATTGCCGGTGTAGCCTTCTGGCTTTTCGGGCGCCAATAAAATATCAAAGCTGCCATCGTCATCAAGCACGATGCGCGAGGAATCCAAGCGGCCGGTTTGCGTTTTCACACCGGGACGCAATTCCATCAGGGAGCCGGTGTCCCCCGGCAGCTCGCCGCTGGTGGTCTCGAAGATGACGTAGTGTGGTGCCTTATGGCCGGTAGTGACCGGCGCCTCGCCGCGCCAGTGACGGGCGTCGCCAGGTTTGCCATGCACGCGATAGCTCTGCTTGCCGTCGATGGCCGTGCTGAAGTAAATCGCATCCGCATTATCGATAGTGCTGCGGGTGATCACCGATAACGCATTACGAAAGTGGGGGCGCTCGGGGTCCGAGTGAAAGGCTCGCTCCACTGCGGTGTGCACGTAACCCATCAGGTAGCGATAACCCTCTGCCAGATTGCGCTGTGTATCGGGTGGTGGCATCAGCTGTGGCTGATCGATCGCGTCACGGGCATCCTGTAAAGCCTGTATCATTTCGTCCCAGGCTGCGTGTAATTGCTGTTTGGCTTCGGGGGATTTATCGCTCATGACATTCCTCGCTTTTTTGCATTTGTTCGATTGAATAACATTTATTACTTTTCGATCACCAACATGGCTGAGACAGAATTTTTTCTTCGAACCGTCACTTCCCGTGACTCTGTAACAGCGCTGAACAAGCAGGGTAAACGCGGGGTCGTCTGCCGGGAATCGTAGCCAGCATTTCGCAAATATCGTAAGGCAACATTAACCTCACACAGTAGCTTCAAGATCAGCTGGCAGAAAGGCATCACCCAGTACCGATTGGCCATCCAGACTTTTCACCGACAGACCCAGCGAGTGCAGCAATCGACGGCTATACGTCACTCGCCCCACGTGGGACGCCGAACAGAGCTCAAGCGCCGCCTCCGCCATCACCTCCACGGGTTCTGCCATATCCGGACTTCGCCTGGCGATCTCGCGCACATATGCAGCGCCAGAGGTGAGCACGATGTTTTCAGGCGCCAGCGTATTGACGTAAATACCGGCACTGGCCACCTCATGGGCCAGACCCTGCGTATAGCGATCCAGTGCCGCCTTGGTGGCGCCGTAGGCGCAGATGACGTGGGCAGACATCTGTGAATCGCGATAGGGCACTACCGGTTGCAATGCGCTACTGCTACTGATGTTGAGAATCCAGCCATGGCCTCGTTCACGCATTCCCGGCAGCGCCTGTTGTGCCAGATCGATGGGGGCATTGACGTTCATATCGAACATCCAGCTGCGATCGCGGGTAGTGGCCTCGCTGGGCAAGCACATTCTGGCGGCAGCGGCGTTATTGACAACGATGTCCACCGCGCCAAAGTGCTCACCGGCTTGTGACACCAGGTTTGCCCTCGCCTCGGCATCGCTCAGGTCACAGGCAATACCGGCTGCGGCACCACCGTCGCGGTTGATCAACTCGACAGCCCCTTCCAGCGTTCCCGCAAGATCGCCGTGCGCGCCCCACCGGGATGCACACAACACCACGGCAGCACCCTCGGCGGCAAAACGTCGCGCGATGGCCAAGCCGATACCGCGACTGGCACCGGTAATCAATGCCGTTCTTTTGGCAAGTCGTCCCATTGTCTAACTCCTTTTCTTGTCCGCTGCATGTGCGAGTGCATCCGCCACTGCTGCGGCGCGAGGCCAGTGATAGATGTCATAAAAATCGCTCAATTGGGCCTCAATCTCCTCTCGCGATACAGCGTAGTCGTCGATGCTGTAGCGGAAATCCGTTTTGTGCGATTTCTCTCTCTCTTCCTGAGACTGCAAAAAACGGTCGAAGCTGTCGGTCAGTGGCATGCCCAGCGCACTGCAGATTTTGTGTACGGTGGCCCGTGGTTGCGTGGTGAGCTCGCGGTAATCGACCATCACCTGCGGGGTACTCGAGTGACGGGACAACACGTCAGCGGGATGGTGAAAGCTTTCAAAGGAAACATCCGTGAGCATTTGCAGCGAACGCTCATAGTCGGGACGACTCCAGCCCTTGCCTTTCCATGTCAGCTCGACCAGTTTGAGGACACTGGGAATGCACTGTGCGGGATCTCGCATCATCACCACAATCCGCGCGTCCGGAAATGTCTCGATGAGTGCGCCCACCCATCCGCACATCACAGGATTCTTACTCAGGTGTATCTTGTTGCCGCCGTTACGCAACAACTGACGTTTAATGCATTCGCGGTAATGATGGAGCCAACGGCGGCGTTTCTGCTGCGACATTTGATCGACATGGAAGATGTCGATCACATCCATCATCGGTATATCAATGGACCACTGTTGCGTGACGAAAGCGCCCCGCATCACGAACTGGTCCTCTTCCGAGTTCCACAAGCTCATATCGTGCATGTGACGGTAGGGCCCAAAGGTTTTGTCATCCCAGGCCACCAAACGTTTATTGAGTGCGCGCCCCAGCCACTTTTCATCGATGACGCCAATCACCCGAATGATACTTTTTTGCAACAGAGAGGGGAAAAACATTTCCCAGTACAAAAAGTAGCTAAACGTGTCGCCGTCCGCGGCCAACAGCCGATGTACCAGTGTGGTGCCACTGCGGGCATGGCCCACGATAAACACCGGTCGCTCTACCCGCTGCCGCCACAGTGACGGGAAGACCAGGTAATCCAGTGTAAAAAACACGACGTTAAAGAGGTATTCCAGCGGCACCAGTAGCAACAGGCGCAGCAACATCCGTGTACGGCCCGGCCACTGTTTTAGCGACCAGACGTGGCGCAGTACGCGCCAGTAGTATTGCATGTCAAAGTACATCGGGTTTGGTTGTCCTCTCTTGCGCCTGTGTCACTCGGCTACTCGGCTATCTTGTTATTCAGTCAGCCCGTGCTCCCGGCAACTACAACAACGACCCCAACGTAAATCCACCTAGGCAGGCGTCAACAACACCGGCATCGACTTAAACCCATGAATACTGTTAGAACGGATAAACACCGGCTCCGCACGTGATTCAATCGCGGCAAAATGCGCAAAGAATTCCTCAAAGAAAACGCGCGCCTCCATGCGTGCCAGGTTTGCGCCCAGGCACAAATGAATACCGTGTCCAAAGGCCATGTGCGGATTGGGGCTACGCGTGATATCAAAGGTCATCGGATCTGTGAATATGTCCTCGTCAAAATTGGCAGAGCTGTACATCAGCACCACGCGATCACCGGCCTTGATCGCCTGACCATTAATCTGCGTATCGCAGGTCGCGGTGCGGCGAAAGTAGTGCAGGGGACAGGTCCATCGCAGCATCTCCTCAATCGCCAACGGCAGCTGTTCCGGATTGGCCCTTAATTGCTGCAGTAGCGCAGGCTGCTTCATCAACTCGTACATTCCGCTGCTGAGAAGACCGCGTGTAGTCTCGTTCCCGGCCACTGTCAGCTGGATAAACAGCGAGGCGAACTCCATCTCTGAGACTTGATGTCCGTCTACCTCTTGATTGATGAGCAGGGAAATCAGGTCATCGCCGCCCTTGTCTTTGCGTTCACAGGCCAACTGAAATCCGTAGGTACCCATAGCCATACTGGCTTGGTTGATGTCTTCCGACGTACCGCCCAGATCGGGATCGGAGCCCGAAGTTAGCAGGTCGGACCAATGCCGAATCTGGCCCCACCTATCGCGGGGAATTTCCAACATGGAACAGATCACCGCGGTGGGCAGATCGCCCGCCAAACTTTCCACGAAATTCACTTCCTGCGCTGTTGTGATCTGCGCCATCACTTCACGTGCAATACCGCGCACCTGTGGCTCCAGCGCCGCCAGCATGCGCGAGGTAAAGCGGGTGATGACCGCGCGGCGCAGCGGGCCGTGTTTGGGCGGGTCCATCCCCAACAGTTGGCTACGGGCCATTTCCAGATTATCCGGTGGCAAATCGTCCACCATGACGAAGCCCTTTTCGGCGGAAAAGGTTTTGAAATCGCGCGACACCGCCATTACATCGGCGTGTTTACTCAATACCCAGTAACCGTAGCCCGCAGGATGTTCATGCCAGTGCACAGGTGAGTTGGCGCGCAGCCAGGCAAACTGCTCATGCGGAATACCGGTGGTGTAGTTATCGGGGTCGTATACGTCTATCTGCATACGCTATTCAACCAGCACGTTGGGCCGCGGTAGACCCATCTCGGCGCACACGGCGAGGTAGTACTCCAACGTTCCGGTACCGTCCATTACCGACGTGACATTGCCGTCTGCATTCAGGTTAATATTGCAGCCGTACATCTGGAACCACACCTGGGTATCGTCCTCTATGCACTGCAGCGTATGCTGGGAACCTGCAGGCTCATACAGGAACGATCCCGCGCGATTCACGTCATCGTACTCCTTGTACTTCCAGGCGCCAGAACGCGTATAGCCCCAGACCGGGCCTGTGTGGCGGTGGGTTTCAACCTCGTAGCCGGCCTGGAAAATGTTTTCTACAATCCACAGGCCCTCGCCCGCCTTCACCTGCAGGACACGCAATTTACTGCCATCACCGATATCGATGTAGGGCAGGTCGTCTCGTCCGAGGTGGACCGCTTCTGGTACTGTCATGTGTTATCTCCCTGTGAGTCAGTTGGAACGTCGGCGTGAACAAATGTAACCCTGAATATACCTTCTATTTTCGCTGAGAACGCGCTGGTGACAAAATTTTCGGACATAGACCAATTTCTCAACCTGGTCGATGAAAGTGACCTCTACCCTGGTGCCCGTAATTGCTGCACGACGGCCGCCACCTGTTCATCGTCCTCAGGATTCTTCGGCATGGGGAAGGTAATGCGCTTGGTAAGCCCCGCGTAACGCTCGCGAAATACCTGGGCAATATTGGTATAGGTGCCGCGCGGTACGAACTGTTCCAGCATGTCATCCGTAATAATATCTGGCATGGCAGCCCAATCGCCTGAGCGGGTCATATCCAGCAGTTGCTGGCCCTTGTCCTGCCACCCAAACAGTTCCAGGCTGGGCCAATAGGCCGGTGTGGAATACAAAAACCCCAACATACTGCGCTGCTTTTCCCAGGCCGTGGCGACCTCGCCCTCGTCCTTGCCGGTAGCTGTTAGTGGCCCCAGTACCAGTTTGAAGGTACCCGGATCGCGCTCACTGCTTGCGAAACCCTGTTCCAGGCGCGGCAGACAGACCTCGCGAATATAGCGCGGTGGTGTATTGGTAGGATGTGTAATCATACCGTCGGCAATACGTCCGACCATTTTTGTCATCGCAGGACCGACCGCCCCACACAGGATGGGGATGTCCGGGTGGTCGATGGGGCCCGGGTTGAAGAAGGGTTGCAGTTTGGTGAGCGTGTAGTGCTCGCCCTCAAAATTGAGGCGCTCAGCCGTTTGAAAACTGTGGAAAATCGCTTTCATCGCCTGCACATACTCGCGCAACTGGGGCACTGGGGAATCCCAGCGCGCACTGTAGCGTTTTTCTATGTTCGGCTTTATCTGCGTGCCCAGACCGACCTCGAAACGACCACCAGACATCGATTGCAGATCCCAGGCGGCAACCGCCGTGATCATCGGGCTGCGTGGAAACGCCACCAATACAGCGGTACCCACCAGCAGCGTGCTCGTCGCATTCAGCGCCAGGGCGGCTAGCAAAAGGCCA
This sequence comes from uncultured Halioglobus sp., assembly GCA_963934845.1. Taxonomy (GTDB): domain Bacteria; phylum Pseudomonadota; class Gammaproteobacteria; order Pseudomonadales; family Halieaceae; genus Marimicrobium. The sequence continues at coordinate 19,422 of CAWWAG010000016.1, read as the reverse complement.
TCGTGGATGGCATCGGGCACTTGTAATCCGTCAAACCCCATCGCCTCTGCGCGCGCCGCATGCGCGCCAATCTGGCCAGGCCCCATATCCTCTGGTGTCGACGCAAATACCTGGAACATCACTTGACCCTCGCCTATATAGAAAGCTAAACTGATTATAAGGTAAACTGATTAAGAGCGGATTGCAATGCCCAGCCAACGACAACTCAAACAGGGACTGGGCCAGACATTGATGCTAATTGCCAGAGACTTTCAATTTCGCCTCGATCGCGATCTGGGCGTGCGCGGTATTCGCGGTATCAGCGCTCGCCACCGGGCCATCTTTCTCTTTCTGGGTCGCAATGGTGCCAGCCGGGCGGTAGAGCTGGCCGATGCCGCGGACATTCGTCCACAGTCTATGATGAAGATCGTGCATGAACTGGAATCCCTGGGCCTGGTTGAACGGCGCGAGGACCCAAGCGATTCTCGCGCCAAATTGATTGACTTTACGCCCCGGGGCCATGCGCTGATCGACGAGCTTTCCCAGTCAACAGAAACTGTCTGGCAGCAATACGCCAACATTCTGGGCACCACCGCCGTGCAACAAACCGTAAAAAATCTGAATACGCTGCTACAGGCAGAGGGAGACCATCCGTGAGTGGAAAAGTGGCTTTCATCACCGGCGCGAGCCGCGGCATCGGGGCAGAGGCCGCAGTCGCCCTGGCCGGGGCCGGATACCGGGTAGCAATTACCGCACGCACACTGGCAGACGGCGAAAGCCACGACCATGTCGGCAGCTCTGAAACACTGCCCGGCAGCCTGGAGGCGACCGCCGCCGCAGTGGTACGGGTCGGCGGTGAGGCCCTGTGTTTGAGAGCGGACATTCTGGACACGCCGTCAATAGTAGCGGCCGCAGAGGCTGCGCTGCAGCATTTTGGCCGAGTAGACCTGCTGTTCAACAACGCGGTCTATCAGGGCAATGGCAATATCGAGCCCCTGCTGGACGTCACCGAGGCGCAGTTGCGCTCGATCTACCAGGGCAATGTATTCACCCCGTTGGCGTTAGTTAAAGCGTTTTTACCCGGGATGCTGGAACGCCGCGGCGGCACGGTACTGAACATGGTGTCCCACAGTGCCTTCACCGATCCCCCGGCGTCGGCTGACAAGGGTGGCTGGGGATTTGCCTACCCCTCCTCTAAAGCTGCGCTCTCCCGTATGGCCAGTTCCCTGCGCGCCGAGCACCCGGATGTGGGCCTGCGTGTATACAATCTGGAGCCCGGGCTGGTGATGACCGAAGTGATGCGTCTGGCCGGTATCGACGATGCCGTAATGGCCAGGTTCAAACCCTGTACACCGTCGGCCATTGCCGCCGTCGTCACCTGGCTGGCACAGAACGATGCGCCGCAGGCCTGGGAGCCGCAGAATGTGCTGCGCGGACCGGCCATCGCCAAGGAACTCGGCCTACTGAAATCACCCTCACTACTTGGATAACGCCATTATGAGCACCGTGCTACTGGAAAAACACGAGGGTTTCGCCGTCGTAACACTAAACCGCCCGAAATCGATGAATGCCCTGTCGCGGCAGCTGCGCCAGGACTTTGTCGCGGCCTTCGCGGATTGCACTGCAGATCCTGACGTCAGGGTGATCATCCTCACCGGTAATGGCAAGGCCTTTTGCGCTGGCTTTGATCTCAAGGAACTGGGCGCCAGCAATACCAGCAATACCGCAGAAGAGGCTGACAATGCGGTCGCACAGGCAATGGCGAGGTTCGATGGACCAATTATCGGCGCTATCAATGGCCACTGTATCACCGGTGGCTTCGAGATGGCGCTGGCCTGCGATATGTTGATCGCGTCGGAACACGCCCGCTTCGCCGATACGCACGCCCGCGTAGGCATGCTGCCAGGCTGGGGTCTCAGCCAGAAACTGCCGCGTTTGATCGGATTGTCGCGCGCCAGGGAAATCGCGTTCACCGGAGCGCCGGTATTCGCTCAGCAGGCTTATGACTGGGGTCTGGTCAACCATGTGGTCGCCCACGCAGACCTGTTGCCCAGGGCGATCAAAATGGCGCAGGATATCTGCGGCTGTGTGCCACAGGTTCTGACGGAATATCAAACGCTGATAGAACAGGGTTACTCCATGGCGTTGAATGACGCTCTGGCGTGGGAGGAAGCCCGCGCAATCGCCTGGGCCAGGCAGGCATCGGGGGCCGCTATTGAGGAGCGTCGGCAGAGTGTGTTGGCCAAAGGACGCAGCGAACAAGAGTGATCAAGCTGACTTTCACACATCGGCGCAAGGTTTAAGCGCCAAACAGAGCAAAGGCGCGACTTCTGCGCCCTAAACCCCTAATTTATTTTGACAAATTATCAACCTTAGGCGCCCGGAAAAGCACAACTTTAGGCTCTGGCAATCAGCGACCACTCGGCTTTACAAAAACAAGTAAATAGTTCACATTACCCAGCGCCAAATTATTACCTTGCTGCTCTCTGTGGCATGCGTAATATTAGCGTCATCCCCGCAATCAAGAAGGGGGAAGCCCGTAAGTTTATGAGACCCCGAAAGGAGAACACAATGTTCAAGAAGACCGCATTAGTAGCAGGCATTGCCCTGGCTATTTCAGCAACTGCCCAAGCCGATTACCAATGGCAAGTAGATGCTGGCGTTGCCATGGGTACCTTCGAGTACGATTTTAGAAATGTCCCGGGATTCGGGAACTATGGTGACAGCGTAGACGCTGACATTTACAACGTTGGTGGCACTTACTTCTTTGAAACTGTTGATACAAGCAAGGGGCCTCTTGGTGAAGCAGCCTTCCTGGATCACGCTTCCTCATTAGCGGTTGGCTTTACCGATGGCGATATTGATCTTTCTAGCGGTGATGATGCAAGCGGTCAGACTTATAACGCTGACATGCGCTATGTTGCTGAAGGCCCAGGCTGGAAGCTGTCAGGCGTAATCGTTGACGTAACCTTTGAGCGTGCAGAGCCCGGTGATAGAGAAGTCAATACCTGGGGCGGTGGTCTTGGTTATTACGTCACTCCAAACACCACAGCTGTTATGAGCTATGAAAACGTTAACGTCAATAATGGCGGCGACGCTGACCGTTGGAGCCTTGATGTTGAGCACTTCTTCGCGTTCGGTAACGGCGGCCTGATGGCACGCGCTAGCGGCGGCAAAACAGTTGTTAGCGGCATCGATGATCCCACTACTTGGGTACTGGGCGGTACCTGGTACCTCAACAACAACTTGGGCCTCGGCATTGACTACGCACTGGAAGATGAAAATGGCTACGAAATTCAAGGTGTTCGCGCCAACGTAGAGTGGTTCATCACTGAAAGCCTTGCTGTTGATCTGGCTTACACAGACATAACGCCTGACGACATCAACGGAACAGACCTGGGTCTGCCCGGTGGAAAGCTTGAGCAATCCTACGAAGAAATCGGTATTAGCGCTCTGTACCGCTTCTAAACTGTACCTTCAGTCGTAATACAGGGCGGACACCTTTGGTGTCCGCCTTTTTTTTTGCTCCATGAATACACTCAAAGGAACAGACATGACACGATTAGCAGGTAAAGTAGCCATTGTTACAGGCGGGGCGCGGGGCATGGGTGAAGCGACAGTTCGCCTGCTGGTAGAACACGGCGCCAAAGTACTGATCGCAGATGTTCTGGATGCACCCGGACAAGCGCTCGCCGATGAACTGGGCGATAGCGCACTCTATTCGCATCTGGACGTATCCCGCAAAGCCGACTGGGAAGTGGCCATTCCGGTCGCCGAATCACTGGGCCCAATATCTGTACTGGTCAACAATGCCGCAATTATTTTTCAGAAAACCATTGTGGACACGACTGAAGAAGACTTCATGAAGATTTTCAGCATCAACCAGCTGGGTGTCTTTCTGGGTATGCAGACAGTGTTTCCCAGCCTGAAAGCAAATGGCGGAGGCTCCATCATCAATGTCTCCTCCATTGATGGTCTGCAATCGAAAAATTCGCTGGTAGCCTATTCTTCCACTAAATGGGCAGTGCGTGGTATGACCAAAGCTGCCGCTATGGAAATGGGGAAATTCAATATCCGCGTAAACAGTGTTCATCCGGGCGGCATATACACCGCAATGCACGGTTCGGATTTCATGTCCCAGGACGATGCCGACAAGTTTTACGCGAACCACGCCCTCCCCCGCGTTGGCCTGCCGCGCGAAGTGGCCGCCTTAACCGCATTCCTGGCGTCGGATGAGGCAACTTACAGCACCGGCGCAGAGTTTATCGCAGATGGCGGCTGGAGCGCAGGCCTGGTGAACGACTCCCTGCCACAGCTGTAGTACATCGTTAAGACATAATAATTCACAGATAGAACAAGAGGTTTACATGTTTAAAGGTATTTCCTACAACTACGCCGGCGCCACAGTACTGATTACCGGAGGGACCAGTGGCATCGGCCTGGGTTGTGCTCACGAGTATCGGGATGCGGGTGCGGAAGTTATCATCACGGGCCGAAAAAAATCCGCCGGCGATTACGGTTCGGATCTGCGTGACATGTCCTACCGTCAATTGGATGTCAACGACCGACAGGCGCTCTCAACTCTGGCAGCCTCATTGTCAAAGCTGGATATCCTCGTCAACAACGCGGGCGGTATGCAGGGCAATGAATGGGAGGCAGAGGCGTTCGATCAATCCCTTGCCGTGAACCTGTCCAGTGCATTTCACCTCAGCTCGGCCTGTAAGGATCTGCTGACGGCAAGCCAGTTCCCCGGCGGCGCCAGCATTATTGGCATTGCCTCCATGACGTCCTTCTTTGGGTTCGAGTGGACGCCAGGCTATGGCGCTGCAAAAGCCGGCCTGGTGCAGCTTACCAAAACTCTCGGCATGAGTTGGGGCCAGTTTGGTATTCGCGCCAATGCCGTCGCCGCAGGGCTTACCCAATCCAATTTAACCGCGCCCATGCTGGATACCATGCCGGAAGCCGTGGCAGAAACGCTCAAGCGACAGGGCCTGAAACGCACGGGGGAACCCAGAGACATCGCTGCAGCTGTACTGTTTCTCAGCTCTCCAGCGGCGGCCTGGATTACCGGGCAAACACTGCCGGTGGATGGCGGATTTTCGACAGGCATGACCTGAGATAACACCACCGTGCTGCGCTGGACAGGAGTACGGCTAGAACGGGAAAAACCGGGGCAGCATAAAAATGACAACGGCGGAAAATACCACCGAGATGGGGAGGCCTGTCCTGAAATAATCCCGGAATTCATACCCTCCCATGTTCTGTACCATCAGGTTGGTGGTATAGCCAAAGGGCGTCATAAAGCTAGCGCTGGCACCGAAGGCGACAGCCATCACGAACGGCATATAACTCACGCCATAACTCTGCGACAACCCAAACGCCAGCGGGAAGCACAGTGCGGCGGCGGCGTTATTTGTCATCGTCTCAGTCAGTATCAAGGTAAAGAAAAACACGCCTACCATCGCGCCAAAAGGCCCCAGGCTTACCAGGTGCGTCTGCAGGGTATCTGTTAGCACTGTCACCAGGCCAGAGTTGGCCAGGGCCTGCGATATTGTCAGCGCCGATGCGATGATCAGCCACAGTTCGAAGGGAAACCGTCGTCGCAACTCCGAGCCAGTGACAACGCCGAGAAACAGCATACCGATCAACAAAAATGTCGCCCCCTTGATCAGTGGCACCAACTCCAGCGAAGCCAGCAGAACCACTAACAGCAAAGCACCGGTGACAAAATAATTCTGCAGTCTGGTCAGCTGAATTTTGCCAATTGAGTCATTGGTGATGACAAAGTTCTTATCGAGGTTTTTCCGTTCATTGAAATCAGGCCCTACCGCCAGGATCATACTGTCACCGGCCGCTATCGTGATATTCCCCAGCTTGCCCGACAAGCGCTTCCCCCCGCGACGCATACCGACGACGGCCGCATCAAACACCGAGCGAAAGGCGCTTTCCTTGACCGTTTTGCCTTCGATAGCCGCGTTGGGTAATACAATGACTTCCTTCATGTTGGAACTCAGCAAGCCCTCTTCTACCGCGAACAGGCGCAGCCCATCAAAGGATTCCAGTGACTGTACCTGCCTGATATCACCCGAAAATATCAGCTTGTCTCCAGCCTCTATACGCTCCTGTGGCGTCACCGGCGATATCAGGTGGGCACCACGCACGATCTCTACCAAAAACAAGTCCTCGAGATCGCGCAGCTTGTTTTCCATGATACTTTTTCCGATCAGGCCCGAGTCCTCGCCAACCTTCGCCTCAATAACGTATTCATCGATATCCATGGTCGGCGCACTGCCCTGTGGTAGCAGTCGTGAGCTCAACAGCAATGTCGCCAGGCCCAGCACCGTGGCGGTTGCGCCGATGGGGAAAAACGCCCAGAAGCCGAGCCCGGTGCCGGTCGCATCCTCCAGAAAGCTGTTCACCACCAGGTTGGTGGAGGTGCCTATCAACGTCATCGTTCCGCCCAGAATGGTGGCGTACGAAAGCGGTATCAACAGCTTGGAGGCCGGGTGAAGTTTATTGCTGCGAACGGTATGTGCCAGCGCAGCCACAACGGCTGTATTATTGACAAACGCGGAAAATATCGCCGTCACCGAGCCCATACGCAACAGGGTTCCTCCATAACTGGGGACAATCAATTTATCCGACATTTGTGTGAGCCACGAAACTTTCTCGATACCGGTAGACACCAGCAACAGAATGACCAGCGTCATAACACCGCTATTTGAGGCCTTATCCAACACTTCATCAGTGCTCACCAGACCGGCAAAGTAGGCCGCGAGCATGACACAGACAAACACCCATTCCGCCGCCCACTTGGTAAAAATCAGACCGTAGAGCAGCCCTAAAAATAGCACTGTCATCAGTAACTGGTCACTCATTAATCTACGCCCCGAAGCCTGTTTTATAGAGAAGGGAGGATACCCGCTGTAGCCTATGCCAACAATAGCACGCCAGCCTTGGTGAATTATCGGATACACTGCAACGTGACACGGCCCAGTCAAAAAAATACGGACAAACACATCATGAAAAATGTGCTAAAGATCATCCTTTTACTGTTGATACCTGCACTTACGCTCGGCTACGTGTTCCGCGAACCGCTCAAAGAGTTGGCAATTTCAAGACTCACACAGGACATGTTTGTAAGCGGTGATACTGACGACTTTGATCCTGGTCCGGCCGTGGGCTCTCGTTTCCCGGGGCTTCAGGCGACCTGGGAGGGTCGCAGTGTCACGCTTATCAACGAATTTTCCGGGCCCAATGGAACCGTGTTTATTGCCAGCCGCTCGGTAGACTGGTGCCCCTACTGCATGCGCCAGATGATTCAGCTACAGGAAAACAAGGCGGGGTTCGAGGTGGCGGGCATCGGCATGGTAGCCATTACCTATGATGAACCGAGCCTGCAGCGCGCCTTTATCGACAAGTTTGGTATCACCATTCCCCTGCTGTCAGACCAAGACGCACTGAGTTTCAAAACATTGGGCATACTTAATGAAGACTACGCACCCGGCGACTTTCAGTACGGGATACCGCATCCAGGTATGATTGTTATCGACAGTCGCGGTCAGGTGGTTGGCAAGCTATTCCTCGAAGACTACGGTTCGCGCGTGGACTCTGCAGCGGCTCTGGCGTTCGCCAAAACCGTGTTGGGCATTCCCTCACCCTGAGCGGCCTTCGCGCGATCCTTACACCACTTTGCCAGATGTCGATCCGTAACGTTGCGTGTGGGCGTCGAGTGCGGCGAGAATGCCATCGTGACGCATCGCAATGATATCGCGGTAATCATCGTGCGTAATAACGTAGAAGCCCCCTTCGCGCACCGCGTCCATTACCTGATCACCCACCGACAGGGGAGAAATACCGTTGGCCACATCGGGCGCAACCTGCTGGTGATCGATACCGGAGTCGAGTTCATCCGGGCGCATTGCGAAGGATTGCGTAATCAGGTTGGTCTTCACCAGGCCCGGGCATAACACAGAGACCCCCACGCCCTTGTCGGCCACTTCCATCAGCAGTGCTTCTGACAATCCCACGACAGCAAATTTTGTCGTTGTGTACAGGCCTTCGGGGGGCCCTGAGATCAAACCACCCATGGATGCCGTATTCACAATATGCCCCTCGCCCTGCTCCACCAACAACGGCAGGAACGCTTTAACACCGTGGATGACACCGTACAAATTGACGTTTATCAGGTATTGCCAGTCCTTGATATCCGCCTCTTGCATCAATGCACCGATCCAGACACCGGCGTTATTGCACAGCAAATGGACAGCGCCAAAACGTTCCAGCGTCGCATCGCGCAGGGCTTCCACCGAGGCTAGACTGGATACATCCACCTTGCATGCCAACGCGTGTTCACCCAGATCAGCGACCACCGCCCGTGCCTTTTCCATGTCTATATCCGCAACGACCACTTTCATACCGGCAGCGGCAGCCGCGCGTGCAATGCCCTCCCCTATGCCCGAGCCCGCGCCAGTGACAACCGCAACCTTACCGTCTAAATCCTGCATATATACCCCTTGGTGAATTCCGTATCCGACTGCCACTGGCTCACGCCTGACAATCGATCATAACTTTAATTGCGTTTTGTGGATCACGCGCCACTGCGAAGGCCGCGTCAATCTCGGACAGCGGGAAATGATGCGTTACCATGACAGTAGGATCAAATTTTCCCGACTGTAACATCGCAATCACCTCATCAAACTCCCTGTCATAGCCCATGGCCGGGATGATGGCGACCTCCTTGGCCAACAGCATCACCAAATCGACCGTGGCGGCCTCCTTATGCACACCCGTCAGGCAGATACGACTGCCGGGGCCGGCCATAGAGACAATGTTTTCGAACACCGCACGCACACCGGTGGCTTCAAAAAATAGTGTACTGCCGGGCATGGGCATGCCGAAAAAACTTGATATGCCGTGATGCTCTATGAGTTGCTGTGTCAGTTGCGGATCGTCGGCCCGCAGTGGTATTGCGCCCATTGCACGCGCCGCTTCCAAGCGCCGATCAGATAGATCAACCACCACAATATCCTCCAGTCCGCGGTAGTGCAAAACCTGCAACATCGACAAACCGATAGGACCTGCACCGAAGATAACCGCCTTGTCAGCCGCTGTTGCCGTTACCCGGTTTGCGCCGTGCTGCGCGACGGACAAAGGCTCGACCAGCGCGCCGTAGCCCTCGGGTAATTCCGCAGGAATCTTGAGTGTGCTGGCTGTATCCACAGCGGCATTGCGCACCAGCAGGTAGGGTGAGAATCCACCTTCTGCGCCACCATTGCCGATGTTATTGCCATTGCTCATGGGTTGGACGACGACACGATCCCCTGTTACCACATGGGTCACATTACTGCCGATCTCACTCACCATGCCCCACAGTTCATGACCCAACGGCATGGGGGTGCCAGGCCCCATCAACCCCCCCATGGCGAGATAGCCCAGATCAGAGCCACAGATGCCGCACTCGCGCACCTGCACTACCACGTCATCAGGACCGCATAGCGGTGGTGTAATGTTATCCAGACGCAAGTCATTGACGCCATGAATTTGGGCCAGGGGAATGGTTGTCATAGAGCGCTCGCTGCTGTGAGTGTATATTTAGATAAAGTTGCTGACGACCATAGAACCGGCGTTGTCCCCGGTCAACCACTGTGGCCGAAATATTGAACCGACCACCCCCCTTTGTGACGAATACTGGTTCAACCCACCTTGCACTGCCACACTGGGCGTCAAACCTTATAGGTAGAACTGTATGGCTGCAGAAAATCCAGATCTGACTGTTGATTGGCTCGTCGTGGGCGCAGGCGCTGCGGGAATGACCGGGGCGGTGGTGGCCCACGAATCGGGGGGCTCCGTACTGGTAGTGGAGAAAGAGTCTGTCTACGGGGGTACCACCGCCAAATCTGGCGGGGTCGCATGGATTCCGGGCAACCATCGGCAGGCTGAAGTGAATATCCAGGACAGTGTTGAAGAGGGCTACGTCTACCTGAAGGGACTCATCGGTGACAGCGTCAGCGACGCGCGCATCCGCGCCTACGCCACCCGGGCCCCGCAGATGCTGCAGTTCATGATGCAACACAGTCACGTTGAGTATTCCGCGTTGCCCAAGTACATGGATTACTACGAGCACGTGTCCGGCTATAAAACCGGCGGCCGCTCCATGGACAACGCGCCCATTGACTTGCGCAGATTGGGAGCGGATGCCGACACCATCAGATTGGGTCACTACGATGGACTGTTATTACCCTTCAACGTTACGGTGGAGGAGGGCCAGGGCTTGCAGGAGATGGACGTCAGCGCCTATTTAACAGGCCTGCGCCTGTTGCTACGGTATCTGCTGGATATTCCCGCCCGCTTGAAAAGGCAGCGCGACAACCGCCTGACACTCGGGCCAGCACTGGTCGCCAGGCTGCGGCTGTCACTGCAGGATAGAGACATTCCGCTGTGGCTGAACTCGCCGGTACTGGAGTTGTTGCAGGATAACGGCAGGGTCTGCGGCGCACTGGTAGACCACAACGGCAAGCAGCAACGCATCCATGCGCGGCGCGGCGTTCTGCTGGCCACTGGCGGCTTTTCTCACAACGCCGAAATGCGGCAGCAGTATCAACGTGCGCCTATCGGGAGCGAGTGGACCGCCGCTGCGCCCGGGGCCACCGGTGATGCCGTCACCATGGGCACGCAGATTGGTGCAGATCTGGGCTTTATGGACTGCGCGTGGTGGTCACCCACCTACACCATTCCCGACGGGCGGGTGATGGCGTTGATCGCCGGCAAATCCAACCCGGGCTCCATCATGGTCAATCGCCAGGGCAAACGGTTTACCAACGAGGCGCAACCCTATGAGGATTTCGTCAAGGCGCAGTATGACAGTGAGACCAGAGGCGAGGGCGCAATCCCCTGCTATCTGGTGTTCGATGCCAAGTACCGGGCCAAGTATGCAGTCGGCCACCTGAAGCCGGGGAAGGTAGAGCAGGATGCGAGGCTTTCACCAACGCTCTTCGAATCAGGATTGCTGACCAAGGCCGATACCCTTGCAGAACTGGCTGAAAAGTTGCAGATCGAGCCAGACGCATTAGTGCAGACCGTGCAGGCGTTCAATGCCCACGCGCGCAACGGCGAAGACCCCGAGTTTGACCGCGGCGTAAGCGAACACGACCGCTACTACGCAGACAAAACCGTTGGTCCCAACCCATCCCTCGGACCGCTGGAGACAGCGCCCTACTACGCACTGCGCTGCGAGCCGGGCGACCTGGATACCAAAGGGGGGTTGCTGTGTGATGAATATGCTCGAGTACTGCATACCAGTGGTGCCGTGATTGAGGGGCTGTATGCAGCGGGTAACGCCAGCGCCACGGTGATGGGTAATACCTATCCCGGAGCGGGTGCGACCATTGGTGCCGCGATGACCTTTGCCTACATAGCCGCGCGCCACGCATTTGGCGTGAGCGAACAACAGGAGTCAGTATGAATAACGACAAGTACGCCTACCTTGAGCCGGGTCGCTATGCCAGAGGCTGGCACATCGTACTTTTTTCCCAGGAACTGCAGGTGGGTGAGGTCAAAAAGCTGCGCTACTTCGACCAGGACCTCGTCGCCTATCGCGGGGAGTCGGGGCAGGTTGCGATTCTGGATGCCCACTGCCCCCACCTTGGTGCCAACCTGGGTAGCGGTGAGGGCCGGGTGCGCGGCGATACTATCGCCTGTCCATTCCACGGCTGGACGTTTAACCCGCAGGGGCAGTGTGTCGCCATTCCCTACGCCAAGAGCATTCCAGACAGGGCGGTCAATGCCTTGAAGGGCTGGCCCGTACTGGAGCAAAGTGGCTTTATTGCACTGTGGTATGGGCTTGCCGAGGAAGCACCGGAAGCCTACTTGCCGAATATCCCCGAATGGGGCCCACAGGGCTGGGGTGACTGGGTATTCAACCGCTCACGTATCCGCGCCAAGCCCTGTGATGTCATTGAGAATATCGTCGATATTGCGCACTTTCCCCATGTACATGGCGGCAGCGTGCAATCCTTCGAGAATCATTTCAACGAGCGCTCCGTTACCCAGATATCGAGGGTGAGACGCGACCCCGATGCTAAAATGATCATTCCACCGGGCGTGGTGTTTGATATTCAGGCGGCGCGCGAAGAAGAGGGTGGTGAAGACAGTGATGCCTGGGGAGACGCCACCTATCACGGGCCGTCGATCATGTATTACTACACGGAATCCAGAAGTCCCTCAGTGAGCTTCAAAAGCTGGTGGGTGAACTGCCATACGCCAACTGGACCGGACGAAGTAGATCTGTGCTCAGCGGTGATGGTCGCCAGTCTCACCGACCAACCGCTGCCACCGGAGTTCGCACAACTGTATCCACAAATGGCTCATGTCGCATTTGGCCAGGATGTCGAGATCTGGAAGGACAAGGTCTACCGTGAAAACCCCATTTTGTGTGATGGCGACGGCCCGATCAATAAACTGCGGCGCTGGTACGAACAGTTCTATCTGCCCCTGTAGAAATCCAGGCAATAAAAAAGCCCGCACTGCGAACAGGGCGGGCTTGTTTAGCGAGCGGGGATTAAACCGCTACGATGTTCTCTGCCTGGGGGCCTTTTTGGCCTTGTGTGACAGTGAATTCAACTTTCTGGCCTTCAGCCAGAGTCTTGAAGCCTGAACCTGAAATCGCGCTGAAATGCGCAAATACGTCAGGACCAGATTCTTGCTCGATGAAGCCAAAGCCTTTGGTTTCGTTGAACCACTTAACAGTTCCAGTCGCCATACATACTTCCTATATTTTTCAACTATAATTAACGCCTTTCTTGAAGGCAGGTTGTGCTTGAAATGCGAAGAAATTACTTATGAAAAACAGGGCGAGGTACTTACCGGTAGACTTCGAGATGGTATACATAAGATCGTTTTGCGTACAAGCAGCGGGCAGTATATAGCTACCGGCAGCTATGTCAACACCAAAATCATGGGATTTTAACGGCGTGCGTCGCTGATTATTGTAGACGAACAGTCAAGCCACACCGTTATCAGCAGCCCTGACTATGACGCGGCGGCTTTATTGCCCAGTTTGATGTGTTTGTTAACGGCCATCGAGGGTTGACCACTGATGCCTGACTTGATGACGTCAATCTTGTTGCCGCCTTTCAGAAATAGTTTGGTTTGCTCTTCAATAGACTGCGATGTTTCCACTGCCGCCGGTTGCTTTCTTTTCGCTGGGGCTCTTGTGGGTTTGCGTGCCATGTCAGTTTGACCTTTTATAAGTTGTGATAGCCGGCCATTATACACAAAATTGGCCCCAAGGGTTGAGAAACTCACCGACCGGCGTGATTCGCGTGTGTATGATCGCACGGCGGAGGATGCGGCTTGTGTCCATCCCGCCGAGTCTCGTAGTGTTCAAATCTAGCCATTACTTGCTTCACTTCGATGCAGTTGTATTGGCGAAAACCATGCCGTATGTTCACCTGCACTCTCAAGAACCCTGCACAGGAAGTACCCGCTTGAATAACCACCGCGAAGATTGGAAAACACTATTAGCGCAACTTAAAGAGCGCACCGATATTGCCAGCGCCATGGGCGGCACCGACAAAGTGCGCAAGCAACTGGAGCGAGGCCGGTTAAATGTGCGCGAACGCATCGCCTATCTGTGCGATGAAGACAGCTTTAGTGAGTACGGCGCGCTGGCTGGCGGCAACCCACCCGATGGGCAGGAGTCACTTGCAGGTGATGGCTTGGTGGGCGGAACCGGCCGTATTGATGGCCGCAGTCTGGTGGTGGTCGCCGAGGACTTTACTGTAAAAGGTGGCTCCATTGGTCACCCCAATGCTGCGAAGCGCACCCGATTGGTGCGTCTGGCAATGGAACAGCGCCTACCGCTGGTGTTGATGCTCGATGGCGCCGGGGAGCGCACCGGGAATCAGACCGAGCGCTACCCCAACTGCCCGAACGATCTGCAACTGGTAGCGGATCTCAAAGGACAGGTACCGGTCATCACTCTGGTGCTGGGCACGTCCGCCGGTCATGGCGCATTGACGGGTATGTTCGCCGACCTCATTGTGATGGCAGAAGGCGCAGCTCTATTTTCCGCCGGCCCGCCGCTGGTGCGGGCCGCGCTTGGTATCGAGGCCACCCCTGCTGAACTGGGTGGCGCCAGCCTGCACACCCGCGAGAGTGGTGTCGCCCACAATAGGGGAAAAACCGAACAGGACTGCATTGCGATGGCGCGCTACTTCCTGTCACTGTTGCCATCGCGCGCGGGCGACCCCTTGCCCGAATACCGCGACCACCCCGTGGCGGCAAGGCGCAGCGTAGAACGCCTTATGGATATTATTCCGCCACAGGCCAACCAGGCCTATGACATGCATCAGGTGCTGCACGAACTGGTCGACGCGCAGTCGCTGTTTGAGTTACAACCTGACTATGGCCGCAGTATGATCCTGGCCATCGGTCGTATCGGGGGCGTTCCCTGCCTGTTAATGGCCAACCAACCCACCGTGCAGGCAGGTGCTATCACCCGGGAAGCCGCCGACAAAGCCAGCCATTTCATTGCGATGGCAGACAGCTTCGGCCTGCCGCTGGTCAGTTTACTGGACAACCCTGGCGTCATGCCCGGTCCCGCCGCTGAAAAATCTGGCGTATTGAAAGCCGCAGGCCAGATGTTCCTCGCGCAACGCCGCTTCAGGGGACGTAAAATTGTTGTGACTCTGCGCAAGGCTTTCGGGTTTGGCAGCTCCGTGATGGGCATGAATCCCTGGGACGGGCAACTGATCAGCCTCGCCCTACCCTGCGTGAATCTTGGCGGCATACCCGCCATAGGGGGGGTCGAAGCAGCAGGCGGGAGCAACGAGGATGCGGCCCGACTCAAGGAGGCTCAATCGGGCGCCTGGGTACCCGCCGATGCTATGGCCTTCGACAAAGTGATCGCACCCGCCGAACTGCGTAATGAGATAATTGCGGCGCTGTATTTGCACTGCGCGACCTAAATACCGCATTTTTACCCGAGGAGACGGGCGTTTTTTTGATGTTCGTAGTGACAGCGCGAGCCATTCATGCCAACATCTCAGATCGCTAAGCGATAGATCCGGGATTAACGTGACAATAACAAAGACCACGCAGCAATTAATTGCCGGCTTGTGCGCGCTTCTGTTCGCCTCGCTGACCTTCGCCGCCGTCAATACTGTCGCAAACTACGACTACCCTATTACAGATCGCTTCGCCGCTACGGTGGTGGGCACGCCCGAGGGTTATCAGGCCGATCTTCCAGAGAGCATTCCCTTCAAGAGCCGAAGCATCGTTATCTTTCCCGATCGCGTTACGCCAGACGTATTTTTTTACGGGCATGAACTGCTCTACTCCGTGGCCCTGCAAGACCACGAGGCCCCGTTAATATTTCTTATCGCGGGAACAGGCGGCTCACACAACGGCGGCAAAAACACCAATATGGCCAAAGCGTTCTACCAGGCTGGCTATCATGTCATTTCCGTCTCCTCTCCCACCTATAACAATTTTGTTATCGCGGCGTCTAAAACAGGTGTCGTTGGCCATGCCGAGCGGGATGCGGAAGATATCTACCGCGTTTTCGAGATGATTTGGGCTGAGCTGAAGAACGAGATCACCGCCACGTCCTTCAACGTTATCGGTTACAGCCTCGGCGGCTTTAACGCAGCGTTTGTATCGAAGCTGGACGAAGAACGCAAATCCTTCAATTTTAAACGTGTGTTGCTCATCAATCCGCCCATATCGCTTTACAGCTCTATTTCACTGCTGGACCGCATGACCCAGGATATCCCTGGCGGCATCAACAACTTTGACCAGTTTGTCGACAAACTGATGCGTGCCTACACTTCCACATATGAGGCATCCGCTGACGCCGGTGGCGATGATTTTCTCTACAAAGCCTATAAGGCACTAAAGCTAAAAGATGAAGAACTGGGGGCGCTGATTGGCACCTCCTTCCGCGTCTCATCCGCATCGCTGGCATTCACCTCTGACGTAATGGCCGACTTCGGCTATATCAAGCCAAAAGGGCTGACACTGAACCGCTACAGCGATCTGCGCGTTTACAACGAAGTCTCCCTGCGACTGGGCTTTACCGACTACTACCACGAGTTTTTCTACCCTTTTTACAAGGCGGAAGAACCGTCCATGACCCGTGACCAATTTATCGCTTCAATGAGCCTGAATACCATTGAGGAATACCTGCACAACGCCAAGAAAATTATGATGATGGGCAATGTCGATGATGTCATTCTCGAACCGGGAGAGATCGAGTTTTTCCCCCGCGTGTTTGGCGACAGGGCCACGATTTACCCCTCCGGCGGCCACATCGGCAACATGAACTATCGTGACAATGTAGCCCATATGGTCGCCGCGTTTACCGAGGGGGAGATGCAGTGATGAAATCAATCCTTCAAAGATTCTCGATCCCCATTCTAGCGCTGGCGCTTGGCGCCTGCAGTAGCGGTCCACAGCCTCAGGAACAAGCCAAAAGCTATCCAGAGCCGATCTTTACTGCCGAGCGACTACTGCCGCCGGAGCAGGACGATCTGGACGATTTCACGGCGGTCTATGATCCCTGGGAAGGCATGAACAAACGTATCTATAACTTCAATTACCATTTCGATCAGGCCGTATTCCTGCCTATAGTGCGTGGTTATGAGGCGGTAGTGCCCAAGATCGGACGCACCGGTATCAGCAACTTCTTCAACAACTTTGAAGATTTGCTGACCATGCTGAACTCGGCCCTGCAACTGCGCCCCACAAAACTCCTGCAAAGTACCGGCCGTGTACTCGTCAATTCTACCGTTGGTTTGTTTGGACTGGTCGATGTTGCGAGCGCGATAGATATTCCTCGGCCAAAGGAAGACTTTGGTCAGACACTGGGCTTCTGGGGGGCGCCGCAGGGGCCTTATCTCGTTATCCCGTTCCTTGGCCCCTCCAATCTTCGCGACGGTCTTGGCAAAATACCTGACGCCTACGTTCAGTTCACAGCAAGGAGCGAAGTCTTTTCTGAGCCGGTAGACATAACGACATCGGTACTTTATCCCATTGATAATCGGGCCAACACCTCGTTCCGATACTATGAGAACGGGTCTGCCTTCGAGTATCAGATGGTTCGCTGGCTGTACTCAACCAAGCGCAAGCTCGACGTAGGCCAATAAAATGGGGACGAACGTGATTCACCAGTTACTCCTGATCTCTTTTGCTTTAACGCTAGCGGTTTCCCGTGTGGCCCACTCGGCTGACGCCACTGAGTCATCCGAGCCCATCAGAGTAGGTACCACTCAATCACTTACCGGGCACTACAAAGAGTTCGGTATCGAGCAGTTGCGCGGCTTGCAAATGTGGGCAGCAGATGTCAATGCACGCGGTGAACTCCTGGGCCGGCCTGTCGAAATCGTCCATTACGACGACGGCTCACGCGATGCTGGCACGGTCACTGGTTTCACCCAGTTGATCGGCAAGGATGAAGTCGACATTCTGGTCGGCCCCTACTCCTCGTCGCTGACGCTTGCTGCCAGTCTCATCGCTGAAAAATACGATATTCCGATGGTGACCACCGCTGCCTCTGACGATAATATCTGGAGCCGCGGCCTGACTAACGTGTTTGGCGCTGACACCCCCACTAGCGACTACCTGAGCGGCCTTCAACTGACTGCCGATGCTGGCGTCAAAACAGTAGCATTTGTGTATGCGCGTACCGATTTCGGCGAAGATCTGGCAACGATTGCTGAAAGCCAACTGCAGGAGCATGGTTTCAAGCTCGTGCTCGTTGAGGGTTATGCGCCCGAACAACGCGACTTCGCCGCTCTGGCCAAGCGTTTGGGCGAAGTGAATGCCGATATGATCTTTGGTGTTTCCTATCTGGATGATTCCATCGCCATAGTCCGCGCCCTCAAAAAACAAGGCGTGAAACCCAAAATGCTGGGGTTCACCATCGGGCCGGGCCTGCGCGAGTTTGCCCGACAGTTAGGCCCGGATGCAGAGGGTGTGCTCGGGATCGTGCAATGGCTGCGCAGTTCACGCGAGCCTGGCGCACAGGATTTTGCCTATCGATTTGCCCAGCGCTACGGCTACCACCCAGGGGTGTACGCGGTGATGGGCTATAGCGCCGGCGAAATACTGGAAGCCGCAATCCGATTGGCGGGCACCACAGAACATGACCTGGTGCGCGAGCAACTGAGAACCATGTATTTCCAGGCCCTGATAGGCTCCTACGCCGTCAGCGAAACTGGCCGCCAGATAGGTAGGCGCAACCTCGTGATGCAGTGGCAGAACAACGAGCGCCGCCTGGTCGCGCCGGCACAGCTGGCCAACAGCGCTCTGATCTATCCCCTGCCCTAAACCTCAGGGCTGCTCGCCAGCCCGCTTTCGATACGCCGTTCGGCACAGCCCCGGCAGTACCGGCAGACTGAGCAGTGTCGAAGAAACAGTCCCGCCATTAACCACGGTCACTATGGGTGATTTGGGAAAATGCGCGGACTGTACTAGTCTGCACCTTGAAGCAGCCTGCGTGGCTGGCGAATCTATCAGCAATCGAGTACTTATCATGAGCAACAGCGACCAATCCAACCCCTATACCAACACACCGGTCAAGACAACGCACTACGGCGAGGATGGCTATCAGGTTTTGTTAATTGACGAGCCCGCCCCATACGTTCGTCGCATCACGCTGAACCGCCCCGAGAAACGCAATGCGCTCAACCACCAGCTACGTGGCGAGGTTTTACACGCGCTGCAAACGGCAGATGCGGATCCCTTGGTGCATGTGATGATTGTTCGCGGGGCTGGAACTTGCTTCTCTGCCGGCTACGATTTGGGCGGTGGTAATGTCGGGCAGGACTATCCCTTCCACACCGCCGGCGGAGACAGTCAGTGGCCGCGCCATGTGGTAGAGAGCTGGATGAAAATATGGGATCTGTCAAAACCGGTTATCGCCCAGGTACACGGCTACTGCCTGGCGGGCGGCAGCGAGTTGGCCACAGGCTGCGACCTGGTATACGTGGCGGATAACGCGCAGATCGGCTACCCGGCCGTGCGCTTTGGTGTGCCCGACATGCAATTCCACCCGTGGCTGGTAGGGATGCGCAAGGGCATGGAAATGCTTTTAACAGGCGACTCCCTGAGCGGAGAAGAGGCCGCTACTTATGGCTGGGCAACCGGCAGTTTTCCCGAACTGGAGCTGGAGGAACGCACACTCGCCCAGGCCATTCGCATCGCCGCGATACCCACCGATATTGTCGCCCTGAACAAACGCGCAGTGCACCGGCAAATGGAAGTTATGGGATTGCGCGACGGCTTGCGCCAGGGTACCGAGATTTGCACATTGGCCACCCATCAGGAAACCTTCAAGGCGTTTATGCAGGCCACCGAAGGCGGCACGAAATTAACGGCAGCGCTGCAGGAGCGCGATGAGAAATTTGGGGACTACCGAACCAAGGACCAGTGATGCAGCGA
>CAWWAG010000015.1:0-71898 GCA_963934845.1 uncultured Halioglobus sp. | reverse complement strand
AAAATGGTGGGCCCAGAAGGATTTGAACCTTCGACCTGCCGATTATGAGTCGGATGCTCTAACCAACTGAGCTATGGGCCCCTGAGAGGAGATGCGCATTATAGATAAGAATGGCCCCGTGTCCCAGACCCTGTTAGCTTCTTTTCTCGGCTATCATGAGCCAGAGACGACAAATCAGCATAGGAGAACCACATGAAGGCGATATGGCAGGGAAAAGTTGTTGCTGAATCAGATGACACGGTAGTGGTGGAGGGCAATCACTATTTTCCGAGTGACAGTCTGCAGCAGGACTATATTCGTAGCAGTGCTACCAACAGCCATTGCCCCTGGAAAGGGACTGCTCACTACTACTCTTTGGAGATTGATGGACAAATCAACACGGATGCGGTGTGGTATTACCCTGAGCCAAAGCCCGCCGCGGTTGAAATCACCGGGAGAGTGGCTTTCTGGCGAGGGGTAGAGGTTACCGCAGGGTAGCAGTCGGCATACCGTTATTGTGGTAAGTGTCCGACCTTTACCCAGATTAGCGTGTCCTCTTCGACAAAGGGGTGGTGCTGGCTCATGTGGGGGCTGCGAATCCAGGTACCCTGTGGATAGCGGCCGTTCTCGTCCCTTAGTTCACCGCTAATGACATAGATTTCCTCGCCGCTGAAATGTGTGTGCGCTTGAAAGCGTTCGCCAGCCGGCCAGCGCACCAGTGCGACCTGCTCGCCGCCATGCGTGTGCAATGGCAACACTTGCAAGTTGCCAGCCCCTGCCTGAAAAGGCGTAGCATGCGTGTCGATTACAACGTGTTCCATGTCATCGGTCTGGAATTGATGCAGCTTTACCAGCAGCACACAGCCTTCAACGCTGAAGGGTGCGTGGCGGAATCCTTCGGGATTGCGAAAATAGTTGCCGGCCGGGTAATCACCGGTTTCATCGGAGAACACCCCTTCCAGAATCAGTATTTCCTCGCCCAGAGGGTGATCGTGGGCGCTGAAGCGTGCGCCGGGGTCATAGCGGACTATGCTGGTAGCGTGACCGCGCTCCGCATCTTCCCGTGCCAGTAGTTTGCGCCAGACGCCGGGCATGGGGCTGGCGACCCACTCTTGTTGAGTGGTTTCTATGACAACTCGTTTCCCGAGATCCATATTCAGCATGCTGGTGTTGCTCCTGCTACGAGCGATACGAAGCGAGGTGTTGGGGCAGTAGGCCTGTTCACGTGAACAGACAGCGGCTCGCTATCAGTTCTCGTCGAGGAAGCTGCGCAGGTAATCTGACCGAGTAGGGTGGCGCAGCTTACGCAGTGCCTTGGCTTCTATCTGACGGATACGTTCGCGCGTGACGTCGAACTGCTTGCCCACTTCCTCGAGGGTGTGGTCGGTGTTCATGTCGATACCGAAACGCATACGCAGTACCTTGGCTTCTCTGGCGGTGAGGCCTGCCAGCACTTCCTTGGTGGCTTCCTGCAAACCCTGGCCGGTAGCGGCATCCGCGGGTGAGTGGATGGTATGGTCTTCGATGAAGTCGCCCAGGTGGGAATCTTCGTCGTCGCCGATGGGCGTCTCCATGGAGATCGGCTCCTTGGCGATTTTTAAAACCTTGCGCACTTTGTCTTCCGGCATCTCCATACGTTCGCCCAGTTCCTCAGGGGTAGGTTCGCGGCCCATTTCCTGCAGCATCTGGCGGGAGATGCGGTTGAGCTTGTTGATGGTCTCGATCATATGCACGGGAATACGGATGGTGCGTGCCTGGTCAGCGATGGATCGGGTAATGGCCTGGCGAATCCACCAGGTAGCATAGGTGGAGAACTTGTAGCCACGACGGTATTCAAACTTGTCTACGGCCTTCATCAGGCCGATGTTGCCTTCCTGAATGAGATCGAGGAACTGCAGGCCGCGGTTGGTGTACTTCTTGGCGATGGAGATCACCAGACGCAGGTTGGCTTCTACCATTTCCTTCTTGGCGCGACGTGCACGGGCTTCGCCCATAGACATGGCGCGGTTGATTTCCTTGATCTCGGTAACCTCAAGTCCGCATTTGCCTTCGATTTGCCCAATACGGCGTTGCAGACGCTGAATTTCGTCTTTTTCAAGTACCAGCTTGGGGCCGTAGTCTTTTTTGCGTGCGAGGCGACTCACCCACTTGGCATCCGTCTCGGAGCCCTGGAATGAGGTGATGAAATCCTTGCGTGGCATACCGCACACACGGATAGCGAGGCGCATGATTTCACGTTCCTGATCGCGTATGGCCAGCAGGATATTGCGTGGGGAATCTGTCAAAGGGTCGGAAATACGTGGGGTAAACTTGAAGAACTTGAACAGTTCGCCCAGTTTCTCCATTTCCTTGATGGCGCTTTTGTCCAGTCGCCCTTTCTCTGCAATCACCTTTTCGGTTTTGTTGTGCTGGCGCTTGAGGGCGGTGAAACGTTTTTTCGCCTCAACGGGGTCGGGGCCGGTATCCACTTCTTCTTCGGAATCGTTGCCTGCGGCCGGGGCGGCGGCTTCAGCGGCTTCTGCCACTTCTGCAGCGGAGGGTACGTGTTCGGCCGGGTCCAGATAGCCCACCATGATATCCGAGAGGCGTTTCTCTTCCTTGAGGACCAGGTCGTAGTCATCGAGTACGCTCTTCACGGCGCCGGGATACTGGGCAACAGCGGCCAGCATCTCGCGGATACCTTCTTCAATGCGCTTGGCGATAACAATTTCGCCCTCGCGAGTCAGCAGTTCCACTGTGCCCATTTCGCGCATGTACATACGCACCGGATCGGTGGTGCGCCCGGCTTCCGTTTCAACGGCTGCGAGCGCGGCTGCTGCTTCTGCTGCGGCAATATCATCGGCGGAGGAGTCGCCCTCGGTCATCAACAAATCATCGGCATCGGGCGCGGATTCAAATACCTGAATACCCATGTCATTGATCATCTGGATGATGTCTTCCACCTGATCCGGATCGGAGATATCCTGCGGCAGGTGATCGTTCACCTCAGAGTAGGTCAGGTAGCCCTGCTCCTTGCCCTTGGCGATGAGGTCCTTGAGGCGTGACTGTTGCTTCGTGACGTTTGTCATTGAGAAGAGACCCTGGAAGGTGGGAAAAAATTAGCCGGAGATTATAACCAGAAAGCAGCGACTTACCTACAGCAAGCGGCGAAAATTATCAATTGTGGGGTCATTTGACCCTCAAATCCCCTTAAAGTTGACAATAGTAGATGGGGTTGCCCTGGGCATTTTTCAACCTGGGCCCTATATGTAAAAAGGGTGAGAGCTCCCGCGGCCGCAGTAAAGACCACTCACTCTCGGGGTTTGTTGCGTTGCGTATCGCGCTGCAGTTTCTCTTGCAGAAGTTCCCGGAGTCGTTGCTTTTCCGATTCACTCATCTCAGCGTAGTTGGTGCGTTTCAATTTGTCGACTTGCTCGGCCAGCTTTGATTGCTGTGGCAGGCGCGCCAACGCGTGTATGGTGTCCATAAATTCATGCTCGATGCCGGTGGCGGGAATAAGTCGCTCCTGTCCGGCCAACCGATTGAGTAGCTTGCCTTCGTCGGTGCCGTACCAGTGGCCCAATAGCATGGCCGTGCTGGATTCGGGTCTGCGATGCAACAATTCCAGAAGTTCGCGCAACAACTGCCCATCTTCGCCGACGATGTCCTCCAGCAATTTTGCGTTCACCAGGCTGGCAATGCTCGGTTGGTGCAACAGCAGGGCGATGGCTGCCTGCGCCAGGTTGGAGTAGCCGCGGGCGGGCACCTGGTGTTTGAAGTGTTGCTCGCGCCGGGGTACAGGGTGTTCATCCGAGCCCTGCGGCTCATCATAGTCGGGCGGGAGTTCATCATAATCAGACTCGGGCCCATAATCGGTCAGCCCTCGAGGAGGTGGCTCGGGCGGC
Organism: uncultured Halioglobus sp.; assembly: GCA_963934845.1. Classification (GTDB taxonomy): domain Bacteria; phylum Pseudomonadota; class Gammaproteobacteria; order Pseudomonadales; family Halieaceae; genus Marimicrobium. The sequence continues at coordinate 68,035 of CAWWAG010000015.1, read as the reverse complement.
GGTGTCTCCAGCAGCATCAGGCTACTGAGTTCCAGCCCGGTGCGCTCGGCCAACGCCTGGAACATCAGCTGGCGGTAAACTCCCTCGGGTAGACGCCGAATGTGGGGCAGGGCCTGTTTGCTCATGCGCGCGCGGCCGTCCAGGCTGTTGAGATCCAGCCCCTGCGCCACCGCGTCAAACAGGAAGGTTTCCAGGGGTACGGCTTTGCCCAGCATTTCCTCAAACAGTGTTTGGCCACCGGCGCGCACGGCGTCATCGGGATCCTGGCCCTCGGGCAGGAACAGGAAGCGGGCTTGCCGTCCGTCTTCCAAACAGGGCAGCGCGGCTTCCAGTGCCCGGAACGCGGCCTTGCGGCCTGCCTCGTCGCCATCAAAGCAGAACACCACCTCCGGGCAGAGGCGGTACACGCGATCCAGATGGACTTCGCTGGTGGCGGTACCCAGTGTGGCCGTGGCATAGCTAATGCCGTGTTGGGCCAGCGCGATAACGTCCATGTAGCCCTCCACCACCACGATACGCTCCAGTTTGCGTGTCGCTTGGCGCGCCTCATAGAGGCCGTACAATTCGCGCCCCTTGTGAAAGATCTCGGTTTCTGGAGAGTTCAGGTATTTGGGTTTGTCATCGCCCAGTACCCTGCCACCAAAGGCGATCACGCGGCCGCGCCGATCGCGGATCGGAAACATCACGCGGTCGCGAAAACGGTCGTATACCCTCCCATTCTCGTTTTTCACCAGCATGCCGGCTTTGATCAGCAGATCGCGCAGGGCATCCCCGCCACCCAGTGCCGTGTGCAGGCTATCCCAGCCCGGCGGTGCGAACCCCATGCCGAACTGTTGGGCTATTTCTCCCGAGAGCCCGCGCGCCTTGAGGTACTTCACTGCCCGCTGTGCCTGCGGGTGGCTGCGCAACTGTTGCCGGTAGAAGAGCGCGGCTTTTTCCATGATGGCGTAGAGCGGCTTGTTACTCTCTTCGCGCTGCGCGGGGTCGCGGCCACCGCGGCTGGGTTCGCGCGGGACTTCCATGCCAGCGCTGCCAGCCAGCGCATCCACAGCTTGGGGGAAGTCCAGATTCTCGTACTCCATCAGGAAGGTGAGTGCGTTACCACCCGCGCCGCAGCCAAAGCAATAGTAAAACTGTTTGTCAGGGTTGACGCTGAACGAGGGGCTGCGCTCTTCGTGGAAGGGGCAGCGAGCGGAGTAATTCTTGCCCGTTTTTTTCAGTTTGACGCGCCGATCTATCACGTCGACGATATCGACGCGGTCGAGCAAGTCATCCAGAAAAGCTTGGGGTATCCGTCCGGCCATTGGTGTTTTTCGTGGTGGCGTGGTGAGTGTCTATTGAACCACGCGGTGGCTTAAAAGTTTAGGCTGGTTATCTTGTCGACCATTGATTCGGGTCCGCCTGTAGGGAGAGAGCAGGCCCCGACGCTCAGAGGGCTGAGATATTCGCTACGGGGCCTACTTTCTCCCTGCAGGCCTTACTGCGGTGCTCTTCAAGAGCGGTCGTTGTAACAGATTTTTTATAAGCAGGATGGCACGATGTCTGAGGGGGTCGGCGCGGATGTTCGTCCGAAGTGACTATCTCAGCCCTCTGAGCGCAGGGTGACTGTCCGCGCCGGCCCCTGGCTCATAGCAACCTTTCAGAACTAAATTAAGTTTTTAGCCAGCAGCCAATCGTTGCTTAACGAGTTTACTGACCGCGCCAACATCGGCTCGGCCCTGCAGTTGTGGTTTGAGCTGCCCCATCACGGCGCCCATGGCAGCCATACCCTCTGCATCGCTGGCGGCGATCGCCGCGTCTATCATGGTGTCTAGTTCGGCCTCGGTGAGCTGCACCGGCAGGAATTGCTGAACTACTTCGATTTCCGCATTTTCCTTGTCGGCCAGTTCCTGGCGGCCTGCGTTCGCAAACTGCTCGGCGGAATCGCGGCGCTGCTTGACCATTTTGTCCAGCACGACGAGCGCTCGGGCGTCATCAACTTCGATCCGCTCGTCAACTTCTATGCGTTTGAATTCTGCCAGAATAAGCCGGATGGTAGACAGGCGGTCTTTGTCTTTGGCTTTCATAGCGGCCTTCATGGCCGCCCTGATAGTTTGTGCGAGAGTTTCTTCGCTCATTGGGGAGGTGTGGTGAGCTTAGTATAGACGTACGCGCTTGCGGTTCTCGCGAGAGAGCTTCTTCAGGTGACGTTTGACGGCGGCAGCACCGGCGCGCTTGCGCACGGTAGTCGGCTTTTCATAGTGCTCGCGCTTGCGAACTTCAGCGAGAACACCCGCTTTTTCGCAGGATCGCTTGAAGCGTCGCAGGGCTACGTCGAAGGGCTCGTTTTCCTTGATTTTGATATGGGGCATTAATTACCAACCTTATTTTCGCTAATTTTGGGACACCGAGCGCTCAACGGCTACCAGTGGCATTAAAGGGCGCGTAGTCTATCTCGATCACGGAGGTTTTGCAAAGCCCGCCAAAGTGGTAATTTAATCCAACGGCTGGTTTGGCACGCAGGCAGCCAGTACCATACTCTTCCTGTTTTGACGGAATACCAACAATGTTAGTTCTGGGCCTTGAAACCTCCTGCGATGAAACCGGTGTCGCGCTCTATGATACAGAGCGCGGCCTGCTCTCCCACGCGCTGTTCAGCCAGGTGGATGTGCATGTGGAGTACGGCGGCGTGGTGCCTGAACTGGCATCCCGCGATCACGTGCGCAAGGCGTTGCCACTGGTAGAGGAAATCTTGCAGACGTCGGGTTGTGCGGCCGGCGATATTGACGCGGTGGTGTATACGGCCGGTCCCGGACTGGCGGGTGCGCTGATGGTGGGCGCTACGTTGGCCCGGGCGCTGGCCTGGGGCTGGGGTGTGCCGGTGCTGGGTGTCCACCATATGGAGGGGCATCTGCTGGCGCCGATGCTGGAGGAGGAGGCCCCCGAGTTCCCGTTCGTCGCGCTGCTGGTGTCTGGCGGGCATACCCAGCTGGTGCGGGTTGACGGCATCGGCCAATATCGCCTGTTGGGTGAGTCGCTGGATGACGCTGCAGGCGAGGCTTTCGACAAAGTGGCAAAAATGCTGGGTTTGCCCTATCCCGGTGGCCCCCATATTGGGCGTATGGCCGAGCACGGCGATGCGCAGCGTTTTGATTTTCCCCGTCCCATGGTCAGTCGCCCGGGGCTGGATTTCAGCTTCAGCGGTCTGAAGACCTATACCATGAATACGATTGCAGACTGCCGCGAGGACGGTGAAGACCTCAGTGAGCAGGACCGCTATGACATAGCGCGCGCGTTCGAAGAGGCTGTGGTGGCCACGCTGGTGATCAAATGTCGGCGCGCGCTGGAGCAGGAGTCGCTGAAGACGCTCGTTATCGCGGGCGGTGTGAGTGCCAATACCCGGCTGCGCGCGGCGCTGGAAACGGCGCTGGCAAAACGGGGTGGGCGGGTGTTCTACCCGGCGCCGATGTTTTGTACCGACAATGGCGCGATGATAGCCTATGCTGGGGCCCAGCGGTTGCAGGCCGGCCAGGTAGATGACGCCGACACGCGCGTGCGACCGCGCTGGCCGATGGAAGAGCTGCCGCCGCTGTCCCGACCACGCGCCGGGTCGGCCCCGGCTCCGAGGCCATCCGAGTGAATGTTGTGTATATCAAAGGGTTGCGGGCGAAGGCGGTGATTGGCGTCTATGAGTGGGAGCGCGACATAAGGCAACTGCTGGTAATTGATCTGGAGATGGCCAGCGATACCACCAAAGCGGCTGCCAGCGATGAGATTGCACAGGCCCTGGATTATGCGACAATCTCGCAGCGCGTGATCGCGCTGGTCGAAAGCAGTGAGTATCAGCTCATTGAAACCCTTGCCGACGTCGTCGCGGCCATGATTCAGCAAGATTTTGGCGTGCCCTGGCTGCGGCTGCGGCTGAGCAAGCCCGGTGCCGTGGCTGCGGCTGAGGACGTGGGCGTTATCATCGAAGTCGGGGAGCGGCCCTGACCATGGCGCAGGTATTCCTAGGAGTCGGCAGCAATATCGAGCGCGAACGCTACATCACAGCGGGCCTGGACGCCCTGCAGGGTCTGTTTCACGAGCTGGCGCTGTCTTCTGTCTACGATAGTGCCGCCATCGGCTTTGACGGGCAAGCTTTTCTCAATCTGGTGACGGCCGTGACGACAGAGTTGCCGCTGCGCGAACTGGCCGCACAATTGCGCCATATAGAGTTTGAGCACGGTCGCCCCGCAAATGCCACACGCTTCAGCCCGCGGCACCTGGATATCGATATTCTCACCTACGATGATGCGGTAGGTACCTTCGACTGTGTGCAGCTGCCGCGCGCTGAAATCCTGGAGAATGCCTTTGTGCTGCGTCCATTGGCTGAATTGTCGCCGGACGCACTGCATCCCGGTGTGCAGTGCAGTTACCGCTCGCTGTGGGCCGGCTACGATCAGGCTGCCCAGCCGCTGACGAGAGTAGATTTTATCTGGCAAGGCCGCGCTATCTCAGCGGCGGAGTAAGCCAGCGGCGCCTGCCTGCCGTATCGTGTGCCGCCTCACCCGGGTCTTAGCGCTTCCAGCAATTTCGCGCGTTGCCGGGCGATGGCCTCGCCCAGATCGCTGCCGCTCAAACCACTGTCCTTAAATTGTGCGGCGCTGACGCCTTGCGCCACTTCCCGCGCCCGCCGCAGGTAATCGGCCTGCGGATACTTGCGTTGCTCAAGACCCAGTCTGCCTCGCGCATCGGCCTCACAGGCCAGTAAAAAACTCTCGAATCGATCTGGGCGGCGCAGGGCGTCGGTCGCGTTCAGCAGTTTCAGCACGGTTTTACCGCGCAATTCCAGTGCCCGATGGCAGAGTATGTGCTGCGCGCACACGGTGCGCGCCAGCTCGCTGTGGCGCTTGGGTACCCGCAGTCGCTCGCAAGCCTGCACAATCAGCTTGAGACCGCGCTCTTCGTGACGGATGTGGCGCGGCCACTCGGCTTGTGGTGTGGCCCCTTTGCCCACGTCATGTACCAGCGCGGCAAAGCGCACATCGGTGTCCGGACTCAGCGCGGCCGCCTGTTGCAGGCACATAAGCACGTGTTCGCCGGTATCGATCTCCGGGTGATGCGCGGCGGGTTGTGGCACACCAAAGAGCGCCTCCACTTCGGGCAGCAGTTTGGCCAGTGCGCCGCAGTCGCGCAGGACTTGCACGAAGACTTCCGGGTTGCGCTCGCCCAGCGCTTTCTCCATTTCCGCCCACACGCGCTCGGGCGGCAGGTGGGCCAGTTCGCCCAGCGCGACGATGTCGGTCATCAGAGTCAGGGTCTGTGGCGCCACGGTGAACTGCAGGTGGGCGTAGCGCGCAGCGAACCGGGCGGTGCGCAGAATACGCAGCGGGTCCTCGACAAAAGCGTCTGAGACATGGCGCAGCAGGCGCTGCTCAATGTCCGCTTGGCCGCCATAGGGATCAATGAGTTTGCCGTTAGCATCCTGCGCGATGGCGTTGATCGTCAGGTCGCGGCGCAGCAGGTCTTCTTCCAGCGTCACGGTGGGGTCGCAGTCAACGGCAAAGCCGCTATAACCATGTCCCTGCTTGCGTTCCGTGCGCGCCAGTGCGTACTCGTCTTTGGTTTTGGGGTGCAGAAATACCGGGAAGTCCTTGCCGACCTGTTGATAGCCCTGTTGCAGCAGTTCTTCTGGCCGCGCGCCGACTACCACCCAATCGCACTCGACGACCGGGTAGTTGAGCAATGCGTCGCGCACGGCGCCGCCAACCAGGTAGATTTTCATGCGCGCAGAATACCGCTTGTGGGATGCGGCGTCACGGACGGGCTGTGGCAGGTTTGCCGCGGCACTTGCCGTCGTGACAGGCGCAGCGCGTCCACGCGCCACTCTCCATATGGTAGAGCGACATCGCGCCGTTCCAGACACAGCCGGTGTCCAGCGCAATCGCGTTGGGGTGGCTGGACATGCCAGCGAGCGTCGCCCAGTGGCCGAACAGGATGCGGTCATTGGCGGCTTTGCGCTGCGGGTGGCTGAACCAGGCGGACACTTTCTGGCTTCCCAGGTTGGCGACGCCCGGCGTTGGGCTGCTGCCTTTGCTCTCCAGATCCAGCGTGCCATCGGGGGTGCAGTAGCGCATGCGCGTGAGATAGTTGGTGATAACACGCAGGCGTGTCATACCGGTGAGATCGTCGGACCACTGTGCCGGCTCGTTACCATACATGGCCCTCAGGAATTCGACACAGTCCGGGCTGCGCAGCACGGCTTCTACTTCTGCCGCGTACCCCAGCGCCTCCTGTATGCTCCACTGCGGTGGAATGCCGGCGTGGACGAGGGTGTGGCCGTATTCGTGGTGAAGCAGGGGCTGTTGTGCCAGCCAGTTGAGCAGCTCCTCGCGGTCGGGTGCCTGTAGAATTTTGTCGAGCGTATCCGAGCGGCTGGGATTGCGGACACCGGCGGCGACCGCCAGCAGATGCAGGTCGTGATTGCCCAGCACTACCGTCAGGCAGTGCCGCATCTTGTACAGGAAACGCAGGGACTTCAGTGATTTGGGGCCGCGATTGACAATGTCACCCACCGACCACAGCACGTCCTTGGCAGGATTGAACTTGACTGCGCGCAATAGGCATTTAAGGGGCTGCAGGCAGCCCTGCATATCCCCCACAACGTAGGTGCTCACGAATACTCCTTTATCTGGCTATTGTCTAATGTAGTGCGGTCGGGGTGTGCAGGGAAAACGGTCGGATGGGCACCTCAAAGGTCGGTAGTTCTTTGGGATCTATATCCATCGGCTCGTGCACCACCATGAAATAGGCCCCCTCCATGCAGCCCACCGGGGTGGTCAGTGTCGCGCCGCTGGTATAGCGAAATGACGCCTGTGGCTGTATCACCGGTTGCTCGCCGACCACACCTTCGCCCCGTACCTCCTGCACTTCGTTATCGGCATCGGTAATAATCCAGTGGCGTGACAACAGCTGCACCGGCAGGTCCGACGCGTTGGTGATGGTGATGGTGTAGGCAAACGTGTACTGATTGTCTTCTACGCTGGAGTGACTGGGCAGGTAGGTGGTGACCACGTTGATCTCTATCCGGGACGGATTAAACGGCATTTTAGGCATGGAGGGCGTTGGTTATCTCAATAAATTGTGTGAGTTGCAGGGTTTCGGCTCGCGCGCCCGGGTCGATGTCCAGCGCTTCCAGCTGCGTGGTCGATATTAGCTCTTTCAGGTTATTGCGCAAGGTTTTACGGCGTTGGGCAAAGGCGGCCTTCACCAGCGCGCGCAACTGCGGTTCGTTGCATGGTGGCCAGGGTGACTCCTTCCACGGTGTCAGTCGCACAATCGCCGACTGAACTTTGGGCGGTGGGTTGAAGGCGTGGGGCGGTACGTCGAACAGGTGCTCTACGCGGCACAGGTACTGGGCCATAATACCCAGTCGACCCCAGTTTTTGGTTCCCGGGGAGGCGGCCAGTCGCTCCACCACTTCCAGCTGCAGCATGAAGTGCATGTCTTCAACGATGGCGCAGTTTTGTAGCAACTTGAAGATTAGCGGCGTGGAGATGTTGTAGGGCAGGTTGCCCACCACGCGCAATGAGGGCCGCTCGTCGCTCGCGCCCGGTGTGGTGCTGTTGAGCAGAGCCGCATAATCAAAGTCCAGTGCATCGGCATTGTGCAGCTTAAAACCGGGATGGACGCAGAACGCCGCAAGTAACCCCGGCACCAGATCCCTATCCAGTTCAATCACATCCAGTGTGCAACCGCTGCTGATCAGGGGTTCTGTCAGGGCACCCTGGCCGGGGCCGATCTCGACCAGATGTTGCTCCGGACGCGAATTAACGGCCGCTGTGATGCGATCGATGATCGAGACATCATGGAGGAAGTTCTGTCCGAAGCGCTTGCGCGCGCGATGTTGCTGAGGCTGGTTCATGCTGGCCATTGTACCGGTTGCTGTCGGTCTTAGTAATGCGGGCTGGTTCACTTGCGCTTGTTTTTGGTACACTCGCCGCTTATTTGAAACCACTATGACAGGCTAGCGTTCTCTTACATGCCTTTTTTACAATATTTCCGTCTGGCCGATACCATGGCACTTATGGCACTGCGAGCCGATGCAGCACGTTATTTTCTTGGGTACATCTGGTGGGTGCTGGAACCCCTGCTGTGGGTGGGCGTGTTCTATGTGGTGTTTGTGATCATCCTTGATTCGCGCCAACCCGACTTCTTAATATTTTTAGCCACCGGTAAACTGGCTTTTGTCTGGTTTTCCAAAACGGTGACGCAGGCCTCGAACAGTATCGTCAATGGCAAGGGCCTGGTAGGCAAGATCAGCGTGCCGATGACGTTGTTCCCGATGGCGGTTGTACAAGAGGGGCTTTACCGGCAGGCTGCAGTCTTTCTGCTGCTAACGGGATTACTACTCAGTCAGGGTTATCCAATTACCCAGGCTTGGTGGTATCTGGCGCCGTTGATGTTTGCCTATTATATTATGATTGTCGCCTGCTCTTTCCTCGGCGCCTGTCTGGTGTGTATCGCGCGCGATTTCAGTCAGCTTATCTCGCTGGGCGTCATGTTCCTGTTGTTTATGTCGGGTATTTTCTGGGATGTGCGGACACTCGGTGATCCCGCTAAAACCGAACTGTTACTGAACGTGAACCCACTGGCATTCATACTCGATGCCTTTCGTCAGATTATGATGTACGACACGCCCCCCGATATGAACCACGTGCTGGCGATAGGCGTAGGGTTTGGCGCGATGGTTTGTGTCATGGTGCTGCTTATGCGCCGCGGTAGTCAGTATCTCGCATTGAAGGCGCTTACCGCATGAGTATAGAGAATAAACCCGCGCTGCGAGAGGGGAACGGCAATGTCCCCAAGCTCGCCGATGAAGCCCTTGTAGCGGAGTCAAGCGCAGCGTTCGACAGGATTGCCATGCTCGAGTTGGACAACGTATCGCTCAGCTACCACACCGGTAGGCAGACGTTTGATCATGGCATGCACCACGTTCTGAACCAGGTTTCACTGCAACTTTTTGAGGGTGAATCGCTGGGCATCATCGGTCGCAACGGCGTTGGTAAAACTACCCTGCTGCGCTTGATGGCAGGTATTCTGGCCCCCACCCATGGCAAGGTGCGCATGCATCCCAGCAAATCGGCGGCCCTGCTGACGCTGGGGCTGGGTTTCAAGCAGGATTTATCAGGTCGTGACAATGCGTTATTGGCGGCGATGCTGCAGGGCTCCACGCGCCAGCAGGCAAAATCCTTTCTGCCGGGTATCAAAGAGTTTTCCGAACTGGGTGAATCGTTCAACCAGCCGGTAAAAGACTATTCATCGGGCATGCGTGCCAGGCTCGCTTTTACCACTGCACTGATGACCCATGTGGATGTATTGCTAATTGATGAGATTCTGAGCGTGGGTGATGCCCATTTCAGGGAGAAGGCAGAGACTGCAATGAAAAGCCGTATCACCAGCGGGCAGACAGTAGTGTTTGTGTCTCACATGGCCGACCAGGTCAAGAACCTGTGCGACAGGGTCGTCTGGCTGGACCAAGGTAAGGTCGTCTCTATGGGCCCCGCTGCCGAGGTAGTGGACGCCTATATCAAGCATGTGCGAGATGCGCGTCTGGAAGCGGCGGCTAGAGCCAAAAATGTGGTTGCTGCAAGCTGAAATGCTAACGCTGGATATTTCGACTCATCTGACAGGCGATTCTGAGGGCCTGTTCCAGACTGTGCCAGTCTGCTTTGCCGGTACCCGCCAGATCCAGTGCAGTGCCGTGATCGACTGAGGTGCGGATAATAGGCAGGCCCAGCGTGATATTGATCGCCCTGCCGAAGCCCGAGTACTTCAACACCGGCAGGCCCTGGTCGTGATACATTGCAAACACCGCATCACAGTTGTCTAACACCTTGGGATTAAAGGCGGTATCTGCCGGCAGAGGCCCGAGTAAATCCATCCCCGCGGCGCGCAACTGTTCCAGCACCGGAATCACGGTTTCGATTTCTTCCCGCCCCATATGACCCCCTTCTCCCGCGTGCGGGTTCAGGCCCAGCACAGCGATGCGTGGCGCCGCGATGCCAAATTTACGCTGCAGGTCTCGGTGCAAAATGCCCAGCGTTTTTAGCAGTAAGTCGCGGGTGATCGCGCGTGGTACGTCCTTCAGCGCCAGGTGCGTGGTGGCGAGGGCAACCCGCAGCTCCTGAGTCGCCAGCATCATCACGACCTGTTCTGTGCCGGTTTCCTCGGCCAGAAGCTCGGTATGGCCAGTGAACGGGATGCCCGCGTCATTGATCACGGACTTTTGTACCGGCCCTGTCACCAGCGCCTGCCAGGTGCCCTGCAGGCAACCGTTTGTGGCCTGCTTCAGGGTCTCGATGACGTAGGCCGCGTTGGCGGGGTTGAGTGTCCCCGCAACGGTGGGTACGGCCAGCGACACCGGATAAACCTGCAGTGTGCCCGCGCGGTGTGCCTGTGCCGCTTGGCCGGGCGTCCAGATGTGTAGATCGATAGAGAGTTGCAGGGCCTGCGCGCGCTCTTGCAGTAAAACCGGGTCAGCGACCACCACCAGTTCGGCGTCCCAGTCTTGCTGCACCGCACGCAATACGATGTCCGGACCGATACCAGCGGGTTCACCCGTGGTGATGGCTATCCGCTGGATTACCATGCGCTATGCGGCCGCCCTACTTGATGTCGACATAGGCTTCATCGCGGATCTGGCGCAGCCAGGCGTCCAGCTCTTCCTGGTATTTACGATTGTGCACATAGTCCATGGCTTTGGCGCGCGAGGCCTGGGTGGTCATGTCTTCCTGCCGCCGGCCTTCCACTTTGACAATGTGCCAGCCGAACTGCGTGCGCACGGGCTGGGAGATCTGATCGACGGGGGTGTCGGTCATAGCGGCTTCGAACGCCGGCACCATTTGTCCCGGCGTGGTCCAGCCCAGTTCACCACCTTCCTGCGCCGACCCGATATCCTCGGAGTACTCTTTGGCCAGGTCCGCAAAATCTTCGCCTGCCATTGCGCGTGTCCGCAGTTGTGCCACCAGATCCCGCGCCTGGTCGTCTGTCAAGATTTCCGAGGGCTTGACCAGAATATGGCAAGCTTTGGTCTGGGTGACGATCTGGTCCATGCCGCGCACGGCCTCCAGTAAGATAATGTGGAATCCGCTGTCAGAGCGCACGGGGTCGGCGGTTTGTCCGGGCGACAGTTTTGGCACAATTTCAATAAACAGCGATGGCAGGTCGGCCAGCTTGCGCCACCCCAGATCGCCGCCACTAAAGCTGTACGGTTGCGTGCTGGTCTGCAGGACCTTCTCAAAACTCTCCCCGGCGCGAATGCGCTTCATAACCGCGTTGACCTGCGCCGTAGCCACGGAGATCGTCCGGTCTGAGGCATCCGGGGCGATGGGCATCAGCGCGTGCAGCACGTGGAACTCAGGCTGGGTCAGCGCCTGGCCCTCCTGGGTGGTCATAAAGTTGCCCACCTCTTGTTCTGTAATCTGGATGCGCTGATTGACGTTGCCCGCCTGCACACGCTGGATGATCATTTCTTGCCGCACCTGCTCGCGCACTTCGTCGTAGGACTGGCCCTGCTGGGCGAGTGCCTGGCTGAACTGCTCAAGCGTCAGGCGGTTTTGGCTGGCGATTCGCTGTACCGCTTCGTTGAGCTGCTCGTCGGCGATACGAACACCAGCGCGCGTACCCATTTGTATCTGGATGCTTTCGAGTATCAATCGATCAAGGGTATCCCTGATCAGCTGATCTTCCGGAGGTAATTGCATGTCTCTGGCTTTAAGATTTTTGCTCACAGCATCCACGCGCTCGCGCAGTTCGCTGGCCATGATCACATCGTCATCGACGATAGCCACCACCTGATCGACGATCTCTGTTGCGGCCTGAAGTGGTGTGGTAAGGAACATGGCGCCAATTAGGGCGACCGATAACCAAAGTGTCTTAGTATTCACGATCTCTGTAACCTCGAATCATTTCCTGCATGATAGTGGTGATCTGGTTGCCGAAACCGCCCATGCCCTTCAGCAATATTTGGAGTTGTATGGATTTTTGTCGTTCCAGGTCGGGATCGCTGAAATCGATGACAACACCGTTAACATTGTTGTAGTAGCGCAGATGCACCAGGCGCAATCGCCAGCAGCAACTATCATATTCGACACCGACTATATCTTCCACGCTGAGGTTATCCTCCAGCGAATAGTTCATCGCACCAAAAACGCTCCATTTGTTGTCCAGCGGCAGATAGGTAGAAGCTCTAAGCTCATCCGTTTGCGGCTGCAGGTCTGAGCTGAGCTCCCGCCGGTACGCATAGCCAAGGTTGAAAATACTGTCGCCATCCGTTTTGTAGCTGGTGGTGACAAAGCCGGAGTCTGCATTGCCTTCCGATGTGTCCCAGACAACGCTGGTGCGCACGCTTAAATTCTTAACGGGTGTCACCACCAGCTCCCCGGCAATGCCCGAGGTGGACTCGGAGTCTGTTACGGCGTTATTGGCCAGTCGCACGTCACGATCCGTGAAATAATAGATCTGGCCAATGCTGGCACTAAGCAGGTCGCGGCCGGTTTCATCATCAATATAGCGACTGGTCACCCCCGCCGAGATCTGATTGGCGTCATCGATGCGGTCGTGCCCGGCGAAGCGGGTGTCGCGAAACAGTTGCGAATAGCTAAAGGTCAGCTCGGTGGTGTCGAAGTCTGGCTGGTCGGTTTGGTCCCTGTGCTCGCTGTACAGGTAGTGCAGCCGGGGCTCCAGGGTTTGGATAAAGCTTTTCTCGCCAAAACTGGTCTCGCGCTCGAAGACCAGACCGCCGTCCAGGCTGAATAGGGGCGCTCCGGCGGAGGGGCTGTTGTCGGGGTAAAGCTCGGCATTGGTAAGCTCGTAAGTCACCTGCCGGTACTTTGCCGTGGGCTTGAGAAAGCCGTAGCCCCAAAGCATCGGGTAACTCAGGCCAGCTTCGCCGTAAACGCGCTCGCCGGTGACGATGTCCTCGTTGGAGCCGAAATTGGAGTATTGGGTCAGGAGAATAGGTTGCAGCTCAAAGGGCGTACCGGAGCTGCGATACAGGGTGGTGAGCTGGGGCAGTTCCTCGTAGTCCTCATTAATGTCGTCTGCGAGGGACTGGAACTGCTGGGCTCGCAGGTTCGTCAGCCAGCTATCGCCCAGGTAATCCATGGATGCCATCTGCAGCAGGCTGGTTGTGCGCTGCGCATCAATATTGGTGGTGTCCAAATCCTGTATATAGTCAGTGTCGCTGGCCTTGCTGTAGTCAATGTGCGAGCGCCAGCGCTTCTGAAACAAGCCACTTTGCCGCACGATACCCAGCCAGCGATCAGCGCTCTTATTCTCGGGTATATCATCGGCGTAAAGTGAATCGTTTTTCAGGTAGGCGCCCCCCACCAGCCAATGTCCAACCAGAGGATTCAGGTAGCGCAATTGTAACTCGTGGTCCAGTCCGCGCTTCTGGATGAAGCGAGGCGCGTAAAGCGCGTCGTAGTTGGGGGCCAGATTCAAATACAACGGTACGTTGATATCCAGGCCGCCATCGCTGTTACTGCCAAAATCTGGCCACAGCAGGCCGGTGCGGCGTCGGTCGTCCAGCGGGAGCCGCAGCCAGGGCGTGTAGAAAACCGGTACACCTTCCACTTCGAGGGTGGCGTGGTGAGCGGTGAGCAGTGCTTCGTCGAGATCCACTTCCATGTCGTCTGACAGCACCACCCAATCATGATCGTCTGGTGGGCAATAGGTAAACGTGCCGTTGTGGATGTGGATTATATCGTCTGCGTCGCGGTCTAGAATGTCAGCGGTGCCTCGCAGATGCTCCTCGTAGAGCACGAACTCGGCGTCGTACAATTGCGCTTCACCGGTGGTGGAATAAATTTTGCCATTATTGCCCTGCAGCAATATTCCCGGTTCGCGCAGGGTAACATTGCCCACCAGCCTCGCGGATTCCTCGTCGCGATCGATGTTCATGCTATCGCTGCGCATTTGGCGGTAGCCCTGTATTGTCGTCACGTCTCCCACCAGAACGACATCGTTGTCATCCATTTGGCTGGTGTCAGCCCGGGCGCGGATATCATCCTCTTCTGGCGGCGTTTTTTTGCTTTGCTTGGCCATGGGATCCATGTATCGGCCCCCGCAACTCAGGCACTCGCGGTCGCGCAGGGATTCCGGCACGTACTCCAGCGGCACCCAGTCGTATGCGAACTCTGGCACAATTGCAGGGGCCTCATCTTGCGCGGCACAGATCGCCGGCTGGCCTTTGCTGGTGGCGGAACAGTCCTGTGAATTGTTATCCTGTGCCGCCGCCGTCAGCGGCAGGCACAATCCCAGCGCGATTGCTGCCAGCCGCGCTACTGGGCGTGTAAGGCAATAATGTGGAAGGGCACAGTAAGGTGTCATCAATTTCAGGTTGGGTCAGCAAAGCAAGGGTAGAAGTCTAAAGCATCCCCTGCTTAATGTCCGTCAAATTTTAAATCAGGAGAACAGTGTGTCCTTGCGCCTCGCGCCTCAAGAACTCTTACCATGGGCGCTGTCAGCGCTCGATTTATCCGGCAGCGACGCCCTGCCAGAGCTCTCTATGGTGGCGGGAGACGCGAGTCCGCGTCGGTATTTTCGCCTTGCACTGGCAGCCAGTAGCTATGTGCTGGTGGATGCGCCACCGGCGACGGAAAAAAACGTGGCATTTGTGCAGGTGGCGCTGCTGTTGCGCGGCGCTGGCGTGAAAGTACCTGCTGTGTTGGCGGTGGACTTCGACCGCGGCTTTCTGTTGTTGGAGGATTTGGGCGATCAGCTGCTACTGCCACTGTTAGATAGCGGTTCATCGGGTGGCTTTTACGCGCAGGCGTTTGCAACATTGGCGCAGATGGCCGCAGTAGACACGGCCTGCGCGGGTTTGGGCGACTATGACAGAGCGCTGTTGGGCGAGGAGTTGAGCCGTTTTCAGGCGTGGTTTGTACAGGAGCTGCTGGGATATACGCCTAGTGTGGCGGAGCAGGCCCAGCTGGGCAGGCTGAAAGCGAGGCTTATCGACAGCGCGCTGGAGCAACCCCGTGTGCTGGTACATCGGGATTTCCACAGTCGCAACTTGATGCTTACCGGCGATAGAGAGCTGGCGGTGATCGATTTTCAGGACGCGGTGGTGGGGCCGGTCACCTATGATCTGGCGTCCCTGCTGCGCGATTGTTACATCCAGTGGCCTGCTGCGCAGGTGCGGGCCTGGGCGCTGGACTATCGCGATTTGCTGCGCGCGTGGGGCCTGACGGCTGACATCGGTGAAGCGCAATTCCTGCGCTGGTTCGATTGGATGGGTCTGCAGAGGCATCTCAAGGTGTTGGGCACCTTTGCCCGTCTGTACCTGCGCGATGGCAAGTCTGCCTATCTGGATGACTTGCCGTTGGTGATCCACTACGTATTGGAAATAACGGACAAATACGTGGCCGAAGAACCCGCGTTCGCCGACTTCAGCGCCTGGTTTCGCGAGCATTTGTCACCGCTTATTACTCAACAACCCTGGAGCAGAACGCTGTGAAGGCCATGATACTGGCAGCGGGCGTGGGGGAGCGTATGCGACCGCTGACCGACTACATACCCAAACCACTGCTGTGCGTCGCTGGAACGCCATTGCTCGAGCACCATATTCGGCGGTTGGCCGCGGCCGGCCTGCGCGAACTGGTGATCAATGTGTCGTATCTGGCCGAGCAGATCGTCGCGCACTGTGACGATGGCCGCGCGTGGGGTGTCAGCATTGTGTACTCACATGAAGAGGCTCCACTGGAAACGGCTGGTGGCATTATCCAGGCGCTACCACTGCTGGGGTCGGCCCCCTTTTTAGTCGTCAATGGCGATATCTGGAGCGACTACCCGTTCGAGCAACTGCTAGCTTACGCGATGAGACCCGACGAAAGCGCCCATCTGGTGATGGTCGAGAACCCGCCGCAGCATCCGGTGGGCGATTTCGCGCTCGATGAGGACCATCGGATCAGGGCGCTGTCAGCGGGTGCCACGGGCTGGACCTACAGTGGTATAGGTCTCTATGCCGCTGAGTTTTTCGCTGCGATCCCGCCGGGCAAGATGCCCCTGCGACCCCTGCTTGATGCGGCAATAGGCCTGAGCCGGCTGAGTGGTGAGTCCTACTGCGGACAGTGGCAGGATGTGGGCACGCCAGAGCGCCTGCGGAAACTCGATAGCGCGGTGAGTGCGCTGAGCTGATGTTTTTGCGCGGCGCGGCGTTCAACAGCATCGAACTACCCGTGTGCCGACAGCATTTAATCGCTAGAATAGGGCCCTTCAAAAATAGCGTTCTTCAAACTGCCCGGAGTCCCCCATGCCCGAATACCTAATAGCTCCATCCATCCTCTCCGCCGACTTTGCCCGCCTGGGTTTAGAAGTCGATGCAGTGCTTGCGGCCGGCGCCGATGTCGTGCACTTTGATGTAATGGATAATCACTACGTGCCCAACCTGACGATTGGTCCTATGGTCTGTAAGGCGCTGCGCAAGTACGGCGTCACTGCGGATATCGATGTGCACCTGATGGTGAACCCCGTCGATCAGCTGATCGGAGATTTCGCCGCCGCCGGCGCCAGCTATATCACCTTCCACCCCGATGCCTCCACCCACGTTGATCGATCATTGCAGCTGATCCGCGACGCGGGCTGTAAGTCGGGCCTGGTGTTCAACCCGCATCTCGGGCTGGATGTGCTGCGTTACCTGCTCGACAAGGTGGATATGGTGTTGCTGATGTCAGTGAATCCAGGTTTTGGCGGTCAGTCGTTTATTCCCGCGACGCTGGATAAATTGCGTCAGGCGCGCGCGATGATTGATGCCTCGGGTTTTGACATTCGGCTGGAAGTGGACGGTGGTGTCACGCCTCGGAACATCGCGGAGATCGCGGCGGCAGGGGCGGATACCTTCGTTGCCGGTTCGGCGATTTTTAATCAGCCGGATTATGGCGTGGTTATCGATCAGATGCGGGCGGAACTGAGTAAGGTTAATCGCTAGGTTGTCGTTGTTGTAGTGGTCGCAGCGGCTACAACGAGAGGGGCTGAGGCACCACATCAACCAGAGTGAACATAATTCACAGCATTGCTGACGCCAACGCGTTGCCAACTGCCTGTCGATATGTAAAATAGGAAGGCCCAATTCTTGGAGAACGCTGTGAAAACAGCAATGCGTAAGAGCACCGGTCTGCTGCCGATGTGTGAGGTCTCCTGCTGGCGATGTTAGCCAGGTCTTTTTTACGACTTTTTTACGTACCGTAGTTCTTCGAGGACATCCCAATGAAACAGCAGGATTTTGCTGCGCTTGCAGCGCAAGATTACAACCGTGCGCCGGTCAGCCGTGAAGTGCTGGCCGATCTTGAAACGCCCCTCAGTGCCTACTGCAAAGTGGCTGAAGGCCCTTATTCCTACTTCTTTGAGTCGGTGCAGGGCGGTGAGAAGTGGGGCCGTTACTCCATCATAGGGCTGCCCTGCCGTACCATGCTCAAAGTGTTTGGCTACCGCGCTGAAATCTGGGTTGATGGGATATTGAGTGAAAGTGAGTACGTTGCTGATCCGCTCGCGTTCGCCGAAGCCTTCAAAGCACGCTATCGCAGCGCACCTAGCGATGTTCTGCCTGTTTTCCACGGCGGACTGGTAGGCTATTTTGGCTATGACACGGTGCGATATGTGGAGCCCCGCTTGATGGCGGGAATGCCGCCCGATCGGCTGGGCACCCCGGATATCCTGCTGATGGTGTCCGAGGAAGTGCTGGTGTTCGATAATCTGGCGGGCACTATCCGACTGATCGTGAATGTGGATACAGCGCTGGAGAATGCGCTGGATTTGGCCCAGGAGCGTCTGTCGGAGCTGGTGGCGCGCCTGCGTGAGCCCATGTCTGCGCTGCCGGAAGTGGCGCTGGGGGCGGCGAACAGCGCGGCACTCGAGCAGCGGGCGGAATCTGACTTTACGCAGGCGATGTACGAGGCCAGCGTGGAGAAGGTCAAGGAGTATGTACTCGCGGGCGATGTCATGCAGGTAGTGCCCTCACAGCGTATGAGTATTCCGTTCGAGGCGCCTCCGTTGAATCTATACCGGGCCCTGCGCAACCTCAATCCCTCGCCGTATATGTTCTATCTCGATCTGGGTGATTTCCACATCGTGGGCTCGTCTCCGGAAATACTGGCGCGGCTGGAGAAAGGCGTGGTGACCGTGCGGCCCATTGCCGGTACTCGTCGGCGCGGCCATACGGAAGAAGAGGACAGGGCCATGGAGGCCGAGTTACTGGCCGACCCCAAGGAGATCGCCGAACACCTGATGTTGATCGATCTTGGGCGCAATGATGTCGGACGTATCGCCCAAACCGGTTCTGTGGAGCTGACAGATTCTATGGTGGTGGAGCGCTACTCCCATGTGATGCACATCGTGTCCAATGTCACCGGGAAACTCAATCCTGGCAAGTCGGCCTTCGATGTACTGCGTGCCACGCTGCCCGCAGGAACCCTGAGCGGCGCGCCCAAGATTCGCGCAATGGAAATTATTGACGAGCTGGAACCGGTAAAGCGCGGTGTCTACGGCGGCGCGGTGGGGTATATTGCCTGGGCGGGTGATATGGACACTGCAATCGCCATTCGCACTGCTGTCATTAAGGATAACAAACTGTACGTTCAGGCCGGCGGCGGTGTAGTGGCAGATTCGGTGCCCGAGCTAGAGTGGGAAGAGACGCACAACAAGGCCCGCGCGTTGTTTCACGCAGCTTCGATGGCGCTCGCAGGGAGGCGTGACCATGCTACTGATGATTGATAACTACGACTCCTTTACCTACAACGTGGTGCAATATCTCGGCGAACTCGGTGCCAAGGTGCATGTGGTGCGTAACGATGAGATCACTGTGGCGGATATTGCAGCTCTGTCGCCGGAGAAAATTGTGCTGTCGCCCGGCCCCTGCACCCCCAATGAGGCGGGGATTTCGATGGAGGTGATCCGCCAATATGCCGGGGTTGTCCCGCTGCTGGGTATTTGCCTGGGTCACCAGAGTATCGGCCAGGTATTCGGTGGCAAGGTGGTGCGTGCGCGCAAGGTGATGCACGGCAAAACTTCGGCGATATATCACGACGGCAAAGGGGTCTTTCGGGATCTCAGTCGTCCCTTCGAGGCGACGCGTTACCACAGTCTGGTAGTTGAGCGAGACAGCTTGCCTGATTGTCTCGAAGTGACCGCCTGGACACAGACCGAATCGGGCGAGATCGATGAGATCATGGGCCTGAGACATCGCGACATGCTGGTTGAGGGGGTACAGTTTCATCCGGAATCAATACTCACCGCACACGGGCATGATCTGTTGCGTAATTTTCTGGAACAGTAAGGAGATTCGGCATGAATATTCAACAGGCCCTGGTTAGATTCGTGGACGGTGACGATCTCTGCCGGGAAGAAATGCAGGATGTGATGCGCCAGATAATGGCCGGGGATACCACCGAGGCACAAATAGGTGCTTTTTTGGTCGCCCTGCGTATCAAGGGAGAGACCACGCAAGAGATCGCCGGTGCCGCCCAAGTGATGCGCGAACTTGCCATCCCTGTCCATGTCAGCGGGCCCAATCTGGTTGACCTGGTGGGGACGGGTGGCGACGGCGCCAATCTGTTCAATGTCTCGACCGGGGCCTGTTTTGTGGTGGCCGCTGCCGGTGCGACAGTGGCCAAGCACGGTAACCGTGCTGCCTCCAGTCGCAGTGGTATGTCGGATGTGCTGGAAGAATTCGGTATGCCGCTGGACCTTACGCCCGATGAGGTTGCGCGCACGATCAACGAAGTGGGCCTTGGGTTTATGTTCGCACCTGTGCACCACAGTGCGATGCGTCACGCTGTCGGCCCGCGCCGCGAGCTCGGCTTGCGTACGGTTTTCAATATTCTTGGCCCACTCACCAACCCTGCCGGCGTGAAGTGTCAGGTCATCGGCGTCTATTCAGCACACCTGTGTCAGCCCATGGCAGAGGTCCTTAAACTGCTGGGCGCTGAGCACGTGATGATAGTGCACTCGGATGATGGTCTCGACGAGATCTCCATTGCTGCGGGCACGCAGGTCACCGAACTTAGCGATGGGAATATCGAGAGCTACCATATTTGCCCAGAAGATTTCTCGTTTGAGCGGCAGAGTCTGGACGGTTTGAGTGTGAGTAGTGCGAGCGAGTCTGCCGACTTGATCCGGCGGGCGTTGGCCGGAGCTGACGATGAGTCGGCAAGAAAGGCGGCTGCAATGCTCGCCCTGAACGCGGGAGCGACCATCTACGTCAGCGGTATCGCGGCCACTCTGGCCGACGGTGTGGCGATGGCAGAAGACGCACTGGCCAGCCACCTGGCCGAGGAAAAGCTCAAGCAGTTTATTGATTTCACGCAGCTGATGCGTGAACAGGGTTGAGTTGATGGCGCAGAAACCTCCTACCATTTTACGCGAGATCCTGGCGCGCAAGGCCGAAGAGGTCGAAAAGCGTCGGATCACTGACCCATTGTCCAGTCTTGAGAGCCGTATTCGCGAGCAGAGCGTGCCGCGAGGGTTTTGCCTGGCGTTGCAGCAACGCACCGCTGCCAATGAGCCCGCCGTCATCGCCGAGGTCAAGAAAGCCTCACCTAGCAAAGGTGTTATCCGCGAGGATTTCCAGCCCGCACAGATTGCGCGGAGCTATCAGGAGGGTGGTGCCGCCTGTCTGTCCGTGTTGACCGACAGGGATTTCTTTCAGGGCAGCGAAGCCTACCTGCAGCAGGCTCGCGAGGCTTGTACGTTGCCGGTGTTGCGCAAGGACTTTACTATAGATCCTTACCAGGTAGTTGAGGCCAGATCGATAGGCGCGGATGCCGTGTTGCTGATTGTCGCCGCCCTGGCAGATGAACAGATGCGTGAATTGATGCAGGCCGCGTCGGAAATGGGGGTGGATGTACTGGTAGAAGTGCACGACAGAGCGGAACTGGAGCGAGCCCTCGAGCTGTCAACGCTGCTGATCGGTATCAATAATCGGGATTTGCACAGCTTTGAAACATCGCTATTAACGACTCTGGATTTGCTGCCGTATATTCCCGCGGATCGTGTGGTGATTACTGAGAGTGGTATTCATACGGCGGCGGACGTGGCCTTGATGCGCGATGCGAATGTGCAGGCGTTTTTGGTCGGCGAGGCGTTTATGCGGGCACCTGATCCTGGTGGAAAATTGCGCGAGCTGTTTTTTTAAGTCTGAAGTTGTTTCAAAGTTTTGAGAAAATTCTTCTCGGTAGTGTTTTTGACGGACTTTGGTACTTTGGTCGTTGGATGCGGGCGGGGCGGGATAGCCTGCTCGCTCGCAGGGCTGAGATATTCGCTCTTGAGGCTATCCAGCCAGCCCGCATCCAACTCGCTCTCGAGGGGTCCACAGCAAACGCAATCTCGCTAAATTACACACAGTTTTCAGGATTCGACAGCCTACGGGGTCCGAGCGCGAATATTTCAGCCCTTCGACCAATCGGGCCCTGCGGGCTGTCGAATCCGACAACAGTACAACACTTTTCCCGCTAGCGAGTCCCGAACACCACAATAGTTTTGCCAGCCACCGAGACCAGCCCGTCTAGCTCAAGCGTCTTCAGCACACGCCCGGCCATCTCGCGGGAGCAGCCCACAATCTTGCCCAGTTCCTGTCGTGTGATTTTGATCTGCATACCATCCGGGTGGGTCATCGCATCGGGTTCGTGACATAGATCCAGAAGGGTGTGGGCGACACGTCCGGAGACATCCACAAATGCCAGATCACTCAGCTTACGGGTGGTTTGGCGCAGACGAGCGCCTAACTGTCTGGATACCGCGTAGAGGATATCGGGGAACTGGTTGCGGATCTGGTGGAAGCGCTCGTAGGTAATCTCTGCGACTTCACACTGCGTTTTGGCCACAACCATTGCGCTGCGCACTGATTGCTCCGCCTCGAACAGGCCTATCTCTCCGACGAAATCACCGGGATTCAAATAGGCAACCACCAACATATGGCCGGCTTCTGATTCGTCTTCTACCATGACGGAAACGGAGCCGTCGAGGATGAGGCAGAGAGAATCTCCCAGCTCGCCTTGCTTGAGTACGACGCTTTTGGCCCGGTAATCCTTGCGCTGACAATGGCGCAGGAAGTTTTCGACGTTAGGCAGATTCTTGGTTATGTGTGGCTTGAGCACGTGACTAACCTCTTTTAATACCATTTATTTGCACCATATTAACCTGATCGCACGCCAAGTAAAATGTAACTTGTTGTGCTAAACTTCCGCGGATTTTTTTTAGAGGAATAGTCGGTCAATGAAAGCGACAGTAAAGTGGACTGATGGTGCAATGTTCGTCGGCGAATCCGGCAGTGGACATGTCGTGGTGATGGATGGGCCCGAAGATTTGGGTGGCCGTAATCTCGCCCCCAGGCCTATGGAAATGCTGCTGTTGGGCGCGGGCGGATGCTCTGTTTACGATGTGCTGAGGATGCTGAAAAAATCGCGCCAGCAGGTGGTGGATTGTCGTGTTGAGGTGGACGCGGAACGCGCAGACGCAGTGCCGGCGGTATTTACTCGCATCAATATGCATTTTATCGTTACCGGTGTGGGCCTCAAGGATAGCCAGGTAAAACGGGCAGTCGAGTTGTCGGCAGAAAAGTACTGCTCGGCATCCATCATGCTCGGCGCCGCCGGTGTGGAAATGACGCACAGCTATGAGATCGTTGAGTTCGCTGCTGCGCCGTAATGGTGCACAGATGATTGCCACCGTTGGTAGAGCTTGGCGGGGTTATTTTGGTCGGGAGTGATGCGAAACAAACGTAACGGCACGCAACTTCCGCAAGATCTCAGGCCCTTAGGGCTAAAAAGGCCGACAACGCCGCAATAAAGTTCCGCAGATACCGATACCGGAACCTTTTAGAAGCGATAACTACTACTGGTCATAAACTTGGACACGGTAGACATCGCATCTTTCACCCGCAACGGAAAATCGGTACCACCTGCCTCAAGCGCATTTTCGCCGTGGCGCTGTTCGTCCACCAGCATTTGCTGCAGGATTAACTGTGACTTGCGATCGTCATCGGGTAACTGCTTGAGATGGTCGTGGAGATGGCTGCAGACCTGTTCTTCCGTCGCGGCCACAAAGCCCAGGCTGACCTTGTCACTGATGGCACCTGCGATGGCGCCCAGCGCGAATGACATGCCGTACCAGGCTGGATTGAGGTAACTGGTGTGGCTTCCCAGC
This sequence comes from uncultured Halioglobus sp., assembly GCA_963934845.1. Taxonomy (GTDB): domain Bacteria; phylum Pseudomonadota; class Gammaproteobacteria; order Pseudomonadales; family Halieaceae; genus Marimicrobium. The sequence continues at coordinate 44,872 of CAWWAG010000015.1, read as the reverse complement.
TCGCGCAGTCGCTCCTCACACCACACCAGATGATCGATCTCTTCATGGGCGGCCTGATGCATTTCTTCGCGCACTGTGGGTAGCTTGGCCGTTAGTGCCTGGCCTTGGTAAAGTGCTTGGGCACAGACTTCACCTGTGTGATTGACCCGCATCAAACCCGCAATATGCTTGCGCTCGGATTCTGATAGCTCGGTGTCGGCATGGTCTTTTGCTGGAGATGGCCGGCCAGCGTGGTGGCCGCGGTTGGTGATGGTTTTCATCACCGAATCCGCTTCGCTGATAAATTTATCTAGCAGGGAGAGGTGGCGCTTTTGCATGGTTGGCTCCTGCGCGAGTCCTTATGTTAACTGTTGTCTGGCGAATTATAGCGCGCTATGGCCCGCCAACCAATATCCCGACGCAGGGTCATGCCGTCCCAGCTGATTTTGTCCGCGGCCTGGTAGCAAGCCTGCTGAGCAATGGCGATGTCGTCACCCAGTGCAGTGACGCACAGTATACGACCTCCATTGGTGACAATTTCATCATCGGCGTACACAGTACCCGCGTGGAATACCTTGATCGCATCCGTTTGTGCAGCATCGAGTCCGTGAATCGGTGTGCCCGTGGCATAGTCGCCCGGGTAACCGCCAGCGGCCAACACCACACCGATAGCGCAACGCTTATCCCACTGAGCGTCGGCCTGATCCAGCGCCCCGTCCAGTGCGCTGTTGCACAGGCCCACAAGGTCTGACTGCAGGCGCATCATGATGGGCTGGGTTTCGGGATCGCCAAAGCGGCAGTTGTATTCTATAACCCGCGGCTGGCCCGCCGTGTCGATCATCAGGCCGGCGTAGAGAAATCCGACGTAATCATTGCCCTCGGCAGCCATGCCCGCCACGGTCGGCAGAATCACCTGTTCCATGATGCGCTGGTGTACTAAAGCATCTACTACGGGGGCCGGGGAGTACGCGCCCATGCCGCCAGTATTGGGGCCGGTATCGCCCTCGCCAATCTGTTTATGATCCTGGCTGGTGGCCATGGCCAATACGTGTACGCCGTCTACGATGACGATAAAGCTGACTTCTTCACCGGGGAGAAATTCCTCGATGACCACGCGGCACCCGGCCTCGCCAAAGGCATTACCCGCCAGCATATCGGTGACCGCCGCTTCTGCCTGCGCCAGTGTCTCTGCCACGATGACGCCCTTGCCCGCCGCCAGACCATCGGCTTTAACGACAATCGGTGCACCCTGTTCGCGCAGATAGGCCAGTGCGGGTTTCAGTTCAGTGAAATTGCCATAGCTGCCGGTGGGGATGTTGTGCCGCGCCAGGAAGTCTTTGGTGAAGGCCTTGGAGCCCTCCAGCTGCGCGGCGCCCTTGCTTGGGCCGAAGCAGCGCAGTCCGCGTGCCTGGAAAAAATCAACCACGCCCTCTACCAGCGGTGTCTCCGGTCCGACAATGGTCAGCCCCACATTATTTTGCTCGGCAAAATCCGCCAGAGCCGGGAAATCCATACTGTCGATCGCGACGTTTTCGAGTCTGGCTTCCTGCGCAGTACCAGCATTACCGGGTGCGACATAAACCGTATCGACGCCCTTAGACTGGGCGGCTTTCCATGCCAGCGCGTGCTCGCGCCCGCCGCTGCCGATGACGAGAACATTCATGTGTGTTTCCTAGTGTCTGAAGTGCCGCATGCCGGTGAATACCATCGCCATACCGTGTTCATCCGCAGCGGCGATGACCTCCTCGTCGCGTATCGATCCCCCCGGCTGTATCACAGCAGTGATGCCGGATGCGCCGGCGCTGTCGATGCCATCGCGAAAAGGGAAGAAGGCATCCGAGGCCATCACCGAGCTCTTGACCGGCAACCCGGCATGCTCGGCCTTGATGGCCGCGATACGGGCGGAATTGATGCGGCTCATCTGGCCGGCGCCGACACCCACGGTCTGGCCGTTGGCGGCGTAGACAATGGCGTTGGATTTGACGTACTTGGCGACTTTCCAGGCAAACAGCAGGTCCAGCCACTGTTGTTCTGTCGGTTGCAGTTTACTCACCACGCGCAGGTCATCGCGGCTGATCATACCGAGGTCGCGATCCTGCACCAACAGGCCGCCGTTGACGCGTTTATAGTCCAGCGCGGGGCCGGACGGGGTCCACTCGCCACACATCAGCAGGCGCACGTTTTGCTTGCTGGCGACCAGTGTGGCGGCTTCGTCACTCACGCTGGGCGCGATAATCACTTCTACGAACTGTCGCTCGACGATGCTTGCGGCGGTGGCTGCATCCAGTTCCCGGTTGAAGGCGATAATCCCGCCAAAGGCCGATTCGGTATCGGTGGCAAAGGCCAGGTCATAGGCCTTGCTGATATTTTCGGCGACTGCCACACCACAGGGATTGGCGTGTTTGACGATCACACAGGCGGGCTGCTCGAAGTTCTTGACGCACTCCAGTGCGGCATCGGTATCGGCGACATTGTTGTAGGACAGCTCCTTGCCCTGTAGCTGGCGAGCAGTGGCGATGCCCGCCTCGGCAGGGTTGGCCTCCACGTAAAACGCGGCCTGCTGGTGGGGGTTTTCGCCGTAGCGCATTTCCTGTGCTTTGTGAAATTGTGTATTGAACGTTCGGGGAAAGTTTTCTGAGCCGCCGGGTACCAGTTTGCCAAAGTGATTGGCGATGGCACCATCATAAGAAGCCGTGTGCTCGTAGGCTTTGATCGCCAGATTGAAGCGGGTCGCCAGTGAGGTGCTCCCCGCGTTGGCGCGCATTTCACTGAGGATGCCAGAGTAATCGGACGCGTTTACCACGATGTTGACGAAGCGGTGGTTTTTGGCCGCCGCGCGCACCATCGTGGGGCCGCCGATATCGATGTTCTCGATGGCATCTTCCAGCGTGCAGTCGGGTTTGGCGACGGTCGCCGCGAAGGGATAGAGGTTCACCACGACCATATCAATGGGATCGATGCCATGCTCGGCCATGACACTGTCATCCTGCCCCCGGCGGCCCAGAATACCGCCGTGCACCCTGGGGTGTAAGGTCTTGACCCGGCCGTCCATCATTTCCGGGAAGCCGGTGTAGTCCGCCACTTCGGTGACATCCAGTCCGGCATCCTTTAACAGGCGATAGGTGCCGCCGGTTGAGAGCAGTGCTACGCCCAGTTCGCGTAGCGCGCTGGCAAATTCTGCAATACCCGATTTATCAGAAACACTGATCAGGGCCCGTTTGACCTGTACGAGATCACTTTCACTCATGGTTATATCCCTAGTTCCGATCTCAGATCAGGTTGTACTGCTTCAGTTTCTTGCGCAACGTGCCCCGGTTCAGGCCCAGCATGATCGCCGCCCGGGTCTGGTTGTTGCGGTTGTAGGCCATGATTTCTGCCAGCAACGGCGCTTCAACTTCCGTGAGGACCATCTGGTATACGTCGCTGGACAGTTGCCCATCCAGTTGTTCCAGGTAATCGCGCATTGCCGTCGTGACGGCCTCGCGCAGATGACTGGCAGCGGGTACCGGCGGTATGTCGATATCGATGGCGGTAGTTAATTTCCCCGCCGCGTTAGGGTCTAGTGATTCAGCCCTGATCATGCTGCTAGTTCCTTGTCGAACTCGATGTCTGACAGCTGGGTTATGAAGTGTAGCTGCTCTTGTGGGTGTGCAAGACGATTAAATAATTTTCGCTGTGCCAATGCGTCAGCTCTGGCACTCAGGTACCAACCGACGTGTTTACGGGCGATACGTGCACCCATGAAGTCGCCATAAAATTGATGCAGTTGAACAACATGCCGATACAGAATGTCCAGCTGTTGCCCGGCACTGGGTGGCGCAGGTGTCACACCCGTTTTCAGATGGGCGGCGATCTGTCCGCAAAGCCAGGGCCTGCCCTGTGCCGCTCGGCCTATCATTACGCCGGCAGCGCCAGTATGCGCGATAACCGCGGCCGCCATTTCCGGGGAGTTAATATCGCCATTGGCAAAGACGGGAATCCCCACGGCGGTGACAATCTCGGCGATGGTGTTGTATTCCGCGCGCCCGTTGAAGGCGCAGGCACGGGTGCGGCCATGTACTGCCAGCGCCGCCACGCCGGCATCCTCGGCGATGCGGGCGATGGTCGGGCCATTTCTGTTCTCGCTCGAGATACCCGTGCGAATTTTGAGTGTGACGGGTACGCTGACTGCCGCTGTCACTGCCAGCAGGATGGCTTTTACCAACGCCTCATCCGCCAGTAATGCCGAACCGGCTGCTTTGCGGCAGACCTTCTTCGCCGGGCAGCCCATATTGATATCGATAATCTGTGCACCGCGCGCGACGTTGTACTGCGCTGCTGCGGCCATTTCCTGTGGGTCGCTACCGGCTATCTGTACGGAGCGCGGAGCGATTTCCAGATCGTGCTGGCTGCGCCACTGTGTCTTGAGTGAATTACGCAGACGCGGATTGCAGCTGATCATCTCCGACACCACCAGTCCTGCGCCAAATTCCGAGCACAGTCGGCGAAATGGCAAATCGGAGACACCGGCCATCGGCGCCAGGGCGACGCGATTGGGCAACGTGTACGGTCCGATATCCAACATTGGAGCTCGTCTGGAAGGGGGTGAAAGAAGCCAACAATGATACTCGCTCGCGGGAAGGTGTGGAAGGAAACCTGCATAAAAAAGCAGCGATTCAGGATGCACTCGTTAGCAGGAGCGCAGTGTCCCGCGCAAGCATACCCAGCCGTCTTTCTCGCCGACAATAGTGAGAGGCAGGCGATCAGCATAGTGCGCGCACAGCGCATCGGCCTGATTTTGCAACAGGCCCGATAGCAGCAGTGTACCGCCGGGTTGCAGGAAATTGAGCAGCGCACAGGAGAGCTCGATCAACGGTCCCGCCAAGATATTCGCAATGACCAGCTCAGCCTTTTGCGTCCAATGCTGTTGATCTACATCCTGTGGCAATACCACTGTCAGCTGCTGTGGTGCGATATTGTTGCGGTTGGCATTGTCGCGGCAGGCTGCCAAGGCTTGCGGGTCATTGTCTACGCCCAATGCGAGAGTGGCGCCCAGTTTCAGTGCGGCGACGGCGAGAATGCCCGAGCCGCAGCCGTAGTCGATGATGGTCTGCCCGCTCAGGTTAAGGCCCTCGATTTGCGTCAGGCACAATGCGGTGGTGGGGTGCGTGCCGGTGCCGAACGCGAGTCCGGGGTCCAGCATCAGATTCACTGCGTCGGGATCTGGCGGCTCCAACCAGCTGGGACAAACCCACAGGCGTGCGCCAAACTGCATGGGTTGGTAGTGTTGCATCCACTCCCGCTCCCAGTCTTTGTCCTCCAGAATTTCCACGCGCGCGTTGCTCGCTTTGAGCAGGTGCTCAGGAATTTCCTGCAACACACGTTTCATGTCTGTATCCGCCGGGTATAGCCCGGTGATACGGGTCAGGTTCCACATCGGTGTCTCGCCAACACCCGGTTCCAGCAGTGGTTGATCCGCGTTGTCTTCCAGGGTAACTGCCACCGCGCCACCCGCGAGCAATTCATCCTCCCACTCGGTGATCTCTTCACGCTGCGCGTCCAAGCGCAATTGCAGCCATGTCATAGCGGTGACTGCGCTAGAATAGGAGAGGCGGGGACTGTATTCATGGCAATGGCGCCAGCGTGGCGAGTGCCGCGCTACTCTTTCAAACGCTTTTCGAGATAGTGAATGCTCACACCGCCCCTGCGGAACGCGGAGTCGCGCAACAGATCGAGGTGTAGGGGGGTGTTGGTACGAATACCCTCTACCACCAGTTCGTCCAGCGCGCCCCGCATTTTAGCCATTGCGGTGTCTCTATCCTCGCCATAGCAAATGATCTTGGCAATCAGTGAGTCGTAGTAGGGTGGCACGGTGTAGCCGTCGTACAGGTGTGAGTCTACGCGCACGCCCATGCCGCCTGGTGCATGGAAAGTAGTGACCTTGCCGGGGCAGGGCAGGAATGTTTTGGGGTCTTCCGCATTGATACGACACTCAAACGCGTGGCCGCGAAACCTCACTTCGCTCTGCGTGACGGACAGTGGCAGGCCGCTGGCAATGCGCAACTGTTCCCTAACGATATCGATGCCGGTGATCATCTCGGTGACTGGATGCTCCACCTGCACGCGCGTGTTCATTTCAATAAAGTAGAAGCCCCCATCTTCATACAGGAACTCAAAGGTACCGGCGCCGCGGTAACCCAAGTCGATACAGGCTTTGACGCAGGCCTGGGCAACGGCATTGCGGGCGTCTTGTGGGATACCGGGTGCGGGCGCTTCCTCCATGATTTTCTGGTGGCGACGCTGCAGGGAGCAGTCCCGATCGCCGAGGTGAATCGCGTTACCCTGGCCATCGGCGAGCACCTGAATCTCTACGTGGCGCGGTGTTTGCAGAAACTTTTCCAGGTAGACCACACCTGAGCCAAACGCGGCGACGGCCTCGGACTGGGTGACTTGTATTGAGCTGAGCAGCGTCGCTTCCTCGTGTACAGCGCGCATGCCACGACCACCGCCACCGGCGGCGGCTTTGACGATCACGGGATAGCCAATACGGCGGGCTATCGCGAGGGTTTGTTCATTGTCATCGGTGATGGGTCCATCGGATCCGGGTACTGTGGGAACACCGGCTTCCTTCATCGCTTGAATCGCAGACACCTTGTCACCCATGAGGCGGATGGTGTCGGCGGTAGGGCCGATAAAGATGAAGCCGCTCTTTTCGACCTGATCGGCAAAGTCGGCATTTTCCGCCAAAAAGCCGTAGCCGGGGTGGATGGCGGAGGCCCGAGTAACTTCTGCTGCGCTGATAATTGCGGGCACATTGAGGTAGCTGTCGGTGGATGCGGCGGGCCCGATACAGACGGCTTCGTCTGCCAGCAGGACATGCTTGAGTTCGCGGTCGGCCTTGGAGTGGACTGCAACCGTGGGGATGTCCAGCTCCTTGCAGGCCCGCAGCACCCGCAGTGCAATCTCACCGCGGTTGGCGATGAGGACTTTCTCTAATATGGGCATGCGGTGTTCCTCTGCTCGTCTGGCTGAACTGCGCTCACACAATGGAGAACAGGGGTTGGTCAAACTCGACCGGTTGTCCATTTTCAGCCAGGATGGCTGCTATCGTGCCGGCCTTGTCGGCTTCGATCTGGTTCATCATTTTCATAGCCTCCACGATGCAGATAACGTCGCCGACTTTGACTGTCTGTCCCACTTCGAAAAACGAAGCCGAGCTGGGTGAGGGAGAGCGGTAAAAGGTACCTACCATAGGCGAACTCAGTACATGGCCGACCGGTGGCGCTGCGGCCGATGGCGCTGCGGCTTCGGGCGCCAGCGGCGTGGATTGCGGCGCAACGGCTGGTGGCGCATAAACTGGCGCGGCTTGTGCTGCCGCGGCCATGGACAGAGCTACTGCGCCATTGCGGCTGATGCGCACCGACTCCTCGCCCTCCTTGATTTCAATTTCGTCGATGTTGGACTCTTCCAGCAATTCGATCAGTTTTTTTACTTTGCGAATGTCCATAGTGCAGTCTCGTCAGTGTTGTTTATGGTTTTTCTAGTTGGTGTAGCGCAGCTTGCAGACCCAGTTCATAGCCCTGTGCCCCCAGCCCGCAGATGACGCCCTGTGCCAGATCCGAGAAGTAGGAACGCTGGCGGAAGTCTTCCCTGGCATGGGTATTGGACAGGTGAATCTCTATAAACGGAATCGCCACGGCAGTGAGCGCGTCGCGCAGTGCTACGCTGGTATGGGTGAATGCCGCGGGATTGATCAGAATGAAGTCCACTCCCTCCCATCGAGCTGCCTGCACCCGTTCCACTAACGCGTATTCGGCGTTGCTTTGCATGTGTGCCAACTGATGCCCCCGCTCCTGTGCTAGCGTCTCCAGGCGCAGGTTGATATCGGCCAGGGTGGTGCGGCCATAAATGTCGGGTTCGCGTTCGCCCAGCAGGTTCAGGTTAGGGCCATGTAATACAAGAATGGTTGCCACTTAAACGGGCTCTCCTGGCCGATGCACAATAAGCACGAATTTTGGCTCAAAATTTTGGAACTGTCTACGCATATCATTAGGTTTCTGAATTTTGGCAACTTATAGCCGCCGTATTGCAGAAGTTAGGTAGATTTAGATACCCAAAATAGGAAACTAACGATGCCCTCCATCATGCACTCTGGTACCGCTAAAAATGCACAATTGTGGTTATATCCTTAAAAAATGGCGACAACATCACTGTTTTTGCCAGAAACAGACTGAAGAGCGTCCAACACCATTTTTTTACTCAATATCTGCGGCAGAACCAGTGGTGCTTGCGTCGCATCGGCTGGGTACATCAGATACAGGGGAATGCCGCTACGCCCGTGCTCTTTTAGCAGGGCAGCAATGTCTGCATCCTGATTTGTCCAGTCGGCGACCACGTACGTGACACCGTGGTAGGCAAAGGCCTGGACCATGTCGTCCGTGAATAGCACCGCGGTTTCATTGGCAATGCAGGTGATACACCAATCGGCTGTAACATCGACAAAGACCGGTTTGCCGGCCGCGCGCAGCGCCGTGACCTCTTGCGCTGACCAGACGACGTGTCCAGCTGCGAGTGTCGAGCCCCCTTTCTGGACAGCGTCCAATCCACGCAGCGTTCCCAGACTGGCAGCCGCTATCAGGCAGGCTACCGCCAATATCCGGCGCACCCGGCTGTCATTCCACAGCCACAGCCCCAGTGCCAGGACGAGTGCGCCGCCCAGCGCGGTGGCCATGGTGTTCACTCCGGTTTGCCTGCCTGCCACCCAAAACAACCAAAGCGCAGTGGCATAGAGCGGGAAGGCCAGGAATTGTTTGAGCGTTTCCATCCATGCGCCGGGTTTTGGCATGAGCGCGCGGGCCGCGCCGCTGTAACTGAACAGCAAGAGTGGCGCGGCCATTCCAGCACCCAGCGCGGCGAACACCAGCAGGCCTATCTGAGGCGGCTGGCTGGCGGCAAAGCCCAGTGCGGTACCCATAAAGGGCGCGGTGCAGGGGCTGGCGACCACGACGGCCAGCACGCCGGTGAAGAAACTCCCTATCAGGCCTCGTTTATTGGCGAGTCCACTGCCGGTATTCATCAGGTTGGTGCCCATTTCGATAACGCCGGAGAGGGACAGGCCCATGGCAATGAACAGGTAGGCCAGGGCGATCACAAAGCCCGGGGATTGCAGTTGAAAGCCCCAGCCGATGGCGCTGCCCGCTCGCTGCAGGATAATCAACAGGCCCGCCACAAAAACGAAGCTGGCAATCACGCCGGCGGCGTAGAGCCAGCTATGCAGATGCCGGTCGTGGTCTGTGCTGCGCATAAAACTGAGCACCTTCAGTGACAGTATTGGAAAGACACAGGGCATCAGGTTGAGAATGGCGCCGCCCAGAAATGCCAGCGCCAAGATGGTCAGCAAGCCATCGTTTGCGGCGGACTGTTCCAGCTGGACTGCCGGCGTCACGACCCGCGCTGTGGGCAGTGGGATGGCGGTAGCCGTGCCTTTGCTGAAGTCCAGTTCAAAAAATTCCTTGTGCGGGGGGTAACACAATCCTGCATCAGCGCAGCCCTGTGACGTGGTAGACAGGGTGGCACGCTGTGTGGCGCGCTCAAGGTGCAGCGTAATATCGGCACTGCCGTAGTGAATCTGCACCTCGCCAAAATATTCATCGTTGTGACGCAGGCCTTCGGGTAGCTCAATGCGCAATTCGACAGGGCCTTGCGCGTCTTCCACTGCGAAGTCGAAGCGGTGTTGGTACAGGTAGTAGCCGGGCGTGATCTGCCAGTGAAGCATTACGCTGCGCTCGTCGAGTATCTCCACCTCCAGTTGATAAGCTTCGTCTACTGGCAGGAATTCCGGTGTCGCTGCCCCCGGCACATTGCGGTCGGATCCGCCGAAGTTCTGGGCGTGACAAATGCTGCTGATCAGTATCAGCAAGCTCGCAAACAGTGCGCGCATAGTATTTCCTCAGTGGGAACGGCGCCCAATAACGCGCAGTCTCGGTGCCGAAGTGTATCAAGACTTTGCGGGTGTGGCGAAGTAGGGTGGGATCAATGTCGCCACGGATGCTACAATACTTAGAGGTTTGCACGGCGCAATAGTTTCACGACTGGAGTTCAAAAGTGAGCAAAATATGGATGGCGGCATTGACAGCCTGTTTTTTGTCGTTGGCCGCTGTGGCTGAACAGGATACCGCCCTTGAGTTTGAAAATGCCTGGGTCAGGGCCATGCCCCCGTTTCAGCCCAACTCTGCAGGCTATCTTACACTGACTAATCACGGTGACGTCGCGGTCGCCATCGTCGGTGCCAGCTCCAAAGTGGCAGAGAAAGTGGAGCTGCACACGACGCGGGAAGTCGACGGTCTGATGCGTATGGAGAAGGTGGATAGTCTGGCTCTCGCTCCCGGAGAACGCGTGGAATTGACACCCGGCGGCAAACATTTGATGCTATTTGGGTTGCGGTTCAGGCTGGTACCTGGTGACGACGTTGAGATTTGTCTGCAACTGGTTGCTGGCGATGAGACGTGTACCAATGCCGAGGTCCGCATGAGCGGCGAAACGCCGGATTCGCAGGATCACCAACATCACCAATAAACAGAGTAAAATCATGGACAGAATGACAGATATACCCTCCGCATGGCTGAAAATAGTGGGGGGCGTGGTCGGTGTGTATTTACTGATCGCCATCCTGTTCGGCATGTACTGGAGCATAACGCCCGCACCTTTTGACGTGCGGGCCAACGCGCAGGCACTGACAGCGGCCGGGGGCGCTGAAGCAGGCCCCAAAGGCAGGATGGTCACTGGCTCGGCCACCATGGGCGCGCTGATCGGGGTGATGGAAACCCTGCTGGATAAACCCGGTGGCTATACCCACAACGATAAGCTTCCACCGGGAGTTTGGCTGGACAATATGCCGAACTGGGAATACGGCGTGCTGATTCAGGTGCGAGACCTGTCGCGCGCTATGCGAGAGTCGTTCAGTCGCTCGCAGTCGCAGTCCACGGAAGATGTAGATCTGGTAGAGATGGAGCCGCGTTTCAACTTCAATTCGGACAGTTGGGTGCTGCCGTCGTCCGAGTCCGAGTACCGTGAAGGACTGAAATACGCCAAAAAATATTTCTACCGCCTGTCTGAAAAAGATTCAAGTGGCGCGCAGTTTTACGCACGTGCGGACAACCTGCGCTACTGGTTGTCTACGGTTGATAGTCGACTCGGGAGTCTCTCCCAGCGACTTAGCGCCAGCGTTGGCCAATTGCGGCTCAATACTGATTTAGCGGGTGATTCCGCGGCCAAACAATCGACCAAAGCGCCTATGGAAGAGATTGTGAGTACGCCCTGGACGGAGATCGACAATGTGTTTTTCGAAGCACGTGGGACCGCTTGGGCGCTGATGGAGTTTCTCAAGGCCGTGGAAATTGATTTTGCCGATGTCCTGCGCAAAAAGAACGCTCAGGTGAGTGTCCGACAGATTATTCGCGAGCTGGAAGGTACCCAGGAAGCCCTGTGGAGCCCGATGATACTCAATGGCAGCGGTTTTGGACCACTGGCCAACCACTCACTGGTGATGGCTTCTTATCTCAGTCGTGCCAATTCAGCGATCATTGACCTGCGCGATTTGCTGTCCCAGGGTTAGGAACTGCAACTCAGTTGTTGCTGTAGCGCAGGCGAGTTCCGGTTTCGAGTGAGAGGCGGATCTCCTGCGCGTTCAAGGCCGTGGGAAAGTATGTGCCCGACAACTTGGCATCGAGCAGGCTGGCGCCCTCCAGATTGGTGTTGCGAAAATCAATGCCGCTGAGATCAGCGTTGCGAAAGTAGGAATTACTGAAGTCCAGTCCCGCCGCATGCATGTTGCGTAGGTCGCGCCCGCGATAATCTCCGTTCTTAAGTTCGCCTGTATCCAGTTGGTCGCGCTGTTCGTTGAACTCCTTGATATTTTCGGTGCGAAGCAACTGGTATAAGGGGTCTTGCTTGATGACGGGCTTGTCCATTGGATTACCTTGCTTATGATTGTTCGGCCCGGAAACCACCGGGTAGTCAGGCGCATCTTGCGCCAACATGTCAGGGGATAGCTTAAGCCACCGCGACGGCCAAGCCCAGCCCCCTGCGCGAAACTGAAGGTGGAGTTTGACAGCACAGACTTACGAAGGTTTTCTTCTGACACGCAATTGGCGGGATACGCCTGGCGGTATCGAGCTTGAATTCTGGTTCAGCACGGCACAGGGCCCGCTATGTGCGCTGGTGCGCGGGGAGCGCAGTGTGTTTTTTCTGGACGAGTGCGCCGTGTTACAGGCGCAGGACCTGTTGGGTGATGTTTCCAACCTCGAGATCAGGCCAGTGCAGCTGCGCAGTTTTGCGATGACCCCGGTTGTTGGGCTGTACTTCAGGCAATATCGGCAGGCGCGCCGTGCGGCCGAGCAACTGCGCGCCAATGGGCTCACCCCCCTAGAGGCGGATATTAATCCAGCCGACCGCTATCTGATGGAGCGTTTTGTCGCGGGCTCAGCGCTTCTGCAAGGTGAGGTGCGCCGTCGCGGTCGATTCCTGTTGCTCGAAGATCCCGCCGTTAAAGCGGTTACTTACCTGCCCTCACTGAAGGTGGTGTCTTTTGATATCGAAACCGCGATGGAGGGCGTGCATCTATATTCCATTGCCGTGCATGGCAAGTCGCTCCTGGGCGAGGTGCGGCAGGTCTTTATGCTGGGGGAAGGAGCAGAGCAGTCGTTTGTCATCGCCTGCGCCACTCAGGAGGAGGTATTGCAGGCCTTTCTCGACTGGATTGTGGAGTACGATCCCGATGTGCTGATTGGCTGGAACGTAGTGAACTTTGACACGCGTTATTTACAGCGGGTGGCGGATCGCCTGGGCCGGCGACTACTGTTGGGCAGGGAGCGGCGCCCGGGCCACTGGCGTGAGTTGGATGAGGACGGCGAACGCTACACAGTGCAGTTTCCCGGCCGGGTAATACTCGACGGTATTGAACTGCTGCGGGCGGCGTTTTACCGCTTTGAGAGTTTCTCTCTGGAAAATGTCTCGCGCGCAGTGTTGGGCGAGGGAAAATTATTACACGGTAGTGATCGCGGCGAGGAGATCACCCGTCGGTTCCACGAGGACAAAACCAGTCTCGCGGCCTACAACCTGAAGGATTGCGAGCTGGTATCGGAAATATTTGCGGCCACTGCCATGCTGGATTTCGCCGTGGCGCGCAGTGCGATGACTGGCCTCAACCTAGATCGCATGGGGGGGTCGGTGGCATCATTCGACAATCTGTACCTGCCGCGGCTGCATCGGGCCGGCTATGTCGCGCCCAACGCGAGCAGTGAGCACACCGCCAGTCCCGGCGGTTTTGTGCTCGATTCGATGCCGGGGATTTACGATCACGTGCTGGTACTGGATTTCAAAAGCCTGTACCCCAGTATTATCCGCACGTTCTTTATTGACCCGCTGGGTCTGGCACTGGCTGTGTCCGGCGAGTTGCCTTCACCAGAGACGGTGCCGGGTTACCTGGAGGGTCGCTTTGCGCGGGCGGGACATATCCTGCCTGCACTTATCGAGCAACTCTGGCAGCAGCGCGATGCCGCCAAGGCCGGTGGCGACGAGCCGCTGTCCCAGGCGATCAAAATCATCATGAACAGCTTTTACGGTGTGCTCGGCACACCCGGCTGCCGTTTCTTCGATGCGCGCCTTGCTACATCGATTACCCGCCGCGGACACCAGATTCTGAACCGCACACGAGACGCTATCGAGGCGTCTGGTCACCGCGTGATATACGGTGATACGGACTCCGTGTTTGTGTGGATTCGTGAAGCGCGTTCTGATGAGGAAGCTGAGGCCGCTGGACGATTACTGGAGCGGAACCTCAATGTGTGGTGGACCGACAGGATTCGCGAGGAATTCGGGTTGGAGAGCGTGCTGGAACTACAGTTTGAAACCCATTTCAAACGCTTTCTGATGCCCACAATCCGTGGCTCGGAAAAGGGTAGCAAAAAACGCTACGCAGGTGTGGTGGCCGGTAAAGAGGGCGATCAGCTTGTATTCAAAGGTCTGGAGAGCGTGCGTACGGATTGGACCCGACTCGCCAGAACGTTTCAGGAGGAGCTCTACGGGCGAATCTTCCGCCAGGAGTGCTACGCTGACTACGTGAAGGAAGTGACGGCGCGCCTGCTCGCGGGTGACGAAGACCCACAACTGGTGTACCGCAAGCGCCTGCGGCGCAGGCTGGACGATTACCAGCGCAACGTGCCACCGCATGTGCAGGCCGCGCGCCTGTGCGCCGAGCGGGGCCTGCCAGTGCCAACGCGAGGGAGCTGGGTGGAGTATGTGATCACTACCAGCGGTGCAGAGCCAGCCGCCAGGCCGCTGGCACCGCTGGATTATCAGTACTACGTGGATCGCCAGTTAGCACCGGTGGCGGATGGTATCCTGGGTTTTGTCGGCAGTTCCTTCAGCGCGCTGACCGAAAAGCAGATAGGGTTGTTCTAGTCGCCGCGAGTCATCAGTGCGTAAAGTAGATAGGAAGCGCGTTCGCTATGAGTTTTCCGCGCCAGTCTAAAGCGCGAACATACGCGAATAACGGCAAACGAATTCTACTGTGCGATTATCTTTGTGCAGGCAAATAGAACGGATGAGCCATGCTATATATTGCAAATAGGGTCTGGCGCGGCCATCCCAAACGGGGCTTGACAATATATAATGCAGTCCTATTATTAATACCTCTACATTAATTTTAGCGATGAATTTTCGGGCGGGGGGTATTGCGTTGATCCCGCCAGGCATTGTAATGCACCATTCAGCAATGGCATATCAGTTGGCATGAACGCAAGCGCGGTAAACAAACATGCCCTGCAAACCTCTAAAACTCGGGAACGAATGATTGCCGTGGCCCAGGAGCTCTATGCCAATCGCGGTATAGACGGTGTTTCTCTCAATCAAATACTGACTCAAGCGGGTCAGAAAAATCGAAATGCGATGCAATACCACTTTGGCAATCGGGAGGGTTTGCTACAGGCTATCGTCGACAAACACTCAGGTGCTATTTACGACATCAGAAGTGAATTTATCCGTTGTGCTCAAGGTGAGTCCTGGTCGCCGGCTGCGTTGGCGGCGCGGGTTTTTGTTCAGCCCATTGCCAGCTATATCGAAAAATTTCCTGAAGGCGTGCATTACGTCAAGATCTTATCGCAGCTCGCAGCGTTGAATACACCGGCGATCTATGGCTTTCAGGGCTCTTCACTGAGTCTGAGGATGGATCCCGCACACCAAAGGCTGACCAGTGAAGCGGTCAGTCACCTGAGTACAGATGAGGCGAAGCGCCGTACGTTTCTGACGGTAGGCATTGTATTTCATTCGATAGCGGACATTTATCGAGTCAATGAGTTAGCGCAGGCTCCTAGGGTGCTGGCTAATCGGGAGAAAATGATTGAACAGGTGATCTGTAGTTTACAGGCGTTTTACCAAGCCGCGCCGAGATAAAAATTGGCGCAGATGAGCGGAGCTTAAGAGTTATTTAGATTTTACAGGGACACAAAAATGAATTCTCCAACCTTTAAACAGCAGTATGGGCCTGTTGCGCTGGTCACTGGCGATTCCTCCGGTATTGGCTATCAATTCGCACCGCAGTTGGCCCATGCCTCGTAATGAGGCATTGTTGATCATGGGTGATGCTATGAAGAGTTCATTGAAATAGATATAACCAAGCTTTGAGCCACTATTGCTGTAACTGACGAGAGAAACCTATGAGAATTCCGCTCTACAAATCACGCCCCTATGGACCTTCCTCTGCTCGTTTTGGCGGCGAGAGAATCAATGATTTTATTGTCATGTCCGAGGGCTGCTCCAATAGCTATCTTCTCGAAACGCCTGAGGGGAGTATTCTGGTAAACACCGGTATGGGATACGAAGCGCCTGTTCATTGTAAAAATTATGAGCAGCTCTCTACCGGGTCAGGCTCTATCAAATATGTAATAACGACTCAGGGTCACGTCGATCATGTCGGGGGAGTAGCTTTCTTCCGTCAACAAAATCCCGAATTACAGTACATTGCTCAAGCCGGTAATGAAGAGCACCAAGCCTATGACGATCTGCTGCGTCCATTTCGTTCCAGCCGTTCAGCCTTTCGTTTTCTCGATACCTTTCAGGAAGATTTTTCATACTATGCGGCGCAAGGGTATACCGACATTAACGCGCAGGATCGGCCCACGCCCGATGTGACCTTTGAGCGGCGATATGAATTTACATTGGGTGGTTTGGATGTTGTGTTAATCGGGGTCAAGGGTGCTGAAACCAATGACTCACTCATTGTGTGGTTGCCACAACACAAGATCTGTCTTACCGGCAATATTTTCGGTTGCCCATTTGGCCACTTTCCCAATTTGGTAACCATTCGTGGCGATCGCTATCGGGATGCACTGACTTGCGCGGCCGCGGCGCAAACGGTTCTGGATTTGGGGGCCGAACTGATTCTCTATGGCCACCATGCGCCTGTTGTTGGCAAGGAATTGATCAGAACTGAAGTGACTGCTATTCGGGATGCGATCCTCTATGTGCATGATGAAACCGTAAAAGGCATGAACGAGGGCAAAGACGTGTACACGCTTATGCAAGACATTGAATTGCCTGCGCAGTGTGAGGTCGGGCAGGGTTACGGCAAGGTGTCATGGAGTGTGCGGGCCATATGGGAAAGCTATGCGGGTTGGTTTCATCATGATTCTACTACGGCGCTGTACAGCGTGCCGCAGCGCTCAGTGCACGCCGACCTGATTGAACTCGCCGGTATCGGTGCAGTGCTGGAGCGCGCGCTGCAAAAGTTTGCACAGGATGAGTCAGAGCAGGCGCTGCATCTTCTCGATATTATTTTTACGGTAGAGCCTGCGCACAAAGAGGCTGTAACACTGTCTATCCAGATCCATGAAAGATTGTTACGTGAGGACGATAATTTCTGGTTGACCGGATGGTTGAAAAATCAGATCAAATTGCTGAAAGGTGGTGTGACATCAGCGCTGTCATTCAGGTAGAAAATAATTATTACGAGTAAGGAGCTATGTCTAACGAAATACATATTGATGATCTGAGCAACCCGATCTACACCGACATACAGCGCGCGGCGCTGAATTACGGCGAAACGTTGACCGTTGAACTGACGCGGCAATCGATTCTTGCTGAAGCTGAGCAAAAAACCGGCCTGACCGATTGGGGGTCTGAAGATTTTTTACCTCGCCTCGACTTGCTATGCGACGAGTGGAACAGTGATGAAGGCCTTGTTGGTATTGGTCGTCTGAGTCTACGCAACAAGTTATTGCAACATGCTACCAGTCGTTTGCTTATCGAGAACCAATTCAAACGGCACCCAGAAATCCACGCTATTCAAATCAAAAAGCCGATAATTGTGACCGGGCTGCCTCGTTCTGGCACGACTCACCTGCTCAACCTGATGGCTTCAGACTCACGTCTGCGCGCCTTGCCGTTGTGGGAGTCTTATGAGCCCGTGCCGATGCCTGGTGAAGATCTTCTGGCTGACGGTACTGATCAGCGCTACCAGCGCTGTGCTGATTCTTGGGACACAATGCAGGCTATGACGCCACACTTGGCGGCCATGCACCCTATGAACCCGGACCATATTCACGAAGAGCTGGAATTGATGGGGCCTAATTTTGGTTCCTACAATTACGAATGGCTGTGCCATTCGCCACGCTGGCGCGATTACTATTTCGCAGAAGATCAAACTTACCAATATGAATACATGCGCGACGTACTAAAGTTACTGATGTGGCAACAGCGCGATACGGACCGGTCCACACGCTGGGTGCTGAAATGTCCGCAGCATTTGGAACAATTGCCCGTGCTGCTCAAGGTTTTTCCGGACGCCACAATCGCCATTACCCACCGTGATCCGGTGGCAGTTATTCAGTCGTCCATCACCATGCTGGCCTATGGCCAGCGTCTGAGTCGTCAACACGTGATGACCGAACAGCTGCTCCGCTATTGGACCGATCGTATACAGCATCTGCTGCGCGCCTGCTCGATCGATCGCCATACGCTTCCAGACAATCAGACTATCGATGTGCCTTTTCATGAGTTGATCAAGGACACTGTGGCAGCAGTGGAAAAAATTTATGACAAGGCCGGATTACCTATGACTGATCAGGCCCGCACGGAGTTAAGTCAGTTTGTCGACGATCATAAAGGTGCCTACGGTCGTGTAGTTTATGATCTTAAAGGTCAGTTTGGTGCCGATCCAGCGCAGCTGCGCGAGTGCTTTGGGTTTTACTATGATGCGTTTCCGGTGATGCGCTCCGATTTCTAACCGAGGAAGCAAAAAATGATACATAACCAGATAGCGCAGCAACTGGGTTTACCCGCCATCGACCAAATCGGTTTTGTGGTGAAGAACATTGACCATTCGATGGCAATATATGACCCCCTATTCGGCCCATTTAGCACCATGGATGGTTCCGTCGAGGCCGTGGATTTTCGCGGTGAAAGTAAAGATGTGAAGCTCAAGCTCGCGTTCGGTAAAAGTGGCGACCTGGAAATTGAGTTGATCGAGTGGGTTGGGGGCGAGAGTCCTCACAGTGAGTTTATTCAGTCCGGCCATGAAGGCATGCATCACATTCGTTTTCGTGTCGATGATTGCGATGCGTGTATCAGTAAGGCACAGAGCATTGGCTTCAAGCGTATCTGGTATAAAACCATGGGCGCCGATATTAAATTCGCCTATATGGAGCGAGAGGGCGACCCGCTGATTATTGAGTTTTTGCAAATGGCCGATGGCTATGGCCCTGCTTGAGTTGGCGTACAGGTAAATCCCAGGTTTCTCACCAGCTCAGAGCCGATGAGAAACCTCTGTGGATACCGACCGATAATCGCAGGGAGTGCTGTCGCTATTCGCCAAAGAAATCCTTGCGCAGTGCCGGGTAGTCTGCGGCGGCGAGGCGTGGTCCAAAATTGGCGACGACTTTACCCGCTGCCAGGCTGGCAAAGCGGCCCGCTTGGGGGAAGGCTTCGCCGCGCGTGATGGCATACAGAAAGGCCCCGGCAAACATGTCACCGGCGCCGTTGGTGTCTACTGCCGTGACTTTATGTGGTGGGATTTTGGTGAGCGTGACGCCATCGTAGGTCAGGGCGCCGCTACTGCCGCGCGTGATAACAAAAGTGTTGGCAGTGGTTTTCAATTTTTCCACAGCCACGTCCAGGTTTTCGGTCTGGGCCCAGCCCAGCGCTTCGTTTTCATTGCAGAAGACCAGATCCAGACGTTTGCCGACCATCTCCGTGATGCCTTCACGGAAGAACTCCACCATGCCGGGATCGGAAAAGCTCAGGGCGGTTTTCACGCCGGCCGCTTCTGCGATTTCTCGCGCTTGGATGGCGGCGGCTCTGCCAGTAGGAGAGGTCACCAGATAGCCCTCTAAATACAGGTACTCGGAGTCGGCAATGGCCTGGGCGTCCAGCTGCGCGATGGACAGGGTCTCGCTGATACCGAGGAACGTGTTCATACTGCGTTCGGCATCGGGCGTGATCAGTACAAGGCACTTGCCGGTGGTGCCGACCTCGCGATCCCCATTCAGGCAGTGGTCAACGCCCGCGGCTTCCAGATCGGCAATGTAGATGTCGCCGTCCGGGTCGTTGGAGACCTTGCAGGACATGAAAGTTGGGCCGCCGAACTGTGCTGTGGCAATCATCGAGTTTCCCGCGCTGCCGCCGCTGGCATGGCTGGCCTTCACCAGATGGCCTGCAAGATGATCGAGCAACTCGCCCTGTCGCGCCTGGTCCACCAGGGTCATCAACCCTTTTCCCACATTCATCTGTGTCAGATCTGCGTCGGCCACCTTGATCTCGGTATCCACTAACGCGGCGCCTATGCCATAAACCTTGTACTTTTTCATACGTGTTTTACCCATTGAGTAAAGTCAATGCTCCATTATCCTGATTCATCGGTTGAATCATAGTGCTGCTTGTCCTGATTCTATTTTTATTGATTTGTGTAAATTGTGATCAGCTGAGTAAACAGAATCTGAAAATTCCGCGAGAGCTGGTGTACACTCGCATCTCATGCTTCGCACCAGTCATATTCTGCCCAAACTCGCCCTGGTCGCTCTCGTCCTGGGGGCGCTGTTTTTGATCTATCT
The DNA here is from genome assembly GCA_963934845.1 of uncultured Halioglobus sp. GTDB lineage: Bacteria > Pseudomonadota > Gammaproteobacteria > Pseudomonadales > Halieaceae > Marimicrobium. Next base: position 24,812 of record CAWWAG010000015.1, on the reverse strand, counting down.
CGATGCCCGTATCACGGCAACGTTCAGCGATAAAATGTGGGATTTGCCGGCCAAGGTGTACGCCCGGCCGCTGGAGTTGTTTGCTGGTGCTGCCGTGTCTGCTGACGATTTGTCCTACGAACTGAACGTGCTGGGTTATCGCCCGGTGAGTTCTCCGCGCAATCGCGGTGAAGTGTCGCGCAACCGCGACCAGATTGATCTCTATACACGCGGCTTTGATTTCCCCGGAGAGCGAGAGCCAGATCGTCGTGTACTGATTGAATTCAGTGGTGCGCGGGTCAAGAGTTTGTCTGTCGGAGGCCAGACCGTGGACTTGATGCGACTTGACCCGGTGCAGATCGGTGGTATTTTTCCGCAACACGGTGAGGATCGTGTGCTGGTGCAACTGGCGGATGTGCCTGAACAGTTTCGTCAGGGCCTGTTGGCGGTGGAGGATCGCGATTACTACCAGCACTGGGGTTTCTCGATCATGGGGATCGCCAGGGCAGCGTTCAGTAATCTGCGCTCGGGGCAGGTCGTCGCCGGTGGCAGCACGATTACGCAGCAGTTGGTAAAGAACTATTACCTCACCTCCGAGCGCACCTTTGTGCGCAAGCTGACAGAAGTGGTTATGGCGGTATTGCTGGACCTGCATTACGAGAAAGACGAGATATTGGAAAGCTACATCAACGAGGTCTATCTCGGGCAGGAGGGCCCGCGCGCGGTGCACGGCTTCGCGCTGGCTGCGCAACATTACTTTGGCAAGCCGTTGGACCAATTGAATTTGAACCAGCAGGCCCTGCTCATTGGCATGATCAAGGGTCCTTCACTTTACAACCCGGAGCGCAATCCAAAGCGGGCACTGCAGCGGCGCAATGTGGTGCTGGACGTGATGGCGGAGCAGGGGGTGGTTTCAGCCAAGGAGGCTGTAGCAGCCAGCGCCCAACCTCTGGACCTCGATAGCGAAGGCAGCATCCGTGGATCCTTCCCCGCATACCTGGATCTGGTGCGCAGGCAGTTGCGGCGGGATTACCGTGAGGAAGACCTCACCACCAAAGGGCTGAGCATATTCACGCCGTTTGACCCAGTGCTGCAACGCCAGTTGGAACGCAGCACAACGGCGGTGATGGATCAGCTCGACCCGGCCGAAAAACTGCAGAGCGCCTCCGTGGTCACCCGCTTTGACACGGGTGAAGTGGCGGCGCTGATCGGCGGGCGCAAGGCGCGCTTCGCCGGTTTCAATCGCGCGTTGGATGCGCGCCGTCCGGCGGGCTCCCTGCTTAAGTCCGCCGTTTACCTCGTAGCACTTGAGCAGTCCGGTCAGTACTCGCTGGCGTCGGTGGTGTCCGATACGCCCGTCACCGTGGATGCGGCGGGTGCGAAAACGTGGCAGCCACAGAATTTTGACCAAAAATCGCACGGTGACGTACTGCTCTACCAGGCGCTGGCTAAATCCTACAATCTGGCGAGTGCGCGCCTGGGGTTGCAGTTGGGGGTGAGTAGCGTGGTTGATATGCTGGCACGATTGGGTGTTGAGAAAGGCGTGCCACGGCTACCCTCACTGTTGCTGGGCGCCGGTGAATACTCGCCCATGGATATGGCAATGATGTACCAGACCATTGCTGCTGGGGGCTTTCGTATGCCGCTGCGCAGTATTCGCGATATTGTCGATGCCAATGGCGAACCGCTGCGGCGCTATCCGCTGGAATACGATCGCACCGTTAGCCTGCAGTCCATGCATTTGCTGCATTTCGCCCTGCGCGCCGTCGTGCGCGAGGGTACCGGGCAGGGTGTTTATCGCTACCTGCCGGAGAGTTTTGCGGTGGCGGGAAAAACTGGCACGACCAATGACGGTCGCGATTCCTGGTTTGCCGGGTTTTCTGGCGACTTGCTGGCGGTGAGTTGGATAGGTCGGGACGATAATGGCAGTACCGGGCTGACAGGTGGCAGCGGCGCGCTCAAAATATGGGCGCAGTTTATGGCCGGTGCCAGCAAGCAATCCCTGGCTTACCGCATGCCCGACGGCATTCAAACGCAGTGGATTGATGACCGCAGTGGCTACCTGACTGGCGAGGGTTGTGCCAATGCTCGCCGATTGCCTTTTATTACGGGTTCAGAACCCAAGCAGCGCACTGACTGCGGGCCGCGAGCACCGGGTTCCGGGCCGCGGGACTGGTTCGATTCACTGTTTAGGAGAAACTGATCATGGTGGTGTCGCAATCGGTATTGCGGGGTGCTGTTGTGGCGATGGTTTTACTGCTGGCGGCCTGCGCCACTTCCACGCCACCAGTGGAGAAGCCTTCGCCAGTGGTAACGCCGCAGAAACCCATTATCGTGGCGCCGCCACCCAACGTGTATGAAACACCGCCACGCGCTGCCACGCACTCTGCCAGCGCGGCCTGGCAGCCCCTGTTGGCGAAAGCTGAACTGGCCACAGACCGCGGCGATTACGAACAGGCCATGGCGCTGCTGGAGCGCGCGCAACGCATTGACCCCGACAGCGCGGAGGTCTATCTCGGGATCGCCCGAACACACTTGGCCAAAGGTGACACGGCACAGGCCAGAGTAACGGCCGAGCGTGGCCTGTTGTATTGCTCGACTGATAGCGTGTGCAATGCGTTGCGAACACTGACACATTGACGCCGTGCGACCGCTCCGTGTCCACAAATCAGCGCGTCAGTGTGACAGCAGTCTCAAGCCCAGGGTTTGGGTTTTCGATCCGCAAACCATGACGGTGTCCGGTCGGGACGTCGCTATCGGGCGTATGAGCGGCGACGGCTGCAGTTGGCGCGATCTGTACGACACCGCCGACGCGATCAATAAACAATTAGTACTGGTGCCCGGCGTGCGCAAGGTCGTGATCGACGGGGAGCAGCGTGAGGTGGCGTATCTGGAGGTCTCGCGCAGTCGTTTGGCGAAGCTGGGGATTGATTTGCGCCAGATAGCTGATGTGCCTGGTTCGCAAAATGTGGTGGTTAATTCCGCCAATGTGCAGTTGGGCGATGACTATCTACGGATCAGCCCCACCGGGAATTTCAAATCTGTCCAGGAAATTGGCGACCTGTTAATCAGTGCCAATGACAAGACCCTGGTGCGCCTCAGTGATTTTGCCACTATTAACCGAGCGTATGAGGAAGTGCCCGTCAAGTACTACTGCGTAAACGGCAAGCCGGGTTTGAGTATGGGTATTTCCATGGCGGCGGGCGAAAACGTGGTGAAGGTCGGCAAGTCACGGGAATACGCACCAGTATCGTGATTGGCGCCGTCTTGCTGAGCACTGTCGCCGGTACGCTGTTTCTCATGAATGTGTTCGGTATTGAGCTGCAGCATATCTCTCTGGGCGCACTGGTGATTGCGCTAGGCATGTTGGTCGATAATGCCATAGTCGTCGCCTAGGGTATGCTGGTGCGGATGGAGGCGGGCAAGGATGGCTTCGAGGCCATCCTGAATTCATCAGTCAGTCGCATACGCCCAGTGATGCTGGCGGCCGCGACTACCATTTTGGGGTTGATTCCGCTGCTGTTCGATGTGTTCTTCGTGAATATGTCCGTTACCATCATGGCCGGCCTGGGTTTCGCTTCAGTGCTGACATTGATCGTCGTACCGACACTCTACGCGGTCTTTTTCAAGATTCAGCGAACGCAGGCTGCCCCGCGCGGCACACTAGCTTAAAGCCCTCGTCGCGCGGTTCAAAGATCAGGTATTGGTTGATACAGGCGGGAGTTTCTCCCGCCGAGTGGCTGACGAAAATAAGCTGGGTGTCGCTGTGCTGCGCAATATAGTCCAGCGCCCGCAGCATCAGCCTGCGATGATAGCCGTCAAGACCCAGAGTGGGCTCGTCCAGCAGCAGGATGATGGGGGATTTCACCATCGCGCGGGCTAACAACACCATGCGTTGCAGGCCAAAGGACAGGTCGTCAAATTTTTCGCGGCTGTGCTGTGCGAGCCCCAGCGCGCGCAACCATTGATCTGCGCTGTTGCGCTGGGTATCGCTCCAATCATCATACAGCCCGATGGAATCAAAGAAACCCGATACCACCACCTCGACGACGCGCATACCGCGCGCAAAATTCAGCTGCAACTGCGTATCGAGCTGACCAAATTTTTGTTTGATATCCCACACGCTCTCACCACTGCCGCGGCGGATACCAAACAGCGTGATATCCTGGCCATAGGCCCTGTGGTTGTCGCCGGTGATCAGGCTGAGTAGCGTGGTCTTGCCGCAACCATTGGGACCCGAAATACAGCAGTGGGTACCACGTTCCAGTATCCAGTTCACATCACGCAGCACGGTGAAGTCGCCGTAGTGCGCCGATACATCCCGCAGTGCCAGCAGGGGCCCGTCACAGGGTAGCGTATAGGGACGCGCAGCAGCTGGCGGCAACGCGCCCAGCGACGCCATCGGAGGTCTCATCAGAGCCGCGACGACCGGGCTTTGCATGATAGTTTGTCGGGTATCGCAGGCGCGTATCTCGCCGTTGTCCAGCACCATAACGTGCGTGATGGCAGCGGGGATATCCTCCAGTTGCCGGCACAGCATGAGCACGGTAATACGCGACTGCAGTAACTCACTGATGATGCTTTGCATCTCCTGCTGGCTGGCGCGATCCAGTCCGTCCAGTGGGCTGTCCAGAATGAGGAGGGTGGGCTCACTTAAAATGGCAGAGACCAGCAGCGTTTTGCGCATCTCGCCGGTGGATATAAAGCGCAGCCCGCGGTGCAGAAAATGCCGCATGCGCAGGCGTTCAGTCCAGTGATGAAAGCGCTCGTCCGGCTCGCGGCCGCCTAGAATAAGGGTTTGTACCGTGGTGCCGGGGTCGTTGGCGTCGGCGCGAAACTCCGAGTCATCCAGCTTCTTATCGCGTTCGCGCAGTGCCTTGGCCTGTTCAAAGCACACGTAGGCGACACCGTTTTTTTCGAGTTCTGCAGAGCGCGTTACCGCGCCCGAGAAATGCGTGGCTTGTCGACTGATAATCTTTGCCAAACTGGTTTTGCCGGCACCGTTAGGGCCCAGACATGCCCACTGCTGCTGCGCAGACACGGTCCAGTCGATATTGCGCAAGACGGGCAGCGCGCGGTAAACGAAGCTGACGTCGCGCAGTTCAAGCAAATTGTCCGTTGGTGTTTGTTCGCCAACCATGATTCTCCCGGCCATAAAAATGTTTCACAACTTGTCAGGCTGTCCCGCGACTGGCTTAATCCCGGTGTCAGTTTAAGTTTTTTGGAAAGAGCGTTCAATTGTCGGTACCACTGTTACAACTTATTGAAACCCGTCTCGGCGATCATACGCCTGGCAAAAAAATGCTGCGGCGACTGATGAAGCGCTCTGCGGTTGCGATGATACTGCAGGTGCGTGAAGGCGAGCTGCATATTCTAATGATCAAACGGGCCGAGCGCGAGGGGGATCCGTGGTCGGGACACATGGCCTTTCCCGGCGGGCGCATGGACAGTGCCGATGCCCACGGTTACGCGGTAGCGGTGCGCGAGACAGAAGAGGAAGTGGGCTTGTTCCTGGGCGAGGAGGATCAGTGTATCGGTAGACTCTCCGATCTCCACGCCCGGCCCGACCGTGGGCCTTTCGGTCTGGCAGTGAGCCCCTTTGTGTTTCGCCTTGATCGCGAAGTGACGTTTACCCCCAACTATGAGGTCGCCGAGGTGATCTGGGTGCCGTTGGAGTTTTTGCTGGACAAGGACAATCAGCAAGAGTTGGTCTGGACCTACAGAGGAGTGCAAGTGCCGATGCCCTGTTACTGGTATGAAGGGCGCTGTATCTGGGGCCTGTCACTGATGATGCTGGGTGAGCTAATGGACCTTATTGAAGGCGGGAACGCCAGACAGGCGAAATGGCGGCGCCAGCGGTTTCGCCGCCGCAAGAAACCCTAGATACGGTGGGTAGGTGCTCTTGCCGGTACCGGGGTGTTAGTCGCTTCCAGACTGGCCAATGCCACCGGTATCCCACGTTTTTTGGCCAGGTACATTGCTTTGTCTGCTTTTTCCTCCAGTTCGTGCTGCTGGCGTCCGTCGATCGGGAAAATAGCCACGCCAACGCTACAACTGAAATTCAGTACCTGTTGACGAATATACAGGGGCTGCTCAATCGCCTGTGACAACTTGTGGGCCAGCCATGTGATCTCCTCGGACGATTTGACATCTTCCAGCACCGCAACGAATTCGTCACCACCGAGGCGCGCCACCAGGTCGGTTTCGCGCAGGCTGCTCCGTATACGTTGAGCGACCGCGATCAAGAGCTTGTCGCCCGCCCCGTGCCCGTAGGTATCGTTGATCTTCTTGAATTCGTTCAGGTCCATAAATAATAGCCCTGTCATGCCACCGTGCTCCGCCGCTCGCTGGAGCGCCAGCGCAATGCGCTCGTCATAAAATCGTCGGTTGGGTAATCGCGTCAGCTGGTCATGTGAGGACAGATGCTCCAACTCCAAATTGGTGGCTTGCAGGCGGGTGCGCAACGTCTTGTTCATTCCGGCATAAATAAGGATGATACTGAGGACGGATATGGCCATGCCGGTGTAGGCCAGCATCATCGCGAGGCTGTGGTTCTCAGGCAGAATAATTTGTGTGAACTGGAAGCCGCGACGTTCCGCCTGCAGTATGCAGACCCAGATGGCGACAACCAGTAGACTCCAGGATGCACTCATTGCCACGCTGCCGACGACGCTGGCCATCGCCGGTGCGAGTATCAATAGCGGGTAGGTGGGCGATTGTGTGCCCCCGAATACGAAGCAGGCAGCGGTAAACGCGCCGAAATAAATGAGGAGCATGACGTTGAGTGCGGCGCCACGGTCGCCGCGCAAGCGCAGCAGTAGCATGCTCACCAGAATGCCGAGGATACTGGTGACACACAGAATATTGGCCGCGATACGGCCCTGTGGAGTGATCTCGGTAAATGAGGAAATGATGACCGCAAACAGGATGATCGTCAGGAGCCAGAAGCCGCTGGTCATTACCAGTATGCGCTGGCGGTGGTGTTCCTCATCCGAGCGGCCGTATACAGAGCGCCCGGTACACAGATGGAACCACCCGTCACGAGCTTTTCTGAGCGGCGCTGTTAATGGATACATAGCGGATTTCTACTATTTTTATGTCACGCTGGATTGACGATATCGCATCACAGCGCCAGTTGTCACCCACTAACGACAAAAACCAGTGTTAGTTTTGGTTTCGCAGGAAGGAGCGTGTATCCAGCTTCAGTTTGCGCAAGGCAGGATCTTCGCGGCTCGCTCGCAGCAGTGCGTCGCTGTTGAGCCGACCCTGCACAAAGTCCACCACCAACTCCAGCAGGACGGGTGTCATTGGCGGATCGCGCTCCCAGCGCGGTGCCTTCACGAGGTTGCCCGTGACCCGGTCTCCGCTCACGTTCAACCAGTAGCCTCCGCAGCTGGACAGCGTGTAGTCATCGGGTCGGCCGTAGCTGATATTGGGCGTATTGGGGTTGAATCCCCCCGGGGCCTCGTCGGTGATTTGCTCGAGTGCCATCAGCCATGTTGTGCCGAGCGGGAAAAGCGCCACATCAGGACGGCAATAATCAGCTGTCTGCAGCCAGATGCGCAAGGTTTCTGGTGGTTCCTGGCCACGCAATACCCGGGATATGGCCACATCGATAGAATTGCCCTTACTGGCGATGATAGTCCCACTGACCACCAGGTCTGTGTCGGCCTCGACATCGCTGAAGGAGCCTTGCCACAGGCATTCACACTGGGCGAAGACGGGTGTGCCGGGCAAGCAGAGCAACAGACACAGGAGTGGCAGCGCGCGCATGGGCAGCTTAGCTCTCCTGCAGGGCCTGCGCTACCTCCAGCGCGAAATAGGTCAATATACCGTCACAGCCAGCACGCTTGAAGGCCAGCAGGGACTCGAGTATCACCGCTTCCCGGGGCAGCCAGCCGCGCTCGAAGGCCGCGACGTGCATAGCGTACTCACCGCTCACCTGATACGCAAAAGTGGGTGCGAGTAACTCCTCCTTCACTCTGCGAACGATATCCAGATAGGGCATACCGGGTTTGACCATGATCATGTCGGCACCCTCGGCGAGATCCAGGGCGCATTCGTGCAGCGCCTCGTCGCTGTTGGCCGGGTCCATCTGGTAGCTGCTTTTATTCCCGCCTTTCAGATTGCCCGCAGAGCCTACGGCATCGCGAAAGGGGCCGTAATAGGCGGAGGCGTATTTGGCCGAATAGGCCATGATTAGGGTATTGATGAAGTTTTCGCCTTCCAGCGCCTGACGGATGGCGCCGATACGCCCGTCCATCATGTCAGAGGGCGCCACTACGTCGGCCCCTGCAGCGGCGTGCGACAGTGCCTGCTTCACCAGTATTTCGCTGGTCAGGTCGTTCAATACATAACCGTTCGGGTCAATAATGCCGTCCTGGCCGTGTGTGGTGTAAGGGTCCAGGGCGACATCGGTGATAATGCCTAGCTCCGGCAGTGCATCTTTCAGCGTTTTTACTGCACGTTGTGCCAGACCGTCGGCGTTAAACGCCTCATTGGCCAGCAGGCTTTTATGTTCATCCGCTACTACCGGGAACAGGGCCAGTGCCGGAATACCCAACTGCTGCACACGTCTGGCTTGCTCTACCAGCAGGTCGATACTGAGCCGTTCGATGCCGGGCATGGAGGCAATGGCTTCGCGCTGGCCGCTGCCTTCCAATACGAACACGGGGAAGATCAGGTCCGCCGGGCTTAAGTTGTTCTCGCGTACCAGTCGCCGGGAAAAGTCATTGGCCCGCAGACGTCGCATGCGAGTCTGGGGAAACCGGCCGCGCTGTGAGGTAAATGCCATGGGATACTCCTCGATCAAATTCCGGCAAAGGCGACTTTGGCCGCCGCCATGGTTTGCGCGATGTCATCATCGCTATGCGCGCTGGACATAAAGCCCGCTTCATAGGACGCCGGGGCGAGATAGACACCCTGATCCAGCATGGAATGGAAAAAACGATTGAACGCCGAGGTGTCACACGCCATAACCTGGTCATACCGGGTCACGCTGGGCACGTCGGTAAAGAAGCCACCAAACATAGTGCCTGCGTGATTGGTGGTAAAGGGCACGCCAGCCATGTCAGCCGCGTCGCGCAAGCCCTTGCATAATTGTGCAGTGCGCTTGAACAGTGGATCGTAAAACCCCGGTTGGGAAATGATATTCAGCGTGGCCAGGCCCGCCGCCATCGCGATGGGGTTACCTGACAGCGTTCCGGCCTGATACACCGGTCCCAGCGGCGCTATCTGCTCCATGATCGCCCGTTTCCCACCGAAAGCGCCCACCGGCATGCCGCCGCCGATCACCTTGCCCAGCGTGGTCAGATCGGCCTCGATACCGTAGTGGCCCTGTGCGCCGTGCAGACCGAAGCGAAATCCTGTCATGACCTCGTCAAGTATCAGGACAGCGCCATGTTCGGTACACACAGAGCGCAGCGCTTCAAGAAAACCGGGGGCCGGCGGTATGCAATTCATATTGCCGACGACTGGCTCCACGATGGCACAGGCTACGCGCGCCCCGTGTTCATTGAAAGCGCGCCGCAAGCCGTCGATATCGTTGTAGGTGAGGGTCATAGTGAGGTCTGCCAGCGCGGCGGGCACACCGGGCGAACTAGGCACTCCCAGCGTCAGAGCGCCAGAACCGGCCTTGACCAGCAGAGAATCTGAGTGGCCGTGGTAGCAGCCCTCGAATTTCACAATGGTATCGCGACCGGTATAGCCACGCGCGAGACGAATCGCGCTCATGGTGGCCTCGGTGCCCGAACTGACCATGCGCACCATATCCATGCCCGGCATGACATTGCAGAGACGCTCCGCCAGTTCGATCTCCAACTCTGTGGGCGTACCGAAGCTGAGCCCTTTCAGGCACTGCTGCATTACGGCCTCACGCACAGCGGGGTGGTTGTGGCCCATCACCATGGGGCCCCAGGACAACACGTAATCAATATACCGCTTGCCCTGACAGTCGAAAAGGTACGCCCCCTCGCTGCGCTCGATGAAAACGGGTGTACCGCCCACGGCTTTGAACGCGCGCACGGGCGAGTTGACCCCGCCGGGGATGTGTTTCTTGGCGCGGTCGAACAATTGTTCCGAGGTGTTCATGGTGTATCAGTCCTGAAGGATCATTGGCCAGCGAATACGTCGCCTGTGGCGGGAGTGAAAGTATCAGGGCTGTGGCGCACAATATCCAGTGGTCTCGCCGTGCGCGGAGCTAAAAACAGGCACAATTTACCGATTCCATCGAGGTGTAGCAGTCTCAATATCAGAGCAGTGGGTAATGTTGTCGCAGGTATTCGCCAAACTGTGTGGCGCCAAAAACGTTGAGGTGGATGCCGTCGTAGGTTAATAACTTTCCAGATTCGCGGTCGGTAAAGTGATATTCCCCATCAAAAAAGAACGGCTTGTAACTAATGTAGGTGGCGCCCCATGCGGTGATCTGGTTGGCGAACTCGCCATCCAATAAAAAGGGCGTTTTGCTCATATACCGCTCCACAGTGTCTCCCCTGCCGGGGAATCTGAGTGCTTCGATCTCGATTTCTATGGGGCTGATCTGCGTTGTCATCGTGAAGTCTCCCAGCAAGTATACGATTTTGCCAGCCTCCCGGAGACGCTCTACGGTTTTCAGTATGCCATCCAGACGCCAGCTCAAGAGATCCTGGGCAAGAATAATGATGTCCTCAGCGGGTGCTTCGAGCGCTGCGCGTAGTCGGGTCTGATTGAATTCATAGCAGTTGGAGTAGAACAGACTGAAAGAGGCGGGCTCAGAGAAAACCGGAGCGCATCCCATCGCGAATGAAACCTGAATATTGGCGTCGGGATACGCTGTCTGCAACGCTATGTAGATATCCAGGCTCCTGGAGTCTCCCAGCAACAGGATATTGGTCTTATCAGGTTGGCGTACACCACAAAAAATGTCGCCTTTGGGTTTACAGCGTTCTTGCAGTATTTTTTGGCGTAGGCGCCAATCTTTTTGTGGTTTGATTTCAAGCAGTGCCTGCGCACTTTCGGGCATTCGAGTCGGCCATCCCTTGCTGATGATCAGGGTTGTGGATACAGCGACGACCAGCAGCGCTACCCCCGCAGTGCCGGCCATCACCTTATTTGAGGAGAGACCGCTGGCAGTGCGTTTGCCGTCATGCGACAGGCGGAACTTGCGCTCCACGATCCGGTTGAGCAGTGCGCCGGCCAGCAGGATAAGAACAAAGAGCACGGACTGTTCGGCCACCGAGGGGTTGGTGCCAAAGTAAGGGCGGGAAAAGACAATAATCGGCCAGTGAATCAGGTATAGGGAGTAGGAGATTTTGCCGGCCCGGGACATGGCGGGATTCATCAGCAGGACACGGGCGACAGGTGACGGCCCCGCCAGCAACACCAGTAGGGCGCCGCTAATCGGTATCAGTACCAGGATACCCGGCAGTGCGAGTGAGCCATTAAATCGTAAACACGCATACAGCACCAGGCCGAGGCCAGTCATCGTGATAACTGCAGACACACGTGAATATTTTTGCAACACAGCGAGGCTGGGCAGGGTCGCTGCCAGCCCGCCAAAAGCAAATTCATAAAACCGCAACGGCGTGAAGTAAAACGCAGCGGAGCGAGCGGTAGTGAGGATCGACTCACTGGCCACAGTGCCCAATATGGCGATGCCGATCAGTAGAAAAATCACTCCCCGTGCGCCTGCAACGCGATGGGCGAGCACCAGCAGCAGCGGGTAGACCAGATAGAATTGTTCTTCGACACCCAGTGACCAGGTATGTAACAGGGCATAGTTGTCAGCGGCTGGCGCCCAGTAATCGGTCTCCATCCAGTAAAAAATATTGCTCAGGGACAACAGCGCGGAGATACTTTCTTGGGCAGTGTGCACCAGAGCACGTGGGTGTTGCAGGGTCATAGCCAGCGACAGCACCAGCAGGATAGTCACTACCAGTGCCGGCAATATGCGCGTGGCGCGCCGGATATAGAAATCCTTGAACGAAAATTCTCCGGCATTGAGGTTGTTCACAATAATCCGGGTGATCAGGTAACCAGAAATTACGAAAAAGACGTCGACGCCAATAAAACCGCCGGAAAACGCGGTGACGCCAAGGTGATAAAAAATAATAACCAGAACCGACACGGCTCTGAGGCCGTCAATTTCTGGCTGATAGCTGTTATTATTCATGCGGCTTTTTTATAATCCCTGTGTTAGCTACCGCGCGCATATCGGGGAGCATATGCAGGGTTGGTGATGAGGTTATGCGTGGTGATAGTAGCAGACAATCTTCTTCTTGACGGCCAAATCTTTATAGGTGGGACACGTTCGAAAGCCATACGGACTGGTAGGGTAACAGCGGCAGTTCTCCATCACGCTCAGTGTACTGTGCTGTGCTGATGAGATCCTGCCAATCCTCTGTGTTGTTAAGATTGATATCCGACAGCGCCAGACATTGCGCTTGGTCAGTGATGTTACTGATACAGAAGATACTCTGCCGTTGATCCATACTCTCCCGCCGAAAACCGACAATACCCAAGCCCAGATGCAGTGTGTACTGCACTGCATTCGGGTGGAATGCGGGTTGTTGCCGACGAATGGCGAGCAGTGTTTTGAGACGTGAGAATACCTGAGCGTGATGACTTGTTGTATCCGCCAGTAACCCACTGAGTGTGTTGAGATCCCATTGGTGACGGTTGATCGCGCGGTAGTGCCCGCTGTTCTCGACGCGGTCGTAATCATTGCGGGTTCCCAGCAGGCTATGAATGTAAATCCCGGGAATTCCTTCCAGCGCCAGCATGATCGCGTGCGCACACACAAACCGTTCTACACCCCAGTCATCGCGGCCGTTGATCGTGCCCTGTAGCGCATCGATGAGTGAGATATTGATTTCATAGGGTTTGCGTTGGCCGCTTTCGAGAGCGCGATAGGATACATGGCCGCCAAAGCCCTCCATCGCAGTAATCATGCAGTCTAACTCTGTATCGGATAACAGGCCCTCGGCAGGTCGCAGCCCGATGCCATCGTGGGACGCGACAAAATTGAAATACGCGGTGCCATTCTGTGCCGGTGGCATGCTCATCATCCACTGCTTAAGATAGCTGCAATCGCCGGTTACAAGCGCGTACACCAACAGCGGCGGTAGTGAAAAGTTATAGACGCAATGCGCCTCGTTGGCGTTGCCAAAATATGACAGGTTCTCCCGGTGGGGGATATTGGTCTCGGTAATGATTACAGTATCCGGCCGCGCATACTCCACCAGTGTGCGCAGCAGACGCACCACTTCGTGGGTCTCCTGGAGGTTGAGGCAGGTAGTGCCCGGGATTTTCCACAAAAACGCCACGGCATCCAGGCGAAAAATTCTGACGCCCGCGTCCAGATACTGACGAATAATAGAGACGAACTGTTTGAGTACTTCAGGGTTGCGAAAATCCAGATCGACCTGGTCGGGGCTGAAGGTACACCAGACATGCCGCGTACCGTCCACCGCATTGACCTCCTGCAGCAACGGAGTGGTTCGCGGTCGTACCACGGCGTCTAAATCGTCGTGTGGACTGGCCGTGTAAAAATAGCCTTTGCCGGGTTCTCTGTTGGCCAGAAAGTTCTCGAACCACACGCTGCGGATAGAACAGTGGTTGATCACGAGATCCGCCATCAGGTCGTACCGATCGGCGATAGCGCGAATATCGCTCCAATCGCCCAGTGCTTCATTGACGCTGGAATAATCGAGTACCGAGAAACCATCGTCCGAGGTCCACGGATAAAAAGGCAGGATATGAACCCCGCTCACAACATCGCTCGTCCATTCGTCGAGAAAACGTTTCAGCGTCACCAGCGGTTTCTCATCCTTCTCACGCAGGCTATCGCCATAAGTGATCATGAGCACGTCACGTTGGTCCCAGTGGTTGGTGTGTTGCAGTGGCTCAGCCTCGCAATCCGTCAGTTCCATCAGGGCTAGCAGGGCCTCCGGCAAGCCCTCGAGATCGGCTCCCAGTGGGTTGTCGTGGTAGATCTTCTGGATGTGAAGGCGTGCGCGCTCCAGTAGTAATTCAAATTGTTCGGCAGTGTCTGGCATGATGTTCAGCCCGCTATGAATTCGGCGTGATCTGCCTCTACAGCATCACTGAGCTGCTCCAATACATCGGGTATCGCACTGATTACCCGCGACCAACTCGGAATAAACGGCCGCTCCATAGGGCTACCCAGAAAGGCTTCCCCAGCTTTTATGATGTTTTCCGCGAACAGCTCTACGGCCTGCTCTTCTGCATGAATATCCAGTGTAAGACCGTTCATTACCGCGTCATTGTGATAGGTCTCCACAAAGTCCAGAGCGATACGATAGTACGTGGCTTTCAGTGAGCGGAATGCCTCGGAATTAAAAGTCACACCGCGCGTCGCTAATTTTCGAAATAGGGCTTTGGCTATATCGATCGACATTTTAGACAGGCCGCCGGTATCGTCTGCGGCGGACAGGATCTGGTGCTTGTGGTCGTAATTGTCGGCGATATCCACTTGGCACAGACGATTTTTAGCATAGTTGCGGTACATCTCCGAGAGTACGCCTATCTCCAGCCCCCAATCGCTGGGTATCAAAATGTCGTTGAGTACGTCGCGGCGAAACGAAAACTCCCCGGCCAGCGGGTAGCGGAAGCTGTCCATGTATTCCAGGTATTCCAGGTCGCCGAGTGTTTTCTTGAGCGCGCGCAGTAGAGGGGTTACCAGCAGTCGGCTGACCCGGCCATTGATTTTACCATCTGCCACACGGGCGTAATAGCCTTTACAGAATTCGTAATTGAAACGCGGGTTGGCAACCGGATAAATCAGCCGCGCCAGCAGAGAGCGGCTGTAGGTGACGATGTCGCAGTCATGCAGTGCGACAGATTCAGAGCGATTATTCGACAGTAAGTAGCCCATGCAATACCAGACATTACGCCCTTTGCCCAACTCCCGCGGCGCTAGCCCCAGCTTCTCCAGCTTTGCATCCAGCGCCTGCAAACGCGGGCCATCCTGCCACAGCACACGGTGGTGCTGTGGCAGGCGGCTGAAGAATTTTAATGCCTCTCGATACTGGGCTTCATCCGCCCTGTCCAGCCCGATAACGATTTCGGTGAGATAGGGGACTTGCACCAGTTCATCGATAATCCCGGGCAGGGCAATGCCTCCCAGCTCGGAGTACAGCGAGGGTAAAATTAGCGCCATGGGCCGCCGTGCAGAAAAGGAGACCAGTTCCTGTTCCAGATCTTCCAGCGATCGATTGGCGAGGTTGTGCAGGGTCGTGATAATACCGTTCTGGTAGAAGTCACCCATGTTGGGACCGCCTCATAGTGTGATTCCATGTGAGTATAACCATTGCGATACGCCTTCAGCCCATCCCGCTGGCCCGTATTGCTGGCTGCGAATGACAGCATCAGCTTTCGACAGTGTCGGGAAATCGTGTACCGGCGAGCGGATTAGCAGCGCTGTACCTGCCGCTTCCAGCATGGGTATATCGTTTTCGCTGTCGCCGATCGCCAAGTCCTGTGGTTTGTTGCCAGTGCATTCCTGATACCGGGATCGCAGCCAGCGCAGCGCCTGCCCTTTGTCGCAGCTGCCGCTGACAGACAGGAGGCGACCGCCTTTAAACACGGTTGCACCCGCCTCATGCAGGCGCTGGATGAAGAGGGTTTCTCGCTGCGCAGCGCCCAGCCATCTCACTGGCTCGCTATAACATCTATCGTTAGCAGCCTGGGCTTCACTGGGCGACAACCCGGTCATCTCTACAATGCCGGCCACTCCAGCGCTGAAGAATGAATCAAACTCATTGGGGAACTCCCCCGCCAGATTGGCCAGTACTGTCAGCCATTGCGATCGTGGTGGCGCCATTTCGTGCACCCAGTATTCGCCTTGCTCTGTGGTGTCGACGGGCTGTGCGGGAAAAGCTTGTTTGGGAATAACAATAGCTGCGCCATTTTCGACGATGAAGGGGTGGTGATTGCCCAGCGCGGTGCGCAAATCGAGGATCTCAGCGCGGGTTTTGCTGGACGCCAGTATCAGCGGGATATCCAACGACTGCAGCGCAGTGATCATTGGCCGCGCTGCGGCAAAACTGTAACTGTGGTGGTCCAGCAGTGAGCCGTCCAAGTCGCTGAATACCAGTAACGTCTGCGCCGCCCCCTTCATAGTGACGCACCAGCTTGCTGGCGGTGGGTGTAAGCCGTGATCTGGCGCTGTTCGTTCAGAGTCAACAGGTGGTCGACCGTGTCAGGCAACGTGTCAAGGCACTGGCGAGTGAGTCGTTCGTAGTGTTGAATAAATCTACGCAGTGCATTGTCATTCATCAGCTTACTGGCCTGTCCCGGCAAAAGTGTAGCAGCGAGCTTGCGTTCCTGCTCTTGGCGCCACGCAAAAACACACTCAAAGGACGGCGCACGCAGCATGATCCACTGATCGACAAGCGCATACAGTGGCTCGAATTCACGGCTCAAAATGGCGTTACTGTATCCGCGCCACTGTGCGCTGGAATCCTCGAGTTGCTCCAGCGCATTGATTGGCTGGGCCAAAGTAGCAGGGGTTTGTGGCAGGGCTCCCAGGCACCACCCCTCCAGCAAGACTATCTGCACGGGTGTGGTAACACGGTCCCAGTCAGACGGTTCGCGTCTGTCATCGATGGCCTTTTCGAAGCGGGGTATCGCCACCGGCTCGCAGCGTTGTATGTCGAGCAAATCTTCCAGTGTCTGGTGCAGTAGTGGCATGTCGTGAGTTCCCGGCACACCGCGTGTTATCAGCAGGGGGTGAACTGCCTGCGCAAGCACCTGCCGCTGTGCGTGCTTGAGGTAAAAGTCATCCAGCGACAGAACGACAGTATGCAAGGCGTGCTCCGCCTCGAGGGATGCGCACAAAAAATCGGACACTGTCGTTTTGCCAGATCCCTGGCAGCCGGTTATCGCGGCCAGAATGGGTCGCCCTGCTCTATTTTGGTGCTCTACTAGGTCGATCACCAGTGGAGTGAACCATTTAAGTGCGAATTCCAGATACGCAGTACCCAGCTGATGTCGGTGTAGAAAGTCGCTCTGCCACTGGGGCAATTGGTTTGATCTGGTTCTGCGTGTCACGGGGTACCTGTCTTGGTTGCATTGACTGGCCATGTAGCAGAATTCGTGCCAAACAGACGCGCTGCTGCGCGGGGGCACGACAATAGCGGGATTGCCTGCTGTTTATTAAGGAGGCGTAGTTAGTGCTCGGTCATTTTGTCTGTGTCGAAGTTACTCGCCGCCGCCAGCGCATGATCACGAGTAGGGCAACCAGTCCCGCCGCGGCAGTCAGCAGTGAAGTCAGCTGCAGTTGCACGACGTAGGGATCGCGGAACGATTCCAGTAGCCCTTTGGCGCCGTCATGTAGTACCAGGTAAAGCAGGGCGAGCTGTCCGTCAAAGCTGCGTCTGCGATCAAACCACATCAAAAAAACGCCCACGCCAAACGACGCTACCATAAACAGGAAGTGTAGAGGCAAGGCCGGTAGGCTGCGGTGTATAGAAGACTCGATCAGGCCGTGTTGCAAATGTTCGTACCAGACCTGGCTGCCCGGTGCGTAACTGAGGCAGAGAAACCCTGAGCACGGTGGCCCGGTGCAGCAACCATTCATCCAGCAGCTGAAGCGTATCAGCGCGAACGCAAAACAGACGGTGATCGCTAGTACGTCGAGGAAGCGACCCAGCGGTAACTCTGGCAGCAGCCAGCGTTTCAGCAGTGGACCCAGCAACACCATCGCCAGCAGGGCGCCGGGATAGCGCAGGCCACCGCGCAACTCATTAACGAGCGGTTGATAGAAATCCCATCCTCGAACATAGAGGGAAAATATTTTCGCGCCGAGGAAACCAGCAACCGCCAGCAGCAGCAGCAGCCCCACTGCACGCCCCGCATGAATACCATCCTGTCGCAGGTACAGAATGAAAAACAGCATACCGAATATCGCGATAGGCAAAATCAGCAGCTGCAGTGCGTCAATACCGAACAGTCCCTGTGGATACATAGCTAGCTCTGGATAGGGTGGGCGGTAATACGCCACGCCTCAATGCAGCGCGTACGTATTCCCTTAATGACTTTAGCAGCCGGGTGGTAGAGCGTCGCAACTGTCGCCCCTGCCATCGCCGTTACTGTCTGTCTGGTTGGGGTTGTAAACTGCGGGACAGTTATCCACTGCGTCCAGCACGCCATCATTGTCGCTGTCGGTGACGAGGTCACAGGCGTTGCCGATACCGTTGTTGTTGGTATCGATTTGACTGTTGTTGGCTAGTGATGGACAGTTGTCTAAGCCGTCCAGAACCGCGTCCTCATCCCGATCGATACCCATACGGATCCCAGATCCCGGTGGTGCGCAAGTGTAGGTCAGTGGGCCCTGTGAGACGGCGTAACCGCGCAGTGTGGAATCGCTGATAACGTCATTGATGTCTGAGCGGAATTGCCCGCTCGCTTCACGCAACCAGCCTCGCTCAACACCGTTGAATGTGCCTTTCACAATGAGGTCACACTCCTTCACGATACCACCTAACATCAGTGAACTAAAATTCTCACTTGAACGTTTGATGAAGAGATTAATGCGGGGATTCGCGACCGGGCCGTTGGTGGCCGTCCGGGTGACCTGTTGCCCGACTATGGGTGCGAGGTCCGAGGGGAACTCCATCGAGAAGGCCTGGAGATTGAGTTCATCGGTGTCGTTCAGGCTGAATAGATTGGCCTCCAGGAAGTGATCCAGTGTATCGACAGAGCCATCGTGTAAAAAGCCGAAGCCGCGCACCTGATCGCCCGTGAAGGTGTTATTGGAGGAGAGTCCGAACATCCCGACTTTATGGTAGAGGTTGCGCATATGCGGTACTTTGAAGTGTTGCGTCTCGCCCTCGAAGCTCTGTTCACCGCCAGTACCGTAGAAACCCTGTACCGGATCAAGCGTGTGACAGCCATTGCAGTTTTCTACGGTATCAGTGATGCGGCCGTTAAAAAGAGCATTACCGATTGCAGCGGCGCTCGACAGCGAGTTATTGAGTGGGCGGACGGGGTTAGGTGGCAGTGCGATTTTCATCGCAAAGTCTGCGAATTGTTGCATTTCGCCGTCGCTGATCGTGCCCTCCATGCCGACGAGATCCTCGAAGGCGACGATGAAATTACGGAAGGCCGAATCCTCGGAGCAGGGCGCGCCGCTGGGTTCAGCGCAGGGGTCGGTACCCAGGATGCCGTCTACGCGGTCACCGCGCCAGTGCATGCCGCCGTGTGTACCCATACCGCGCAGGGTCTGCGTGGTCATGGGCCCCTTCATCGGGTGGAAGGATGTCGCTCGCGGCAGTGCCACAGACGCTGAAGGTTGCGTATTGATCGAAACGTGATCGTCCGGATTGCCGAGGTTCCAGGCGAGCTGGTCCATATCGCCAAATATGTGACAGCTCGAACAGGACGCCTCACCATTACCCGATGTTGCAAAGGCGTCGTACAGGAAGGGGCGTCCATCCACAATCTCAGCGGGTTCCGGGTTATGCAGGATATGGGTCTCAACGGTGTTGTTAGTGTTCAGGTCAATCACTTCAACCTGGTTATTGAATCGCGTGAGAACGTAGAGGCGATTATTCGCCTCATCAAGCACCATACCGCTGGGACCGCCGCTGGTGGGAATATAATTGGCACTCGCTGCGGTGGGGTCGAACGCGCTCTCAAAGTTGGCGTCCTCGATAGCCGCAACATTGAACACGCCAATTTTGGCAGAACCGTAGGCCGCGACATACAGCGTTTCACCATCGCTTGAGACCACCAGCTGCAGTGGTGTGGCCAGACTGTGGCCCCGCTGCGCGTTGATCGCCGCGTGGTCGGCTCCGCTGTCGGTGTGGAGTTGTGTGTAGTCGATATGTTGATTCAGGTGCTGCACATCGACGCCTGCGCTGGATGGGTTGAGTACAGTGATTCGGGATTCGGACAGGCGGCCCTGTACAGTGCTGCCGCCATGAATGCCGGGGCCCTCGAAATTGATGTGATTTGGTAACTCGGTATTAGTGACATAGACCTTGCCGGTAACGGGATTCACCACCAGGTTAAACAGTACGGTGCCGACATGATCGTATTCGACGATTGAGCCTGCCGCCAGGGTGTTAGCATTGATGGAGAAAACGTCGTGATCCGGGAGGTTGAAGTTAACCTTGTCGCTCCAGTCCGTACCCTTGGAGTCAACCCATTTGCTGCCATCGAACTTGACGATAACGCCGACCTCTGGCGCGGCAACGCTTTGTTCGCACGCCGGGTCACTGTCAGTCTGATAGCAGTTGTTGCTGGGACCGGGTGCACCGTTGGCACCGAAGCCATTGGGTACTTCTGTTTCAGTAATACTGGTGGTCTGGTTGCCGGAGTGGAACGCTGCCACATATACCGTGGCACCATCGGGTGTCACTGCGAGGCCGCGTGGTGTGTCGGCAAAGAAACTGAGGATCTCCAGCGGCGTGCCGCCTACTGTAGTGCCCAGATTGGTGGCGTCGAAAACCCAGACATCCGCCCGACCGATTCCCTCGGTACTCAGCTGGGGGCCGCCGGCGCCCGGCACGGACGCAATCGAGCTGTCTGAGCGCTGCTGTCCGCGGTGAGCCGTGGTGATAAATGCGCGATTAAAAGCTGTCCCGGCGAACACGATATCGCGGGGTTCATCGCCGACCAGCAGGGTGCGTACTATTTTTGCAGGGGTGGCGGAAAGATCGATGATGCTGACGCTGTCTGATAGATGGTTCACCACCCAGATTTCGGTATTACTGCGCGCGACGACAGAGACAGGCTCCATGCCAACGGGGATGGAATCCGTGTGTGTAAGTGACCCCGCATTAACACTGAATACCTCGACCCGGTTGTCCGGCGTGTTCACTGCGAACAATTTGGTGCCATCCGGTGTGGTGGCCACGGGCCTCACGTGTCCGCTCTCAAACTCAATGAAGGAGGATTGTGCGAGGGCTGTCGTGGCGATGCCGCTCAGCAGCGCTATACAGCTGACTAAATGCACCGCCAAACTAAAAAATAGGCGATAGAAAATTCGGGTGCTCGGCATTGGGATAATCCTCTTATATTTTTTACCGTAGAGCGTCGCGATTTGCAGGGGCACTAAGAGCACGCAATTCATTGAATGTATTTTTCGAGCATGAAATAAAGGCTACCATATTCCTAGAAGTACTAACTAACTTTATTCCAGCCAGGAATGGTCGTCCTAGCCTTAGCCGGCTCGCCGATTCATTTCCCATCCCTGGCAGGCTGAAGAAGCAATATTTGTACCGCGACCGAATAGGATGTTGTTTTATATGGAAAAACTGAATAACCTGCCAATTGACGCATGGCTGGGTGTAAACAATTGTGTCACTTGCCCACCGGGGGGGGTGGGGTGAGCGCCAGGTTGTTGGGCGCGCCTATAAATAGTCGTGAAATTGTGTCAGGCACCCGCTATACCGCTGCTGCTTCTGTTCAGCGTCCAAGTCAAACGCGTCTGCAAAATCCTGGTGTTTCCCGTGAAGATTTCGCGGCCGCTGCCGGCGATAGTCACGCATACACAGCTGCGCTTCACGAGTGAGTTCCAAGCCGCCGATGGGTCAATATAATGGACGCATCCGGATAGTGCCCCAAGAGGCATTTCAGGTACGCCAGATGCGCACCGATGTCGTGGATTGTCCGAAATCCCGGCGTCATTTTTTCCAGCAATCGCAGTAGTCGGTCTACTCGCACAATGCGTTTGTCCCTGCTGTAAGCGCGCGGCAGTCCGAGGATAAAAAGGGGGCCGGATCTGCTGTTCCGCCACGGCTGGTCGCTCCGCGTGGTAGTGGATGAGCCGCAACCGCACGCAGAGGTGGTCGAGTAAGTTGTGGTACGCGACGACGATGCGGCCTATCTGAGACAGCTGCGCTTGTGTATTCAGCGCTGCCGTAAGTTGTTCCAACCCGGATATGAACGACGCATCACCCCATACGATCAACGCCGTTTTGTCCTGCGCGCGGCGTATAAGTTCATCCATATCCCGCTTCGGTTTGGAGATATCCATACGTTCGAGGCGCTTGCCAATAGCGGTAACTAGCGGGATCTATAGGGCTGGTTGTTGTGGAGCGTTCAATTCTTTCGCCTTGGCTGTTCCGGACGGCGCTAGTGTAATTGTTATTTCGGGATTTTTATCGGTAAAGTTGGGGCCGCACCCGGTATTGACCCAGCGCTGCGCTTCCGGATTTTGTCGGTCTTTGCTTACGAGGTACATTGAATGCGTACAATCAGTCTCTTTGTCGGGATTCTGTCATTGATGGTGTCTAGTTTGGCGTTGGCTCAGTCGCCTTACGTCATCAATGGCCTACACACCGGTCTAATGTTCACTGATGCCGTGGCGCAGGCGGAAAAGCTGGGAGGGGTTTGCCGTATCGATGAGCCGCGCAAAAAAGGTGAGGGCAAGCACGCGCAGTGCGAGTACAGTCGTTGCGGGCAAGCCAGTGGTGCCGCTGGGTGTGAGGGCGACGGCGAAACCGGCACCGGACCAACGTTGTCGTCTTACCCAATACTGAGTATTGGCATGCTGGCGGCCGTGAATTCCCCTGCCTTAACGCAAATTATCATGGTCTACCAAGGCGATGCCGAGGCGGTTGCAGCGGGCTTGATAGAGCAATTTGGTGCAACCGAAGTGGACGGGGAACCCTCCGATGAAAAGAGCTGGAGTAACGCGCGCCGGTGGAGTTGGAAACAGGGCGCGTACAGTATGGGGTTGCTGGATTCACCGCATTTGATCATTCTCAAGGCAGGCCAGACGCCAGCCTCGGCGCTAGATGGACGGGCTGTCACATCTCCATAGTATGTTGCTGTCACAATACTCTTTATTGTAACTCCCGCTGCTGCGGCACTATCTTCAAAACGGCTTGAGCACTGCCAGCAGTACAATGCCAAAGAGAAAGAGCACAGGGATCTCATTGAAAAAGCGGTAGAACACGTGATCGTGCCGGTTGCGGTTGTCGTTAATCGCGCGCACATAGCGCCCACACTGGAAGTGATACACAATCAGGAAAGCGACGCCGCCTAACTTCAGCCACATCCATTGAGACGCCAGATAGTAGTCCGGATTTTGCAAAATTATCGCAATCCCAAGGGCGACCGCGATAGCCATAAAAGGGGTCACAAAGTGGTACAGTTTGCGCGCCATCACCGCGAGTTGCTCGCGCACGACAGCGTGCTCAGTGGCGGCGTAGTATACGAAAATACGCGGCAGATAGAAGAGGCCCGCGAACCAGCACACGACGAAAATTATATGAAAGGCCTTTAGCCACAACATCGATTGTCCTCTCGCCTCGCGACGTATATCCCTTAAGTAAGCATACTCGCCAATGTGTATTTCTCGATACTCTCCAGCGTCAACACACCGTGCAATATCTGCTTGCCCGTATTCACGCTGCGATCATACACGCACACGGCTTCGGTTGTCTGAGTGTGCATCGTATCCATCGTGGACGAAACGTTTGTGCTATGGAACAGTTGGTTGAGCGGGTCCTGAGGCACAATACGCTTCAGTTGCCCCAGCATCGCCCGGTGCGCGGAGCGCTGCCGGAATAGCCCGGTGCTGGTAAGTGTTGCGGTCACTATTGCCAGCATGGCGGCCATGCTGATGCTGAGCGATTGCGTCATCTCTATTACTGCCAGAACCGCCGCAAGGGGTGCGTTGAGCACGGCTCCCATGGCAGCACCCATGCCGATGACGGCGTAGAAAACGGGATCCGAGGTCAGCCCCGGTAACAGCAAGCTGCCCACCGCGCCAGCCAGACCGCCGATGCAGGCGCCAATCAGTAAATTGGGGCCAATCAAGCCCAGTGGCATCCCGACACCACAGCTGACAGCAGTCGCTACCAGCTTGCACAGGGCTATCGCGAGCAGGACCGAGAGGGCAAGTTCACCATGTATAGTGAGTGCCAGCGTGTCATACCCCAAACCCAGGATTTCTGGCACGAGTAGGGCAAGGCCTCCGGTAAGGATGCCTGCCACGGCGAAGCGCAGTGCGACGGGGGTGGCTGAAAACTGAGCTGCGAATGTACTGATTCGAACGAAGGCCGCAACCGAGGTGCCGCAGCAGAATCCAAGCAGCATGATATAGGGTAGTTCCAGTAACGAATTCAGCTCCAGAGGCGGCAGACTGAACAACCATTCATCCGCTGACAAGTTACGACTCACCGCTGTCGCCGAAACGGCCGCCAGCATCACTGGTATAAACCCGACCACACTGTACTCAGCGATAATCACTTCCATGGCGAACACTACGCCAGCCAGAGGTGTCTGAAAGGCAGCTGCGATGCCGCCCGCCGTCCCGCAGGCAATCAGCATCCTCAAACTGTTATTGGGCAAACTCAGCCACTGCCCCAGCAAGCTGTTGATAGCGCCTCCAAGGTGGACGCCTGGGCCCTCACGGCCACCGGATTGTCCGGTGGCAAGGCCAAAGACGCCACCAAAGAACTGTACCAAGGCATTGCGCATGGGCAAAATGCTGTAGTGAGAGTGCATGCTGCTCAGCACGGTATGATTCCGGTCTCCCGGTCCTGTGGCTTCAGCAGAGTGTAGGCCAGTCCCAGCACGGTCGCGCCGCCTGCCGGCAGGGCGAAAATCATCCAGCGGGGCAGCGACTCGAAGCCGTCCCCGCTGTCGCCAACGCCAAAGCGGGTACTCAGCTCTCGAATACAGAGTTCGAAGGCCAGTACGAGGAGGCCGGAAGCCACGCCGCCGACGACCCCCAGCATAGAATAGGCGAGGATCGAATCGTAGTTAATCAGCAGGCGTCTATAGTTCGTTAGCCAGTGTCGCACCTGATTCCTTATGTGTTTCATCAAAAATACAATATTAACAGTTATCTTAAAGCGCATTGCTTTTATACTACC
>CAWWAG010000014.1:0-75833 GCA_963934845.1 uncultured Halioglobus sp. | reverse complement strand
CACCTTGATCCATTCGATGGTTTACGCGGGTAATAGCCAGAAATGCCAAACGACAGTGTCGATACAGAGGTTAGCAACGCAAATGGCATGTATCTGCAGACTAGGCACTATGGGGGGAGTTCAAACCGGACTCAAACAAGATCGCCGCGCTAAAGAAGCAGGGCCCTGTCCGTGGTATTAATCTGGACTAAGGCCAGACTCAGAGGAACATGCGATGCAGGGAAGATGAAGATTGGTCGGGGTAGAGAGATTCGAACTCCCGACATCCTGCTCCCAAAGCAGGCGCGCTACCAGACTGCGCTATACCCCGATGTCATTCCATTGGCGTTACCGCCAAGCCCTGTTTTTCAGGAGGGCGCATCATACTCAGCCCTCCGACTAGCGTCAACGCTAAAAAGCATCAACGATTGCACGCAAACTTACGTCCGGTCTTTCACTGACACAAGCTCTCATGGGACAATACGTCCCCTAAAGCGGGCAAGTGGCGCCTTCTGGAGCCAGTACTGTGCTGAAAATTTGCAGTTGGCAACCACCTCACATCGAATATTAAGGATCACATCGCATGTCTGCACTCGTCCTGGATGGTAAATCTCTGGCTGCACAAACCGAGGCTGAACTACTGGCGCGGGTGGATCGCCTGAAAGCCCAATCCGGCGGCAGGACGCCGATTCTGGCGACTATCCTGGTCGGCGATGATCCCGCCTCCGCCACTTACGTCAAAATGAAAGGTAATGCCTGCCGCCGGGTGGGTATGGAATCCCTGGCCGTGGAAATGCCCTCCTCGACCACTACCGAGCAGCTGCTGGCCAGAATTGAGGCGCTGAACAGCGACCCCAATGTGCACGGCATCCTGCTTCAGCACCCTGTGCCTGAGCAAATTGACGAACGCGCCTGCTTCGACGCCATCGCCCTGACCAAGGACGTGGATGGTGTGACCTGCCTGGGTTTCGGCCGCATGGCCATGGGCGAAGACGCCTACGGCTGCGCCACACCGCAGGGCATCATGCGCATACTGGAGCACTACGGCATTGAAATTGAAGGCAAACACGCGGTGGTTGTGGGCCGCAGCCCCATACTCGGCAAACCGATGGCAATGATGCTATTGCAAAAAAATGCAACAGTGACGATCTGCCACTCCCGTACCAGGGATCTCCCCGGCATTGTCGCGCAGGCGGATATTCTGGTAGGCGCAGTTGGCAGGCCAGAGTTCATCAAGGCGGATTGGGTGAAAGACGGCGCCGTAGTAGTGGATGCCGGATACCATCCCGGTGGCGTCGGCGATATCGAGCTTTCTGCACTGGTAGAGAAAGCGTCAGCTTATACCCCGGTTCCCGGCGGTGTCGGACCGATGACGATCAATACGCTGATTCTCCAGAGCGTTATATCAAGCGAGAGAAGCTCGGGTTAAAGCTGTCTGATTGGAGCAGTCCTTTCCAGCGTGCCAGCGTTCGGCCCCTTGTGCTTATCGCCCGACTGAATCAATAGTCCGGAAGTTGGCACAAAACAACCCGCTATAGACATACCACACACTACATCTGTAACTACGCGCTCAATCGGACTTCCGCTTCCACTGGGTTCCCTCACGGGAATCCTCAAGCACCACGCCCTGCGCAAGTAATTCCTCGCGCACTTCATCCGCCCGTGCATAATCCTTAGCCAGTTTGGCCGCCTGTCGCTGTTCGATCAGGCCTTCGATATCCGCCGTTGAAATCGCATCGCAGGACGCTGCGTCCTGCAGCCACTCCACCGCATCCTGCTCCAGGATGCCAAGCAGATTACCCGCCGCCAGAATACGGCCTTTCAGGGTCGCTTTATCGCCTGGCTCCGCTTTATGCAGCTGCTTGGCCAGCGCGTGTATCTCCGCAATGGCGACAGGCGTATTGAGATCATCGTTCAGCGCGTGGTAGAACGGCTCATCGACGAGGCTGACCTCCATATCGACGTCGACATCCTGCACCTCGCGCAGCGTGCTGTAGAGACTGTCCAGCGTGGCCTGCGCCTGATCCAGCAGATCTATGGAGAAGTTTAGCGGCGAGCGATACTGGGCTGAAAGAAGCGCAAAACGCAGCACTTCACCACGATAACTCTGCAGCAGATCGCGTACCGTGCGAAAATTTCCCAGCGACTTGGACATCTTCTCGCCATCAATATCCAGGTAGGCATTGTGCATCCAGTAGCGCACATAATCACCGCCGTGCGCGCATCGGCTCTGGGCTAGCTCATTTTCGTGGTGGGGAAAGATCAAATCGCGGCCACCACCGTGAATATCAATGGTGTTACCGAGGTGCTCTCGGATCATCGCCGAGCACTCCATGTGCCAGCCCGGCCGACCTCGACCCCAGGGGCTGTCCCAACCCGGGTCCTCTGCCGCAGCGGGCTTCCAGAGTATGAAGTCGCCCGGGTGGCGCTTGTAGTCTGCGACCTCTACTCTGGCTCCGGCAAGCATGTCATCGAGGGAGCGCTTGGACAGCTTGCCATAATCAGCCATAGATTCTACCGCGAACAACACATGTCCCTGCGCCTCGTAGGCATGATTTTTTTCCAGCAGCGTGGTTGTGAGCGCAATCATCGCATCAATATTGTGAGTGGCCTGCGGCTCCAGCGTCGGCGGCAGCGCATTGAGCTGCGCCATATCTTCGCGGAACTTGATGGTGAATTCCTCGGTGACCGATTCGATACTGCACTTTCTCTCACGCGCGGTGGCAATGATCTTGTCGTCGACATCGGTGATATTACGCGCGTAGGTCACGCTGTCATAATGTGTTTGCAACAGGCGGAATAAGGTATCAAAGACCACCACAGGGCGGGCGTTGCCGATATGCACGAGGTTGTAAACGGTTGGGCCACAGACGTACATGGTCACGGTGTCGGGAACCAACGGCTCAAACATCTCCTTACGAGCGGTGAATGTGTTGTAGATCTTGAGACTCATACCCTGGCCCTCAACTGTCATTCCAGGTATCGCGCAGGCCAATCGTCCTATTAAATACGGGCTTATCGGTGCTGTGATCGTAGCGATCTGCCACGAAATAGCCTTCACGTTCAAACTGGAATTGCTCTTCCGGTGTGGCATCGGCCAGTGCGGGTTCGATCCATGCCTGCGTGACAATGCGCAGTGATTCGGGATTAATGTGATCCATGAACGCATTATCGCCCTTATCGGGTGCCTCGTGGGTGAACAAACGCTCAAAAAGGCGCACCTCGGCCAGCTTGCCCTGCGATACGGATACCCAATGGATGACGCCTTTGGGCTTTATCCCATCCGCGGGGTTCTCGCCCAACGTATCGGGAATGATGTGCGCTCGTATTTCTACAATGTCGCCTGTGTCGTTCTTAACCACGTCATCCGCTTGGATCACGTAGGCATTGCGCAACCGCACACGCTTACCCAACACCAAACGTTTGTACTTCTTGTTCGCCTCCTCGCGAAAGTCGTCTGCATCGATATAGATCTCCCGGGTAAAAGGCACAGCTCTCTCACCAAAGTCATCTCGATTGGGATGGCGCGCCGCGATGAGCGTTTCAACCTGGTCCTCTGGGTAGTCTGTGAGTACGACCTTCAACGGATTGAGCACACACATGCCACGCGCCGCGTTCTCGTTCAGATCTTCACGTATGGCGAACTCCAGCATCGCCACATCCACCACACCGTCGCTGCGGGTGGTACCGATCATGTCGCAGAACCGTCGAATCGCTACCGCTGTGTAGCCGCGACGGCGCATACCAGAGATCGTCGGCATACGAGGATCGTCCCAGCCCGCGACCACGTCTTCGTCCACCAGTTGTTTTAGCTTGCGCTTACTTGTAATGGTGTAGCTGGGGTTGAGTCTGGCGAACTCGTACTGTCGGGGTCTCGCCGGCACAGGCAAATGCGCCAGAAACCACTCATAAAGCGGACGGTGGTCCTCAAACTCCAGTGTGCAGATTGAGTGTGTAACGCCTTCAATGGCGTCTTCCTGGCCGTGGGCAAAATCATAGGTAGGGTAAATCGACCAGTCATTACCGGTCTGGTGGTGGGCCACCTTGCGAATACGGTACATGATGGGATCGCGCATATTCATGTTTGGCGAGCTCATATCGATCTTAGCACGCAGTGCTTTGGCACCGTCGGCAAACTCACCCGCTTTCATGCGGGCCAGCAAATCGAGACTTTCCGCGACACTGCGCACCCTGTATGGGCTATTACGCCCTGGCTGCGTCAACGTGCCGCGGTACTCCCTGGCCTCATCGGCGTTAAGGTCGCAGACATAGGCATCTCCCTGCTCCACCAGCAGCACGGCCCAATCGTAGAGTTGCTGAAAATACGAAGAAGCAAAGCGTACTTCCCCATCCCACTTGTAACCCAGCCAACGGACATCCGCCTCAATGGCTTCGATGAATGTGGCGGATTCCTTTTCGGGATTGGTATCGTCAAAGCGCAAGTTACAGCGACCACCGTTGGCCTGCGCCAGCCCAAAATTGACACTGATGGATTTGGCGTGACCAATGTGCAAGTATCCATTGGGCTCGGGCGGGAAGCGGGTCACGACAGTGGCGACCCGACCGCTGGCCATATCTCCGCCTATGATGGTCTGTAAAAAGTTGCTGGCTGGTGTGTCTTCCATATTTTAAGTGCTGCACCCATAAAAAAGTCACGTATTATAGCGACTCCCGCGCTGGGCTTATAGCCAATTCATGGACGACTGTGGATCAATCTCGCATTTCTGAGCATGTTTCCCTCCCTAAATCTTTTACTGCGGGCTAAAAGCCCGTAGTATTGGCCGGCTTGCTAATAACACCCCCCAAGGAAGAAAACATGGTTATCATTCGCACGACATTCGGCGAAATAAAACTCGAACTGGACGCTGAAAAAGCGCCAAAAACCGTCGCCAACTTTCTCAGCTACGCACGCGATGGCT
Source organism: uncultured Halioglobus sp. (assembly GCA_963934845.1). Lineage (GTDB taxonomy): Bacteria > Pseudomonadota > Gammaproteobacteria > Pseudomonadales > Halieaceae > Marimicrobium. The sequence goes on along the minus strand of CAWWAG010000014.1, from coordinate 70,935 downwards.
TCTATGACGGCACAGTTTTCCACCGTGTGATCGACAATTTTATGATTCAGGGCGGCGGCTTTGACACGGAGATGCAACAAAAGATCAACGGCGATCCCATTGAAAATGAAGCCGACAACGGCCTGAAAAATGATTTTGGCACGGTTGCGATGGCCAGAACCTCTGATCCACACTCCGCAACTGCCCAATTTTTTATCAACGTGAAGGATAACGACTTCCTCAACCACAGCGGCAAGAGCATGCAAGGCTGGGGTTACACGGTATTTGGTAAGGTCGTCGAAGGCACTGAGGTACTAGACAAAATTTGCGCCGTACCGACAGCCAGTCGCAAGGGCCACCAGGATGTACCTGTTGATCCGGTGATTATTGAGTCGGTTGTGATCGTCGAAGAGTAGCTTTCCACTGCTGGCCAGCCCGTGGTCAGTAGGTTGTTGTAACACCGTAGATGCAGATTCATCCCTATTTGACATTACCTGACCTGGCTTGACTCAGGTCAGGTACCGGAAGCTCGCTCGCTCACCACCCGCATTCAAGCCCCTAGCCCTGTAGCGACCACTGCGCTGGTGGCCGCCGGCGTCCAACGATAAAAATAGAGTAAAAAATAATATATATCAATAAGAGACGATAAAAATATTACGTGGGTTATCAAAATATAGGGATGATACGAAAATTCTTACCTCAAATCAGCGTCAAGCGGAACACCGCTGTGAAACCGGAACTCCAGATCAGGCTCTTCAATCAAAGCCCTCTCGCATTCAAGCAGGAAGGGTAACCTCTCAGCCACCTCCTCTTTCGACCCCAGCTCTTCGGCCAGCTTGAGGTAATCAATGAAGTGCCGAGATTCAGACTTCAAAAGGGACAGGTAGAAATCGCGGAGCTCCGAATCCAATTCCGATGCCAGCGCAGCAAAGCGCTCGCAGGAGCGTGCCTCGATGATCGCGCCCACCAGCAAGATATCGACCAATCGCGCGGGATCCTGCTTTCTGTTGTGCTGGTGCAGCGATCCCGCATAGCGAGAGGCTGAAATCTTGCGGTACTCGATCTGCCGCACACGCATAATCGCGATAACCTGCTCAAAATGACGCAGCTCTTCCCGCGCAAGGCGCGAGAGCTTATTCAGCAGATTGTAGTGATCTACATAGCGATACATCAGGTTTAAAGCGGTAGACGCCGCTTTTTTCTCGCAGTTGGCGTGATCAATCAACAGGATTTCAGGGTTTTCCAGCGCCCATTGGACCCAGGCGGGCGGCGTTGGGCACAACAGAAAGGACTGTACCGTCATCAGATCTAGTGGTTTGGTCATCGGGTATTCTCACGGAACAGGTCGGGAGACATCATATAGCGTTCATAGTGCGCCTCTGACAGGATATAAAATTCCTGATCAATCTGCTCGCGCAATTCGACTAGCGACAATGCGCGATAGCGCAAGTCCACCTCAAAGCCAAACTCATGGGTATCGACGATCTGCCCTGCGCCGGCTTTGAGCAAACTGAACGCCCAACAGTACTCGTCGTGTTGTTCGACAAATCGAACCTGCTGTACGCCCAGTTGCCACTTCAGGAGAGCGGGATCGAGTACCCGCAGCTTGTTGCTGACGCATTGCGACAGGAACCCGGACAACCGCGAATCAACGGCTTGTTTTTGCCGCGCGGTATAACTGTTCCAGTCGATCACTTCATGGCTGAAGCGCTTGCAGCCACGACACACGCTGTCCCCGATACCGGTCGAGCAGACTCCGATACAAGGGGTTTTAACAGCGCTGACCTGCATTGCGTAGGATTTTTCCGAGCTCTGGGATGTGATCGCGAGTGTACGATATCACCCGAGTGAATGCGAGATATAAGCGCTTGATTCGTTTATCTCAATTGCTCTCTAGGCTATAATCGCGCCCTGCTTTCACCTCTTCCAAACACGCGCACCGGGACTTTCCCGGGGCGCCACAGGCAATGCAAAGGAGCTCTACCGTGCTAGAAGCATATCGCATCCACGTGGCTGAACGGGCCGCCCAGAATATTCCCCCGAAACCGCTCAAGGCCGAGCAGGTAGCCGAGTTGGTTGAGTTGCTGAAGAATCCGCCCGCGGGTGAAGAGGAGTACCTGCTCGACCTGATTGGCAACCGTGTCCCCCCTGGCGTAGACGAAGCGGCTTACGTCAAAGCCAGCTTTTTGTCGGCAATCGTCAACGGCGAGGCGACAAGCCCATTGATCGACAAACTCAGTGCCGTAAAGCTGCTGGGCAATATGCATGGTGGCTACAATATCGAAACACTGGTGAGCCAGCTGACTGACGCCGACCTCGGCGCTGCGGCGGCCGCTGAACTCAAGCACACACTGCTGGTCTTTGAAGCATTTCACGATGTCGCCGAACTCGCCAGGTCGGGCAATGAGAATGCCCGAGGCGTAATGCAATCCTGGGCCGACGGCGAGTGGTTCACCAGCAAGCCTGCAGTGCCCGAATCGATCAAAGTTTCGGTCTTCAAAGTGACCGGCGAAACCAACACTGACGATCTCTCCCCCGCTCCCGATGCCTGGTCCCGTCCGGATATCCCGCTGCACGCGCTGGCCATGTACAAAATGACACGGGATGGCCTAGAGCCTCAGGAACATGGTGTCACCGGTCCAATGAAGCAGATTCTGGCACTGCAGGAGAAAGGCCTACCGGTCGCGATGGTTGGTGATGTGGTCGGCACCGGTTCTTCGCGCAAGTCCGCAGCCAACTCGGTGCTGTGGTACTTCGGCGATGAGATGCCTGGCGTACCCAACAAGAAAAGCGGCGGTATCTGTATCGGCAGCAATGTGGCGCCTATTTTCTATAACACCATGGAAGACGCGGGTGCGCTGGTGTTTGAAGCGCCGGTCGAGCAATTGAATATGGGGGACGTGATTGAAATCAGACCCTACGACGGCAAAATCCTGTCCGAGTCGGGCGACGTACTGAGCGAGTTCACCCTCAAGTCCGAGGTGCTGCTGGACGAGGTGCGCGCCGGGGGCCGGATCAACCTGATCATTGGTCGTGGCCTGACTACCCGTGCACGTGAGGCGATAGAACTGCCCCCGTCAGACCTTTTTCGTAAGCCGGAGCAGCCGGGCGATACCGGTAAAGGCTTTACACTCGCGCAGAAAATGGTTGGCAAAGCCTGTGGTACCGACGGTATTCGCCCCGGCACCTACTGCGAACCACGTATGACAACGGTGGGATCTCAGGATACAACCGGCCCTATGACCCGTGACGAACTGAAGGATCTGGCCTGTCTGGGTTTCTCTGCCGATCTGACCATGCAGTCCTTCTGTCATACTGCGGCCTACCCCAAGCCGATTGACATCGAAACACAGCACTCGCTGCCCGATTTCATCATGACGCGCGGCGGTGTTTCACTGCGCCCGGGCGATGGCATTATTCACTCTTGGCTGAACCGCATGTTGCTGCCGGATACGGTCGGCACCGGCGGTGACTCCCACACGCGTTTCCCGATGGGGATTTCATTCCCTGCGGGATCCGGTCTGGTGGCGTTCGCCGCCGCCACCGGTGTCATGCCCCTGGATATGCCTGAATCGGTACTGGTGCGTTTCAAGGGCAAGATGCAACCCGGCATTACTCTGCGTGATCTGGTGCATGCAATTCCCTACTACGGCATTCAGCAGGGACTGCTGACAGTCGACAAGAAGGGCAAGAAAAATATCTTCTCGGGCCGTATTCTAGAAATTGAAGGCCTGAAAGACCTAACCGTCGAGCAGGCCTTTGAATTGTCCGACGCCTCCGCAGAACGCTCTGCCGCCGGTTGTACCATCGCCTTGGACGAGGACACTGTAGCCGAATACCTGCGCTCTAATATCGTGCTGCTGCGCACCATGATCGCCGAGGGCTATGGCGATTCGAGGACGCTTGAACGTCGCGCCCGCAAAATGGAAGACTGGCTGGCAAATCCCAGCCTGATGAAGGCCGATGCGGATGCCGAGTACAAAGCCATCATTGAGATTGATCTGGCTGACGTCAAAGAGCCTATCGTGTGCGCCCCCAACGATCCGGACGATGCGCGCTTGTTGTCCGATGTTGCCGGCGACAAGGTAGACGAAGTGTTCATTGGCAGCTGTATGACCAATATCGGACATTTTCGCGCTGCGGGTAAACTGCTGGAACAACACAAAGGCATGATATCTACCCGTATGTGGATAGTGCCACCCACCCGGATGGATGAGCACCAGTTGATGGAAGAGGGTTACTACAACATCTTTGGCGCGGCCGGTGCGCGCACGGAGATGCCGGGGTGTTCGCTGTGCATGGGCAACCAGGCGCGGGTAGTGGCCAACTCGACAGTGCTTTCAACCTCTACCCGCAACTTCCCCAACCGCCTCGGCGATGGCGCCAATGTCTACCTGACATCTGCGGAACTGGCCTCAGTCGGTGCCATTCTTGGCAAACTGCCAACACCTGCCGAGTACATGGAGTTTGCCAGTAATATCGACTCCATGGCCGAAGAGATCTATCGCTATCTCAACTTTGATCAACTGACCGCGTTTCAGAAAAGCGCCGAGGAAGGTGCTCGAATTGCAGCGGTGGAGATCCAGGAAATTCGCGCCTGATTCCAGTGGTATCGCACTTCCCGAGACAGACCCCGTGATACGCGGGGTTTTTTTAGACAGTAGTATCTTCTTCCAGCAGACCCCTGCGCCTATCCGGCCTGAAGCGGGAAACGACCCGGGTGAACTCTAGCATTTCAGCTTTGTCCTTCACACCTGCATAAGCTAGGTCGCTATAGAGACTGGTTATACGGTGCAGCTGCTCGGCGAATCCTGGCAGCGCATCCATCGCCCGCTCGGCAAACTGGCCGGGTGTTTCACCCGGTGCCCGCACCACTCCGATAGCGGCCATCCTGTAGCAAAAGAGTCGGTAGTATTTGTCCAGTGGACTCACCGGATAGGTATCCCGCCTGAGGAAAAGCGATATCGCGACAGGTATCAGCACCAGCGCCCAGCTTCCCAGCAACAGCGTAGCGAACACGCGCGTGCTGATCTCACCGAATAAGCTGTGCAATAAATCAAACTGTTGTTCACTGTCGAATCCTACAACCCAACTTTGCCAGAGGTAGGTCAACGCGTCGTAGCGCAAGCGCAGCTGATTCAGCAGCGGAATACTGCGGTAACGCAAGGGCGACAGGGGCGCTGCAGACAAAAAGCTGCCCTCTGAGGCCATCGCCTCCTCCAGGCCCATTTCAATGCGCAACGGCGAGACCGCGGCAGTCGGGTCAACCCGCACCCATCCCTTGTATTCCATCCATACCTCAGCCCAGGCGTGGGCGTCAAACTGGTGCACAATAACCGTCTTGTTAACCGGGTTTATCTCCCCGCCCTGATAGCCCGCCACTACCCGGGCAGGCACCTCTGCCGCGCGCATCATGAACACGAAGGCAGACGCGTAGTGTTCGCAAAAACCGCGCTGAGTCTGGAACATGAACTGATCGATAGGGTTGGGCCCTGATAGCGTTCCGGGTAGCAATGTGTATACATAGGATTCGCGGCTGAACTTGTCGAGTATCTGCTCGATATACCGCTCGTCACTACCCGCTGTCGCGCGCAGCTCCAGCGCCAACTGCCGTGTCCTGGGGTTGCCCTGCGGCGGCAGTTTCGTTTCCGTCTTGCGCCGCCAATCTGACAGTTCCTGCTCTACCGGGACACCCGTCCAGCTTTCCACCTTGTACAGATACTCGGTTTCCAACGGAGAAGGCAACATCATCCGGTAGTCGGACGAATGCAGCACACCGGCCGATGTGGCATGCGCATAGTGCAGCCCGTACAGCCAATTTTGCTGCGTAGACTCCATGATCACGCTGTAACGCAATGGGCTGTCAACACTCTCAACGTCATTCGGGCGCTGTTCCTCCAGCGGCACATCGTAGTAGCCCAGGCCAGACCAGACATCCTGCTCCAGTCGACTAAACACCAGTCCTCGCCAATACAGTGCAGATTTTTCTGGAATCGCGCCCTCGAAGTTCACCCTGAAAGCAACTTCGGCCGACTGGCTGAGGCTAGCCACATCACCCGGTTTCATAAAATCACTCATACCGGTCTTGGCGGTATGGCTTTTCAGTGGCACCGTCCACAGTGGGCCAAAACGTGGGAACACAAAAAACAGTACCACCATCAACGGCATGGCCTGTAGCAACATCACTGCTGCGAGACGGATAGTGCTGCGATTGAAGCGATTCTGACCGGGCTGATGGAGTGCCACCAGGGCCGTAGTGACCAGCAGAACCGTCAGTAGCGAGTACAGCGTGATCAACAAATCCTGGCTGAACAGGAACTCCGTGATGCAGATAAAGAACCCCAAAAACAATAGAACATAGGCGTCTTTGCGCTGCGACAATTCGATAAACTTGAGCGCGAATGCGGTCATTAGTAACGCCACCGTGGGTTCCAAACCCACCAGCGTGCCGTAGCTGGCATAAATTCCCACAAACCCACTAGTGGTCATCGCGACTTTCACCCAACGACTCGGGAAGGACCAGCGTCCGCGGTGCACTTGAAGCCGCCAGACAACCGCTATCACGTAGACAGCGACCACCCACACCGGCAGGCGGCTGATGTGTGGTGCCACCAGTGCAAACAGACTGATGATAATCCACATCAGCGCGTTGCGCGGTACCTGTTGCTGTACGTTCACTGGCTGCTATCCACCAGCCTAAAGAGCGCAAGTTCCTTGAGTACCCGCTCGCGGTGTTTTTCCCCCACCGCCGGCGCAATCGTGACCCCGGGCAATCGCAAACCGTACTCCTCCCTGCGATCATCGAACGCCAGCACCCAGTAACACAGGTGGGACAAACGCTGTTCCACGCCCATACCAGAGAACAGTTCCCAATCCAGCCACACGCTGCGGTCTGCATAGGCCGCGTACTGCTTGGTTTGCAGACTCCGCCCTTTGGCAAATCCTTTCCAATGTACCTGTCGCAACGAGTCGCCCTTGCGGTAATCTCGAAAACCGTAAAAATCGTCATTGCCAACGACCATGGCCGCGGCACCGTCGAGCGCATCCGTGGCCAGGCCAGGCAACTCCGCGGACGTCAGCGGACGCGGGTAGACCAGTGCAGGTAAATCGAGATCGATCCAGGTCCAGCAGCGCAACAGACCCAGCGGATAGGTGGATTCCAGTAACAGGCGCCCAGGGCGAAACCAGCCCCGTTTATCGACTGGCATGTGCAGTTGGACTTTGACGCTGTCGGCGTCGACCAGGTTCACCATGGCCTCGCTGCTCGCAGGCCACTTGAGATACAGGCCATAGTGATCGCGCTTTTTGCTCCGCTCTATCATCACCAGAAACTCGGACTGCTGCCCGGGGAATACGGGCTGCGCGCGCATGGCGCGGATGGTCAATCCCGACAGATTGGCGTAGGTATGCAGGGTCGCCACAATAAACAGCGTAGCGAGAAGGAAGGTTAAGGCATAGCTGAGGTTGTTCTCAAAATTGATAGCCGCGATCAGCATCACCAGCAGGCTGCAGCCAAAAAACAAGCCAGCGCGGCTCGGAAATATAAAGATCCGCCGCTGGTTCAGCGTCACTTCGCGTGCCGGGGGTATACGCCGATTGACCCAATGGCGAAAGCGACCGCGTATCCGCTCGCGAATACCCTTGCCGCGCTCCTCAGTACTGGACTGGACATTGTCCACCGAGGATCTCGCTCAGCGCCCTATCACATCCACATCGCGCCGCAACAAGTCGACCAGCGCATCACCATCACCGGCATAATCGCCGCTGGGAACCAGACGGTGTGCCGCCACTGCTGGCAGCACTGCCTGTAGATCCTCTGGCACCACATGACCACGATTGTTCATCGCCGCCCAGGTCTTGGCGCAGTCCAGCAGCGCCAACGCGCCTCTGGGAGAGAGGCCGACTTCAAATTCGGGGGACTGGCGTGTATACGCGACCAGTCGCTGCAGGTAGTCGATCAGGTTCTCGGAGGCACTCACTTTACTGACCGCTATACGGATCATCTCGAGCTGCTCCATGTCGATACACTGCTGCGGGTTTTGAATCTCCATGGCGCCACTGTGCCGTCGCTCAAACATCTGTCGCTCGGCCTGGGGGGGTGGATAGCCCAGCTCCAGTCTCATCAAAAAACGGTCTAATTGTGACTCAGGCAGTGGATAGGTGCCAGATTGGTGCACGGGGTTTTGTGTGGCGATGACAAAGAACGGCTGCGGCAGGGGCCGCGTCTCCCCTTCGACGGTGACCTGTCCCTCCGCCATGGCCTCCAGCAATGCACTTTGTGTGCGCGGTGTCGTGCGGTTGATCTCGTCTGCCAGCAGTAGCTGGGTAAAAATCGGGCCGGGATGAAAGGTAAAACTCGCATCGTTGGCATCGAAGACTGAAACACCGAGAATATCAGCGGGCAGCAAGTCGCTAGTGAACTGCACGCGCTTCCAGGACAAGCCGAGAACAGCGGCAAGTGCATGCGACAGTGTAGTTTTGCCCATCCCGGGAAGGTCTTCGAGGAGTAGATGTCCACGGGCAAAAAGACAACACAGGGCCAGTCTGATTTGCGGCTCTTTACCCAGCAGGATATTTCCCACCTCATTTACCGCAGAATCCACCAAGCTCCGTACTTGCATTATATTACCCCATCTCTCACATTTATTGTTGGCCTATACCAGCAAAACCGCGCTGCATATCAGCCTTTAGATCGTCTACGTTTTCCAGGCCTACTGCGATACGGATAAGACCATCCCGAATCCCGGCCTGTTCCCGTTGCTGGTGCGTGAGCCGACTGTGTGTTGTCGTCGCCGGGTGCACGATGGTCGTTTTCGCATCGCCAAGATTGGCGGTGAGCGACATCAGACGAGTCGCATCTATAAACTGCCATGCCTGCTCTCTTTCGCCTTTGACGAGAAAGGAAAGCACGCCGCCATAAGCAGATTGCTGTTTCGCGGCCAAGGCGTGGCCCGGGTGGTCCTGCAAGCCTGCGTAATACACTCTTTCGACGGCAGGCTGCTGCTGTAACCACTGCGCTATGTCCAGCGCTGCGCGGCTGTGTGCCTCCATCCGCAAGCGGAGCGTTTCCAAGCCTTTGAGAAACACCCAGGCGTTGAACGGGCTCATTGTCGGTCCGCAGGTGCGCAAAAACGCCAGCACCTCGTTCATGTGCTCTGCCCGCCCTACGACAGCGCCGCCGACGCAGCGACCCTGTCCGTCCAGATATTTTGTGGCTGAATGTACGACGATATCCGCACCCATCGACAGCGGAAGCTGAAGCGCAGGCGTGCAAAAACAGTTGTCCACCACCAGTAGACAACCGTTGTCCCTGGCTAGCTGCGCCATTATCGCCAGATCGGCGACCTCACACAGCGGGTTAGACGGCGTCTCCAGGAAAAACATAGCGGTGGCAGGTCGTATTGCCGCGCGCCATCCTGCGAGGTCTAACAGCGGGACGAACGTCACTTCTACACCAAACTTCGCGAGATACTTGCCAAACAAATTCACCGTGGTTCCAAACACGTCCCGCGAGCACACCACGTGGTCACCGGATTTGAGCAGCGCCATACAGGTACTGAGAAGAGCCGCCATGCCAGAGGCTGTCGCAACGGCTTGCTCGGCGCCTTCCAGCGCGGCCAGACGCTGTTCAAACGCGCGCACGGTAGGATTGGTATAACGGGAGTAGACATTGCCGGCCTCCTCCCCGGAAAAGCGCGCGGCCGCATGAGCGGCGCTGTCAAAAACGTAACTGGAGGTGGCAAAGATTGGCTCGCAGTGCTCCCCCTCGTGTGTCCGTTGGATGCCGCTGCGCACGGCCAGCGTGTCAAGATGTGCGCCGGTCAGTGGGTCGTGATCACTCATGTGTAAGTCCTAGACGTCGTTATACAGACCGACGACTGCACCGTCTGTCTGCAATGCCACTCGGCGTTCGTTTTGTGCTTCATCGCTGCGTAGTAATTCCACCCGATCAAGGTAGTTCTGATCGATATCGCCGGTGATATATTCACCATTGAACACCGAGCAATCAAAGCCATCGACATGGGTGTTGCCCTCGAGCGAACAATGAATCAAATCGTCGAGATCCTGGTAGACCAGCCAGTCTGCGCCGATCAGTTCACAGACCTCTTCCACGGTTCGATTGTGTGCTATCAATTCCGAGGCGGACGGCATATCAATGCCATAGACATTGGGATAACGCACCGGCGGTGCGGCCGACGCAAAATAGACATTGGCGGCACCCGCTTCTCTCGCCATCTCTATGATCTGGCGACAGGTGGTACCCCGCACAATGGAGTCATCCACCAACATCACATTTTTCCCCAAAAACTCCAGTGGTACTGGATTCAGCTTCTGGCGCACGGATTTTTTTCGCTCGCTCTGACCCGGCATAATAAAGGTGCGCCCGATATAGCGATTTTTCATCAGGCCTTCACGGAATTTAATATTCAGTTCGTAGGCCATGGACTGCGCGGCTATACGACTGGTATCAGGAATCGGGATAATGACATCAATATCCAACGCAGGACGCAGTCTGCGAATTTTTTTAGCCAGCGCCTCACCCTGGCGCATCCTTGTTTTATACACGGATATACCGTCCATCAACGAGTCCGGACGCGCAAAGTAGACATGCTCAAAGATACAGGGTCGCAACTGCGCATGTGCTGAACAACGGCGACGGTGCAACTGCCCGTAGCCATCGATGAAGATTGCCTCGCCGGGGGCCACGTCATCGATCAAGGTGTAGCCCAGCACATCGAGGGCAACGCTTTCAGAGGCCATCATATACTCGTGGCCCGCCGCTGTCTCACGAGCGCCAATCACCAGAGGCCGAATACCCGACGGATCACGAAACCCGAAAACCCCGTAGTTGACCAATAACCCAACCACTGCGTAGCCACCGCGGCAGCGTCTGTGAACAGCTTCCACCGCGGTGAATATATCCTTGGCACAAGGATTGAGCTTACCCAGCGTCTGCAGCTCGTGGGCAAATATATTGAGCAGCACCTCGGAATCAGAATCGGTGTTCAGATGACGCAGATCATCCTGAAAAATCTCCTGGGTGAGTTGCTCGGAGTTGGTCAGGTTGCCATTGTGCGCCAACGCTATGCCATAGGGGGAGTTGACGTAAAAAGGCTGTGCGAGTGCTATCCCCGAGCTACCTGCCGTCGGGTAACGCACGTGGCCTATACCCATGGGGCCTTTCAGACGTTGCATATGATCCTGGCGAAAGACATCCCGCACCAGACCTTCACCCTTGCGCTGACTGAATCTACCACCACCACAGGTAACAATACCCGCCGCATCCTGCCCACGATGTTGCAGGACCGTCAATGCGTCGTATATGTTGGGAGCGACATCGGATTTCGCTACCATTCCTACAAGACCACACATCCAGTATTTACCTCACTACGTTCAATTAAACTGAAATACCCAGACTTTGCCCGGACTGAAGCCTTGAAAAAAGCTGCTGCACCCATTGTCCCAGCATATCTACATGCGGCATCAACTGCGCTTGATCCAACCACGCCAGATTCTGTGGGGGCGATAATTGCCTGAGCAAATACACCATCACTAATACAATAATGATACCCCGCGCGAACCCAAACGCAGTCCCCAACAATCTGTCCAGCACTGTCAGGCCGGTAGCGCGAACCAGCTGCGCGCCAAGTTTACCGAGTACGCCAACCATCACCAGCGTGCCGGCAAACAACAGGGCATACGCTACCAGGTAGCGACCGGTAGTATTGACTATCCACTGTGACAACAAGCTCGCCATTTCACCGACGAACATATTGGCGATAATGAAGGCCGCAATCCAGCCAGCCAATGAAGCGGCTTCCCGAATAAATCCCCGCCACAAACTCAGCAGTATCGAAAACCCAAGGATGACAACAATTGCCCAGTCAGCTGTATTAAATTGTAGCCAATCCACCATCGGGGCTCAGGCCGCCGGCCGGCTCATCAAGGTACGTACCTGACCAGCAGCGTTTTGACGCCAAATTCAGCATTGATACTGGCCTGCATGTTTTCCAGTTCCCGTCGCTCGAATTTGGGGCCGACACAAACCCGATAGAGCTGTTTGCCACCACTGGCTACCTGGGTGACGTAGGCCTTCTCATTTTTGCTCAACAATCGCATACGCAATGCCTCCGCTTTTTTAGCACTGCTCACCGTGGCAACCTGCAGAGTCCAGGCGCGCGGCACGCCGTCGGTATCCACCGTGAGTTGCTGTGGTGCATCGGAGCGCACTTCGGAGACAGCAGGGGTGTTTGTGAAACTTGTCACGGGCTCAGCTGACGTTGCGCTAGACGCACTCGCGGAGATCACTTCTTCGCTGCCCTGTCCACCAGGATCGCCACCCGCAACTGAGCTGTCCATGCCCTGTGTCTCGTCAATCGCCGTCAGCGCTGGCGACCCTCTCAGGTTCGCTTGATCCGGAGATTCAAGGGCAGTCGTTGAGACTGCTGGCGGCTCTGGTATAGAACGCTGTTGGGCGGTCTTCTGTTCAGGCTGCACGAAAACGATGGGCCAAAAAACCACACCCAGTGCGAGCAGTATCAGTGCTCCCACCAATCGCTGCTTGAGGATATCGTTCACTTATCGCTCTCCGTGCTCGGCCAGCGCCTTACTGGCGAAAGCGTCGAGCGACGGCAGTACGCCCGCCACTGTAGTAAATGAACCAAACACTACTAATCTGTCTCCCCTACTCATAATACTCTGGGCACGCGCAAATGCCTGACGCAGGTTCTTACTGATACTGATCACGGCATGCCCTGTGGCACTCAGGACTGCAGCGATATCAGCGGCGCTGGCGGCGCGTTCATTCTTTGGCTGGTCGGCCAGAAACCAGGCATCGAACCGTCCCGCTGCTGCATCTATCATGCTCTGCAAATCCTTATCCGACATAACAGAAAAAAGTCCAATGGTCTTGCCCTCGCAGGGCATCACACGCAAATAATCGAGCAATTTGCTTACCGCGGCCGGATTGTGAGCGACATCAAGCACATAGTCCCGCCCAGCTATTCGACGCAGTTGACGTCGCCCTGCCGGTGCAGGCCTTGCAAGTACCCGCGACAGCCCCTCATCGCTGATAGTGATACCCAGTAGCAATGCGGCCTGAATGGCAGCGCATATATTTTCCGGCAGCATGGCGCCATGCTTTTGCGCGGCCAACTGCCTCGGCTTCCCATTCTTCTGCTGCACCACAGCCTGCCACCCATCCTGGTCCGTTGCCAGTGTAAACTCTTTTCCCAGGAACAGCGCAGGACAGGCACCTACTTCCGTGATGCAGTGCAACAATTCAGGTGGCGGATTGGCATCAGCGATGACTACGGGTATGGATTCACGCAATATACCGGCCTTTTCGCGTGCTATCTCACCGCGGGAATCTCCCAGCCAACTCTGGTGGTCGAGGTCGATACTGGTAATAACCGCGACGGAAGGTTCGACCATATTCACAGCGTCCAGACGCCCACCCAATCCGACTTCCAGTACAAGCACATCCGCTGCTCTGGCTTTAAAGACTAATAGTGCCGCCAATGCGGCAAATTCAAAATACGTGAGCGAAACCGCACCTCTGGCTTCATCAATGGCTGCAAACGCAGTGATAATTTCCGCATCGGAAACATCAACACCTGCGATTCGAATCCGTTCATTGAAACGCAGAAGATGTGGCGAGGTAAAAGTACCCGTGCGGTAGCCGGCTTCCTGCAGCAGGGCCTCCAGTACCGACACCGTAGAGCCTTTGCCATTGGTGCCGGCAACCGTGATGACCGGCGGGGAGACAGGCAATAACCCGAGCGCATGAGCCACTCTACAAATGCGCTCCAGGCCAAGCTCTACCTCGCGCGGATGAATCGTTTCCAGTCGCTGCAGCCATTGCTCCAGCGATGTCTTACTCATCTCCCGCCACGACCGCCTCGGGGGCGTCGTCGCTGCTGTCTTCAGGTTCTACAACTGCCGCTTCTTCGAGTTCAGCCAAGGGATACCCTGTCAATTTGGATAACAAGCGTGCGATGGTGTCGCGCATTTCTGTGCGATGCACAATCATATCGATCGCGCCGTGCTCGAGTAAAAACTCACTGCGCTGAAAGCCTTTCGGCAGCTTCTGCCTGATGGTCTGTTCAATAATATTAGGGCCGGCAAAGCCCGCTCTGGCATCCGGCTCAGCAATATTAATATCACCCAGCAGCGCCAGCGAGGCCGAGACGCCGCCGTAAATTGGATCTGTCATCACCGAGATGTAGGGTACGCCAGAAAACTTCATCCGCTCAATAACAGCGCTGGTCTTGGCCATTTGCATCAGGGAGATCAGCGCCTCCTGCATCCGCGCGCCACCAGAGGCGGAGAAACACACCAGAGGCACATTTTCTTCCATTGCCAGATGGGCCGCTCGCGTGAATTTTTCACCGACAGCGTAGCCCATTGAGCCACCGTGAAATTCAAATTCAAAAGCAACTGCGATCAATGGCAGGCCGCGCAGCGACCCACGCATAGCAATCAGCGCATCCTTCTCACCGGTGGATTTTTGTGCGGTATTCAAGCGATCTCGGTAGCGTTTTTTGTCCTTGAACTTGAGACGGTCAACAGGTTCGATATCGGACAGGATTTCCGCACTGCTTCCTTCGTCAAGGAACCGACCCAGACGCTTACGGGCTCCAATTCGCATGTGATGATCACATTTAGGGCAAACGTCGTCATTGCGCTCAACATCAGGTCGATAGAGGACAGCCTCGCATTTGACACATTTCTTCCACAGACCTTCCGGAACGCTGCTGGAGCTTTTACCCCCTGATTCGCTGCGCACACCAGCCGGCAGAATTTTGTGGATCCAGCTCATGGTCTTCCTCGCCACCTTTTAGAAGGAAGTAGTATAAACGTGGTACGGCTCAACTAGTACTCCTTGATGGTGATATTGTCATCAAGTCCTACTAAGCCGCGCTGTCGATCCCCTGACGAATATCCGCCAACAAGGCGGCAGCGGCTTCAATAGCCGCCGCAGGCTCACCGCCCTTTTCAATAACCTGGGCCATCGCGTTCACCAGCGCGCTGCCGACGACCACGCCGTCCGCCGTCTCAGCAACCGCACGGGCGGAAATAGCATCCTTGATACCAAAGCCCACCGCCACAGGCAACGTACTATGCTTGCGGATCTCGGTAACACGGCCCGCCACCTCCGCAGTGTCGATATGGCCAGCGCCAGTAACGCCTTTGAGCGATACGTAGTAAATAAAGCCACTGGCGCTGCTGGCAATACGTACAATGCGCTCCTTTGGGGTGGTCGGTGCAACAAGCAGGATATTGTCTATACTAACTCGCTGCAGTTCGCGCTTGATGCCGTCGACTTCCTCTGGTGGAATATCCACCGTCAGTAATCCGTCCAAACTGACATCGGCGGCAGCATCTGCAAACCGGGCGTATCCCATATGCATTACAGGGTTGGCATAGCCCATCAGTAGCACCGGGGTAGTGCTGTCGGACAAACGAAACTCGCGCACCATCTCCAACACACTAGCCAAAGTCGTGCCATTGGCGAGCGCGCGCTCATGCGCCACCTGTATGACGGGGCCTTCGGCCATCGGATCAGAAAACGGGACTCCCAGTTCCAGCACGTCGGCACCACTTTCCACCAGCCGGTGCATCAGTGGTACAGTGAACGGCTGGCTAGGATCCCCCGCCACAATATAGGGAATCAGTGCGGTGCGACACTGCTCTGCCAATTTCTGGAAACGTCCCGCAATTCGACTCACTACATGCCCTCCAAAGGGGATGAACTAGAACTCTATACCGCCGAGTTCGGCCACAGTGTGGATATCTTTGTCACCGCGACCAGATAGATTGACGATGATCATCTGCTGCGGCGTCATCTCTGCCGCCAGTTTCTCAGCATAAGCCAACGCATGGCTGGTCTCCAACGCTGGCATAATACCCTCGATGCGTGTCAGCGTATGAAATGCTCGCAGCGCCTCATCATCGTTGGCAGCCACATAATTCACTCTGCCAATATCCTTCAACCAGGCATGCTCTGGCCCCACACCCGGATAATCAAGACCCGCCGAAATGGAGTGTGTAGGCATGATCTGGCCATCACTATCCTGAATTAAATAGGTCAGATTACCGTGTAAAACGCCAGGGGTACCTGCGTTCAGCGGCGCTGCGTGTTGGCCGGTGGAAAGCCCGTGTCCGCCAGCCTCTACCCCGTACATCGCAACCCCTTCATCGGTCAGGAAAGGGTGAAACAATCCTATTGCATTGGAGCCTCCACCGACACAGGCGACCAGCGCATCCGGCAACCGGCCCACTTGTGCCAGCGACTGCGCCCGCGCTTCTCGCCCGATCACACACTGAAAATCGCGCACCAGCCGTGGATAAGGATGGGGCCCTGCAACGGTGCCTATGATATAGAATGTATCATCAACATTGGTTACCCAATCCCGCATGGCTTCATTCATCGCATCTTTGAGTGTGCGCGAACCGGACGTTACCGATACCACTTCGGCGCCCAAAAGTTTCATGCGGTAAACGTTAAGCGCCTGACGGCGAATGTCTTCTTCACCCATAAACACCTGGCATTCCATCCCCAAACGAGCAGCAATGGTCGCCGTGGCAACGCCGTGTTGTCCGGCGCCTGTCTCGGCAATGACCCGCTTCTTGCCCATGTGTTTGGCCAACAAAGCCTGCCCGATGGTGTTGTTGACCTTGTGAGCACCAGTATGATTCAGATCCTCTCGCTTGAGAAAAATACGGGCACCGCCAATATTATCAGACCACCTTTTCGCCTCATACAAGGGTGAAGGTCGACCCACATAATGCGTCAGATCGTTATCGAGCTCACGCTGAAAATCCTCGTCAGCAGACAGCTCAAGATAGACTGCCTCCAACTCTGCCAACGCCGCCATCAATGTTTCAGAGACGTACTTCCCTCCGTAAGACCCGAAACGACCCTGCGCATCGGGGACCGAGGTATATAGATTTTTTTCCGTATTAATCACCATGCACTACTCCCTCCACCTTCTGATCAGCGGCTCTAACAGCCGCAATGAATCGATGTATCTTGTCCGCGTCCTTAATACCGGGCGAACGCTCCACGCCGCCACTGACATCAACGGCTGCCGGATGCAAAGTCCCAATAGCGTCGCCCACATTATCTGCGTCCAATCCGCCTGCCAGCACTATCGGCAGTGACAAATTCACCGGGGCAAGATCCCAATCAAACGCTTTGCCCGTGCCGCCCGGTACACCAGCTTGAAAACTGTCCAGCAACATACCGCGTGCGCGATAATACTTGCGACAGGCATCTACAATATCGAGCCCGGGTTGGACGCGCAGGGCTTTGATCCACGGACGACCAAACTGCTGGCAAAATTCCGGCGTTTCCTCACCGTGAAACTGGATCAGGCCGATCGGAACGTTTGCCAATATACGTTTGATATTGGCAATCGGTTCATCGACGAATAACGCCACGACACTCAAAAATGGCGGCAGTACCTCCGTAATCGCGACAGCCTGATCAACAGTGACAGCTCTGGGGCTGGGACTGTAAAAAACCAGCCCAAGAGCATCTGCGCCGCTAGCGGCGACAGCAAGTGCGTCCTCTGGTCGGGTAATTCCGCATATTTTGATACGAGTTGCGGCCATATCGCATAGAAACCAGCAAAAATGAGGAGCACATGTTAGCAGATCACCCACATCACTGTCTTTAAAGGGGTGACCGAGATTACGGATTTGTGCCCAGTAAAAACGGCCCATAAGGTGTCGGCGGCAAGCCAAAATGCGCAGGGTATTCTACATCGACCAGATACAGTCCGCTGGCGGGTGCCGTCTCGGCGCCGACACTGCGATCCCGCCCCGCCAGCAGCTGGGCGATCCATTCCACTGGTTTGCGCCCGTCCCCTACTGCCAGCAGTGCACCCGCAATATTTCGCACCATATGATGCAGAAAGGCGTTCGCTTTAATTTCCAGTATTACCAGCTCGCCGCTGCGCCGCACATCGACAAATTGCACGTTGCGCATCGATGTGCGTGACTGGCAGGACGCGGCTCGAAATGCACTGAAATCCTGTTCTCCGAGTAGCGATTGTGCTGCCGAGTGCATCGCTGTGGCATCGAGGGCACGGCGATACCAGGTCAACTGCCCCTGCATCAATGCGGGGCGAATCACCGTATTAGCGATCACATAGCGATAACAGCGCGACTGCGCGGAAAAACGGGCATGAAAATCACCGGCGACAGGAACGGCCCAGTGCAGGCGAATCGCGCGAGGGAGGCAGGCATTGCCTCCGACCACCCATGCCTTGCTGCTGCGCGCGACCGGACTATCGAAGTGAATTACCTGGGAGAAGGCATGCACGCCGGTATCGGTACGTCCGGCGCACTGCACACGAAATGGCGTGTTGGCGATTTCACCCAGGGCGAGTTCGAGTTGATCCTGAACGGTTATGACACCGACGTGGGGTTGCGACTGCCAACCGTTGTAGGAATTGCCGTCATATTCAATACGACAGGCGATCCGTGTTCCGGCGGAAAGCGGTTCAGCAGAAAATGGATTCTCAGCCAATACGGTCTAGCAGGGTCTGGGCCTCTGCCTTCAGTTCCTCAGAGCCTTCCGCAACGACCTCATCCAGGATCTGCCGCGCACCGTCATCGTCACCCATATCCAGATAGGCTCGGGCAAGGTCCAACTTGGTTGAAAATGCATTGCTGTCAGCGGCGATAACGAGCTCTTCATCGTCATAGGCATCGGCATTATCGTCAGTAAAATCAGTGGACAGATCCAGGTCATCCTCTTCACCAACGTCGTCTTCCTCTTCGATCTCCAGGCCGCTGAATACTTCTTCCAAGGTCTCGTCGGAATCGTTAAAAATATTCAGCGGATTGGGCGATAGTCCCGGGCCTCTATCGACCGGCGTGTTGGCAGTGGCTGATGGCAACTCCAGCTCATCGATCTCATCTACGCCCAGCCCCTCTATCATGGCTTCAGCACGCGCGATACTGTCAGGATCTCCGATCTCCATTATTTTTTGCAGCTGCGCCATCGCGGCTGACTGGTTGTCAAGTTCCGTGTATATCTCCAACAGCTTGAGTCGATAGACCGGATTACCCGGCTCAGCGGCCAACGCATTGTCGAGTAGGTCGATGGCTTGGGGATGTCGCCCATAAGCGATATAAATGTCGGCCTCAGCCAGCGCATCCGCGGCATCAACATCGGACGCGTATTCGTCGTGTTTATGCACGCCATAACCGCGGTTATCCAGCGTGGGTACTACCGATTTTTCAACAGCGGTTGGCTCCTCGACAGCAGCTTCCACTTCCAGTATCTGGTCCTGCAAACGCACGTCAGCGAACACGTCTTCAGTGGGCGCCAACGAGCGCGCTGGTAGTGACTCGTCCTTTTCAACTGAGTTGCGCCGGGCGAATACAAAGCCTGCGATAGCCAGCAGCAGTGCGCCAAGTGCATACAGCAAATAACTGGTCCAGCTTTCTTCTGTCGTTGTATCGGGGGTCTCAGCCGCCGGTGTCTTGGCGACTGCTGTCGGTTGCGGCTTTTTGGCCTGGGCGTTTGCGGCTACCTGCTCGTCAATCTGCTCGGGATTAGTGGCGGACGAAACGTCATCAGGCGGTTCAACTTGCGCGGCCTCTGTCTGCCCTTCCTCACCTGCCAGCGGCAAGTCGGCCGGTACGGGAGCAATATCTACAGCCACTTCTTCGGGCGCTACCTCTACCACCGCGCCGCCGGCATCCTTCAGCGCGTCTTGTAATGCCGCGATCTGGTCGTCCTTCAGGCTGACAATGCGCTGCAATGTCTCGAGTTGTTGTTCGAGGGCTACCAGCCGCTCCAGTGTATCGGCAGAGACGCTTCCCGCACCCACTAAGCGATCTGTACCACTGGGCTGCGCGGTTTCCTCTGCGCGAGCTGCCTGACTGCCTGCCGGGCGCTGCGTCTCTGCCTCAACTGACACCGCGTCCGGCTCAGCCGAAATTCTCAACGAGGGACCGCGGCTGAGCCGGGATGCGTCGCCACGTTCGTCGCGCCATACAGCATTTTGTTCACGTACTTTCGCCAGCGCCGTCGGTAAATCAGCTGAACTAATGTCCTCCGCGGTGGGCAGATAAATGATATAGCCGGCCTTGATTCGGTTGATATTACCGTTGATAAATGCGTCCGGATTCAGCCGCTGGATATCCAGCATTGTCTGGTGCACTGACACCCCCGCGGGCTTTGCCCGGCTAGCGATTTCCCAGAGTGTCTGGTCGCGGCGGATCGTGAAGCGACTACCGGGCGTCGGCGTGCTCTGCGTTGACGCGTTGTAACCGCGCTGCGGCATGGCGTCCGCCGCCGCATTGGAATCACCTACTCGGTTGCGCCTCTCCTCGTAATTATAGGAGAAAGACTCACTGTCTTTTGTCGGTGCGGGGATACCTTCGGTCGCCGCGACGCGCTCGCTGGCGGACACCACAGGTGTCGATTGTGAAAAGACGGGGGGATCGATGAGCACGGTATACTCGCGTAACAGGCGCCCTGAAGGCCAGCGCGCTTCCACAATGAAGTCCAGGTAGGGCTCGAGTACGGGCTCTTCTGAACGCATCTGTATGCGTGCCCCGCCCCGTCCGTCAGACACGACCTCAAAGGTGATATTGGTCAGGAAGTAGGCCCGATCAAGGCCCAACTTATCAAAATCTTCGGTAGTGGCCAGACGCACCTTGATCTCGTCTTCGTGCAGCACGCCCATGTTGAGCAAATCAACGGAGGCATTCAGCGGCTGGTTAAGGAAGGAGTCCAGCTGTATTTCACCAAGGCCGAGTGCCATTAATGAACTCGCGTGAAAACACCCCAACGAGAACGCAACAGCAGCTAATTTACGAGCCATACCAGCCCCTTCTTATTTGTACCTGCGAATTTAAAACCAACTCCCCTGACGTCGGTCACAGCGTCCGGATGCCCTGGTGCCGCGCATGGCCTGTCAGACCCCGGCAGTCGCCACCGACCTTTCGGCACTTGCACAAACCGTGCGCGCAGGCCCTACTTGCAACCGAGATTTCGCCTAGAGTATCAGTGAATTACACGCATTAATCAAGGTAGGTTGACACCAAGCTCTCGGCAATTTGCACACTATTTAAAGCAGCTCCCTTCCTGACATTGTCCGAGACAATCCACATATTCAGACCCCGTGGATGCGAAATGTCCTCGCGAATTCTACCCACAAAAACGGCATCTTTGCCGGCCGAATCGGTCACTGCAGTCGGATAGCCACCGTCGACCTGCTCATCCATCACAATGATGCCGGGCGCCTGCTCCAGCAGTGCGCGTGCCTCCTCCGCTGTAATCTTGTCCACGGTTTCGATATGCACAGCTTCAGAGTGTCCGAAGAACACAGGCACACGCACGCAGGTGGGGTTTACCTGCAGGCCAGGATTACCAAAAATCTTCTGGGTTTCCCACACCATCTTCATCTCTTCGCGCGTGTATCCATTGTCCTGAAATACGTCTATCTGTGGCAACACGTTGAAAGCGATCTGCTTTGGGTAGACCTCCGTGGTGATTTCCTGCCCATTGAGAAGTCTCGCTGTCTGCCCGGCCAACTCATCAATCGCCTCCTTGCCCGTGCCAGAGACGGCCTGGTAAGTTGCTACATTGATCCGCTCAATGCCAACCACATCGTAAATCGGTTTCAAGGCCACCAACATCTGGATTGTTGAACAATTCGGGTTGGCGACAATATTGCGTGTGGTATACCCCGCCAACGCCTCAATGTTCACCTCAGGCACGATCAAAGGGATGTCCTCGTCGCGACGAAACTGGGATGTATTGTCGATCACCACACAGCCAGCCGCCGCCGCCTTAGGAGCATACTCTTGTGAAATACTACCGCCGGCAGAGAACAACCCTATCTGCGCCTGGCTGAAATCGAACTCAGCGAGGTCAGTCACACGAATGGCCTTACCCTTGAATTGGATGCTCTTGCCCACAGAACGACTGCTGGCGAGTAGATAGAGATTGCGCACGGGGAAATTGCGCTCTTCCAACACACGGATCATAACCTCGCCCACCGCACCTGTGGCGCCGACTACCACCACGTCGTATTCCTTACTCATTCTAAATACCTCGACTACTCTCTGAATTGCCCTTCAAGAGACGTTACCAATGACATCAAATAACCACGGCGACTGCTTACGCCAGTTTTGCTCATAGGCACTAATTGCGTCCGCACTTTCCAGGGTCAGCGCTATATCGTCCAGACCGTTGAGCAGACAGTGCTTGCGAAACGCATCGACGTCAAAGCTGATGGATTCACCGGACGGAGTTTGTACGACCTGCTTTGCCAGATCGACATTGAGTTCATAACCCTCAGTGGCATACATCTCCTGAAACAGGCGTTCAACCACCACTGCATCAAGCACGACGGGCAGGATGCCATTCTTAAAACAGTTATTGTAAAAGATGTCGGCAAAACTCGGCGCAATAATGCAGCGCAGGCCGAAATCATCCAGCGCCCACGGGGCGTGCTCACGACTCGAGCCGCAGCCAAAGTTTTCGCGTGCCAGCAACACGCAGGCATTCTGATAGCGCGCCTGGTTCAACGGAAAGTCCTTATTGATCGGACGCCCACTGCAATCCTGCCCAGGTTCCCCCTGATCGAGGTAACGCACCTCGTCAAACAGATTCGGGCCAAAACCGCTGCGCTTGATCGATTTCAGAAACTGTTTGGGGATGATCAGATCGGTATCCACATTGGCGCGATCCATTGGCGCAGCGATGCCCTTTAATACAGTAAAACTTTTCATAATTCTCTACTCCTAGCAATCCCTTACATCGACAAAGTGCCCGGCGACCGCAGCGGCAGCCGCCATCGCGGGGCTCACCAGGTGTGTTCGACCGCCAAAACCCTGACGCCCTTCAAAATTGCGATTGGACGTTGACGCGCAGTGCTCACCCGCACCGAGTTTGTCCGAGTTCATCGCCAGACACATAGAGCATCCCGGCTCTCGCCACTCCAGTCCGGCGTCCGTAAAGATCTTGTCCAGACCCTCCGCTTCCGCCTGCAGTTTGATTTGGCCAGAACCCGGCACTACCAGTGCTCGCTTGACGGAGGTGGCGACTTTCTTACCCTTGACCACTGCCGCCGCAGCGCGCAAATCCTCGATACGCGAGTTGGTACAGGAACCGATGAAGATGGTATCGAGTTTGATATCGGTGATTGCCATTCCCGCTTTCAGCCCCATGTACTGCAGCGCACGCTCCGCAGACTCGCGCTGTGCAGCGTTGTCCATGCTCGCCGGATCGGGAATGATGCCGTCGATAGGCAAGACCATCTCTGGCGACGTGCCCCAGGTAACCTGCGGTTTGATGTCTTCGCCACGCAACTCAACCACGCGATCAAAATGTGCATCGGCGTCGCTGTGCAGTTCGCGCCACGCAGCCGTAGCCTGTTGCCATTGCTCCTCGCGCGGCGCGTAGGGCCGGCCCTTCACATACTCGATCGTTGTTTCATCCACTGCGATCATGCCGGCGCGCGCGCCTGCTTCAATGGCCATATTGCAGATCGTCATACGCCCTTCCATACTCAGGCTACGCACCACTTCACCACCGAACTCAATGGCGTAACCGGTGCCACCTGCAGTACCAATCTCGCCGATAATCGCCAGCACCACGTCTTTGGCCGTGACACCGGCCAGCAAAGTGCCATCCACGTTCACCAGCATATTCTTCATTTTCTGCTGCAACAGGCACTGCGTGGCCATGACATGCTCTACTTCCGATGTGCCAATACCGTGCGCCAGAGCGCCCAGGGCGCCGTGCGTAGACGTGTGCGAATCACCACAAACAATCGTCATGCCGGGCAACGTCACGCCCTGTTCCGGGCCAACCACATGCACAATACCCTGCCGCACGTCGTTGACCTGAAACTCCAGAATGTCAAAGTCGCGACAGTTGTCGTCCAGCGTCTGTACCTGCAAACGGGAGATAGGATCGAGAATACCAGCCACCCCACCGCTGCGCTCCTGACGCTCGGTAGGTACGTTGTGATCGGGGACCGCGAAATTAGCATCGACGCGCCACGGCGCCCGGCCCGAAATCCGCAGCCCTTCAAACGCCTGCGGCGAAGTTACTTCGTGGATCAACTGGCGATCGATGTAGATCAGCGCGCTGCCGTCGTTACGCTGCTCTACCAGATGGCTCTGCCACAATTTGTCGTAAAGGGTTTGTCCACTCATGGTGCACCTCTTTAATCAAGTAAGACACAAAGTTTGTACGCTGCGAATTATGGGCTTGTAATTTCGATAACTCAAATTTATTATTTTCATATTATAGATTCCTATATGGAATAGTAAAAATGGATACACAGAATCTCAAGGCCTTTCTGCTGGTTGCGGAAACCGGTTCATTCTCTTTGGCAGCGCACAAGCTGCACCTGACCCAGCCCGCTGTCAGCAAACGTGTGGCGCAGCTGGAAGCACAATTGAATGTCACCCTGTTTGACCGAATCGGTAGAACCATCAGCACTACCGAAGCAGGACAGGCCCTACTGCCACACGCGCGAGCGGTGCAAGCGGAGCTACAGGCGGCGGAACAATCGGTCCGCGACCTGACTGGCGAGGTGCGCGGGCGACTGCGGCTGGCGACAAGTCACCATATTGGTCTGCATCGTCTGCCACCGGTGCTGAGCTATTTCAGTAGGACGTTTCCCGATGTGCATCTGGATATCGACTTCATGGATTCAGAGCAGGCCTATGAACTCACCCTGCGCGGCGAAGCAGAGCTGGCTGTCGTCACCCTCGCACCAGCACCAGTGAGCAACATCATCACACGCACAATCTGGTCCGACCCACTGGACTTTATGGTGCAGCAGGGGCATGAACTATCTGGCCGTGACAAAATGGACCTAAAAGAACTGAGCAAATACCCCGCTATCCTTCCCGGGCTGACCACCTACACCGGACAAATCGTAAAGAACCTGTTCGACCAGCGCAGTCTCCCAATGCAGATCGCCATCGCCACCAATTACCTGGAGACAATTCGCATGATGGCTTCGGTGGGACTGGGGTGGACAGTGCTGCCACGCAGTATGCTCGATGCGACACTGGCGACGCTGCCGATTCGCGACGCGCGCCTGGAGCGGTCACTGGGTGTGGTCCATCACGAAAGCCGCAGTCTGTCGCGAGCCGCCCGCGCATTTATAAGCGCACTGGAATCCTTTGAAGACATTGGATCGAGCTAACTCTTCTCCTTCTCGATAACGCCGTCACCGCGGCGCCCTTCTTTCCACATACCCTGGTGGTCAGGAAAGTAAAAGGTGCCACTGAACCGCGCCACAACGCCAACGCTGTTATAAATACCGCCACTGCAAAAACCAAAACGGCGTTTAATACTGACCTGCTCAACATCCGCTTGTATCCATTGCCCGAGGCGCACAAAAGAGATGTAATCGATACTCAGGTGCACCGTTGGGCTGCCGGATTTGACGCCGCGCGCAAGGTTGGCACCGGTGGCCGCAGTAATATCTGCCAGGGTCATCAACACTCCCCCGTGGCAAATTCCCATGGAATTGCTGTGTTGCGCCTGCACCAACAACCCGAAGCTTGCTTTGTCATCCTCAATGCGCCGATAAGACGGCTGTAAACTGTCGGTGTATCCCAAACCTGTGGGCAATTGCTGAAATCCCACTGGCACAGCTTCAATAATACTTTCGCTTTCGCTCACACGTTTTTCCTCCCTAGAAAATACCCATCGACAGTCCAGCGGCGAAGGCCTGCCCCAATTCCTCACTCGCCTGCCGATGTCTGGCGCACCACTGCCCGCGCAAAATCAACGGCTCAGCCGCTGCGGGAAACGGGTATCCCGACAGAATTCGCATTGCCTGCTGCTGCGCACCGCGCCCATCATTGCCCGCACTGATCAACAGTGAGTAAGGCAACACAAGACCCCGCGCAATAGCGGGATAAAAAGTGCGGTCCAGAAAATCTTTCATCGTGCCACACAGCGCACCAGAGTTTTCTGCCATAACCAACAACAGGCCATCTGCCTGCGACAGCAACAATGTATCAGCATCCCAGGCGCGTTTCACAGTAGTGTGAATGCCCAACTCCAACTGCGCACCACGCCATGCAGCTCTGGCCAGTTGCGCACAGGTGCCGCTCTGGCTGTGATAGACAATTAATAGGGATTTCATACTTGATTCGCCACGTACCATCAGCAGTATGATTGGAACACAGCTAAACCAGACTGTCATGCCCCTGAAAAGCACAGCGGCCTGTTCAATCGATTACTCAGGTGATCTAATACTGTGCTTATTCGATCTAACCAAGACTCAAATCGCTAATCAACGCGCGATAATTTCCCGGAGGAACACAGCATGGACACAACAAACAGACAGTGGTTATTGCGAGAACGCCCCGAGGGCGTGGTCGGCCCGCAGCACTTTGAGCAAGTGGAATCTCCCATGCCTCAACCAGACCTCGCCGCCGGCCAGGTATTAGTGAAAACCCTGATGCTGGGCTTTGACCCCGCCATGCGCGGCTGGCTGGAAGATGCGCCCAGTTACCTGCCGCCGGTCGCGATTGGTGAGCCCATGCGCGCCAGTGGTGTCGGTCAGGTGCTGGTGTCTGACAACGCCACCCTGCCAGTGGGGACCCTGGTGCAGGGACTCGTGAACTGGCAAGAGTACAGTATCGGCGACCCCGCGGGCATGATACCGCCGAACGCACTGCCAGCAGGCACTCCGCCAAATCTGGCGCTCAGTGTCTTTGGCAGTACCAGTCTCACCGCTTACTTCGGCCTGCTGGACGTGGGCAAACCGCAGCCGGGTGAAACCGTACTGGTGTCGGGTGCAGCCGGTGCTACGGGTTCGGTGGTCGCACAAATCGCCAGGCTTAAAGGCTGTCGCGTAGTGGGCCTCGCCGGTGGACCAGAAAAGTGCGAATGGCTGCGCACTGCCTGTAAAATCGACGACGTGATCGACTACAAAAACGAGGCACTGCAGCAGCGCATCGGTGAACTCTGCCCGAACGGCGTGGATGTATTCTTCGACAACGTCGGTGGCGAAACACTGCAGACCGGTATCGAGCACATGGCCGATTTTGGCCGCATTGTCCTGTGTGGCGCTATCTCGGGTTATAACGATGTAAGCCCCAAGCCGGGTCCACACAACCTGATGCTGCTGATCAGCCGCCGCATAAGAATGCAGGGCTTTATCGTCATCGATTACCTCGACCGTGCCGGCGAAGCTATCGATGCCCTCAGTGAGTGGGTGCTAGCTGGTGAGATCGCGTGGCGAGAGGATATTCAGGAAGGTTTTGACAATATTCCAAGCACTTTGCAGCGGCTATTTACGGGCAGTAATGTCGGTAAGCAATTGTTGAAACTGGCTGACCCGAGTTAGTTATCCACAGGATATTCTGTGGATAACATTGGGGACAGAGCGTAGCGCGTCACCTGCTTTAAACCCGATGCGTCCACAGGCTGCTGTGCCCCAGCGCCTCACGAATATTACGTTTATTTATTTAAATCAAAGACTTATATTTTTTATTAGCGTTTGATAATCCACGCCTGTGAAATAACCTAAGGTTGTCAACCTTTTGTGGATATCGCTTACTATAAAAAGTTGGTGAATACTAGCCGTATAGCCTCCTAGTAATGGCGGATAAGCCAGCAGCAGTGTATTTTTCGGTTGCGCTGAAAATCCGGCGGCAGCGTCTGCGCGGTAATATCATCACACTGGAATTCCTCCTGCAGCGGTTCGTCGAGAATGAAACTGCGCCGGTTATTGGAGAAATATAACTGCCCCTCCTCGCGCAGTACCGCCATTGCCTGGCGCACCAGATCTCCGTGGTCGCGCTGCACATCAAAACTGTCTGACATGGATTTTGAGTTAGAGAACGACGGCGGGTCCAACAGGATGAGATCGTAGCGATTACGCTCTCTCTCCAGCCAGGACTGGCAATCCTCGCGGACCACTGTATGGCGGCCTTTCTCCAGCTTGTTCACCGCAAGATTTTTGTTGAGCCAGTTCAAATAGGTATTAGACAGGTCCACACTGGTGGTAGTGCGCGCGCCCCCGAGTGCGGCGTGGACCGTGACTGCGCCGGTGTAACAAAAAAGGTTGAGGAAATCCTTGCCGCCTGCCTCGCGCGCAATACGCAGGCGTAGTGGACGATGATCGAGAAATAATCCTGTATCGAGATAATCGTTCAGATTGACCAATAACTGTGCGTCGCCCTCGCGCACCGTTAACAACTCCCCACGGCTGTCCTGCCGCTTGTACTGCTCCTTGCCGCGCTGGCGGCTGCGCTGCTTATAGACAATATTGTCTGCCGCCACGCCAAGGGCTGCCGGCAACGCGGCGCGCACCTCATCGAGCCGCTGTTCGGCCGCTTCAGGCGAGATTGATTTTGGTGCCTGGTATTCGGCAACGTGGACGCACTGGCCGTAAATATCCACTGCGACCGAGTACTCCGGCATATCCGCATCGTACAGACGGTAACACTCGATGTTTTCCCGCTTCACCCAGGACGCAAGACGCTTGCGATTCTTCACGATGCGATTGGCAAACATGGTTGCCCCTTCCGACAGCACCGGGTCTGGGGTCGCTAACGGCTTGCCGCCATCACGTAATTCGTTGCCCGCTAAATCAAACAGCAAAAGACTGGTGGCGATCTTGCCATTATAGAGCGCATAGCGTTTGTGGCTGCGCAGGCCCGTGGCCTTGCCCAGATCCAGGTCGGAGGTCAGCACGGCAGCTTGCCATCCGGGGAACTCCGCGACCATTGCCTCGCCCAACTGGCGATACAGCCCCACGAGACTCTCTTTTTGCCCGATGCGCTCTCCGTAGGGCGGGTTGCACACCAGCAGTCCAAACGGCAGCAGCCGATGGTTGGGTTTTTGCAATTCCGAGACCGCCTTACAACTCACCCGCACGACTTTCTCCAGCCCGATGCGCGCTATGTTTTCCTGCGCTCGCAGGATGATCGCCGGATCCCAGTCGTATCCACGAATTTCGGGTAGCTGCGCCGCTCTGCCCCGCTCACTGCGACTGCGGGCATCACTGAGAATAGCTTGCCATTGCAGGGCGTCGTGTACCAGCAGGTACTCGAAACCAAAGCGTTTGCGGATAAGGCCCGGCGCTATATCCGCTGCCATCATGGCGCCCTCCAGCAACAGGGTGGCCGAACCACACAGCGGATCAATCAACGCACCGCCGCGGGCGGCTATGCCCGGCCAATCGGCGCGCAACAGGACGGCGGCCGCCAGGTTTTCTTTCAGCGGCGCGATTCCCGCTTGCAGTCGGTAGCCGCGTTGGTGCAGGCTGCCACCAGAAAAATCGATCGACAGGTGGGCGCGATCGCGAACCAGACGGACATTCAGGCGTACATCAGGATTGGCGCGATCAACCGAAGGACGCTGCGTAGTTGCATCGACGAACCAGTCAACGATGGCATCCTTGCTGCGCTGCGCGCCAAACTGGGTGTTACGAATATTGCGATTCTCGCCAGAAAAGTCGATTGCAATCGTCTTGTCGGGCGTGAATAAACGCCCCCAATCGATGTCCTTCATGTTGGCGTAAAGGCTGTCGCCATCCACTGCGTCCAATTGCGCGAGTGGCCACAGTACCCTGTTGGCCAGGCGCGACCACAGGCAGGCGCGGTATGCCAGCGCGCGTGGGCCGGTGAAATGCACACCCGCTATGGTCTCGCGTGTCGTTTCGGCGCCGAGGCTACTCAATTCGCTGGCCAGAAGGGACTCGACACCTTTCGGGCAAGTGGCAAACCAAGCGTTGGTGTCTGTATTAATAAGGGACAAACCGTTCATCCTTTGCAGAAAGCGATTGGGCGTATACACAGGGGTCTAAAATCTTGGTGCTAATCTGCCCGCTTGGCTGGAGCGCGTTTGGGCACGCGTGGCACGGCCTTTTTTTGGGCAGGTTTGGACTTGGCTTTCGCTTTTGGCTTGGCACTGGCGGAGGATTTTGCTGCGGGTGAATTGGCCTCTTTCTCCTTGAGCATCACATCCAGCACAAGTTTACTGGAGCTTTCCATGTAGTGAATGAATCGTTCGTACTCGTCATCCGACAGCCGCCTGAGCGCATCGTGCTGGCGCATCAGGTTGACGAATCTACGCTCCCGCTCGTATTGCTTCGGCAGCGCCAGCACGCCCCACTGCTCCAACGCTCTCTCCAGCGCTGGATTATAGGTCCGCATAAATTTGATCAGAAAGGGAATTGGGTCGTGGCGCGCCAATAGCGCGGCGCTGCGCAGCATCAGTTCCAGCGGCATAATGGTGTCGCCGCTTTCGATATCTTCCAGCATCGCGCGATCGGACAAACCCAGGCTTTCCGACAAGTCCTTCAGCGACATCCCCGCCGTCTCGCGCGCATCCCGCAGGAAGCGACCAGCTTCCGCCATCGCCTCGAGGCGCTCGGGCTCCAATTTGTTCAACAGCGCGTTACGCAGCCAACTCTCTCCGAACATGGCCGTCAGCGTCGCCGTATTACGGGCGAAATCAAAGGTTCCCCCCGCGACTTGCTCAGTCAGCTTGCGGAGGGAGTTCAGAAGGGATTCGTTGTCTTTTTCTCTACCAGCCATGGGCACAGCATAGCAGAAATCAGGGCGCTGGCGGCAAGCCCATCTCAAGCGCAAATATACGCTGCAAGATTTCCCGCCATTCCGTGTACTGAGTATCCAGGCTACCACTCAACTTGAAGACCGTACCACTCACTTCCATGACTGTCGA
Source organism: uncultured Halioglobus sp. (assembly GCA_963934845.1). Lineage (GTDB taxonomy): Bacteria > Pseudomonadota > Gammaproteobacteria > Pseudomonadales > Halieaceae > Marimicrobium. Next base: position 40,250 of record CAWWAG010000014.1, on the reverse strand, counting down.
GGCCACCTCATTGTTGAAGCCCAGAGCCAGTTCATCCAAATCCTGCTCGTGTATTTTTGACCACTTGTAGGCGTTGTACGTCTGCTCCAGCGCCACAAAAGAACCGCGTCGGCCCTGACTGTCCCTGCTACTGACTTTCGCCTGGTACTCATCGCGATAATCGGCCTGTTCCGCGCCGTATTGCCGCCACAGGTTGTAGGTAGGTGCCATCTCCTCGGCCAGCCGGGCGTATTGCTCATCCACGGTATCGATGAAGAGGTATTCCTGATTGCGGATGCGAATCACACGGGCCAGCATCGGGTCGTCCTCCGCGGGCAGTCGCACCAGCGTGTACCCACCCTCAGGAGTACTCAAAAGATAGGACGCGAACACCTCTGGCGCGAGCGCGGCGGCGTAGCGCATCAGCGCAATTTGCCGCAGATCCGCTATCTGTTTGGCGCTCATGTGCCGGCGCATTGTCAACAGATCTGCAGCAATTTGCCGGTACACATCCGAATAGGGGTCACCGGGGACTTTCACCGGGTAGTCTGGGGGGGTGGTGATTCCTGTGTAAACCTTATCCAACCACTGTGCGCCGGCGGCGTCTTTGGCCACTATGTGCAGCTCGAGGCGTTGACCGTCGGAGTGTTGTATTGTGCCAGTAACCAGCAGTTCGGAGGAATCCAGCGCTTCGGGCAGAACCCGCACCACACCCCAGTCGCCGGAGTCGATCAAGATCTCGCGCAAGATCACCGGCATATACTTCGACTCGGCCTTGCGAATTTCAGGAAAAATGCCAAGTTTGCTGTGTGTGGATGCGTCCGTGGGAATCCCCGCTTCAAAAACCACCAGGCCGACATCTACGTAATCCGCATCGTTAGCACTGTGTACGACTGGCACGTGCCGTATCAGACAAACGAGAGTGATTACCGCGGCGACACTGAGCTGCAGGGCCGCACGACTCCACCGCAGCATCGCTATTGGGTTTCGGTGGTGCATACCGTGCCTCTGGTCAATGTCACCTCGCATTTATAACCACTTTTGCCAGGCACGAATCGGTTGTAAACCCGATTGAGTAAAAACGGAAACGACACCTGACTGGAAACCACCGTGGTCGCGATATTGAGCTTCTGGCCCGCCGCTCCCATGGTCATCACATGCTGAATACTAAGGCCATCGGGTAGCAGTAATTTGAATACCAGTTGATGCCCATTCCAACCACAGATCTCCGTACCGAAGGGAGTCTCCACTCTGTTTAACTCGCCCGGATAGAACTCACAGCCGAGGTCAAAATCGGCCTCTCGCTTGACCCGGACTTTATTCGTGTCCTGCGAGATTTCCAGCAGCGGCGATTGTGTGATGAGGTCGGCCATACGCACCAGCCCCATGATAGAGGAGCCGCTATTACCGCCAGAACTATTGATGACTACACCTCCGCCATAGGACCCCTGCCCCATATTGCCTTGTTGGGCGCGCCGTTGCGCCTCCCGGTTCAAATCCCGCACGATGGAATCAAGTTTCTCCTGGGTATTGTCACTCTGGCTGTAATCCATCTCCCAGGAGCCGCTGAAGTTCACTTGCTGCGAGTTGTCTCCTTTCAAGACGGCCCGTTTTGGCGCCGGAGAACTGCAGGCGCACAGCAGCACACTCAGCATCAACAGCGCGGCGATTTGGAATAGGAGTCGACAGGGACTGGTCATATGGGCGGGGAGTTTACCTCAAGATAATCCCTGTCGGCGAGTATCAAAAGAATATTTACAGCCCAAAACCGGGGACTTCCGCTACCACCATAATCGGCAGGCCGTTTCGATCAGTCTGGACGTCTGAACAACGCGATATAGCAACGGTACAGAATGCTGAACAGCCCAGGAATCGAACTGGGCTACTATACGCAACGCCACACTACATTCATTCAAACCAGGAGGTTCTACGACAATGGCGTCCAATATGAAAATCGGTGTCTGCCTGCCTTACATGAAAGCCGGTCTCAGACGCGAAGACTACCTGGCCTGGTTCAAGGCCATCGATGAGGGCCCTTTTCACGCCCTGTCCTGTGGCGAGCGGGTCCATGGCCCAACCTATGATATGCGGGTGGTGCTGGCTGCCGCCGCAATGACCACCACGCGTGTGGAGATTACACCAACGTTATACGTGCTGCCCATGCACAGCGCTGCCCGCGTCGCTAAAGAAGTAGCGACACTGGATATACTCTCTGGCAACCGGGTTAACAGTATCTCCGTCGGCTACGGCGGTCGGCCCAAGGACTATGAGGCTATGGGCGCACGTTTTGAGGGTCGCTACGGTAGAATGGACCGCCAGGTAGAGGAGATGCGTAAAGTCTGGCGCGGCGAAGAGATCATTGCCGGGGGCGGCGAGATCGGCCCCGCGATGAACAGGCCGGGCGGCCCGCGCTTGCTGGCCGGCGCTATGGGACCAAAAAGTATTGAGCGCTGTGCGCAATGGGCTGATGGACTTTACGCCTGGTCAGGCAATGGCGAGGAGGGAGAACTGAGCCGAACCTTTGCAATGGCAGATGCCGCATGGGAGCGCGCCGGGCGCGAGCAAACGCCCTACCGTATGGGCGGCTTCTGGTACACGCTGGCTGACGGTGGGCAACAAAAGCTCTACGACTACGTGTACGAGTATCTGGCAATCGCAGGCGCTGATATCGCTACTATGATGGCAGAATCAGTGCATCGCAGTTCGGCAGATGCAGTGCGTGAGGCTCTGGACAATGCCGAAGCCGCCGGCTGCGACGAGTTGTTTGTTGTGCCAGCGACAGCGGAGCTATCGGAAATCAATCGTATGAGCGAGCTGCTGGCAAAGCGCTGAAAGCGTCCGTTAACCCTCGGCGAGAAACGCTTCGGGGACTTTCGGCTTGTGCAGCTTGCCGCTGACATTTTGCGGCAGGGGTTCATTCCAAAAACGATATTTTCCTTCACCTGTGGCAGTTCCTACACCGCCTGCTCGATTTCGCCGGTCTTCATCCAGCGCCCGGCGTCAAAAGTTGCCGCGTTGGCCTCTTCTTTCTGCCAGTAGCCGGGCGGACGCGTGACGCTGTAGACCTCCATTTCCCCATCGTCCAGTAGCGTCAGTCCGATATCGCTGACATCTTCGAAGCGCATCTACGTAATGGGCGATACAAAATGAGACAGCTGCTGTCTATACCGGACAGCTCCGGACAAGACCACCCGCGGCGGTAATTTCGCGTTTCTTATTGTGTACGCCACCCGGTGTCAGGGCCATTGGAAGACTCCGTAAATCAGGGGTAAGAGTAAACAACCCCCATAATACAAACTTGCCGCGGCTACATTGAGCATCGAAAATTGCCCTGCGCTCAGTTTAACCAGCGAGACCCTCCTCATCCCGATTTATATGACGCGGTGCCAATTACGAGCGATTCGCACTGCCACTTGGCGCGGTGGGAGGCTATACTCGCAGCCTGACAAGCTGAAGATTCAGGCACATTTTCATGGCAAAACGCGTATACCTGTTCGATGAGGGCAGTAAGGAGGACCGGGACCTACTGGGCGGCAAAGGTGCTAACCTTTGCGAGATGACCAGCCTGGGCCTACCCGTGCCCTATGGCTTTGTCATTACCACCGGTACCTGTCGCGAGTATTTTCAGGCCGGAAACAAGCTGCCCTCGCTGCTCGAACAGGAATACCGCGTGGCGTTAGATATTGTTGAGAAGAAAATGGACGCGCGCTTTGGAGACCCGGAAAACCCGCTGTTGTTTTCTGTTCGCTCCGGTGCCCCGGTATCCATGCCGGGAATGATGAACACCATACTTAACCTCGGCCTCAATGATGAGATTACCGAGGGGCTAGCGGTCAAAACAGGCAATCCGCGTTTTGCCTACGACTCATACCGGCGCTTCATCCAGATGTTTGCCGATGTTGTGCTGGATGTCGATGGCCATAAGTTTGAGCACGAGCTGGAACGCTACAAGAACGCCAATAACAAGTCGCAGGATGTCGATATGACCGCCGACGACTGGCGCGAAATTGTGACCATCTACAAAACGCTGGTCAACCTCCCCGAAGACCCCTTCGTGCAGCTGAAAATGGCGGTGGAGGCCGTATTCCGCTCCTGGCATACACCGCGCGCGATTGTGTACCGCGAAATGAATAATATCGACGACAGCCTGGGTACTGCCGTTGGCGTACAGGCGATGGTGTTTGGTAATTTCGGTGATGAATCTGGTTCTGGCGTGGCTTTCACGCGCAACCCCGCCACTGGCGAACACCAGTTTTTTGGTGAGTACTTGTTCAATGCCGCAGGAGAAGATGTCGTCGCGGGTATACGAACCCCCCTGCCCGTCTCTGCGTTACAAGAGCGTATGCCAGCGGTTTACGACCAGCTTTTCAAAACCCAGTCACTCCTGGAAAAACACTACCGGGATATGCAGGATATCGAATTTACCGTGCAGGACGGCAAGTTCTTTATGCTGCAAACGCGCAGTGGGAAACGCACCGGGCGGGCATCGATAAAAATTGCCGTGGATATGGTAAAGGAGGGGCTCATCACGGAACGTGAAGCCCTGATGCGTGTCTCTCCCGAACACGTTGAAGCCTTCCTTCACCCTATGGTAGACCCTGCGGCCAAGCGCGACATCATCGCCACCGGACTCCCTGCCAGCCCAGGGGGCGCTACCGGTAAAGTGGTGTTCTCAGCCGAGGAAGCAGAGATAGAAAACAGCGCCGGGTACAGCGTTATCCTGGTGCGGCGCGAGACCACACCGGAGGACATTCACGGCATGCGCGTCGCTGCCGGTGTGTTGACCGAGTTGGGTGGCATGACCTCCCACGCCGCCGTGGTGGCCCGCGGCATGGGCGTATGCGCCATTACCGGATGCGGGGCGCTGAGCGTAGACACCAAAGCTGGCACCGCAACCACCACGGACGGAATCACGGTGCGACGCGGCGACATCATCACCCTCGACGGCACCTCCGGGGAAGTTATGCTGGGAGATATTGCGAAAATTGAGGCCAGCTCCAGTGAAGATTTTCAGGAGTTGTTAAGTTGGGCAGACAAGCACCGCCGCCTGCGTGTGCGCGCCAATGCCGAGACACCGGAAGATGCCGCCAAGGCCCGAGAACTCGGCGCTGAGGGTATTGGCTTGTGCCGCACCGAACATATGTTTTTTGCCGCAGAGCGGATTGGCGTGATGCGCGCAATGATCCTTTCTGAAACAGACGAAGAGCGACAAGTTTTTCTGGACCAACTGCAGGTGTTCCAGCACGACGACATACTGGAACTGTTCAAGGTGATGAATGGATTGCCGGTAACCATTCGCTTGCTGGATCCACCGCTGCACGAGTTTTTACCCCAGAGCGGCGACGACATAGAGGCCTTGTCGGCGCAGATCGGTAAGCCCGCCAAACAGATCTACGAAATTGCACAGCGCCTGAAAGAGGTCAATCCGATGTTGGGCTTTCGCGGCTGTAGAATCTCGGTGGTCTATCCGAAAATCACGGAAATGCAAGTCAAGGCGATTATCAGCGCGGCGGCTGATGCCATTGAAGCAGGCTACCGCCCGCTGCCTGAAATCATGATTCCGCTGGTCATTAACGTGCGAGAAATTCGCCTGATCACGCAGATCATCGATAAGTGCATTCGCGAGATGGCCGTGGTCAGACCTGTGTCTATTCGCTATAAAATAGGCACTATGATGGAAACGCCCCGCGCCACTCTGGGTGCGGATCGCCTGGCGCCGGAAGTGGAGTTCATGAGCTTTGGCACAAATGATCTGACGCAAATGACGTACGGCTTCTCGCGCGACGATGCCAGCAAATTTATTCCCAAGTATCTCAAGGAAAAACTAATTGATGTAGATCCCTTTGTATCGCTGGATCAGCGCGCTGTGGGTCGCTTGATGGAGATAGCCATCACTGAAAGTCGGGGCAAAAAGAAGGGTATCAAATACGGCATCTGTGGCGAACACGGCGGAGATCCACGCTCCATCCAGTTCTGTCACGACATCGGTCTGGACTATGTGTCCTGCAGTCCGTTTCGCGTACCCATCGCCCGTATCGCAGCAGCCCAGGCCAATGTCGGTGATGAGAAAAGCTAAACTAATGCTCTGAACTTGCTGCGTTGGACTGCTCCGGACTGCGCAGTAGTAACGCTGCGGGCATCGCCAACAGCGCCAAGATAAAAATCAGCCGGAAGTCATCCGCGTAGGCAAGCTGCAAGGCTTGTCTGGTCACTTCACTCTCCAGCAAGGCCAGCCCCTGGGACGTATGAATATCCCAAAACTGTGCGATTGAAGAGTGCTGTAGCAGTGGATTGAACAGCGTTATGTGTTCCGTGAGTAAGGCGTGTTCACGCTGCAGATTGCTGGCCAGTTGCGCCATCACAATTGAAATACCAATGCTACTACCGATGGTTCTCACCAGCCCAAAGATGGAGGTAGCCTCTGTACGCAGGAGTGGATCGAGCGTGGCAAAGGCCAGGGTACTCATTGGCACGAATATAAAACCCAAACCAAAGCCCTGAAAGAATCCGGTCCAGATAATCATTACCTGGGTCACATTGATGGTGAACTTCGTCATTTGCCACATTGTAATAGCAATCAGCATCAGGCCTATCATGATCAGGTAACGCGGTGTGATTAACGCGCGCTCCATGATCCAACCACATACCCACATAGCAAGCATGGTGCCGATGCCTCTTGGCGCGAGAATAAGACCCGTATCGAACACCGGATAACCCAACAGAGTTTGCAGATAAGGGGGGAAAAGCGCCATCGTAGCCAGCATAATGACACCAAGAATAAACATAAAAACTAATCCCAGAGAGAAGTTTCTATCACGGAACAAGCGCGGATCTATGTAGCCATTCCTGTGTGTAAACATATGGACAATGAATAAATACAGTGCCATCAGCGCCAGGATGAGTTCAAACACAATCTCGCCAGATTCAAACCAGTATTTCGACGCCCCACGATCCAACATTAACTGTAGGCTGACTATCGCCACGGTAAGCAGCATAAAACCAAAGAGATCGAAAGGCCGCTCCTTGCCTCGCGGTGACTCTTTGGCCAGCGCGATCACGCCCAACAGGGCCAGGATTCCAAATGGAACATTGATATAGAAGACCCAGCGCCAACTGTAGTATTCGGTCAGCCAGCCACCTACAGTGGGCCCGAGAATCGGCGCTACCATCACACCTATACCCCATATTCCCATGGCTCTGGCATGCTTTTGCACAGGATACGTATCCAGTAGAAGTGCCTGCGATATGGGTACCAGACTGGCGCCAAAAATTCCCTGCAGCACACGAAACACAATCATTTCCTGGAGCGTAAAGGAAGCTCCACAGGCCATCGAAGTCAGGGTGAATCCCGATATGGAAATGATTAACAGGCGCTTACGACCAATACGTCCAGCCACCCAACCTGTCAGGGGCATCGCAATGGCCGTCGCCATAATATAGGACGTCAGCACCCAGGATATCTTGTCCTGACTGGCTGACATGCTGCCCTGCATATGCGGCAGCGCCACATTGGCTATGGTGGTGTCAATGATCTGAATAATCGCCGCCATCATTACAGCAGTGATTAGCAGAAAGTGTTTGGTTCCCTCCGGGAGTCCCTGCAGCTTTTGAATCAAGGCGTTCAGGGGAGGCCGCGTCAGAGGGCCGCAGCGTGCGTATCAATCTCAACATAGGCACTCATACCGGCACGCAGAATGGGGTCAGCCTGATTCGTCTGCAATCGTATTCGGATTGGAACTCGCTGCACCACTTTGATCCAGTTCCCCGTCGCATTCTGCGGAGGTAGCACAGAGAACTCTGCCCCGGTGGCGGCACTGAGACTTTCTACACTGCCCTTCCAGCTGCGCTCAGGATAGGCATCGACCGCAATATTCACGGCCTGATCAACGTGCAAATTGACCAGATCCGTTTCCTTGAAGTTCGCTTCGATCCAGGCATTCTTATCGGAGACCAAACTGAGCACTGGGCTACCAGGATCGAGATGCTGGCCCACTTTCGGTAGATGACCGACATAGCCACCAAACGGTGCCAGCAATTTTGTGTGTTGTAGATTGATGTTGGCCAAATCGAGATCTGCCTGCGCTTCCATCACCTCGGAGTACTCACTGAGCGATGCATCTGCACGCCCGTTCAAATTTGCCAACAACTGCATCAGTTCGTTTTCAATGATGACGGTGTTTTCATTGGCAATATCGAGTGTGTGTTTTTTATCATCGATCAGCGCTTCTGAGGTCAGCTTTTTTCGCGACAGGTTGAGTTCGCGGTTGTATTCCTTGGTCGCAAAATCCAGGTTGCGCACCGCTAGAGCCAGTTGCGCCTGCTTCGTGCGATAACTGGCCTGCAGGGATCTGATCTCTGACTCGGCTTTCTGCAGCCGCGCGGCCGCTTTCTCCTGAGCGACCTTGTACATTGCATTATCGACTGCGATGAGCAGTTCACCGCGCTCCACCGTCTGGTTTTCGACGACTAGTATGGAGGTGATTTTCCCAGTCACTTCCGAGCTTAATGTGACCTTGTCGAACTTCAGGTAGGCGTTGTCCGTACTGATGAACCGGCTATCAATGACATACCAATACGCCCCCACGCCAGCGGCGACTATCAGGCCTACTACAAACAATAGAGATCGAGTGTTCATCATTTTCTTGCGCTTAGCTGTTCTTTGATATTAGAAGGTTGGGGGTTTTCACTACTGAGAAGATTGGCTTTGATGCGAGACAACACAGAAAATAATTTCTCAAGATCCGATGTCGATACACCCCGATTGGCATCGAGGCGCGTGGCCACGCCGATAGTGAGAACATCCTTCAGCACCGCATGTGCGCTAGCCGTGAGATAGAGCTGGAAAGCCCTGCGATCATCCGGATTGCGACGCCGCTCAATCAGCCCGGGCTCCTGAAGTTTGTCCAGCAGGCGAGCCAGTGTGATCGGCTTGATTTCGAGCAACTCCGCCAAATCAACCTGTTGAATACCCTCATGACGCGACAGATGTAAAATGACGCGACACTGCTCCTGGGTCATACCCAGACCCTGCACACGCCGGTTAAAATTTTTACGCAGAAGACGCGCCACATCGTGGATCAGGAATCCAAATGTATCCGGTGATTCTGTCGCTTTGGGCATCTAGAAGGTTACCTGAAATTTAGTATGCAATGCTTATTATAAGCTATGCACACCAATATCAGATACAGCAGTGCAGGCCAAAGACCTGCAAAATTGGTTTAATCTGTCAGGCCAGGCGCGGAATTTGGGTTTCCCACAGCGCTGTGACGAGCGCGCACTGTGTATGCCGCCCCGCGTTTCTATTTCTTTAGCTCGTCCTTCAGCACGAATTTCAACACCTTGCCGGCGGGGTTGCGCGGCAGCGCATCCACCACATGCAGCCGCGCCGGCAACTTGTAACGCGCTAGCATTGTCTCGGCGAATGATCGTAATTCCTCGATAGTGAGCTGATGCCCATCGTGCAGTGCAACGACAGCGGTCACCGCTTCACCCCACTTTTCATCCGGCAGGCCAATCACGGCAACCTCCGCAATGGCTTCGTGTTTATACAGTGCGCTTTCCACTTCCGCCGGATACACATTCTCACCGCCGGAAATCACCATGTCCTTGAGGCGATCACAGATAAACAAGAAGCCATCATCGTCGAAATACCCGACGTCGCCCGAGTGGAACCAGCCCTCCCCGTCAATTGCCTCTGCTGTGGCCTCGGGACGGTTCCAATAGCCCTTCATGATATTGGGGCCACGCAGGCAAATCTCTCCGCGCCCACCCGCTGGCAGCGGCTGGTTATCATCGTCCACAATACGGGTCTCGCTGTACAGAGGCGGCTGCCCCGCTGAACCGAGCTTGCTGATGGACCACTCCGGGGTAAGAAAGGCCGAGAATGGCGATGTCTCGGTCAGGCCGTAACCCTGGCAAAAATTGATACCGCGAGCACTGTATAGTTCGATCAGCGATTCTGGTACCGGGGCAGCACCGCACAGTAGAACCCGAATCGAACTGAGGTTAGTGTGCGCAAAAGACGGGTGCTGGGACATAAACAGGAACATGGCCGGTGCACCAAACATATTAGTGACTTTATACCGCTCAAAATCCACCAGTACTTGAGCCGCGTCAAAATTACGCAACAGGACTACAGTAGAGCCAACGTGGAAAGAGCCCAGCGTCATGACGTTGAGACCACCAATATGAAACAGTGGTGCCGCAGTGAGTATCACGTCGTCCGGCGAACCGCCAAAAGCCAGCATAGAATTGATATTGTTCCACAAGATATTGCCATGCGTCAGCATGGCGCCCTTGGGCAGGCCTGTAGTACCGGAGGTATACATGATGATGGCCACGTCATGTATATCCACTGAGACCGCCGCGACCAGAGGCGCTGCTGCAGCACGTTCGGTCGGCAGATGACGCCAGCCATCGGCCAGGCTCTCACTGGTGAAATATTGTGTGCAACACAGCCCGGCGATGGCTGGTTCGAGTGCGGGCCGCGTGGCATCGTCTACCACCAACGTGTGAATGCCGGCATCATTGATAATGAACGTCAATTCCTGTGCTGTCAGGCGATAGTTCATAGGCACAAATATCGCGCCCAACGCCTGCGCGGCGAACATCGTTTCCAACAGCACAGGATGGTTCAAGCCCAAATACCCAACGCGGTCACCGACGCAAACACCGCCTGACCGCAAGAGCGTTGACAGGCGTCGCACCCGCTCACCAAATTCGTCATACCGCAGTTCCTGTTCCTCAAATATCAGCGCGATTCTGGCAGGGTTGAGTTCTGCGCGGCGCAGCATGGTGGCTGCAAGATTAGGTTCTATTCCGGGTTTATTCACAGTGATCTCCTGGGAGCCGATTTCATCGTCAGTTATTCCAGCCAGGGGGTTTTTGCTGGCGCACAGGCGAATACTAACATGGGGGTGATACTGCTTAATATCTTTAGTCGGCCCGGCCGCTGCGCGGCTTTCCTATGAGACACTTCAATTTCCAGATGGGTTGATTCGACGGCAGTGAACGTCAATCAGCTTCACAGCCGTGAATACAGAAAATTGATCTTGCAAGCTTAAGCTCACTGGAAAAATCTGCTACCGTTGCTCCCTATTTTTTGTCACCGAGTGAACCCAGTCATGACTAACAGTTTCTATCCGCCACAGCGCACCCTGATGGGCCCGGGCCCCTCTGACGTGTCTTCGAGAGTGCTGGGGGCCCTGGGCCGCCCTACAATTGGTCACCTCGACCCCATGTTCCTGAAACTGATGGACGAGATCAAGGAACTCCTGCAATTTGCCTTTCAAACGGATAACGCGCTGACGCTGCCCATCTCCGCGCCAGGTTCGGCGGGTATGGAGGCCTGTTTCGTCAACCTGGTATCGCCAGGCGACAAGGTTATCGTATGCCAGAACGGTGTTTTCGGCGGGCGTATGAAAGAGAATGTCGAACGCTGTGGAGGCATCGCTGTGATGGTTGAAGATGCCTGGGGCGAACCCGTCAGCCTGGAAAAAGTCGAAGCCGCCTTCGACGGGCACCCCGATACCGCACTACTCGCCTTTGTGCATGCCGAAACCTCCACGGGCGTGCTCAGTAACGCGAAAGCACTGTGTGCCCTGGCTACGCAGCGTGGCGCACTCTCTATTGTCGATGCGGTGACGTCACTGGGCGGCAGTGAGGTCTCTGTCGATGAATGGGGCGCAGACGCCATGTATTCCGGCACCCAAAAATGCCTGTCGTGTGTGCCTGGCATCTCTCCCGTCACGTTCGGCAAGCGCGCTGTAAAGCTGATTAATGCGCGCCCACACAAGGTACAGAGCTGGTTCCTCGATACACAGTTGGTGATGGGCTACTGGGGTGGCAGCACCAAGCGCGCCTACCACCATACTGCGCCCGTCAATAACCTCTACGCCCTGCACGAATCACTGGTTGTGTTGCAGGAAGAAGGACTGGCGGCAGCACAAGCGCGTCACCAACACAACCATCTGGCACTGGTTGCCGGGTTGGAGGCCATGGGCCTGAGCATGGCCGTCGCGCCAGAACACCGTCTGCCACAGCTGAACTCAGTGCTGATTCCCGAGGGCGCAGACGACGGAGCACTGCGCAGCGCATTACTCAACGAGTTCGATTTGGAAATTGGTGCTGGCCTGGGCGCTCTGGCTGGCAAGACCTGGCGTATCGGCCTGATGGGTTTTGGCAGCAGTGAACGCAATGTCATGTACTGCCTGCTAGCGCTGGAGGCCATTCTGCAGCGACAGAGCGTCGCTATTATGACCGGCAAAGCCCTCAGCGCTGCTCGCGCAGTATTTGACGGACAATAGCCAATTGGGCCTCAGGGCCCAGTTAACATTGCCCACATCCGCGTCCCAGCTGAACCGGTATCACGATGCACCAGGTAGGCGGCGTGGGCTTCACGCCCGAGCTGCGGATCCAGTTTGATGCTCCACAACGGGGACACTTCATTGGGAATCATAGAGTAGCGAATGTCGATCACCCGATGGATGTGCAGTGGATCGAGCGCAATATAGCCGTTACTGAACCAGCGAAAGCGTTCAATATCCCGCGCCTGTTGTGAGCCCGGATCGAGCCATGGCATGTCCCTGCCAACATCGAGCTTCGGTACAGATGAGCCCTCGAACACTTTGGGTGCCACTCCCGATCTCACCGCATCCACATAAAACCGGCCGTCAGTTTCGTACACGATTTTCCATACCAGAATATTGGCAAAGCTAGGCTTGGCTTCCAGGCTTAGCGGCGTATGCCCCCGCTGTGCCGCCAGCGCGTACCCCATGTCCTGGGCCTCATTGTGTTGCCACAATCCCAGTGCCATGTAACTCAGGGCCCACACCATGCCAATGCGGGCGTACAGCGGTTTGCGCCGCCGCGCAGCCAGCACCACCGCTAGTAACAGCGGAATCGTGAACAGTGGATCTATGATGGAGATCGTGTTCCACGCAATACGTGCGTCGCTGAACGGCCAGAACAACATTGTGCCATAGGTGGTGCAGGCATCGAGCAATGCGTGTGTGGCGTAACCGAGTGTGCAAAACAGCCAGGTCTGGCGAAACGTCAAGCCGCGTCGTCGCCCGAGTAGCGCATGTAAGACCAGAGCACAAATAAAACCACCCAGCGGGATGAACACCAGTGAGTGCGTAAACTGCCGGTGATACTCCAGAAACAGCAGTGGATCGGAGGCAGAGCGAATCAGGACGTCGAGATCGGCCGCCATACCCGCGAGAAAGCCCAGTAAACCAGCGCTGGCGGCATAGCGCGGGGCACTTGATGCCTGCGGTAGCGCAGCGCCCAGTAAGCCTTGGGTAAGTGGATCCATCAGCTAACTCGCCTGCACGATGCTGTCAATCGTAGTGTGCTCATCACTCATCGGTGCAAATCCCTGACACTTAAAATAGTCGCCAAAGGTACACAAATCTGGCGCGGGGTGCCACCGGCAGAGCGGCTAATCGATGTCGAATGAATAGTACAGATCCACCGAGTTTTCAATGCTGCTGACGACTTCCAGCCAAAGCCTGGAGCGGAAATAGAATCGTGTGGTGAGTACGTTCACCGGTTCGTAAAGGCCAACCCCGTAAGACAAATAGAGACGTTCGCCGAGATAACCGCTGACCGTTGCTGCCGTATTCGCGTCAGATCCCTGTGCACCAAATTCCACATTGCTGAGACCGGGAATACGATTTAGTTCAGTGACCAAATCTGAGCGATTCACTAAACCGCTGGCCATTGCGAGTGCCAGGGACGTGCCATCGAGACCGGCACCGGCATCCATGCCCCTACCCCGCACCAGGTAGGACATCGCATCGGCCTGAACCATGCTTGGCTGGGAGTAGACATTCAGCAGCAGGTCCTCCTGCAACGGGCCCTGCACATGCACGCCAACGGTCACATCGCCACTGCTGATGTGACGCTCCGCGCGCACATCCACAGTTGGGTTAATCGGTGGTCCGGTGAAGTTCAGCGTCCCGCGCTTTATCTGCAGGCGAGTCTGGTAGGCCCGAAATTCGCCGCTGACGGCATCGAGATTACCAAACACTTGTAATGGCTGCCCCGGTCGCTGACGAACGCGCAGGTCGCCGCCCAGTTTTGTCTGCAGGTTGGTAGCCGTCACGGTAAAGCGATCCTCTATATGGATCTGCACATTGATGCGGACATCGAAGGGCAACTGCTCGTGCAGAACCGCGCCGTCAGCATCTACTTCCACAATCGAGGGTGAAAGGGCGACACCACCCTCCGGCAGTTCTTCAATTTCCAACACACCATCGAGTACAGTCAGCTCACCCTTGAGTTCCAGTAAATCTTTTTGCAGCACGACCTGAAGTGTTTCCGACACCTGCAGCTCAATGGACGGCGGATAGAAAATATTATGTTCATGACCTGTGATATTGAGTTCCATGCGCAGCTCCGGATCGGCATCCACACGACCGACCAGTTGCAGTTCGCCGCCCCCGAGAACACCCTTACCGCGAATCTGTGCAGATCTACCCTGTAATCCAAAACTCAAATCCACATCCGCCAACTGTGTGGAGTTTCCCGCTACGGCAAGATGCCCACCTGTCAGCGTGAATTGCCCGAAACCCTGCGGACTGTCCACCGTGCCGGACAGTGACACGTCACCGCTAAGGTCTCCAGCAAGGGTGGAAAGCGCTGGTACAAAGTGTGTCAATGCGCCCAACCGCAGCCGATTGACACTGATAGAACCGGCAATCGCATCGTTTCTGTCTGGCGGCAGCAGCAGCTCAACGCCGACCAACCGGTGGCTGTCACGCTGCAAGTCCACCTTGAGTCGCAAGCCCTCGTTGGTGTATGCCAAGCCCACGTCCGCTGCGTCCCAGCCGAATGTCGCACTCTCCCCTTCTTCAAAATGCTGGGTAATTGTGATCGCACCCGTTTGTGCATTGCCGGTTACGCGAATCGGCATATCGGGTGCCCAATTAGTATCCAGTTGCAGTTGCGCCTCACCGGTCAGGTCTACATCAAAGGGCAAGAGGTCAGACAGTATTTCCAGATCAGCATGCACCTCAAGACTTCCGCCACCCGCCGGACCCAACACCCAGTTGCCGGGGCAGAGTTGCAGATATTCATGCCGCCAACAGTGCGCCGCCAGGGTAAATTGCTCCTGGGCGCGTGAAAATTGCATCGCCACAGCCTCAGCCAAGACCAACTCGCCAAGCGAGGTCTGCACACGAGTGGGTGCCAGCGAACCCTGCCATTGCTCGCCCTGCGCAGTCCCTTTCACGTTAATTTCACCCTGGATATCACCGCGACTGACCAGTGCTAGCGCTTGCTGGTAGTCATCCCCCCGGGCCGACAATTGCAAGTCGGCCAACGTGAGGTCGCCCACTGCAACATCGCTCATTGTGCTGTCCAAGCGAAACGCGTGCTCGGCATTCGGCTTATAGTCTCCCAAAATAACCGCCTGCTGGATTCGCAAGCCGAACCACAGGATATGCTGCAAACTGGCGCTAAGCTGGATATGCTCGCGGTTGGATGAGACCTGCGCATCGACTTCAAGCTGCCCGCTACTGCCAGCCTGCCATCGGCCAAGATCATCGACCTGCAGGTGCAACTGACCGGGGCCCACTTCGTCACCCGGAGATTCCACTAAAAGCTGCGCACCGTTCAGTTGAGCCAGCAAGGCACTGGCAGATAATCGAAGTTCACTGTCAACACCGGCAAAGCCGCGGATAGTCGCCGGCATATCGTTAATCTGGCCCTGCAGTGCCACATCCTCAATCCGCAGTTGCCAGCGATCGTTCTGTAGATCTCCAGCAAGCTGGACACTGCCGTCGACGCGCCCTCGCACGGATTCACTGAGCGACGGCACATTCAGCCCACTGGACTGGAGCACGAGCGACCAGGTGTGCTCCGATGACAGCAGTATTTCGCCCTGGGCGCGCAGTTCATTGTTGCCTGACGCATCACTCAACAGCAGCTCAGAAATGACGACTTTGTCCTGCTCGTGCTGGCCGAGCGCCGCCAGACGCAGCGATTGATAGCCCAGCCCACTGGCCGCACCGGACACCTCAAAATACTGAGCGTGCAGCGAGCCACTGGCAGTAATCACCAGTGGAAATTCGACCTCGGTACCCTGCAATACTGCCGGCACTGCGACGATATCCGCCAGCGTCACACTGCTGTCCGATATAGCGGTAAGCGTGGTGGAAAATGGCAGGCCCGCGTCCAGCATATTGGCCTGAGCTTCCACCGCTACATCAACGGTACCCACATAGTTCAACTGTAACGCCAGCGCAGACAGATCGCCCCGCGCCGACAGTTGCACTGTCGTGCCCAGCAGATCCGAATACTGCAGGGGTGCTGCCAAATCTATAGCCGCGGCGACATCAAGTGGCCAATTGCCGCTAAAGTTCAATTCACCGTTCAAGGACAACGCGCCCAGATCACTGCTGTCGACTCTCAATCTATCCAGTTGCAACACATTGTGCTGCCACTGCCCACGCAATGAAATTTTATCCTGCTGGTAGCGCGCGCCGTAGAAATCCCAGGCAGGTTTAATCAGTTGCAGATCGTAGACAGACAAAATCAACGGCAGATCGATGACAGGAAGTACGGTCGACCCGGATGTCGCGTCCTCTGTCTCATCAGTCGCGAGCAACATCAGTTGCGGCTCGACGATTCGTGCACGCAGCACATCAATATTGGCGTGCAGCAGGCGAACGCTAGCTTGCAAAGCCCCCTGGCGCCACTCGCCGCCGGGCCAGTGAACGCGAAGTGAATTGATGGCCAGGGACGGCGCTTCCAGCAGCAACGGAACGTGTATCAATTGCGCAATCAATTCCTCAGGCGTATCCGCTTGCAATGTCTGCTCTGTCTCGGCAGCGGGCAACACTCCGATATCGATACCGCCCACCTGCAACTGGCGAAAACAGAGGGCGCCGCGCCACAGACAATCTGGATCAAGCTCCGCGACAACGTCATGCAATTCCAGACGTAGACCTTCAGGCGTATAGCGCAGACTCTCCAGATGTAAGCGACCAATCAAGTTGCCGCTGCCGTAGTCTATCTCCAGGGGTAACAGGCGTTCCACCTGCCGCAGCAAACTGCGACTACCCTGCTCCGTGGCAATCACCAGCAATAGCGCTGCAGGTATCAGCATCACCAGTAGCAACACCCCAAAAATTATTCGACCCGGGCGCTTCAAAACTCAACGCCTATCGTCAGGTGAAGATACCAGTCTGGATTGTTCTCACTGACGCTATTGGCCAGTTCAACCCGTACCGCGCCCACCGGGGTTAAGTAGTGAATACCAAATCCGGCGCCAACCTTGGCATCAAAATCACCCTCATCAAACGCATCTCCCCCGTCGACGAACAGCGCGCCCCGCCACTTGTCGGTGAAATAATATTGGTATTCAAGGCTGGCAACGGCCAGACGGTCTCCACCCATGACCAGGCTTTTGGTGCGGCCATCGGCCTGTACCACGTCTTCTTCATAGCCCAGCGATTGATAGGCGTATCCGCGAATACTCTGACTGCCGCCAGCAAAGAAACTCAGTGACGGAGCCAGGTTCTCGCGATCACCATTGGCGACTTCCACCGCACCGAGCTCAGTCCTGGTGACGAATCTGTGACGCGGCCAGGGCGTGAAAATATACCGCAGGTCTGCCACTATCCGCAGCAGGTCAATGTCTGAGCTCAGCGCCTGACTACCGCCTTCGAGGCTATAGAGCTGACTGAAACCGCCGGTGGGATCTACCAGGGAGCCACGGTACTGACGACTGGAGAGCGTCCCACCTAGCAATAAATAGTCGTTTTTGGGACTGTTGTACAAATCATCCCAGGATTCCCGCAAAGCGCGTAGTGAATAGCCGTAAACCCAATTTTTCTGTTTTTTTTCCCGGCGTACACCCGATTCAAGCTGCCGACTCTTGAGATCACCGTACTCATTTTCCTCAAGGCGCACCCACAGTTGTGCAACATCGGTGAGCGGATTTGTGATGGGAATCGAATAGGTAAAACGGCCGCTGGGGTTAATCGGGGAGTATTCCACACGGGTAACCTGGCTGTGGCCATAGCGATTGATTTTAGGCGTGCGCCACGTCATGGAAACGCGCTCTTCCGTGTCGGTGCTATACCCCACACCCACTTCAAAACTATGGCTTTTGGCAGCATGTAATCTGACTTCGATGGGGATTGTCCCACCGCTAGCACCGGAGCGTACTGGCTGCACAATCACACTGGAAAAGTAATTCGTCTTCTGCAAGTTTGCCTGCAGCTTGCGCAGTTTTGATTGCTCAAAATAATCACCTGGCTCGAACGTCGCCAGCGAATCAAACAGCGCCGAATCAATCAGCGTATTATCGTAGAGCGCTTCGCCAAATTTGAAGCGCTGGCCACTAACATAATGAACGGTGACGTCGGCAGTTCCGGCATCTACCTGCACCGCCACTTTGCTCTGTGTTATTTCCCCATTCAGGTAGCCGCGCTGTTGCCCGGTCGATAATAGCTTTTTTCTGAAATCCTCGAAGCGGCCATGGTGCAGCCGGTCACCAGTGGCAAAGCCGACATCAGCGAGCAGTTTGGCGATTTCTTCATCGTTAGTGGCGGCGCCGATTATCTCGATGTCGATATCGCGAATACGCACCGGCTCACCCTGCTCAACGGTGATATCCAGTATCCAGACAGGATCGGTTCGCTGCACATCGAGGGTGATGTCGGGCCGGTAATACCCCAGGGCCTGCAGCGCATCCTGCACTTTAGTCTTGGCGGACGCCGTGAAATTGAGCCTGCCCTGATCGGTCTCAGGTGGGGCGCCCAAATAGGCCTCTACGTTTTTTAAGCGCTCGCCCTTGATGCCTATTACCGAATACTCCAGTGTGGCGGCGCCCATCGCCGCCACAGGACTCAGTAAAAGAAGACAGAAGCACCATCTGATGGCTGGCGATATCATTGCGAGGCCTGATTAAACCGGTCGGTTCAGATGTGAGCGGCACTGCCCCAGTAGTTGTAGCCAGCAAACTTTGGCGTGCCCGGCAGATAGCCAGTATGCAGCTCGGACACTGCAAAACCGCCCGCTTCCAGCAGTTCTGGAATATCCCGATTGAGGTTGCAGCCACCGGCACACCGTTTCCAAAAGGGGTTGATCCTGTCTTGCCATTTGCACACATTGCTGTCTGGCGCTTTACCGTGCTCACAAAAAATCAGGCTGCCACCCGGTCGCAGCACTCTGGCCATCCCTTTTAGCGCCGTGATCGGATCGGGGATGGTGCACAGTGCAAAGGTCACCAGCACGGTATCGACACTGGCGTCCTCCAGGGGAATTTCCTCTCCGGGCAAACCGATGAACTCGACCTCAAAATCGAGGTGGGCAGCGCGCTCGCCAGCGAGCTCCCAGGACTCCTCTGACGGATCCAGTCCGATCACACGAGCGACCCGACTCGCATCATAAAATGGCAGATTCAGCCCCGTGCCGATACCAATCTCCAACACCGTTCCCTTCGCCAGTGGCACGACCTTCTCGCGCTGCTTCATGATGGGTTTGGTTCCGCACGCACAGTTGATAAACCGTGGCAGCACGTATTTGTCATACAAGCTCATTCTAAGTCTCCCGCGTATACACGACCTGATTGTGGGCTTATGCCAGACACAAAAATATGGCTGTCATTCAAGACACCTCGTCAACGCGTTCGACAATAGTGGCGTTCGCAGTACCGCCACCCTCGCATATCGCGAGCAGTCCGTACCGTTTTCCGCTGCGGTGCAATTCGTGTATCAAAGTCGTCATCAGTTTCGCGCCTGTTCCACCCAGAGGATGGCCCAGTGCCTGCGCGCCACCATTAACGTTGAGCTTGTTCAGGTCCGCTCCCAGTGCTTTCACCCAGGACAACGGCACCGAGCCGAATGCCTCGTTCACTTCAAACAGGTCGATCTGGTCGAGCGTCATGCCGGCTCTTTCCAGCACCTTTTTCGTCGCTGGTATGGGACCCTCCAGCATGATGACGGGGTCCGAACCAATCACACTCATCGCCACTATCCGCGCCAGCGGTTTCAGACCCAGACGTTTACAGGTTGCGCCGTTGGCGATCATCACCGCGGCAGCACCATCACAGATCTGTGAAGCGTTGGCTGCCGATAGCAAACCGTTCTCCTGCAATGGCTGCAGACCGGCAATTGCTTCGAGGGTAGCATTCAGTCGGATCCCTTCATCCTGGGTATGCATTTCAGACGAGCCATCTTCCAGTTCGATTTCAATCGGAACAATTTCCTCATTGAAGCGACCTTCTTCCATCGCGCGCCTCGCTTTGACATGGCTTGAGTACGCAAACTCATTGAGTTGATCCTGCGTTAGCTCATATTTTTTTGCCAGCATTTCGGCACCGGCGAACTGGTCAAACTGAACACCGGGATACAGAGCGGCGATCTTCTTACCATAGGGCACGCCGTGATCCGCCTTGAAGCCATCAATAATATTGGCACCAATAGGCACCAGACTCATACTTTCCACACCACCGGCGATCACCAGATCCTGGGTACCAGAGAGAACGCCCTGGGCGGCAAAATGCATCGCCTGCTGGCTTGATCCACACTGCCGATCGACGGTCGTACCGGGCACGGCTTCGCCGAGCACGGATGAGAGGCAGACATTGCGCGCGATATTGCTGGATTGTGCACCGACCTGCGACACACAGCCGAATATCAGATCGTCAATTTCGGACACAGGCACGCCTGTTTTTGCCACCAGGGCATCCACCACCTCAGCGCCGAGGTCGATGGGATGAATCTTCGACAGCCGGCCATTTTTCTTGCCGCCGGCACTGCGCACAGCGCCTACAATATAAGCGTCAGTCATTTATTTTGATCCCCTAATTTGTTGACGTTGTTAAAACTTGCTCGCGCGAGGTGGGTCAGCTGATGCTCTGCGCCGCTTTCAACTCCTTCACATGCAGCACACCAAATACGAAAACACTCAACAGGTGCCCGCCGAACGAACCACCGGCTGACTTGCAGAGTTTGAAGTACACCGCCGTTTCAATGAGGTGGACGATGACCAGAACTCCCAATAGCCTAAGCGACCAGACGCCCGCTGCGCTGTCGCCCTGCGTCACGGCCAGTCCAGCCAATACAACATAGACCACCAGTAATCCAATTTTTGCTCCTGACATACGCTACTCCTAAGGTTGTGGTTGATAAGCTTCCGGGTCCAGACGACGCATCTCGGCTTCGATCCAACATTCAATCTCGTCCATCAACTCGCCGGGCTCGCGACCCTCGGCAGACACGGCCTGCCCGATAGACACGTCTATTGTTCCGGGAATCAGTGAAAATGAACGCCTGGGCCAACACCGACCTGACGTCACGGCGATGGGCACCACATACGCATTCGTCGTGACCGCCAGGCGGGTTGCCCCGGATTTATAATTCCCCGATTTACCGCGCTCGCCACGCGTACCTTCCGGAAACATGATGATCCACTTGCCGCGATTCATCAATTCCTCGCCCTGCTCGGCGACCTTCGCCCAGGCCCGATTACGCTGCGAGCGGTCGATATGGATCATGCCTAAACGGCCAATACACCAGCCGAAGAAGGGAATGCGCAACAGCTCTTTCTTAAACACATAGGCCAGCGGATGGGATGTGAAACTGGCGAAGAAGAAGGTTTCCCAGGTCGACTGGTGTTTGGGGCACAGAATCGTCCGGCGCATGTCCTCGGCGCTGGGCAGATTTTCCTCTCCGTGGATGCGGTAGCGAACCCCGCCCACAATGCGCGCAGCCACAATCACCCCTCTGAGCCAGGGTGCGGCAAACCACCACCAGAGTTTTTCGTCGCTGAGAAACAGCGAGCAGAACACCAGAGTTAGCCCAACAGGGATGACTGAAATTACAATCCAGGTAAAAACAAGGACCGATCGCATGGCGTTCATTATCGGATTCCGTATATGAGCTGCGTTGCATTAAACCAGATTGTTGCCCTGGGCGAAAACCCGAAACCTGTTTTCTGGCTCGAATCGCGTTAATATTAATGCCGCAATGGCTTCAGGATCCATCTCTATGACAACAAGCATACGCTCCGGCCTTCATCCACTGGCCCAGGGCGCCTATGCGTGGCTGGCGCCGCATAGCACCTGGGGATGGAGTAATGCAGGCCTGATCGTAGATGGAGAAGAGTCTCTGTTGGTCGATACCCTCTACGACCTGGACCTGACCGAGGAGATGTTGCGGAAAATGCGCGCTGCGGAACCTGCGAGTAAATCCATCGATATGCTGATCAACACCCACGCCAACGGTGATCACTGTCACGGCAATGAACTGGTAACGGGGGCGGAGATTATCGCGTCTCAGGCTTCGGCGCTGGAAATGAACGAACTGACCCCCGAAGCAATGGCCGCCATCATGCAAAGTGCCGCGGAGATGGGGCCTCTGGGTGAATACTTTCAGCATTGTTTTGGCCAATTCCGTTTTGACGGCATTCGCTTTACGCCACCCACACGTACCTTTGAGGGTGCGCTGGACTTACGGGTGGGTGATAAAGACGTAACACTCATAGAAGTGGGACCTGCCCATACTCGCGGCGACGTACTCGTGCACTGTCCCAGCGATAGCGTGGTGTTTACCGGGGATATCCTGTTTATCGACAGTACTCCGATCATGTGGCAGGGCCCGGTATCCAACTGGATCGATGCCTGTATTCTGATAGAAGATATGGAGGTAGATCTCATCGTCCCGGGACACGGCCCCATCACGGACAAACACGGCGTCGTCAAGGTGCGTCAGTATCTGCAGTATGTCCACGACCAGGCCCGCAGCCGCTACGACGCCGGCCTGAATGCATTCGACGCGGCAAAAGACATCGAACTGTCAGAGTATTCCGCGTGGTCAGACCCGGAGCGCATTGCCGTCAATGTCGACAGCCTCTACCGGGAGTTTTCCGGGCGGGAGGCCCGAACAGAGCTGCTCGAATTGATGAGCAGAATGGCAGCACTGGCAGGCTTTCCCGGCAGCACCTGAGGCACTAGGAGTTGATGCCAGCCTGCACCAGTGATGCGGTGAGGCTACGCCACCCACCCTGTAATTCTCGCCTGACATTGTTATACTCAGCGGCTGAGCAGCCGCGCCGTAAGGACATTGGGGACTCTTGAAAAAACCCGTTTCAAAGGCAGACATTCGCGACGAACTTTTAGAGGAGATCGAACGATTCCTCCAAAAAGGCGGAAGCGTCAATAAAATTCCGCAAGGCCTCTCCGGTAACAACCCCGGCGAGCCCCCCGTATTTCTTAACCAACGTCTGTTTATTGAACCCAAGACACCGCGCACGCTGGTGCCAGAAGTAGTGGCGGCTATAGAAGCGCGTCGCAAACACAAGTATCGCCCCAAACCGCAGGCAAAACGTCGATCGCCAAGCCCTCACCGAAAAATTATCTACGATGATTTTGGCGAGCCGCTGCGCCGGGTCTGGACAGAGGAGTGAACCATTCAAGTTCACATCCGCACAGTATCCCAACAGCACTTGCACACTGATTCCTCACTGGCTAGATTAAACGAATCATTGAAAAAGGAGATGATTTTGAGCACAGCTATAACCCCCTTTCGCGTCGACATTCCCTCTTCTGTCCTGGGCGACCTGAAGCAACGCCTGAACAATACACGATGGCCAGAGCGGGAAACCTGCGACGACTGGAGTCAGGGTATGCCATTGTCTTACACGCGGGAGCTCGCCAATTACTGGGCGACCGATTACGACTGGCGACGCTTTGAAAACAAGCTGAACGGCTGGCCACAATTTGTGACCAACATAAACGACATCGACATTCATTTCATTCACTGTAAAAGCCCCCATGAGAACGCCCTGCCCCTGATCATCTCCCACGGCTGGCCGGGTTCCATCGTAGAGTTCCACAAAATTATCGACGCACTGACCAATCCAACGGCGCACGGCGGCAACGCAGAAGATGCTTTCCATGTTGTGGCACCCTGCCTGCCGGGCTATGGATTCTCCGGCAAACCCGCCGGCACTGGCACGTCAGTCGAAAAAATCGGCCGTATGTGGGGTGAATTGATGCATCGAATGGGTTACTCGCGCTACGTAGCACAGGGCGGCGACTGGGGCAGTATCGTCACGCAAAGTATGGGGATGTCGGAGACTGAGCACTGCGCCGGCATCCACATCAACATGCCTATTGTCATACCGGACCCGGACACGATGGCGGATCTTACTGAACGTGAGCAAGCCGCTCTGGTAGACATGGGTGCTTATGGGGACAAGGGCTCAGGCTACTCCAAACAACAATCTACCTACCCGCAGACACTCGGTTATGGCTTGGCCGACTCACCCGTGGGGCAGATGGCGTGGGTCGTGGAAAAATTCTATGAATGGACGGATTGCGAAGCCAACGGCACACGGCACCCGGAAAACGTCCTGACCAAAGATGAGCTACTCGACAACGTGATGATGTACTGGCTCAATAACGCCGCTGCGAGCTCCGCGCGGTTGTACTGGGAGAGCTTTAATAATCCGAGTCTGGATCCGATCACGATGCCGGTCGGCTGTTCCATTTTCCCAAAGGAAATTTTTCGCAGCAGTCGCCGCTGGGCTGAGAAGCGCTTTTCAAATCTCATTCACTGGAATGAACTGGAACGCGGGGGGCATTTCGCAGCGCTGGAACAACCAGAGCTATTTCTGGAGGAATTACGTACCTGCTTCAGAACACTGCGCTAAACCACGCAGTTTAAACCATCGCGGTGTTTAACTTTCGTTGAATTCTTCGCTGGTGTGCAGGCTATTACTGAATGCGCCAGGCTTCGAGTATTCGGGATCCGCTTTCTTAAACATCGGATCATCCTGAATCATTCGTTTAAAAACGGCTTCTGCTCTTTGCACCACGGGGGCAAGCGTCGAGGCCGGAGCGCTGTCCATATCAATCACCGAACCGGGATCGTCACGCTCGAGTTCCTCATGGCCTGATAGCTGGGTGTTCAATTGCTGGTGCGGCGGCAACTCCGCCTTGCTCTCGACCTCATCCGGCGGCAGGAAAACGGGCGGCCGCGGTTCACGCTCGGTTAGCGGTGATGCACCGGATTTGATCTGTGCAACAGGCGCTTGCCTGGCGCGCGCAGACGTGTCGCGAAGACTGGGCGCCGGGGCCGGCCTAAACACTTCACCCTGTTCGGTACCAGGCACCTTTTCGCTGCCGGCACTGCGGCTAATAAACTCCAGATTATCTAGCGCGTAATCAACTGCGGGTGCAACTGCGGGTGCAACTGCGGGTGCAACTGCGGCCGGCTCAACGGGCGACTTAACCGCGTTTTCCTGCGTGGCCGCAACAACTCGGGGCTTACCAATACGTGCCAGACTGGGTGTGCGCCCGGGTGGCGTGCCGTTGCGGTAACTGCCGGGTGTGAGCTGACGCGCCTGCTCAGCCAAGGTAATGCCGGCGTCGCTACGGTGGCCTGCAGAGGCCTCCGACGAGAGGGAATTGCCGCGATAGCCAGTGGCCACGAAATCCGATTGGCTGCTGCCATCCGAATCGTACTGGGACCTCCCTGCGCCACTGGCGACTCGCAATTGTGGCATCTCCACAACAGCTTCAAGCGCTTCCTCAGCCTGCTGATCGTCAAGCTGCTGCTCTGTGAGCGCCCGCTGCTTGAGCACTTCACTGGCGCACTCTGCCCAGCGACCAAAATGCGCAGACTCCGAAGGATTGGGCATGCGGTGCTTGCGGAAATTACTCATAGCGTTCGAAAATCGCTTCTGAACCGCCCGGTAATAGTAAATATGATCTTCCGTCTGCAGTGGCACGACCTCCACGCTACCCTGTATGATCAACATTTGAGCGGGCATCTGGCCCTGTAAATTAGCCAGCAAATCGGCAGTAAAACACAGGCGAAATGGCGATTGCAGGGAGTTGTCGACGCGAGTCTCACAGGGAATATAGAGAAAATCCCCAAGTTCGGAAAAACCGCTAGTGCGCATCAATAAGTCGACAGCCCCAGACAGGTTATCGACTGCAAGCTGACCGTTGACAATAAAATCTGAGCCAGCGCGCATCGCCTCCAGCGTCGCCACACGGCGATCTGGTTCATCGTTTTCCGGGTCGATCAGAGACACGTTACGGCCCTCAGCGCGCAACATAACAACGATATCTTCCTGCTGCGGGGACTGATGATAAGCCCCGATACTGGCGAGATCTGGTGGGATGCCGTGCTCTGGATTTTCCAGAGTGAGGCGTTCCATCCAGACAGCAAAAGGCGATTCCCGGTACAGAACGAGGTCATCCGGAGTATATTTTATGGTGTTGTCTACAATGTACCGGTACATAGGTATGGCGCGCTTCCCCGCGATCCCTTTAGTTTCTGTAGTTATATCTGAATGCTCGGCAACTGTCCACGCTCACGGCCAGAAAGTACCCCGTGTTGGTTACCCTGCTAGGGTCTGTCGTAGATGGTCGCACCCCCAATCACAGTGCGCTCCACCTTGAGATCACGCATGGCCATCGGATTATCCAGGATATTGCCCGAGAGCACGACAAGATCTGCATATTTGCCCGGATTCAGCGACCCCCGATTGTCCTCCTGAAATACCTGCCAGGCGGCATCGATGGTGACCGCGCGCAGGGCGTCCATCACGCTGATTCGCTGCTCAGGGCCCAGCACATCACCGCCGGTGGTAATGCGAAAGACCTGACTCCACACCGCCTGCAGCGGTTCCATGGGTGTAACCGGCGTATCCAGGTGGGAGCTGAAGCGCAAACCGTAGTCCAGCGCCCATTTCGAGGGGCTGATTTGCGCTGCCCGCTGCGGCCCGAGAAAGATATCCCTATGGCGGTCACCCCAGTACCAGGTATGCGCCGTAAAAAAGCTGGGGGTAACGCCCAGTTTCTTCATCCTCGCAATCTGGTCTTTGCGGACCATCTGGGCGTGTATCAGAATCATGCGTGGATCATCCGCCGGGTGGGCCTTCTGAGCGGCCTCAAACGCGTCCAGGATATTCTCTATAGCTGCATCACCATTACCGTGAATCGCCAGCTGGTAGCCCGCCTTATGCAATGCCTCCACCTGGATAAACAAATTCTCGCGTGACACGGCCGGATAGCCTCGGTAGTCGGCGTCCCCGTTATAGGGCGTGGAATAGGGTTCACTGAGGTAACCGGTGTAGCCCTGAATACTGCCATCGGCAACAATTTTTACTGCAGCCATGGTCAGCTTATCGCCGTTGTAATCCGCCGGATCGTACTCACCGTTGAACAGCGCCTCACCCCACTCCGTTTCAAAGGGAAAAAGTATCAAGCGCTGTGGAATCACGCCCAGCCTGCTGAACCATTTCAGGCCCAGTGCCAACTCTTTGCTGACGCCACCGGACTGGGCGGTCGTCACCCCCATTACCGAGTACTCCCTGGCGGCGGCTTTTATCAAGTGGTAGGTGTCAGTAAGACTCAAGCCCTGCATCTGGCGCACGATGTCCAGCCTGGCAGTCTCCTCCAAAAGGCCATTGGGCTCTCTGGAACCCGGCATACGCCCGATAACACCACCCTCTGGATCGGGCGTATCCGCAGCAATACCCACAATCGCCAGTGCCGCGCTGTTCGCCACCAACATGTGCCCGGAGACATGCATCGCCACCACCGGGTGCTCGGTGGACACGCTATCCAACTCCTCCCGGGTGGGGTGGCGTTTCTCGGCCAGCAAAGTGTCGTCGTAGCCGAAACCACTCACCCATTCACCCGACGCCGTGTTGGCAGCCTGTTCCCGAAGCGCCACCAGCACATCACTCATAGTGAGATTATCACCGATGGGTGGGCTGTTCAGGTCAGCGGCTATCACACTCATTCCCGAGCCCGGGAAATGGCCGTGCGCATCGATAAATCCTGGCAGCATAGTGCGACCTCGCAGATCCACCACCTCGGTATTCTCGTCGACCTCCGCCATAATCTCCGGCGTTGTGCCCACTTTCTCGATGCGTTCACCGCGAGTCGAGAGCGCCTCAACCACCGGGTTGTTAACGTCCATCGTCAGGATACTGCCGTTAATGTAAACCTGATGGGCCGGCGCCTGCGGTGAACGGGTGGCGATGTTAAATAGCACACCCAGACCCACAATAAGCGCTAACACGATCGGCAGTGCCGTTTTCCATTTCACGTTATCAGTCTCCGTCTTACCGCTGTTTGGGTTTCGAGAAACGTGGTTTATCTGCACGCATCGTCAAGCAACCTCGCCCATAAGAATGTTGGCCAGGTGTGCACGGTGCCACGCTGCATCGCCCCAAAGCAGTTGACTGTGTTTCTGTCGTTTGAAGAAAAGGTGCACGAAACATTCCCAGGTAAACCCGATACCACCGTGAAACTGTACCGAACGACTCGAGGCGAATGCGGCTAAATCGCTGGCAGTTGCCTTCGCCATATGGGCGGTTTCTGCGGCCTTTGCCGGCTCGGTGTCATACGCACAGGCGGCGTTGTAAACCAGAGACTTGCATTGATCGATCAGGATCATAACATCCACCAGCGGGTGCTTCACCGCCTGAAAAAATCCCAACGGGTGCTCAAACTGTTGCCGTGTATTTACATACTCCACCGTCGTTTGTAATTGCCACTCGGCGGCGCCCGTAATGTCTGCCGCCAGCAGCGTCCAGATAGCGGGCATCGCCTTTGTCAACGCAGCCAGGCCGTCATCGTTGACTTCCTGCGCCACCACATTTTCAAAGGTGACATGCGCCTGGTCGCGCGTCAGATCCACAATGGCGTCGGGCGCAATAGTCACGCCCGCTGCATCCGTTGCGACCCAGTACAACGCCTGACCAGCACTGGTCTGCGCGCTGACCAGCAGACGGTCAACCTTGCGCGCATCCTGCACAAACCAGGCGGTACCATTCAAGGTGCCCTGGGTGCATAGCACATCGGTGTCAGCCGCATCCCATGAGCCCTGCTTATTAGTGATGGCCAGGCTCGCTGTTTTTCCCTCGGCGATTTCTGCCAGGGCAGCTTCGCCACCGTCACCGCAGGCTGCCAGCACATAGGTTACATTAAGGGTAGCCAGCAGTGGGCAGGGAAACGCTGCACGACCGGCCTCCTCTAGCAGGCCCGCCACAGCAACTACCGGCATGCCGATACCTCCCGCAGACTCGGGCACGGCCAGTGACGTCCAGCCTAAATCCACCATTATTTGCCATATGTCTCGATCCCACTCGCTAGTGCTCATGCGCTCAGGATTAGTATCCGAGGCGACCATGCGATGCAGTTTATCGACAGGTAAATGTTCGGCAAAAAATTTACGGGCCGATTCCTTCAGCATGCCCGCCTCTTCGCCAAAGCCAAAATTGTCCGGTTGTGACATGTCTTCTCTCCTATTTCGATTTCGCCAGACCCAGCACGCGCTCGCCGAGAATATTGCGCTGTACCTCGCTGGTTCCCGCGGCAATCGTCATGCCGTAGGAATTCATATAAGCCATGGGCCACTGACCACCGGCGGGCGCGTTGTCATCACCCAGATACAGTGAGGCGCGGGCACCCTCTACTTCCACGGCCAGTGCCGCGATGTCCTGAGAAATTTCACTGGCCAATAATTTATTCTGCAATTGCAGCCGCAGTGGGTGCTCCAGTAGCCCTGAGACACGGGCCCTGCGCTGATTCTGCGCGAGCCCGTGTTCCCTGATCACCTGTTGCACCACCCGATCCCTGATCAGTGGATCTTCGGCCGCCGGCCGCCCGTTGCGCGAGGTATTGCGCGCCAGCTCAATAAGGTTTGCAGTATTGGTCGCGTGTGTTGACTTGCTCTTCATGCCGCCGGACCTGGGCGTCTGTAACTCTCCCGCCCCGCGCTCGTACAACAGGGTTGTCATCGCTACCTGCCAACCCTTCCCCAATTCGTCGAGGCGATAACTATCGTCGACTTCAAGATCTTCAAAGATCACTTCGTTAAATCCGGTTTCACCAGTCATCTTGATTAAAGGCCGCACAGTGACGCCCTTACCCAGAGCTGAGCGGATAGGAACCACAAAATAGGACAGGCCATCATATTTGTGCGATTTGTCGGTGCGCAGCAGCAGAATCATCCACTCTGCAAAGTGTGCCAGCGACGTCCACACTTTGTGGCCATTAATCACCCATTTGTCACCCTTGCGCTCGGCAAACGTTTGCACACTAGCCAGATCCGAGCCAGCGCCGGGCTCACTGAATCCCTGACACCACATGTCTTCTCCGGAGAACAAGCGAGGCAACAAGCGCTCCTTGAGTGCCTCCTGACCGTGATGGAACACAGTAGGGGCCGCCATACCCAGGCCAATCACATTTGGCAAAAAGGGGGTTCGCGCCCGAATCATTTCATCGTTGGCAACGCGCTGACAGTCACTGCGGCCACCGCCGCCGACCGCCACCGGATAATCACAGCCGATTAGCCCTGCATCATAGGCGGATTTCTGCCATGCTTGTAAATAACAAAGTTGTGGTTCTGTCATGATTTCCAGCGGTGACAGGGGCAACCTGACGGTGGGTTCAGACGGCTTGTTGGCCTGCAACCACTGACGGCAAAATTGTCGAAACTCCGCTTGTTCCGGCGTATCCTGACGGGCACTTTCTGACATAGATGACTCCTTGGTGTACTCTAGTAGTGTGGTGGTCGTTCGTCCTGCGGCGCACTTTGTGTGCCCGCGTCGTGGTTGGTTTCGTATTCCTTCTGCTGCGCGCGCAACCATTCAACCTGTCGGCGCAGCAACAGTATTTCCTGTTGCTGCAGCGCAAGCGCCGCATCCAGCGTGCTCAGCGAATCTTCCTGAAAGGCGAGTTGGCTTTGCAGTTCCATCATTTGTTCTTTCAGTGTGTCGACATCCGCAGACATTTCAAGTGCTCTCCTGATAATCCCGACTTGCGCGGAAACAGCGGCCTAATATACTGCCCACCTTGCAATAAATACACGGCCATACGATGAGTAAACGAAAAAACACAGAAAGTCGCCTGGTGTATTCCACCGGCGGCGGTCGACTTTGCCCCCAATGCCAGCGCCCGGTAGTCGCTTGTGTGTGCGGTAAGGACAGGCCCGCCGCGAATGGCGACGGGATTGTACGACTGCACCGGGAAACCAAGGGGCGCGGCGGCAAGGCGGTCACTCTGATCAAAGGGCTGCCGTTATCTGGCGATGCATTGAAGAACCTGGCCACGCAATTGAAGAAAAAATGTGGAGTCGGTGGCGCTTTAAAAGAGGGCGTGGTTGAAATCCAGGGCGATCAACGCGAATTTCTCAAAGTTGAATTAGAAAAACTCGGTTACCCGGTAAAAATTTCTGGTGGATGAGCACAAATCAAACTTTTCACAGTAATACATCAATTTTAGGCAGTTTTTTATAGAACTTACCGCTTACCTTGTCTCAGATAGCGGTACGCGACTCTTCAGAAAAGGTTAGCTTAGCGTCGTTTCCCAAAATCTATATGAATTAACACCCACAACTCTTTATTTTTATTGGAATTTATTTTTCTTTGTGCTAAAAAGTGTCCCTGGAGTCCGGAAAAGACGCGAACTGGGTAGCTTCTTCAGACGTGTCCCACAATAACCGGGCCGCATAGAACCATAAGAATGAAACAGCAATGCCTGACGGATTAGTCATACCGGCGAGGAATGGATTATGTATGTTACTGCAGATCATCTGAGAGACCACGTCATTCGCCCCACTCTGGAGTATATGGGTGTCTGGACGCCAGCTCGCGAAACATTTTTGCTCAATGCCGCTATCAACGCGCCTGATGTAGGATTGTTCTGTGCGCGCAGTGAAGGCCTTGGTCTCTTCAACATCACGGCTGCGCAGCACCGTGATTTATGGGACCGGTATCTGGCATTCAATCCAGATCTGGCCAGCAGAGTGAGAGGGCTGGCCAGCCAGCGGGCGTTCCTGAGCGATCCCGACAACGAGTTACAAACTAACCTCAGCTATTGCACTGCGATAGCCTGGCTGATGCAACAACGCGTCGGGGGTATCACGGAACAACCCGCTGATACCGCAGTTCTAGCCCGCGCCTGACAGGGCCAACGACTCTGCCACCTCGGGCCTAGCCCGGTGCTATCGATGCGTCGCGCTGCAATGCTTCCCAGAGCGGGAGATCCTCAGGTCTGTCGATATCCGCCAGGTGGGATAGCGCCTCCCAATGGATACCCTCACGCGCCAATGTCGCAATGGTTTTTTCAAATACCTGCGCGCCGCCCCAGGGAATACCCTTAAACATTTCCGGTTGAATCGCACGCGCGCCAATCAGCACATAACCGCCATCATTGGCCGGTCCCAGCACCACGGGTGCAGTGCGCAACGCCTCCACAGCTTGTCGTAAATAGCTCGCATCGATGCCAGGGCAGTCACTGCCTACCAGGATAACATTGACATAACGGGCCAACCCGCAGCGTATGGCGTTATACATCCTCTCCCCCAAATCTACCCCGCGTTGGCGCAGAATCCGACTCACCCCCATAGACTGGCATTCGGTAAACAGCGCGTGCTCTCTACCACCCACTACCGATAACTCCACTGTGCCTAGCCCGCTGCTGAGCAACTGACGGCATGTCCACCGGGTGAGTTCGCAGTGCAGATCATAAGCCTGCTCCGGTGACAGCCGGGGCGTCATGCGGGTCTTAACCTGTCCGGGCTGTGGACTCTTTGCAAACTGGATCAGCAGTAGATCCTTGCGCGTTGCGCCACCAACGTCAGCGTCCATAGTAGTGCCGCCATAATGTACTCGGTGCAACGCCAAGAAAGTAGCCCAGCCGCAGCAGCCACATGCGCACTACCGTTTTTACCAGCCCTCCCTCCTCCCAGCGGCGACTTGAGGTCACTACCGGCTCGGGAATGATCTCTGGCCGCGACAAACGCCGCAGGCGTTTAGAGTAGGCGACATCCTCCATCAACGGTATCGCATCGAAGCCCCCCGTCTGCTCAAACACAGCTTTTTGTACAAACATCATCTGGTCTCCGGTGGCGACAGCGGTCAATCGCGAGCGCTGGTTTATGAACCACGCTATGATGCGCAAGAACCAATGCTGGCCACTCAGGCGCACCCGGCAAAAGCCCCACTGCGGCTGTTGGGCCAGCCGAGCGTCCAGCGCCACGGCGGAGACACCGGGACAACTGTCCGCGTGCAGGAAAAATATGTAGGGCAATGACGCCACCTGCCCGCCCAGGTTCATCTGATGGGCACGACCGCGGTCACCGAGTAATAGTTGGTCACACAAAGGCAGCGCGATAACGACCGTAGCGTCGCGGCTTCCGCCGTCGACCACGATGAGTTCACACAGGGGATAGCGCTGGCGCAAGTCGCTCAATAAATCGGCTACCCTGCCCTGCTCATTCAGCACTGGAATCACAAAACTCACGCTACCGGACATCAGGCTCCCAGCGCTCCACCACAGCTGCTGCCCTGCCCGGCCGTACAACCGTAGCAATGCTCTGCGGTGAATACAGGGTCGCCCTCGACATTCGATTCGCGCAGCAAATCACTGATATGACGCCGCCTGTCACTGGCAAGCATCGGCATATCCAGCATCTGGTTGAAATCACAGTCGTATAAGTAGCCGCGCCAATCCACGCTAATCAAGCTGCGACACATCAGCGTGGGGACATTTGAATCACTGTAGTTATCGCGCAGCAACCGCATGTACTCATGGTACTGACCCTGGGCCAACAGCACAGAGCCGAAGCGACTGATCGGCATATTGGTAATCGTAAAAAGTTCGTTAAAGCGAATACCGAAGCGCGCAGCCAGTTCGCGCCGGTAGTCCGCCTCCAGGCCATGTTGCGGCGGTGGCAACACCGGGCCCACCGGATTGTAGACCAGGTTGAGTATCAGCTCTGCGCCGTAACCCAGGGCGTTCAGTTGGAGCAGCGCTTCAATACTCGCGCTATAGACACCCTTGCCGCGCTGCGCTTCCACATTATCCTGCGAATAGCACGGCAGCGAAGCGCTGATTTCTACCTGCTGCTGGGCGAGGAACGCTCCCAGATCCTCCTGCCCAGGCTCCAGCAGCACCGTGAGATTGCAGCGGTCGATCACCCGCACACCCAGCGCGCGGGCTGCGCGTACCAGATAACGAAAATGCGGGTTCAATTCCGGCGCACCACCCGTCAGATCCAGTGTCTTTATACCTGCACTGTCCAGCAGCGACAGAATCTGGTCGATTGTTTCAACATCCATTTGCTCGGTGCGCGTTGGCCCGGCATTGACGTGACAGTGCACACAACTGAGATTGCACAGATACCCCAGATTAACTTGCAGGGTATCCAGCGTCGCCCGATAAACCGGGGGAAAATCACTGTGCAGTAAGAGTGGACGTGTATCGCGCATAGTGTGCGGGTTACCTTGGTTAATCAGTAACTGGCCTGCAGTTCCTGAGGTGTCAGCAGGATTTTCTGATCACCCTGCATGTATTGGAAGATCACATTATAGGACAGCACCGCCTGCACATAGTTGCGTGTCTTTTGGTAGGGAATCGTCTCCACCCATAGCTCTACCGGTATCCCCCTGCTCCGTTTTATTGCGCCAGCGATCAACGCGATGAGGCGACGGCCTTACCAGTGGCCGGCATGATTTGCATCAGGCCGCGTGCTCCGACCGGCGATTGTGCCCCCGCAAAGAAAGTGCTCTCCCGGCGCGCAATGGCCATCAACTCTGTGCTGGGCACCTGCCGCAGTGCCGCATTTTTTTTGAAGATATCCTGATAGGGAATGGGGAAGCGCTGATCGAGCGAATCCCATGCCTGCGCGCGAGTCGCGGCATCGATCGCCATGCGGTACCAGCCTTTCTGAGTCGCCAACAGCGCGAGATCCTGTTGTTGCGCCACATCGTCTGTATCCTGCAACAGCTTGTACCATTCCGAGTGGGCCAGCATGTCATTCTGGTGATACTTCAACTCCTCAATGCGCGCGACGGCGCTCAGCGCCTCCACCGTCGAGCCTTCAGACAACTCAAGCTGCTGGTCTACCGGTGGCCGCATTTGCACGCTACTCTTCCTGGCGACGTATTGCAGCAGTGCGTCGAAGGCATTGAGAAGACGCGTCCAGACGACATCATTCGTCACGCCAACTGCATCCTGCCAGGCCTCAAAGAGCGGATCACAGGCGCCGGGCTGGGACTTGCCTCCCACCCAAAGACGACCTGCGCCCTCCCAGGCGACGTCTTTACTTCCCTGCGCCAACTGCGCCCTCAAAAAATAGCACTTCAGATCGATACTGTTGGGTTCTTCAGACATGACTTGCAGAAAATCTTGCCAATTCTGGCGCTTTCCAGACACACGCAGGTAAGCACCTAAAAAGCGATTGGCAAGCGGTGTATCCGCGCTGCTCACTCAGTGTCAGGGTCGTGTTGCCAGCGCCTGCTGCTGCAGTTGCGCCGAACAGGTAAAGCAGCAGGAAAACACGTGTAAATCGTCTGATCGGGTACTGCAAAAAATACGCCCTCGTCCTTAGGTTGTGCGGCGAACCCCGGTGCCTACTGGCTCTGGCTCGGGGCCCGCGCTAGAGTGATATGCGCAGTATCGGAATGCAAGCGCTTCAGGGGCTATTTCTACGCGGCGCTGGCCCACTAGAAAAAAAGTCCCAGCGTCGGCAACGCAATCGTGGCGTAATCCAGCACGATCTCGCGCCGACAAATGCGCAAGCTATCGGGCGTTGACACCAGCGTATCGCGGCGCTGCCCGCTGTACATCACGTTATCACTGCCAGGACGCGCGTAGTACAAGTGAAAGTTACTGACGACTGAACAACGATCTTCTTCATCCTTGGCGACACGTGCCAGCAACTCGATATTGCCGACTATACGACGGGTGCGCGCCGGCGGGCTCTCCGACCAAGAATTGATCTTGTACGCGCGCTCGGCGCGCAGTGTGAGTAGCAGATAATTTTCCTCCCGGTGCGGACAGCCCATGGAATCCTCGCCTTCCAACTCGTGTTCGATACTGAGCATGTCTTCGCGACCGCGCGCCCGATTATTCACCTGCACATTCACGCGCGAGGGCATCACGTAGCGGATATCCTCGCTAAGCAGTGTCAGCCACTGCAAGTACTGGCGGCTATCCAGCAGCCGTGCTTCATGAAAATAAAAACGCTCCAGCAGACGCTGTTCCTGTGGCGTGGTTTCGAGTGACAGCGTATTCATATGCTCTCCTCCACCGCCATCAATTCATTGCGCCAGCGGGTAAAGAAGTGGCGTGCGTAAAACTCGTTCGCTGTGACGCTGACCAGGCCTGGCATATCGGGATGGGGTTTTTCTTCGCCCAATCCGAGGCCATAAAAGTACGGCCTGTCATCCGCAAAATCGATATTGCTACCCAGAAATTGCTGGCTCCATACCTCCGAGTCCTCCTGCTCGAGAATACCAGCCGGTCCAAAGAACGAACTGTAGTTGGTGCGCAGGATTTTCTTGACCGAATCCGGCGCATCGGCCGGCACCACCGCCCACGACCAATACTCCACCTTGCCCGGCCCGCGCGGGTGCGACACTTTGAACGAGGTGTTGGACCACAGAAAGGAGAGATTAGGATAGATGCCGTACGTCAGCCCCTTCATACGCGAACGCAAATCTCCCACCCGCTCGGCGGCCTGCGCCTGAATCTCACGTAAATAATCTTGTACCTCCGTGCCGCCGAAAATAGCACCCGTCCCCTCCATACCCCAGGCGACATCATCTTCCTGCGCATCCCCGGGCATCAGGCGAAAGGTCGCGCCATGGCCCGGCGTGGTCACTACACTGTGACCCAGCTTTTCGATGACGTCCTGCGCCTCTTTGGGAATAATCGCGCTGTGCAAAAAGGCCCCGTGGTTGACATCACCTAACTGGTTCTCCACCGGCAGTTTCCAATTGGCATTAATCAGCCAGCGCTGCGGCGCGCCCATAAATTCAATACCCGCCGGGAAACGATCGAAAAACGCGTCGAGGTAGAAACGCATATCGCCCAGATAATCCTCCAGCGGGACGATGTTTTCATCAAAACTGCCAAAGATCATCCCGCGCCAGGACTCCACGCGGGGAACCCGTTTGAGCCCCAGTTGCCGCTTGTCCGGTTTGCCCTGAACCTCGCTCTCCTGTGGTATCGTGATCAGATACCCCTCCACGCTGTAAGACCAGTTGTGGTAGGGACAGACAAAGCGTTTGGTATTGCCGTGATCGGCGCGACACACCGGCAGCCCACGGTGAGTGCAGCTGTTGATGTTGGCGTAAATACCGCCGTTCAGGCCCCGTGACAAGATAATCGGCGTCTCGCACATAGAGGCCTGCACAAAATCACCCGGCACCCTGATCTGTGATTCATGCCCCAGGAATAACCAGGATTTGCCAAAGATACCGACCTTTTCAAGCGCGTAAACGCGCGGATCGGACCAGCAGCGGCGACTAATCAGCGAGGCCTCTTCATTCACCAGATCTTCGATACGTATACGCACACCAACCACCCTTAATTATCGTTTATTAATTTTTAGTAGTATATCGGGCATTTAGTCGGAAAATGAAGGGGTACGACGGCACCAGCCTGCGCCAGATAGCGGAAGGGGCAGGCATTCAGGAGCCGCGGCACTACAATCACTTCGCTGGCAAGCAGGCGCTGTCACAACACATGGAAAAGGCCTCCAGGCTCAGGGAGTACACCGACCTCCCCGTCATCATTACCGATTTATAACTCGAGCACCCAAAAATAGCTGCACTGTTTCAGCGGGCACTGCAGGGAGACAGCAGCGCGGTTGGCAAACAACTGATGAATAGTTGGCTGGAAAAACTGTTCACCCAGGGCCTGGAAAACCTGAAAAAATTTGAGAGCGATGCCCGATCAGAGAATGCGCATCACACCGACGATGTGCAGGCAACGCTGGCCCTGAACCTGATCGCCATGTACAACCTCACCACCGGCTACTTCCTGTCGCAGTGGGCATTCGCCTCCCTCGCGGGAGGCGATTTACTGACACCGGAGAACATTGTCCGGCAAAAGCGCTTGCTACACAGGGTTATCCAGACCATGTTGATCAGTTAGCCGACCGAGATACGCCGCCGTTCCTGCTCTTTCTCTACAATCTTCGCTGCTACCAGAGTTAACACCCCGTCCCTATGAGGCCTTGATATTTACCCGCGGGGGGAAGCAAATCCCCACCCGAGGCTCTACCAGCTGCGGCCAGGAAACATTAAAAATTTGGTCAACATCAAATACATTTTCGCGTGATATTAAAGACAGGATAACTCTTCTTTTATTCATAGGCATAACTACCTGTGACACAATAAATTACATTATATTTGTATGGTTTCGAGAAATCGAAATGCAAAAAAAAGTACTTTTTGACCTAGGTTAATAACGGTGTTCTCGCGCTCTTGCCTCGTACGAAAAGTCCTCCGTGGTGCGACGATATTTTTTCTGGCCCAATGCTCACAGAACCGTTAACCTTCCCATCGACATTTCCACTGACAAAAATGTTGTTTAAAAATAAGGTGGTGACATGACGAAAAACGACACCCTCGATTCACGGACCCCACATCAGCCCTGGGCTCGCGCAGGAAGGCAGCCACGCATCGCCATTATCGGCGCAGGCATGTCGGGTATCGCCACTGTCGTAAAACTACACGCGGCCGGTTACGCCGATCTCACCGTATATGAAAAGGCGGACCGAGTCGGCGGCACCTGGCGGGAAAACACCTATCCGGGCCTATCCTGCGATGTCCCCTCGCGCTGGTATTCCTTTAGTTTCGCCCTCAAAGCCGACTGGCCGCACCGCTATTCCTACGGACCCGATATTCAGGCGTATCTGGAAGCAGTGGCGAGAGATTTTGGTGTCATCAATAAGGTGAATTTCAATACCGCTGTAACAGACCTGCGCTACGAGGCGCCCTGTTGGCAACTCACTACATCGGCTGGTGAGAGCACTGAGTATGATGTGGTTATCACCGCTACCGGTATTTTGCACCAGCCCGTCTTTCCCGACATTGCGGGACTTGACACCTTCGCCGGCAGGGCGTTTCACTCTGCCCGCTGGGATCACTCGGTAGACCTGACCGGCAAACGTGTCGGTATTATCGGCACCGGCTCAACGGCCTGCCAGATAGTCGGTGCGATTACTGACCAGGTATCTGAAATACGGGTGTTCCAGCGCACCCCGCACTGGCTCTCTCCGCTCCCGCAAGTAGCCTACTCAACTGGCTGGAACAAATTTTTAGCCCTGTTCCCGCCCCTGCAACGCTTCATCTACCACTACTACAGCCAACTCATGGTGCACACCTTTAGCGCCGCCACAGTCGGCAATAAGATGATGCAGCGCAGGATGGACAAGATCTGTCGCAAGCATTTGGCCGACAGTGTTCCCGACCCCCAATTGCGAGCAAAACTCACGCCAGATTATGAAGCGACCTGCAAACGGATGATTTTCTGTTCCGAGTATTACCCCGCCCTCTCCCAGCCCCACGCGCACCTCATCACCGAGGGAATCGGCAACATTGAAGCCAAGGGCGTGCGTACCTCAGACGGCGAATTACATGAGCTCGATATACTGGTACTCGCCACCGGGTTCAACGCGTCTGCGTTTATGCTGCCAACCTGCGTAACTGGCGAAAATGGTGTCGACCTTGAAGCCTCCTGGGACGGCTCACCCCGCGCCCACCGCGCCGTGGCAATGCCCGGCTTTCCCAACTTCTGGATGGTGGAAGGACCAACCGGTCCGGTAGGCAACTTGTCACTGATCGCGATTTCAGAGCATCAGGTAGATTACATCGTCAGTATGCTGGACCGCATGAAAGCCGACGGACTCGCTGCCATAGCGCCCACGCAGTCGGCCTATCAGGAATACAATGCCTCAATGAGCGAAGCGATCAAAACCACCACCTGGGCCACCGGCGGCTGCACCAGCTGGTATATCGACAAGAGCGGCGTACCCAACCTGTACCCCTGGTTTCCACTGCGCTACCTGAAAGAAATGCACAACCCGGTGTACTCAGAGTATCGGCTGATTAAATAGCGGGTTGCCTTTACCGGGACAAACCTGAATAATTCCCCGCCTCCTCCACCGCCCTTAGCTCAGATGGATAGAGCGTCCCCCTCCTAAGGGGAAGGTCCCCCGTTCGAATCGGGGAGGGCGGACCAATTAAGTCTTTGTAATTAAAAGATAATACCTACACCCTTGCTTAACGAATACCAGACGAAAATCTAACTTTGTTGCCCATTTGTTGCAACACACGCAAATCACGCCCCGCATGAGCAATGCTTCTGGCAGCCACGCTGGCTGACCGGCTATCCAGTGAAACTAATCAGCGTTCAATCAAATCCGATTACTACAGTGTAAGCGGTTAATGAACGACGGGGTAGCGTTTTACGTCGAGAGGTGTTGTGGATC
>CAWWAG010000013.1:0-76637 GCA_963934845.1 uncultured Halioglobus sp. | reverse complement strand
GGTTAAGCAAACTGAGCCGCTCCATCACTGGCAGCGTCGCCATTATCACCGGCGCTGCCAGTGGTATGGGGCGCGCCACCGCGCATTTGTTTGCCGATGAAGGCGCGCGGCTGGCGATTATTGATATTAATACCTCAGCGCTGGAGTTGGTAGCCGAGGAAGTCAAAAGTGTCGGCGCCGACGTGTTGGCGTTGACCGTCGACCTGACTGACCGCGATGCGGTGACATCCGCGATTGAGAAAATTGGCGCGCATTTCGGGGGTATCGACATACTGGTCAACAATGCCGGTTTTGCGCTGTTGGCCGAAGTGGATTCCCAGAAGTACCCCAACTCCTGGGATACTTCTCTGGCGGTGATGGCGACGGCGCAGGCCTGGGCTATTCGTGCAGCACTGCCGTTTCTGCGCAAGTCGCCGCATCCGAGAATTGTGAATGTGGCGTCAACCGAGGCGCACGGTGCAACGCGGTATAACAGCGCCTATGTAGTGGCTAAACACGCGTCTCTGGGTTTGACCCGCGCCATGGCAGTCGACTTGGGCAAAGAGGGGATTACGGTCAACTGCGTATGTCCCGGTCCGGTGCGCACCGGTATAACCGATGCGATCCCGGAAGAGGCCAAGCAGACCTTCGCCAACCGGCGCACAGTGCTGAGGCGCTACGCCGAGCCGGAGGAGGTCGCCCATGCGACACTGAGTCTGGTGTTGCCCGCCGCCAGTTTTATCACCGGCGCCACGCTGCTGGTCGATGGCGGGGTTACCATCCGCAACGCCTGACACGCGGTGGGTGCCAGGTCTGCACTCCCGGTGACGATTGTCTAGCGATTACGTCCCAGCTTCTCGTACGCGTCCACCCATTCGTTCCTGCCGGTATCCGGGTCGCGTTTTTGTGACGCGCCCAGCGAGAGTTCTCCAGCGACCACCAAAGCAGCGGCAATTTCAATCAGCTTGTGCGCTTTGTCCTGTCCCGTTGCCATAAACAATACGGCCAGGCCGTTGGCCAGGTGCGCGGTATTGTTGGAGGCTCCCACCAGGTAGGCGCTCAGGTTGACCACGCTGTAACCGAAATTCATTTGTTCCGGGGTGATCCGCAGTACATCCTGCAGTACTTGCCGCGGGCAACAGCGAATACTTGCAGGATCGGGGCCTGGTCGGGAAAAAACTGAATCCCCTGCGGTTTACGCAGGTCGCCTGGGGTATGCTTCAGGGCATCAGCCGCCTGCTAATTGACGGTATTTACACGGATTCTGCATCCGCAACACGTATCTGCGAAACAGCCGCCGACATGCTGTGGCAGCAATTGAAGGAGTAAGAAACGCAATGCCTGAACTCGAAGTCGATTTATACTTTTCTTTCCGCAGCCCCTGGTCCTACTTCGGCGCGTCACAGATGTACGATCTGCAGCAGGAATATGCACTGCGGGTGAACCTGCTGGTGGTGAATCCCATCTTTATCCGCTATAACGAGTTCTTTAACAGGGCGCATGAAAAGTGGCGCCCGTACTTTTTGACGGACCTGCTGCGCTATTCCGAATACCGGGGTTTACCGATAGGTCCGCCGCGGCCAGATCCGATCAACGTCGATCTGCCGGTGGATGATCCCGGCCACCTGGTGCACACCTTGAGCCCCCTTGGGTTGGCGGCGGCGGCGGCTGGCCGCGGCATTGAGTTTGCGCGGGAAGTATCGACTATCGTCTGGAACGGCAAGATCGACGGTTGGGATCGAGGCGATCATCTGACATTGGCAGCAGAGCGTGCGGGGCTTGAGTTGTCCGCGCTGCAGCAGTGGCTGAGTGATAACGGGGATATCTGGCCGCAGCAACTGCTCGCCAATGATCGGGCGCTGGAAGAGCATCACTGGGGTGTCCCGACGATGGTGTTTCAGGGGGAACCCTTTTTCGGTCAGGACAAGATTGAGCTGTTGCTGTGGCGTATGCAGCAAAAAGGTTTGAAAAAGCGCTAGTGGGGTTCCCGATGGGCCGTCCCGGGGCGCGATGACGTGGTGGAAAGTGACATGAACATAGTTTTCGATCTCGATGGCACGCTCATCGACAGCGCACCGGATATTCAATCCGTGGCATCTATCATCCTTGGTCGGCTCGCCAAGCAGGCGTTGACGCTGGAAGAGACCCGCAGTTTCATCGGCGAGGGAGCGGCTGTTTTTGTCACCCGCATGATGGCGGCGCGCGGTATCGATGAGATGCAACAGACTCACGCCGCATTACTTGAGGCGTTTATCGCGCAGTACGAGTTCGCCGTCGACAAGGCCGTGTTCTACCCGGGCGTCCTCAAAACGCTGGCACTGCTGAAGAGTGCGGGCTACCGCCTGGGTTTGTGTACCAACAAGCCAGAGGTGCCGGCGCGCGCGGTGTTACGCCATATGGGTATGGAGTCCATTTTTGATGTAGTGATAGCAGGGGGCATGATCAATAGCCGCAAGCCAGAGCCCGATATGCTGTTGCAGACGATTCAGTATCTCGGCGGGGGACCAACACTCTATGTGGGCGACAGTGAGATCGACGCGGAGACCGCCAGACGCGCGGTAGTGCCGTTTGCGCTCTACTCCCGGGGCTATCGCAAGATTCCTGTTAGCGAGATTTACCACGACTGGGTGTTCGACGATTTCGATGCGCTGCGGGGCATTGTCGCGGAGTTCATGCCCGAGAATGCCTAGCTTTCACCGCGCTATTGTTATTGGCGTCTTGCTGCTATTCACTGTTTACCGTGAATTTGCGTCCGATCTGCTATTGCTCACGGCATTCGCCTATTTGTTGAGTCAGGTGCTGACTGGCGCGCGGCGGATCAGCCGCTTGTTACCAGTGGTTGGAGCTGCCACTATACTTCTCGATCCGATCACAGCGATGGAGTTTAGTGCATGATGCATGTCACACAGCGGTTGAGCATTCTTGTCATTCTGTTGGCCACTGCAGCTTGCGGCCAGGTTGAATTGAGCTGCGAGCCGGATGGCAACGTTATTCCAATTTGTGGCGTCCAAATGCCAGAAGACCTCGCGGCGTTACCTGATGGCGGTGGGATATTGGTCGCAGAATACGGCGACGGCGGGAAGCTACCTGGTGCGCTCACCTGGTTTCAGCCTGAGTCTGGCGGCGGCTTTACCCGTCTGGTGGATAGCAGCAGTATCAAAAACGACGCCAGCGAGAAGAACTGGGGGGACGCGGATTGCCCCATTCCGGACCAGCTGTCGCCTCACGGCATTTACCTTTCACCGCGGGGAGCTTCGCTACAGCTGCTGGTCGTGAACCATAGCAGCCTGGAACAGGTTTTGTTTTATGAGGTACAACCC
The DNA here is from genome assembly GCA_963934845.1 of uncultured Halioglobus sp. Classification (GTDB taxonomy): domain Bacteria; phylum Pseudomonadota; class Gammaproteobacteria; order Pseudomonadales; family Halieaceae; genus Marimicrobium. The sequence continues at coordinate 73,338 of CAWWAG010000013.1, read as the reverse complement.
TCGGCCGACGACACAACTGCGCCGACACTGTCCTGGCGCGGTTGTGTTGCGTTTCCTGACTATGCCGTGCTCAACGACGTGGTGGCCCTGCCGGACGGTGGCTTCGCTGTCACGCATATGTACGATCGAGAAAATGAAACGCTGGCACAAATCAAGTCAATGATCGGCTTGAATGATGGTCATGTATGGCGCTGGAGCCCGGGCACCGCGATTCGAATCGTGGCCAACACCGCTGCGAAAATGCCCAACGGTATCGAGATAGCGCCCGATGGTAAGAGCATCTGGGTGAATAACTACCTCGAGGGAGAGCTGCGTCAGTACGACATCGTCACAGAGCAGTTACTGGCTACAGTAAGCGTCCCCAACATCGACAACGCCGCCTGGCTGGAAGATGGCCGTTTACTGTTGGCCTCCCATTTGTCTCCACTGACTATGGCGCCCTGCTTCGGGCTGACGCAGGGCAGCTGTGGTGCACCCTATGAGTTGGTAGCGGTAGACACCACAACGGGCGAAACGATGCGGATTTTTAGCGCTGAAAAAGGCGGCCCTTTTGGCCCGGCGACGGTGGCTATTGAGTACCGGGGAAAGCTGTACGCGGGGTCCTTTTCGGGCGACCGGTTGGCGGAAATTGTGCGGTGAAGGAATTGTGTTAAATACCCTGTATAGTTTGCTGCGAGCACCCGTCAACCAGATTAAAGGAGCCGCCGCTTATGGCCGAAACAACGCCTTATGAACCGCCAAAAATATGGCAATGGGATCCAGATAGTGGCCAGGCGTTTGCCAATATCAACCGGCCAACTGCTGGCGCACAGCACGAGAAGGCGCTGCAGGTAGGCAAGCATCCTCTGCAGTTGTACTCCCTGGGCACGCCCAACGGGGTAAAAGTTACTATCATGCTGGAAGAATTGCTGGCCAAGGGGCACGCCGGCGCAGATTACGATGCCTGGCTGGTCAATATCGGCGACGGCTCGCAGTTCAGTAGCGGCTTCGTCAGCGCGAATCCCAACTCCAAAATTCCCGCCCTGATGGACCACAGCACGCCTGAGCCCACCCGCGTATTTGAGTCTGGCGCCATCTTGCTCTACCTCGCAGAGAAGTTTGGTGAGTTTATCCCCAGCGATCCCTCGAAGCGTGCAGAGTGTTTGTCCTGGCTGTTTTGGCAGATGGGCGCGACGCCCCTGTTGGGCGGTGGTTTCGGCCATTTCTATGCCTATGCACCGGTCAAAATCCAGTACGCGATAGATCGCTATGCAATGGAAGCCAAACGGCAGCTAGATCTGTTGGATAAGAATCTGGCGGAGCGGCAATACATCTGTGGTGACGAGTACACCATCGCCGATATGGCTATCTGGCCCTGGTATGGGGGCGTGGTGCGCAACCTGGTCTACGATGCGGCGGAGTTTCTGCAAGTACACACCTATACCAATCTGATTCGCTGGGTTGAAGAAGTGGGACAGCGCCCCGCTGTGCCGCGTGGCGTCATGGTAAACCGTCCCTTCGGCGATAAATCCAAGCAATTGCTGGAGCGTCATGATGCCAGTGACTTCGAGCTGCGTACGCAGGATATTCTCGATCCAGGTCCTCAGCCAGGCTGAGGCGGTTTCTATCATTTATTGAGACCAACGGATTTTCGGTAGCTACCTTACGTTCTGTTCTTGCCAAGGTTGTACAGGGCGTACTATTTTGGCTTCACGTTCAACTGGGGCTATATGTCGCGCAGCAATACCGCCTACTTCAGTTCCGGCTACCTCCCGGTGCGCGCCCAGGGGTTGGACCGACGGCTGCCCACATGGGGTACGGGCGACTATGAATGGGAGGGGTTTCTGGCACAGGATCAACACCCGCATGATGCCGGCGGCCCGTCCGGGCGCCTGCTCAACTGGAACAACCAGTCCGCCCCCGGCTTTATGCACGGCGACGGTACACCGTATGGCTCAATACACCGGGTTCAGCTGTTCGACCAGTTTCCCGATAAGGTGGATCTGGCGGGCGTAGTCAGTGTGATGAATCGCGCGGCCACCGAGGACACGCGTTCGCCCGTGTGGCCGGTAGTGAGTGAGGTGTTGCACGGTGCTGAAGCGCCCAGCCCGCTGGCCGCCCAAGTGGTCGAAATACTGGATGCCTGGGTAGCCGATGACGCACCGAGGCTGGACGCCGACAACGATGGATTCTATGACAATGCCGGCCCGGCCATCATGGACGCGCTCTTTCAGCCATTGGCTGCCGCAGTCATGCGTCCGGTGTTTGGGGATCTTACCAATACGCTCGATCTTGGCAGCACGACAAATCACACACCGTCCAGCGCTCCGGAAGGTGCCAGCTACCTAGACAAAGATCTGCGCACACTGCTGGGCAAGGCTGTACAGGGAGAGTTTATCCTCAGTTATTGCGGGGCGGGCGATCTCTTGGACTGCCAGGATTCACTGTGGCAGGTAGTGGATGACGTTGCCCAGCAGCTTGTCGTCGAGCGCGGAGCTGATCCGACTACGTGGTTACTAGAGGGTCAGACATCAGGTTTCACACCCGGTTTGATTCCGGATACTTTCCGCGTAACCAACCAACCGACCGACCTTCCAGCAGGTACTGGAGTTTGTGCCACCGGCACAGGATTAAGTAGAGCCCGCTCGGCGCGGGGTTTCCAGCACAGGGGGCTGGAGAATGTGAATAATTAATGAATGCTCCAAATTGAGCGAGTTTTAGGGTATAATATGCGCACTTTTTTACCGCCCACGATGCAGGGCGGTAGAAAACACACCAAACAACCTTGTCGCACATACTCTCTGAATCGAAACCTCGCAGGATAGACTGAATGCTAACAGCACAAAAATTGGAAAAAATTATCGAACTGGAGGACAACCTCCGTGGCCAATACCAGACTCAACTGGACGACAAATCGGCCCAAATAGAGCTTCATCTCAAAAAACACGATGAGCAACAAGCCGTCATTGCCAAACAACTGGTGCAGTTGACCACGCAATCGGCAGAAGCGTCTGCCCACAAACGTGTCGAGCAGCGTAACCGTGAACTGCACAATCGCTGTGACAACTTGACTGCCGAGGTTGATACGCAGAAGAAACGTATCAAGGAATTACAGAAGAGCCTGGCTGATGAACGCGCCGAAGTGAAGACGCTGAAGCAGTACGATGCTGCCGCGCTCAAGAAGAATCTCGACAGTAATAAAAAGAAACTCGCAGAGAAAACTACTGCGAATGCCCTGATGCAGAAAACGCTGAACAAGACCAAGACCGAGAACGCAGAGTTACAGGCCAAGGTTAAGGAACTCGAAGCCAGGCTCGAGGAATTCGAGCCCGTTGAAACGGAAGAAGAAACGGAAGCAGCTGCCGCTTAACACCGTCAGCACCCCCGAAGTTAAGCGCGTAGACTGCCTCCGGGCAGCTATTGCCGCTTGGCCTGTCTTAGATAATTCAACAATGTTTGCCTACCGGGGATGCCAGCGTGTCATTCCTTGATGCAGTCACACTAGTCGGCATCCCGGGGGTAGTGTTCTCAGGAATCTCACCAGACATGACTCAATCCATTTCCAGACTCTTGGCGGAAGAACTCGCCGTTCACGAAAAACAGGTTGTTGCGGCAGTGGAACTGCTGGATGGGGGCGCCACGGTGCCGTTTATCTCGCGCTACCGCAAAGAGGTCACCGGCGGTCTCGATGATACCCAGATGCGACAACTGGAAGAGCGCCTGCGTTATTTGCGTGAGATGGAAGAGCGCCGCGTAACCATACTGGCCAGCATTTCTGAACAGGACAAGTTAACACTACCACTGGAAGCGGCTATTCGTGCAGCGGATACCAAAAGCCGGCTGGAAGATTTGTATCTGCCCTACAAACCCAAGCGCCGTACCAAGGCAATGATCGCGCGTGAGGCCGGGCTCGAGCCTCTGGCAGATGCCTTGTTCGAGGATACCAGTCTCGACCCGGAAACCGTCGCGGGCGGTTACCTCAATCCTGACGCTGGTTTTGCCGATACCAAAGCGGCTCTGGACGGGGCCAGGCAAATACTGATGGAGCGGTTTGCTGAAGATGCCGATCTGCTGGCGCGGCTGCGTGAATTTTTGCAGGTAGAGAGCTTGTTGGCGGCGCGGCTGGTGGCGGGCAAAGAGAGCGAAGGTGCCAAGTTCAGTGACTATTTCGACCATACCGAAGCGTATAAAACGACGCCGTCCCATCGCGCGCTGGCGATGTTTCGCGGTCGCAGCGAGGGCGTGTTGTCGCTCGATTTGCGCATGTCGGCCGATGAAACACCGCTGGATGCGCACCCCTGTGAAGCAATGATAGCGTCGCATTGGCACATACAGGACCAAGGTCGTCCGGCGGATAAGTGGCGCTCAGAAGTCGTGCGCTGGACCTGGCGCATCAAGCTGCTCACGCACTTGCAGTCGGATCTCCTCTCCCAGTTGCGCGAGCGTGCTGAATTGGAGGCGATCAAGGTCTTTGGCAATAATCTCAAGGATTTACTACTGGCGGCGCCGGCAGGCCCTAAAGCCACCATTGGTTTGGACCCCGGGCTGCGCACAGGAGTGAAGATGGCTGTGGTGGATGCCACCGGGAAAGTGTTGGATCACGGCGCCATTTTTCCCACCCCGCCGCAGAACAAAACTCGCGAGGCGGCAGCTGTGTTGCTGTCGATGATACAAAAATACGACATCCGCTTGATCAGCATTGGTAATGGCACTGGCAGCAGGGAGACAGATCGCTTTGTCGGCGAGCTGCTGGCCGCGCATCCCGAGCTCGATGTGCGCCGGGTCGTGGTTAACGAAGCGGGGGCCTCGATATACTCGGCATCCGAGTTTGCGGCGCGAGAATTTCCCGATCTGGATGTCACTATTCGCGGGGCAGTATCCATCGCCAGGCGCCTGCAGGACCCGCTGGCGGAACTGGTGAAGATCGATCCCAAATCCATCGGGGTTGGCCAGTACCAACACGATGTCAGCCAAGTGCAGCTGGGGCGTCAACTGAACGCCGTGGTGGAGGATTGTGTTAACGCCGTTGGTGTCGACTTGAATACCGCTTCGGCCCCCCTGCTTACGCGTGTATCCGGATTGAGCCAGCGTATCGCCGACAATATCGTCGCACTGCGCGATGCGCAGGGACGGTTTTCCGATCGCAAAACGCTGCTGCAGGTGAGCGGGATGGGTGAAAAAACCTACCAACAGGCGGCGGGCTTTCTGCGCGTGATGGATGGCAGCAATCCGCTGGATGCCTCTGCGGTACACCCGGAGTCCTACGGCGTGGTGGAACGTATTGCAGCATCCAGTGAACGCAAGGTTCACAGTCTGATCGGCGACAGCACCTTTTTACGGGGCGTAAAAGCCGCCGATTTCGTCACCGACATAGTCGGTTTGCCCACCGTGACAGATATTATCAGGGAGCTGGACAAGCCGGGCCGCGATCCGCGACCGGAGTTCAAAACGGCCAGGTTACAGGAGGGGGTCGAGAAAATAGCTGACCTGCAGTTGGATATGATCCTGGAGGGAACTGTCACCAATGTCACCAGTTTTGGCGCCTTTGTGGATGTTGGTGTACACCAGGACGGACTGGTGCATATCTCGGCGATGTCGGAAAAGTTCATCAAGGATCCGCGCGATGTCGCCAAGGCGGGAGATATCGTCAAGGTCAAAGTCATGGACATCGACGTGTCGCGGCAGCGCATTGCATTGAGCATGCGCCTGACTGACAGCGCAAAAGATCAGCAGTCCGCGGACGGGGACAGGCAGCGCCGTGGTCGGCCAGACAATCGTTCGCCCCGCAACAGTAGTGCTAAAACGCCGGCACCGCGCACGCAGGAAAAAGCGCCTGCGGGAGCGTTTGCGGCCGCCTTCGCCAAGGCCAAGCAAAAGCCCTGAGGCAAGTCTTCCGAGGAAAGGCGCAGTGCGATAGCGGTTTGAAACAGTCTATGGCGCATACCGCCGCGGAGATGATGATTGCCGATTTCGTGGATAGCGCGCCGGATACACCCTTTGTTGAAGTACAAAACCTGCCCGATGCCATTTTCTGCTACCTCCTCCCCAGTCGCTATTGTGAATCTGATCGGTTCGCAGAGATGGCGAATGAGATTACAGCAGGTATGTGGCTGGGCGATAACCAGGTCGCAGCCATAGAAGCCAGGCTGCGCAATACGATCCGTTTTGATCCTAATAGCAGTGAAATGCGCGCTTCAGCGATTGAGGTGAACGCGCGGCAGTGGGGCGTGTGCCGGGATCTGTCTCCTTTCGGGATAGCGCTGTGTCGCAGTCTCAGTATTCCCACGCGGATGGTCGTAGGTTACCTCCACGGACTGCAGCCGATGGACTTACACGCCTGGTTTGAAGCTTATGGTGGGAGGACACTGCACCTGCGCCGAAGTCTCGAAGTCTCGAAGTCTCGAAGTCCCGAAGTTCGATGTTCGATGTTCGATGTTCGATGGACTGTTTGGTTCTGAGCGAAATAATTACGATAAAGTGTGGGGCATTTCTTGGCACACAGGGCTAGGTCCGGGACACTCAGCTTGAGAGGGGTCTGGCGTTGGTGGAGGCTTGCTGTGCACTACTCTTGCTTTCTGTTCCCCACAATCGCCAAAGTGAAATGAAACTGGACAAACCATCGATTGCCAAAGCAGCATAGACGACCCGCTGTAATCCGGAATCAGTGCCGCCCGTTCATGACCGAAACCAGTGATAACCCCTCGCGTAAAATTATCCATGTTGATATGGATGCTTTTTTTGCCAGCGTGGAGCAGCGCGATAATCCTGCGTTGCGCGGTCAGCCGGTGGCCGTGGGTGGCTCTGCGAAGCGCGGGGTAGTGGCAGCGGCCAGTTATGAGGCCAGGCAGTTTGGCGTGCGCTCTGCCATGCCCTCGGTGACTGCAGCGCGGCGCTGCCCTGCGCTGCAGTTTGTGCCGCCGCGTTTTGAAGTCTACCGTTCGGTGTCACAGCAGATCCATCAGATATTCTCCCGCTATAGCGATTTGGTTGAGCCGTTATCTCTGGATGAAGCGTATCTTGATGTCACACACGATAAACTACAAGTGGGTAGTGCATTGGGCATTGCGCAATTAATCAGGGCGGCAATCTTCAGCGAAACGGGGCTGACGGCCAGCGCGGGCGTGAGCTATAACAAATTCCTCGCCAAGGTGGCGTCCGACCAGAACAAGCCGAATGGCATCTTCATTATCCGCCCCCATGAAGGCGCCGACTTTGTCGCCTCTTTGCCGGTGCGCCGCTTTTACGGCGTGGGACCAAAGACCGCTGAGCGTATGGGCGCATTGGGTATACAGCTGGGCGCGGACCTGCGTGAGAAGAGTATGGGTTTTATGAGCCAGCACTTCGGCAAATCGGCCGAGTATCTCTACCGCGCTGCGCGCGGCGTGGACCATCGTCGGGTCAAGCCTGATCGTATCCGCAAATCCGTCGGACGAGAGCAAACCTACAGTGAAGATCTGGTTGCCGATGCGGACCTTTACGAGGCGCTCGAGCGTCTCGTTGACAGCACCTGGGCGCGAATCGAGAAAAATGGTGTGGTGGGGCGCACCGTCACTCTGAAAGTGAAGTACGCGGATTTTCGGCAGATTACACGCAGCCAATCACAGGAGGACTATGTTGCGCACAAGGCCCTGTTTGGCGCCATAGGCCGAGATCTGCTCCAACCACTACTCCCGGTCCCCGATGGCGTACGATTGCTGGGTCTAACGCTGTCGGGACTGGCCGGCGTGGAATCGCTGCCGACATCTGAACCGGCGGCTCAGTTGATCAAAGAGCAGGGTGTGTTCAATTTCTGAGCACGCTATGTCGTATCCCGCCAGCCCACGAATTACTCGTAGCTCAAATCGGTTGCTTTGCCGCGAAAGACGACGAAAACATATGCGGAGTACAGCAATATCACCGGCAGGGTTACGGCCACGCCGTAGAAGATAAACTGCAGGGAATTGGTTGCCGCAGCGGCCTCATACAAATCCATTCTGCCGATGATGATGTCCGGATAGATACTGTAAGCGAGTCCCAGCGCGGCCATCAGGCAGAGGAGCACGAGAAGGGCATACACCACCCAGCTATTGTGGTTGCGCAAATACTCGGGCCGACGCAGCAAACGGTAAAGCGCTAAATAGGCGACCAGGCAGCTGACGGGTATCGGCAACAGTCCAATCGCGTTGGGCAGGGTGAACCAGCGCCCCGCAATTTCACTGCTGACTATCGGGGTGGCAATGCTGACCAGCACCAGCGCAATGCCCATAGCCGGCAGCGCCATACGTCCCCAGCGTACGGCTTTATCGAACAGCTCACCCTCGGTTTTAATCAATAGCCAGCCCGCGCCCAGCATGACGTACAGCGCGGGTAAAGTCAGTGCTATCAGCGCTGCGAACAGTATATTCGTGAGACCCGAACCTAAGCCCGTAATATAAGCTCCCAGCATCCAGCCCTGCGACATGGAGGCGATCAGCGAGCCGAGAAAGAAGGCGCGATTCCAGCGGTGTTTGTGTGCATCGGCAGCTTTCACACGAAAATCAAACGCCACACCACGCAGGATCAGGCCAAACAGCATGAGGGTGACGGGTAGGTAGAGCGAGGTCAGGATAATGCCCTGTGCTTTGGGAAACGCGATAAGCAGTATACCTATACCCAGCACTATCCAGGTTTCATTGGCGTCCCAGAACGGGCCTATCGACGCGATCATAATGTCCTTCTCGGTGTCGGTGGCCTGCGGCAACAGCAGCCCGACACCCAGATCGAAGCCGTCCAGAATAACGTAGAGCAGTAGGGCAAGCCCCATGGCCATGACAAAGAAAACAGGTAGCATTTGTTCCATCAGCTTAATTTCCCGGTAGCTTGAGTCTCCCGGTAGCCCTGCACAAGGCTGCGTGACCGCGCGGGCTTGGAGGCCATATAACGCAGCGCCTGGATATAGGAGATGAGTAGGAAGACGTATAAGCCAACATAGCCAAACAGGGTGCTGGCGAGGGTGGCGCTGGAGTGATCGGCCGCGACATCTGCCGAGCGCAATAGCCCATACACGATCCAGGGCTGGCGACCAATCTCGGTGACATACCATCCCGCGAGGGTGGCGACCCAGCCGGAAAAGGTCATTGCGGAAAGCACCAGTAATAACCGCGGACTCACGTCCTTACCGCGTAGAAATTGAAAAGCTGCCCACCAGGACGCCAGAAGCATCAGCATTCCCATACCGAGCATGACCCTGAACGACCAGAAAACGAGCGCGACCGGCGGATGCTCACCTTTAAAATCATTGAGCCCCTGCACCTCGCCATCGGCACTGTGGGTGAGGATGAGGCTGCTGACATAGGGGATTTTGATCGCGTAATGTGTTGTACGCTTCTCTTCATCGGGTAGCCCGATCAGAGTAAAGGCGGCGCCGCGCTGTGTGTCCCAAACCGCCTCCATGGCGGCGACTTTGGCGGGTTGGTGTTCCAGTGTATTGAGGCCGTGCAGATCACCCAATGCTATCTGTATCGGAATCAGCACAGCGGCCATCATTACGCCTGTCTTCATCACCATCAGCGTGGCTGGGCCATCGACGCCCCGCCGGGCTCGCCAGGCACTCACGCCAGCAATCAGGAAGGCACTGGTGAGAAAGCAGGCCGTCATCATGTGGAGGAAACGATAGGGGAAGGAGGGGTTGAATATAATCTGCAGCCAGTCTTCAGCGAAGAACACGCCGTTGTCAATGGTGAAGCCGTTAGGTGTCTGCATCCATGAGTTCAGGGCCAGTATCCAGAAGCCTGAAATGGAGGTGCCAATGGCGACAATGGCAGTGGCGATCAAATGGGTGCGATTGGATACGCGACTTTTTCCGAACAGCATGATGCCGAGGAAAGACGCCTCCAGGAAAAACGCTGTCAGCACTTCGTACCCCAGCAGGGGGCCAGCGATATTGCCCACCTGCTCCATAAAGCCCGGCCAATTGGTGCCAAACTGAAAGCTCATGGTGATACCCGAGACCACGCCCAGCGCAAACGTCAGGGCGAAAATTTTCACCCAGAAATAGTAAGCGTACTCCCAGGCCTGATCATTCGACAGAGTAAAACGCGTGCGGAAGTACAGCAGCACCCAGGCTAGTCCAATAGTGATATTGGGAAACAGGATATGGAAACTGATATTGGCCGCGAATTGAATACGCGCGAGAACGAATGGGTCAAACTCCATTGTATTCCCTCTGTATGGCGAAACGCCGAAACGGCGGTGATATTAATGGCTGCCACAGGAGCAAGTGGGTGCAACTACTGAATGACACTGCGAAACAGACGGTATTATAACCGATTCGGGGAGGCGTTGAACGACTCTATCGTGCCAGGCGAGGTCGAGCAGTTTTTGGGCATTTGCGCGCAGCAGCGCAAAGCGTTTATCAGGGCGTTTCTCGGTAATGATCAACCACTCGTCCAACGCCTCATCGCTAAAGTTGCGAGGTAGGTAAACATCCAGATCCAGTTCACAGCCAGGCTCTGTGGTATCACAATCCAGCAGCTGAAAGTGCCGCGAGGTGGAGGAATCTGCGGCGATAAAGGTCGGTACGCATAAAGACTATGCACTGCTGAGTAAGCGCCGAGATGACAACTTGTTAGAATTGTTTTGTCTGAAGTATAGAACAGAAAAATCGGTTATCGTGTTGGGCCTTGAACCCCTGATCTGCGAGCGGTATGAAGAAATCATTTGTCAGCGGTGGCGCTCGAACATCTTACCTCGGTCACTGTCTGGTGACGGGGGCGGCGGGCTTTGTCGGTAGCCACCTGGTGAAAGCGCTGTTGCAGCGCGGACTGCGTGTTCGCGCGCTGGTGCGCAACACACCTCTCGTTTTGCAGCACGACAGGCTAGAATGCTTCAGCGGCGACATTCAGAATGCGCAGCAGATGCTACAGGCCTGTGAGGGAATCGATACAGTTTTTCACACAGCCGCGATGATCGCTACGCTCGGCGGCAGCGCTGTCACCGCACGGTATCGTGAACAGGCCTACGCCATCAATGTGACAGGAACGAACAATGTTATCCGTGGTTGCCAGGCGCAGGCTGTGGGCCGGTTGATTCATACCAGTTCAATCGACACCTGCTTCAATGGCGAGGAAGATCTGCACATGGATGAACACACGTCCTATGCAACGCGTTTGGGTTGTGTTTATCAGGAAACCAAAATTTCTGCAGAGCAGTCGGTGCTGGCGGCAAATACCCCGGGCGGCCTGTTGACGTGTGCGTTGAGGCCAGATGGTATTTGGGGCGCCGGTGGCAGCTTGATGCTCGATATCCTTTTCGAGAAATTGAAGGCGGGGTACATGGTGCTGCGCATCGGTGGAATGGGCGGCATACATGATCATGTGCATGTTGATAATCTGGTGAGGGCGCACTTGCTGGCAGCGGATGCATTGGTGCCGGGCAGCCCTGTCTGCGGTAAAGGGTATTTTATCTCAGACGGTGTGCCTGCCCGTATGTTTCAGTTTGCGCGTCCGTTTTTTGAAGGTCTGGGTTACCAAATCCCCAGATACAGTGTTCGTGTCGCGCCCGTCATGCAGTTGATGAAAGTCTGGGAGTGGCTGCACTTCAAAATGGGTATTCCCGCGCCTATGTTTACGCCACATGAACTGAGTAAACTCACCGTTTCCACGGTTGTGTCCAGCGCGGCAGCCTCGCGGGATTTTGGCTATCGTCCGGTTAAGACTGTCGCGGAGGGGATGCGCGAGGCAGTTGAGTACTACCTCGCATTGGAACAGGCTTTAGCCGAGACCTAGGGGCAATCCCCCGGCAGTGTTTCTCGCGTGATGTATGTGAGGTCTGCGGTATTCGTCTTGCCGTTCAAGTCAAAATTGTATCAGCTGGAGAAGCCTGTGAGCGCCTGCCAGTATTCGAATTGTTCGATGTCCTCGTCAGCGGACGTTCCGCTGCTAGTAAGTTGGAGTCGCTGTCGTGTAGCTTGGGCGGTACCTTGTCATCGATGCGATAAAACTCAGTGTAGTTGCCTGTGTTACAACAGCAGGTAGATGTCGACGGGCTCACTCAATGCAAGCACACATGCGGGTACCTCGTAGCCCACAGGTTTGATATTGACCACGGCCGTCACGTCACGTTCGCGATGGCGGTAATATTGGGTAGTTGCGTTGGATTCGCGCCGCCATAGCCGAAAGATTACATCTGGTCGATACCGGCATCATCGAGGTTGAAGAAAATAATATTCGGAGGCAACTACTGCTCATTGGAATGGGTGTTGGTATCGGAAGAGCTACTGATCAGGCCAGCGATAGCCAGCAGGGACCACAATCTGGCGTTTATTACTGCAGCCTATCGTGGGCAAAATCTCCCAGGTTTGATCCAGAGCATCTGACACAGCCGGGGCTCGGTTGCGCGGACGCATGGGTTTACGACAGTAATAGCCTGCAAGGCAGTAATATAAATGGCGGGCCCTTGACGATTCTGAATCTGTTTACAGATTCCCTGCGGGCACTGGCCGCGCTGCCCGACGGCTCGCGGGTCTACGCTGCGGCATTTACCTCTGGCAACAATACCACTGCTGTGGACGCGTCTGTTTTAGTCGTCCCGAGGGCGCCGCGGTGCCGGAAGCGGAAGCGAAGAAAAGCCTGAGCCAGATAACGGCTCTGGCATTGAGCGCTGATGGGAACACCCTGTATGCGGCGGCTTTTGGCTCAAATAAAATTGCCTTCATCGACACGTCCGCACTGAATCAGGCCCATTTTACTGCCGATGCTGCACATCACCTGCTGTTACCTGGTGGTGGACCGAGTGGACTTGCCCTGCCACCCGATGAAGGGGCCAATGACCACGCAAACGTTGCGTGGAATAGCGGATAGTGGGCCACAGCACTGGCGCGGTGACAGAACAGGCGAAAATGCCGTCATCTTAGGTGGTACAACGGAAAGCGTTGCCGCCGCTGCCTTCAAGGAGTTCAATCCGGCGTTTGTTGGTTTGGTGGGCCGGCAGGAGGAACTGTCAGAGGAACAGATGCAGCAGTTTACTGAATTCGCGCTGGCGCTGACCCCGCCGCCCAATCCAATTCGCAACCTGGACAACAGCCTCACGCCACCGCAGCAGGCAGGACGGGATGTCTACTTTGATAAAGTGCGCAGGTGAATGCTCAGCTCCCCCAATGCCTGCTGATGGGGGCCGGCGTCATCGACGGTGAGCGCAAAGTGCTGCGCATGACAGGCACCAATAGCTATACAGATGGCCAGGGCGCTGTTTACACGGGTGCTCAGTTACGGGAGTCCGCCAGAACAGTGGGTCAGGAGTTGACGTTTACGTGCTATCCCCCGGGCTGAACTGTATAGACCCCCGCACTGAGATCAGATTACTTCATCCGATGAAGTGCGCAAACCTTGTTGCCGGAAGGATCGCGTAAGTAAGCGAGGTAAATTTTACCGCCTGCACCCTCACGGACACCGGGCGGATCTTCACAGGTAGTGCCGCCATTGGCCAGGCCAGCCTGGTGCCAGGCATCTGCAGCAGCCGGATCGGTTGCCGCAAAACCGATAGTGCTGCCATTCCCGCCAGAGGCAGACTGGCCATCAATCGGTTTGGTGATCGAGAATATCCCGCTTTCGTTGAAGTAAAAGCAGCGACCTTTATCGTCGATGACGCCCGGCTTATAGCCCAGCGTTGCCAAAATTGCATCGTAGAATTGCTTGGATTCATCGACGCTATTGGCACCAACCATAATATGACTAAACATGTTTTCTATCCTCATTCAGGGGGTGGATCGCCCCAGTGTAGCCGTTACTTGTGCACGCACAAACACATTTTCTCAGATAAGCCCCTTGTCCCGGAACTCGGATTTCATGTAAGCATAATAGATAGGGGCGGCGATCAGCCCGGCAATGCCAAATGCCGATTCCAGCACCCGCATAGCCAGCAGCATCTCCCACGCTCTGGCGCGAATCTGGCTGCCGATGATTCGCGCATTCAGGAAGTATTCCAGTTTGTGTATTACCACCAGGTAGCCGATTGCGGCCAGCGCGACGGCCAGTGAGTGGCTGAGGCTCACCACGAAAATCACCGTGTTGGATACGGCCTCCTCCAATGGCAGCAAGGCACCTATGATCATGCCAACAATCATATGCATGAAAAATCGGCCGATATCGGCGCCGGCTACCTGGAACAGGGACGCGTGTGCGCGCAGCCATTCAACCAGTGTCGCCCCTACTTGTTCGGCATCAGCGGGGTGAGTAGGTTAACCAGAGCGAATGTGTCACTGAAAAAGCACCGGTAATGACAGCTTGTGATGCAATAATCGTGGCGAAGGCCGCGAGGATGATCGTAGGTAGAAGGGCCGAGACGGGCACCATGCGGTAGAGCAGGTTAATGATAAATTCGGAGTATTGCTATCAATACGTAGAAACGGCTTTTGCCGGTGATGCGCATCGCCAGTGCTGACATCGAGGTGGTATTCGGGCATGACTGTCGGCATATCCACACAGCCCTCAATCCCTTTATACTCAACCGGAATGTCGAGAAGAAACCTTCGTGGGTATTCCGCCAGACTAACGTAACCGCCAACAATCACAGAGTCCTTTAGCTATGAGCGATTTAATTTATAAATGTTCCAAACCGGTGTTTGTTCACCACTTGAAAAACCTTTCAGTTATGCTGAAAAAGACCGCCAAAAATGCCAAGCAGAGAGGTATCGATCCGGCCGTGCTGTTGAATTCCCGCCTGACGCCGGATATGTTCCCGCTTGCGCGACAGGTACAGATCGCCACCGACCACGCCAAGGGCTGTTGCGCGCGGTTGGCTGGTGTCGAAAGCCCGGTATTTGCCGATACTGAAACAACGTTCGCGGAGCTTGACGACCGCATAAAGCACACCCTGAAATTTCTGGCAGGTTTGAAAGCGAGCCAGTTTGCTGGCGCCGAGACGCGGGATATCATATTGAAGTTGCCCATTGGTACGCTGAGCTTCGCCGGCTCGAGTTATTTGAACGGCTGGGCACTTCCCAACTTCTATTTCCATTACTCTGCCGCTTACAATATTTTGCGCCACAACGGCGTTGGGCTGGGCAAGGGCGATTATCTGGGCGTGATGCCAGGTGTAGAAATGACAGGCAAGATCGCGAAAATGATGGGCGTGAAACCAACCGTGAAGAAAAACGCGAAATCACCGAAAAAGTCTAAGGCGTGAACGTGTTGCGCTACCCCCGTCGCCAGCCAAAGTCGTCTGTATGCACAGTGGACTGAGTAGCGCATTTCTGCAGCTGGATAGCGTAATGTGTGACAATCAGGCCCTCTGGTTGTCACAGCCCTTTACCAGTGATGAGCTCCCCTGGAGCCATACTCACCAGGATTTGAAAGCGGCGTTGCTTGCGCTTGGTGACGCTGAAGTGCTGCAGCTGCACAATTGCCCACAGCAGCGACTGACCTGGTTCCGAGAGAGGGAGCCAGATTTGTGTGCAGCGCTGTATGCGTTTGAGCCGGAGCAGACAGCGGTAGCAACGCCACTTCATTTTGACCGCGTCGACAGCCTGCACATCCCCGCTCGCAAGTGGCAGCAGATTGTGTCCTTTGCCGGCGCGCTGCCCCACAAGGCACTGCCGCATGTGGACTGGTGTGCGGGCAAGGGCCACCTTAGCCGCGTCGTTCAGCATAACCAGCAACAAGCGGTGCATTGTCTGGAGTGGGATGCCTCGCTGGTGGCTATCGGTAAAGAGCTCGCAAAACAGCAGGGCAGGGATATCCACTACTACCATCACGACGTGTTGCAGCCCTTGCCCGCGGCATGTGCGGACCCGGTAAAGATACACATCGGTCTACACGCCTGTGGCGAACTGCACCAGTACTTACTGCGTCATGTCGTCAGGACTGGCGCGAAAGCTGTGGCGTTTTCGCCTTGTTGTTATCATAAGATTTCAACGGATCACTACCTACCTTCGTCCAGTGCCGCACGGCATACGCAGTTGCGCCTGAATCGCGCCGCGCTTCATCTAGCGGTGCAGGATACGGTTACAGCTCGCCGCGGCGAGCGGCTGTTGAGGGAGCGGGAGCGCTTGTGGCGGATGGGATTCGACGCACTGCAGCGCGAGTTGCGGGGGGTGGATGATTACCTCAATGTAACCTCGTGCAAACGTGAACTGTTGCGGCAGGATTTCCCCGGCTTTTGCCGGTGGGCGGCGTATTCTCGACAACTCGAGCTCCCTTGCGACATCGATTACGATCGCTATCTCCAGCGCGGTAGAGAAAGACGCAGTGAGATAGTCCGTTTGGAGTTGCTGCGACAACTGTTCCATCGTCCATTGGAGTTGTGGCTGACGCTGGATTATGCGCTGTATCTTGAGGAGAATGGGTATCGCGTTAAGGTCACGCAGTTTTGCGAACGCAGCATCAGTCCACGCAATTTGCTAATACAAGGGGAACGCGATTAGCCAGTTCCACTATACTCGGTCGATATACCTCAGCAATGAAGAGGTAAAACATGGCAGACTGCCCACAGGCACCATCTATCGCCTGACTTCGGTACCCACACCGGGAGGCTGACAAGAGGGTTTGCGTGGAGGGCCGGTAAGGTATACTAAGTGGCGTTTTTGTTGGAGCAAGAGAATGAGCCGCAGCACTGAGCCACACTGTCGAATCGAAGGGACGGTGGCACCTGGATTTGAGTCTGTTAGGCAGCTCTATGAACACAAAATGCGTACGCTGGCGGAAAAATGCACGCAACTTTGTGTCTACTACGCTGGTGAGAAGGTTGTCGACCTCTGGGGATCAGTCACTGATGAGCCAGGATTTTCTCCCGACTCGCTGGTAAATGTCTTCAGCAGTGGTAAAAGTCTGGAGGCCATTGCGATCGCATCGCTCGTGGGTAAAGGGTTGATTCGCTATGACGCCAGAATAAGCTCATATTGGCCAGAATTCGCCGGGCAGGGCAAAGCTGAGCTCACTGTCGCTGAACTTATGCGGCACGAGGCGGGGCTCGCGTCTTTTAGCCGCTCTATGGAGCCGGACGACCTTCTGACCGAAAATATCAAACAGAACAAGGTGGGTGAGTTTATCGAGGATCATGCCCAGATATTTCGCCTGGGACAGGAGAATCGAAGGGAGTACCACGCGGTTACACGCGGCTGGATAGTGAATGAACTTTTCCGCAGGGTAGACCCGGCGGGCCGAACGATTGGCGAGTTCCTTCGTGAAGACATTAGTCAGCCACTGGAAGCAGATGCCATTATTGGGGTCAAGCGGGAGGAACTCTCCCGGGTCAAAAAAGTAACACCACTTGGCTTCTGGTTCCAACTCCGACAAAGCTTTATACCCAAGTTTCTGAAGCGGGAAATGGAGCACAATATATTCCAGCTTCTGGCCAAGGTGATGCGCCTTCTACCTGCACTTCGAAATGCCACAGTGCGCAACGCACCGGCTCCTTTTAAAGGCATGAAAGAGATCGGGTTCTTCAATGATCCCCGGGTTGTTATGGGCGAAACGCCCTCGGCGAACACCAATGCCAACGCCAGAGGGTTGGCGAAAATTGCGGCCATGATGGCCGCCGGTGGTAAATGGGCAGGGAGAGAGTATCTGACTGCAGAGGCCTGGACAGAGATGCACGCAGATCCGATTGAAGGGAATATGGCGTTCGTCTCAACCTGCTTTACTCAGGGCGGCGTCGCTCTTTTCTCTGAGGCCAGTGGCAAAATAGGTAGATCCGAGCTGGGACTCAACGCCGGTAGAGAGGGTTTTTACGGCTGGATGGGGCTAGGCGGATCCATTTTTCAATGGCATCCGGAATCTCAAATCGGCTTCGGTTATGTCCCCACATCACTCAATATTCTGGACTTAGTTAACGAGAGAGGAAAATCTTACCAGACTGAAGTGCTGCGTTGTGTCGCCAGATTGGCGAGTAACACCAAGCCATAGAGCCATAGGGGTTACACCGTGCGTTAGGAGGTCAGAAGTAGTTGGTATGACGTAAATGAAAGTGGTGCCACGGACGCCGTCGACGATACGTTGGTGAATGATTATTTGGGTATTGAGTGCCAATAAGAATAATGATGTGCTAATTTTCAAAGAAACTGAACAGGACTTCCCGCCTCATATTGCTCTATACCAAATTTTTACTGTTGGGCGTTTGTTGTTTGCTCGGCCTTGCTGCACACGCCAGTAGTAATGTTGTGGTCCGTTTTCTGGATGGAGCGATCCTCGCTGGGGGATCGTATGGATATTTCTTTCATCGGCATTCTGACGGTGCTCTCCTATCAGATCATGTTCAGTGAAAGCCTGCCGAAGATTTCGTATGTCACAATACTGATGTCCTTTATGATTAGCAGCTTCCTGATGATGTGCTCTAGTATTGTCATCAACTTGAGAGTGACTGCCCCCGATAACAGTGGCCGCCAGGTGCAGGACGATCGTATTGATTGGATCTGCAGCATGCTTTTCCCGGCAACCTACTTTTTACTGACAACGCTCGTCGGCGGTTACCTGTATGTGAATGACTAAATCGACAGGTCTGCGCTTGAGACCCAAGGACTATTCAGTCGCATATCGGCGGGAAGAAACTTGCGTAGTTACGCATAAAAAACGTCGTTTCTTGACCTTATTCCCCTACGCAGTTACTGCTATTTCCGTGCGAGTCCAACTTTTCGACGAGTCCAGGGACTCCCGTCATAACTCAGACACTTAGCAGCATGATCAGTCGTGCTACCCAGTTCTTCATCGCTATCTCCTGATTGAATGGACTTACCGTTAGTTGCGTGGCTAGAACGGGATGTCGGTGTCGTCGAAATCAGGGGGAGCGTTATTGGGCGGGGGAGATGAATGCTCTTCGCCAGAAAATTCGTTCTCGGCTCCCGGGCTCGTAATCTTCCAACCCTGTAGGTTGTTGAAATATCTGCCGTTGTATTCCCTACCTCGGAGGTCGAATGTGACTGTGATTTCCTGTCCTATCTGCAGGTTGTCGAGTAAGGTGACCTTGTCCTGAACGAACTCAAGGTTGATTTCCTGCGGATATCTGCCATCTTCAACGATGACCACCATTTCCCGCTTAGTGAAACCGCTGTCGAACGTCTTTGCGTCTTGGATGAGCTTGATCTTACCGGTTAATTCGTATGCCACACAATCTTCCCTATTTAATGCCGTTTGATAAATTTTGCACCCAGAAAAAGAATCACAATGGCCACTGCAACAACAATGAAGAGGAACCATACAAACTTTTCTATGAAGGCGACTCCGGCGGTTCCCGCCGCCAACGCTACATCGATAGTCGCCATGCGCCAATCGCTGTAGATTCCGAAGAGATATGTGCTGAGTGCCAGAATTAGACTCGCAAGACCCCAGTATCGTAGATACCTGATAGCTTTACAATTGACGCAACCAGAAGGCGTCTAATTAAGTTTTTAGTATCAAAGGCTTAATGTTTTTTCAGGAGGGGGTGGTGTAGTGTGAATAATGCCGGGAAGAAGCGCGTCGCCGGCTACGGCCAAACCGTTAGAGCGCGCTCAGCTAGAAAATGAGCCCACTGAGCAACAAGAAGGCCATAGTTGCGTCGATAACAATACCCGGCATAGAGTGCGCCAGGCTGGTCTTGTCGACGATCATAGAGTAGAAGCGCGCCAGCAACCCGAAGCTCCAGGCCACCCCGAGGGTCATATAGACGAGCGGTTCCTGCAGCGCCAGCGCCATGATGCCGCTGCCAAGGTGGAGCCCACCGAATACTACTCTGGCTTCCGACAGCGCCATCGGGCTTCCCAACTCGATCTGCTGGTGGGTGGTGATTATGCGTGGTTTGAAAAACCCGACCAGTCCAAACATCACAGTCAGTATTGCGCCGATGCGCGGTAGCCACTCTGAAACTATGTCCATTGATTTATTATCCCGATCGCCAAACAAGTACCAGCCTAGCAACTGTTGGTGTAAAAATCATGGCGTTTGGCATAACCTGTGATAGGCGGACCACCTGAATTCAGGGTTTGGCGCAATATGTTATACAACATCAGTCTGCGCGGTGATCCAGCAGCCACTTAACGAAGGTACCAAGCTCCACCTCAACCCAGGCTCACCAGTGATGTCAACAGGTGGGAGGCTTCACAGGCCAGTGTCAGCGTTGGGTTGGAGGCACAGGTGCCGGTGTCGGCACTACCTGGTAACCGGGGAGTGGTCTCAGAAATGGGAGGGTTGCTGTCACTGCCATCGCTACAGGTGGTGAGTGCAACTGCGACACTGAGTACGATGAATATCTTGCCTAGCTTAATGATCATATTATTTCCGCTGCAAGTCTGGGTGAGGGGGTATTCTGTCCCCGCAGAGCGCCTGTTTGCAGGGCGACTCTACCCTGGAGTGGATTGAGTGGATTGCGTACCCAGCAGACCATTTTCATTGACAAATACGGCAGATAACATAGCTTCAGTGCGTGATATTTATTTAACGCGAGGGGAAAGCATATGACGCTGCGGGAAAATGCGATCTACGCCGATTTTGTGCTAGACCAGAAGACGTCCATTGCCGCCATATACGGTGATGTGGATTTTTCCATTCTGCCAGAACGTTACGTCAGCGATACCAGTGTTAGTGAGCGCATGCCGGAGCGGTACAAACGTTATGCAGAGCGTGCGCTGGCGGACCCCGAGCGTGTCGAGAATATCCGCAATTACACGATGATGGGTGACAGGGTGGCTGACGCCTATGCTGCACTGATACCTCAATATGGTTTCCGCACACTTATTACCTTGTTGGATGACGCGTGCGAGAAGGGCGTCGAGGCTGTTCCGGATGCGCCGCCGGAATTGGTGGCATTCATTCACGCAATGGAGGCGACGCCGGACTGGGTCGATATGGACCTGGTTGAAAAAGGGGCCCAACAGGAGCGTATCCCATTAGCCACTATCTCGCCGTTTGTCATTCGGGGTGCGTTTATCGCGACCTTTATGAACAAGTACACTGCGCTGCCTATGACGATGACCGGCACACTGTCGGATGAGAAATCTGCCAAACGCGTTTTTGAAACCGCGAGTTTTTTCACGGCAACCGCAATGCCTGGCGCCATGCAGCGGTTTGGCAGTGGTTTCAGGGCTGCGGCCAAGGTGCGGCTGATGCACTCCATGGTGCGCTACAACATCATGCGCACCGGCAAATGGGATGTTGCGACCTATGGTATTCCCATTCCCCAGGTGGATCAGATGCCCGCGGGCCTCATCGGAATATTTTTGCTGTCATTCAAACTGTTGGCCAAGGGGCGCCTGAGTTTTACCCCCGCTGAGCGCGAGCGGGTGGAGATGGCACGCTATCGCTGCTTTTTGCTGGGGTTGCCACAGGAATTGCTGGGCGAGACGCCGCAGGAAATTGTCGATTTGATGATGGCCCGCGGGGTGTCGTTGAAGGAGGGCTTTGACGAGGAAACCTGCGGGGTATTGATACGCGGGACGATGGACGCGGAACTGTTTGATGACCACTCTCTGCGGGGCCGAATGCATCGCTGGATGGAGCGGGGATTTTCAAAATATTTTCTCATCCAAAACTTCTGCGAAGGTAAGGTCGCGCGTGCCGAAAAGCTCGGCGTAAGCTATCGCTTTGAAGACAAATTGGCTGCTAGGGTGGCAATACTGGTGCTTCTGGCCAGTTCAACTTTCTACAAGATCAGCATGAGTATCCCTGGCTTACGCACGTTGGTGGACAAACGTTTGACGAACAAACTCGCCGCGCTTCTGGAGAGCTACGGTCACGCCGATTTTGTCACCGATGCCAAGCAGTACAAGATGGCGCCCGCTGAATCGTGATGATCTCAACGTCGTAAAAGGGTTATGGGGCTGGGGCTTCTATGGAATTGACAGTGACGTACGATTTGCGCGCACCTGATTTTGGTGCGAGCCGGAGCGAACTCTATGCGGCGGCTTTGGATCAGGTGGTCTGGGCCGACAGCTTGGGCTTCGATACTGTGGGGCTTGGGGAACATCACAGTGCCGCGGATGGGTACAATCCGTCACCACTCGTCGTTGCCAGTGCGATGGCGGCGCTAACCCAATCGATAAAGCTGCGTACCTCGGTGCTGCTGGCGCCCTTGTATGATCCTGCGAAGCTGGCGGAGGATGCGGCCGTCACGCAAATCCTATCCAAGGGCCGTTTGTTGCTCGGTATCGGTGCAGGCTATCGCCCCGCTGAATTCGAAACATTTGGTCGCAAGCTGGAAGATCGATGGCGCGTAATGAAAGAGACCTGCGAGTTCCTGCGACTGGCATGGACAGGTAAAGAATTTGAATGGCAAGGCAGGCGTTGCCTCATTACGCCTGGACCAGAGCCATTTTCCCCGCCAATATTATTGGGCGGCAGTTCCGCCGCCGCGGCCCGGCGCGCAGCGCATATTGCCGACGGCTGGTTTCCACCCCTGGACCCGGCACTATGGCAGCCCTATAGAGATGAATGTATTGTGCTTGGCAAGGAGGATCCTGGTGAATACCCCAGGCATGGCCCCATATTTTTGTGGGTTACGCGTGATCCCGAAAAGGCCTGGAAGCAACTCATGCCCCATATCCAGCACCAGCTGCAGTCATACAGTGAATGGACAATCGAAGCATTTGGCCGACCAGCAGGACCCTATGCCAAAAAAATGACGGCCGATACCGTCCGTAAAAGCCCTTCGTATCAAGTGCTGACGCCAGAGCAGACACTGGCGATGGCAGATGAATTGGGCGATCACAGTGTGTTCTATCTCAATCCATTGCTGGCGGGTATCGACCCTGCGCTATCCTGGGAAATGTTGCGCCTCTATGAGCGAGAGGTTCACCCGTATATAAGGAGTTCGACAGGGGCGCGGTGATGGATAAGCAGACGCTCGAATCAATATGCTGATCTTGCGTTAGTAAACCTCAACATCGAATCTGCCCGGTTGGATATCCAAATCCAACAGTACGCGTTGCGACCATAGCGCATCATGGCCTGAGCATCTTCGTGGGAAAACGCCGGGATCGGTTCCAGCGCTGCTCGACCCTCATCGAAGGTGACGTCAAACAAACTTTCTACACCTGCATTGATGCCACGAATCGATATCTCGCGACTCAGGTCATCTACCAGGCGGAAATTTCTGGCTCATGTGAACACGGTCTTACTCCGGTGGTGATCGCCCCGGCGTGATGGCTTGACAGTATCAGGGAGTCGCAATTGAGTTGTAAAAAAGCTCACACTTTTGGCTGGTAAAGGGTTAATCGGTTTGCAGCAACGTGCGGTATGACCCTTCAGTGCCTGTGCGGTTATCCTAGGTGCCACAGGGCTTCTTTTCAATTTGCACAGTTACATGGTCGACATGGAAGCGCTCGACCAGCCGTGTGTTCACCGCGTTGAGTAATGCATCAGGGTCTGCGTCTTGCTGGATCCGTACGTGCAAGGTGACCAGGTGCCGCTCTTGCGTCAGCGACCAGATGTGGATGTGATGTACGTCTTCCAGGCCTGACACATTCTGAATCAGGTCGGCTTTGATATCGGCAGGCTGCAGCCCTTGGGGCGCGCCTTCCATCAATATGTGTGCCGATTGCCTGGTGATCATCCAGGCGGAACGTAATATCAAGATTGCGACTACTATGGAAAGCAGGGGGTCCACCAGTGTCCAGCCGGTCCAGAGTATAATGACTGCGGCCAGTATGGCGCCCACGGAGCCCAGTAAATCACCGGCGACATGCACCGCTGCTCCTCGTACATTGAGGTTTTTTCTGGAGCCCGAGTGGAGCAACCAGAAAGCGAAACAGTTAACCAGCAATCCCCCGACAGCTACCCACAGCATAACACCGCCCAACACCTCAGTCGGCGCATTCAGGCGCTGTATCGCTTCCAGCATAATCCACACGACCAGCGCGATCATCGCAATACCATTGACGAAGGCGGCGAGCACTTCGCCGCGGTGGTATCCGTAGGAACGGCTAAGATCGGCAGGTCGCCTGGACAAACGGAATGCAAACCACGCCAGCGCCAGAGCAGCGGTGTCTGTGGCCATATGCCCCGCGTCGGCAATCAGTGCCAGGGAGCCTGAAATCAACCCTCCAACGACTTCCACGACCATAAAGCTGCCGGTGAGCAGCATGGCGATAAAAATGCGCCGTTCGTTATCGCGGCTGACCTTGGGCGTGTGGCTATGCCCAGCGTGGTCATGCTCATGCTCATGCTCATGCTCATGCGAATGATCAGTGGGGTGAGTTTGGGGCATACGCTACCTGTTTTGCGGAAGCGCTGAGTGTACTATTTTTGATATTCGGGCGCATATATAGCCAGCGGGCCTTGGTCAGCATCGCCTGCAATGGCGTCTAGGCATGCCTGTAAGTCTCAGTCAACACCATCCCCTTTCAAGGCCTCTATTTTTCCCCGCAGTGCCTCCGCCTCGGCAGTAAGGCTTGAGTAAAGTCGGATGTTGCCATTGCGCTGCGCCTGAAACGCCTTTGAAGCCAGAGCGTCACGCTCTTTTTCTAATTGCTTCAATGGGGATTTTTTGAAAAGTCCAAACACGGTGATAACCCTCGTTTTCCGTCAGCTCGAAATAACCTATGAGAAATACGTACTAGCCCGCTTACAGGATCAGTCTTTTTTCTAGCCCCACCAATCGCAGACGCGGTAACAGTGCACCAAAAAAGTACAGGCTAGCGCAGTTATTGGTGCAGTGATCTCGGTGAGCAATAACGCCAGATATAAGGTTTTCCATAATTTCCTCTATTAATCAGCAAGATAGAATTATACATACACTTTGGCATGGTAGTTGCTTTTGTATTGCAAAGCAGCAAAAAGAAGGTGATGTCATGCAACTGCACAATTTCAAAACACTTTGGGGCCACACCGGCAGTATCGAGGAGGCCGCTGTTCTGGCGAAAGCGGTTAACTTCTCGGGGCTGGAAGCGCCAGCGATACACCACAATCCGGGTCATCTTCAGGCGCTGGGTAAGGCATTAAAGGACTTTGACCTAGAGTGGGTCCAGGAAATCTGCACTGCGGGCTCCTACGTCCCCAGAAGGCACGCCAGTGTCAGCGAGCACCTGGCAGATCTGGAAGCACAAATCCTTATCGGCAAGCCACTGCAGCCTCGGTTCGTCAATGTTATGGGGGGGTGTGATGCATGGCCTATCAGTACCAGTGTTGATTTCTTTAAAGCGGCTATGGAGATCGCCGATAAACACGGAGTCCTGTGTTCATTCGAAACACATCGTGGTCGTTCCTTTTACTGTCCGTGGAATACCGTCGCAGTGCTGGAGCAAATACCAGAGATCAAAATAACCTGCGACTTTAGTCACTGGGTGGTTGTTTGTGAACGGCTCATGGACAGCGAGTGGGATGTGATCGAGCTGGCGGCACAACATGCGCATCACGTCCACAGCCGAGTGGGTTACGCGCAGGGCCCACAGGTGCCTCACCCGGGCGCGCCCGAACATACCGAGGCACTCGCTAGCCATCAGCGCTGCTGGGAGGCAATCTGGAATGCGCAAATGTCTCGCGGCTATCAGGAGACGACGATGACGCCGGAGTTTGGCCCCGACGGCTACTTGCATCACCTGCCCTTCACCAATACACCCGTCGCGGATCTTTGGGATATCAATCGCTGGATTGGCGCCACGGAACAGAACCACTTTGAGGAGTGGTCGCAAACAGACAACCAACAGGAGGCACAGCGTGCTTAAGACCCTGGGACTACGTGACCCTACAGGTGCACACTATACCGCCGCGGTACTGCTCTATATAGCGATCGCCTACATTGGCGGCTGGATTGCGATTCTTCAGGGTAATTCACTCATCAATACCCTCGGGGTGGTGGTATTGGCACATGGCATGTTTATCGCTGCCTACCTGCTTCATGATTGTGGTCACAACGCCGTATTTCTCTCGACCACGAGAAACGCCTATCTGGGAAAAGTGTTGAACTGGATCGCAGGTAGTTGCTACGGACGCTATGAAGACATCCGTTACAAGCACATGCGTCACCACGTAGACAACTACGACCCGGTGGTGTGGGACTATCGCAACTTTTTGAAACAGCATCCGATTCTGGAGGCTGTGGTAAAAGCCGCAGAATGGGCCTACATACCCGCCGTTGAAATCCTGATGCATAGCATGTTGGTGGTCGCACCCTGGTGTATCGAATCAAAGCGGGCACAGCGCGGGCGTCTGCTGCGGGTGCTGATAATTCGTGCCGGCATCCTGTTGGCTGTTTTTCTCTACAGTCCCGTTGCCTTTCTGCTCTATGTGCTGGCGCAATTATTATTGTTCACTGCATTGCGCTTTATGGACTGCTATCAGCACAACTACGAGGTGGTATTCAATCTCGATGAGAAAGACATTGAAGTCCCGCACCGCGGTGATGTGCAGTATGAGCAGAGCCACACCTACAGCAATCTCTTGTCCGCGCGATTTCCCAAGCTAAATTTATTGGCGTTGAATTTTTGCTACCACAATGCGCACCACCAAAAACCGACGCTGGGCTGGTACCGCTTACCGGCACTCCATGCACAAATGTACCCGGATGTTGAATCCCGGATACTGGGCTTTGGGGAGCAAGCCAGATCCTTTCACAAGCACCGGGTGGCGCGAATTTACGCGGAAGACTATGGCGACGACGAGGTCAAGACCTCGCTAGGGGAAGGCCGGGCTGTCGGTGCCGATGCGCTCAGCTTTCTTACCGCGTTTTAGAAGGTGAATATGGATTCTACCAGCGTAAGCGCCACGCCTACTGAGCGGATGATTACACTCCTTGCCTCAAGTGTTTTTCTGGGTACCGCAGGGTGGGTTCTATTCGTAGCGGGCTGGTGGTTCGCGGCTAACGCAGACTTGGCACCAGAGCGCCTGTTTCCCGGGCCAGATAAGGTGTTTCTGAGTCTGTACGAACTCTTTAAGGAAAAGGACTTTGCGTGTGATGTGTGGGCGAGTGTTAAACGCATTCTGACCAGCTTCTCTGTTGCAGTATTGCTCGCCATGCCTATCGGTCTCCTTATGGGTGCGTATAAGCCTGTTGATCGACTCATTGGCCCGCTTGCGGGTACGTTTCGCTACCTACCAGCCCCGGCATTCATTCCTTTGTTACTGATGTGGTTAGGCACAGGCGAAGAGCAAAAGATCGCGCTGCTGGTCATTGGCGTACTTTTCTTCTTGATCATCATGATCGCCGATGTGACGCGTCAAGTACCGAGTGTGTACACGGAGACAGCTCAAACCCTGGGTCTGCGCCCTTTACAAATACTGGGCTTGGTAGTTTTCAGAGCCAGTTTGGCGGGCTATGTGGACGTCTTTCGCCAACTGCTCGCGGTCAGCTGGACCTATCTTGTGATCGCGGAAATTGTGGCGGCCACCGATGGTATTGGCGCCATGATGATGCGCGCAAAACGCTTTGTTCATGTCGACGACATTATGGCTGGCATTCTTGTGATCGGTTTACTTGGTCTGCTGTTCGACACGCTTTTTAAAGCGCTGCACCGCAGCGCGTTTCGTTACCTTCACCCAAACTAGTAGTACCCATCCACTGAGGAGAATCATCATGCATTACTTTCGTTTAGGCATCGCCACTCTGGCGCTCACACTGTGCGCCAGTGTGCAAAGTTCGGAGCCGGTGAAGCTGTCGCTGTTTTCATGGCCCGGCTACGGCTTCTGGTTTATCGCCAAAGAAAAGGGTCTGACCGAGGGCCTGGAACTGGATATCAGCATCATTGAGGACCCCTACCAGAGCTTTGGCCTGATGACGGCCGGACAGCTGGATGCGACATCCAGTACCGCAGAATACGGCCCTATCGCCGCAGACAAGGACGTGGGGGTCAAACTGGTCACCTATACCAACCCATCTTATGGCACCGACAAGATCATTCTCGCACCCGGGATCACCAGTGCAGAGCAACTCAAGGGAAAAACAGTCGCCGTGTTGGAAGGCGGTTTAACGCAGATCTTCATGGCCGAATGGCTGACTGATAATGGCGTTGCTATCGACGAGGTCAGCTTTACCAACCTGATCATGGATGACGCTGTAGGCGCGATGGTCGGAGGCACCGCAGCAGCGGCTGAATTCTGGGAGCCCTTTGGCTCGCAAGTGCTGGAAGCTTTGCCTGGCGCGACGGTTGCGGCAGACTCTACCGAAGAAAAATACATCACCACCGCGATGCTGGGTGATGCCATGTACATGAGTACGAAGTTTCTTGAAGAGCGGCCTGAAGACGCGGCAAAACTGGCACGAGCGTATTTTAATGCCGTTGATTTCTGGAAGGAAAATACCGCTGAAGCCAATCAGATTATCGCGGATGGTTTGCAGTTTTCCGTTGCCGATGTGGAGCAGGTGCTCGGCAGTACGGGTGAGATTCTAAAAGGCGGAATCTTTGTGTTTGATCGCGATCAGGCTGCAATATTCATGGGCCTGATGCCCGGTAAGCTGCCGCTCAATATCGCGGCAGACGGCATGAAGGCGCATTGGGATGTCACCACGCAATGGTGGCTGAAGTTCGGATTTATCGACAAGGCGATGCCAATATCAGCCGGCGTTGATACCGCACCTTTGGCAGCTGCGCTCAATAAATGAGCGCACAATCCGACAATGGTCTAGTGGTCTCGGGCGTCAGCAAAATATTTATGCTGCGCTCGGGCCAGGCGGTGAAAGCGCTGGACAATATAGACCTGAAGCTGGAGAAGAACTCGGTGGGTGTTTTGCTGGGGCCCTCGGGTTGCGGTAAATCAACACTGCTGAGGATCGTCGCCGGGCTTGAAACCCAAGAGCAGGGCGATATTTCGGTGGCTGGAACATCCATTCGGGGTCCCGGTGTGGATCGCGGCATGGTGTTTCAGAACTACAGTTCCTTTCCATGGTTGACGGTGGAGGAGAACGTGGCTTTTGGACTTAAAGCCAGACGCGAATCCCTGACGCTGCGCGAAGGTGTGGTCGATCACTTTATACGGGCGGTAAAATTGGACGGCTTTGAAAAGGCCTATCCCCATCAATTGTCGGGGGGCATGCAGCAGCGCGTGGCTATCGCCCGCAGCCTGGTGAGCAGCCCCTCGATACTGCTCATGGACGAGCCTTTTGGTGCCCTGGACCCGGAAACACGGTGGCAGATGCAAAGCCTGCTGCTGGAAATCGTCAAAAAGGAGCGGACCACGGTGTTGATGGTGTCACATGATATTGAGGAAGCGCTTTATCTGGGTGATGTGGTGTTCTTTATGGGCACCCGCCCCGGGCGTATTCTGGAAACCATCCAACCAAATTTTGAAAGAAGCAGCACCGATCGAGACGCTATTCTCGATGTCAGTGAATATCGGACGCTCGAGCGCGAGATCAGGCAGATGATGCGGTTGCAGTCACTCGAGTGTGCGTAGCAGTCGCAGAAATTCGCCGACAAAAAAATCCAGATTATTGTCCAGGTCAGTGATCTTTGGGTCGAACAACCAGCTCTGTGTAAGGCCCATTAAGTATGCGTACATCGACAGTGCCACGATATTACTGGCGCTTGACGCATCCACCTTCTGCTTTATGCGATAGAGGGTCACCCAGGCTGAAAACGTGTTGATTAACGAGGCTGTTAGCGCTCGCTCGCGTGCCAGGGTTTTCGACACGGCCTCAGTGAACTCGGTTTTGTTAAGAAAAATCTCAAAGGATTGACGAAAATAGCTATCGTCTACCAGCAGGCGCAGCCATTGACGTGAGAAAGAATCGGCAGCGTGCTCGGGATCGCCGCTGTCCTGGTAGTGCGCCACCAACTGTTCGAGTGGTAGCTGCGAGTACCCAAGAATCTCTTCGAACAGCTCTTCCTTGTTGGCGAAATGCCAGTAGATAGGGCCGCGTGAGCAGCCGGCCTCCTCCGCAATGAGGCGCAGGGTTGTGCCGCTGTAGCCGCGTTGCCCAAAAAGTTTCAAGGCAGCATCAACCAGGTTTTGACGTGTTCTGGCGGCATCCTCTTTGGTTCGTCTCATGGGCAGTTCAGCGTCGGGAAAACGACTAGTCTAATCATGCGGCGCTTAAAGGTAAACGCCGTAGCTGGATGGCAGATTCGGTTAGCCGAATAGCCGCAGATAACGCTGTATTTCCCAGTCAGACACGGTGTTGTGATAGCTGTCCCACTCCGCGCGCTTGTAGGCTACGAATGCCCTGTGCATATCCGTTCCCAGCACGGTGTGTGCCAGCGGATCAGCGGCTATCGCATCGGTTGCTTCTGACAGCGTTTTTGGCAGGCATTTAATCCCCGCGTCGGAAATTTCCTGTTCACTATAGAGATACATATTTTCGCGGTGCGGGAGGCCCGGATCGATACCCTGTTCAATGCCTTCGAGCCCGGCAGCCAGCATCATGGCCGCGCCAAGATAAGGGTTGCAGGCGATATCGGGCGCGCGGCATTCAACCCGCGCGCCGGCACTGGGGATTCTCAGCATATTAGTTCTGTTGTTATTTCCATAACAGCAGAACACAGGTGCCCAGGTGGAGCCAGACATACTGCCCTGCCTCACCAGACGTTTGTAACTGTTCACCGTGGGCGCCACTACCGCGCTGATGGCCTGAGCGTGGCCCAGAATGCCACCGATAAATTGGTAGGCCAGCTCAGATACCCCGCAGCTGTAGCGATCATCCTCGGGCTTTACTGCAAACAAGTTTTTGCCTGTTTCTACGCTGGCAAGCGACATATTGAAGTGTGCGCCACTGCCTGTTCGATCGGCAAAGGGTTTTGGCATAAAGCTTGCGAACGCACCGTGTTTGCGCGCTATCTCATTTGCGAGCAGCCGGAAGTAAACAATGCGATCCGCCATGGTAAGGGCGTCAGTGAAGTTGAAATCAATTTCGAACTGGCCGTTGGCGTCCTCGTGATCAAAGGAGTAAACGCCCCATCCCATATCGTTGAGCGCCTGTACCAACTCATCAATGATGGCGATGTTGTCCATCATACTGGGCACGTCGTAGCAGGGCTTGTCCAGGGTATCCCTGTCGCTGAAAGGCACGACTTTGCCATCCGGCGTTTTCCGCAGAATAAAAAACTCCGTCTCGATACCCAGATTCAGCGTAAATCCCATAGAGGCGGCTTTTACCAACTGCCGCTTCAGTATATTACGCGAGCAGGCCTCAAAGGGTTTGCCATCCAGGTACAGGTCACTGGCGAACCATGCCAGCTCTGGATTCCACTGGCATTGCTGCATGGAGGCTATGTCAGGCATGGCGGCCACCTCATTATCGGAAATGTTTTGCGGCACGCCATCGAGGGCTGCTCCGGTAAACAGTTCCGAGCCCGCAAACATTTGTTTGAAATGGTTAACTGGCACAAATTTGCCTCTGCTCGCGCCGTGAATATCGACGTAGCTGGCAAGACCGTATTTGACACCCTGTTCCAGGCACTGCTTTTGTAATTGCTCAATTTTCATGTCACTTTCCTTTAAGTGGGAATAATTCTTGCAGTTAGGATATCCAAGAAACATGCCAAGATGTATGTTTAAAGTTATTCGTCAGCTAAATGGAATCAAGTGATTGAAAAATATACAAAAATGGAAGGAATATGAGATTGATCTGGGCGACTTCCCGCTGGACAGCGGCGATGTGCTGTTAAACGGTAAGCTCTACTATCACCAACTCGGTGCACTGAACGCACCAAAAGATAACCTGATAGTGATGCCCACCTATTACGGTGGCGAGGGTGCGAGCAATCGCGCCTGGGTGGATGACACATCGAGCCCACTTCATGCGCAGGACGTCTGCGTGGTTATCCCCTGCCTGTTCGGGGCGGGCGAGTCCAGTTCACCCAGCAACACCGGGGGTGCTCAAGCTGGTCCCAATTTTCCCGCGATCAGTCTGGCAGATAACGTGCGGGCACAGCGGGCACTCATCAAGGCCCGGTTCCTCGATGCCATGCCGCGCCTTGTAATGGGCTGGTCGATGGGTGGCATGCAGGCATTACAGTGGGCGTACCAATACCCCGACCGCGTGGCGAATGTGCTGGCGGTGTGTGCGACGGCCAAATGCTACCCGCACAATCGCGTGTTTCTGGAGGGCGTGGCGAGTGCATTGAAGGCAGATAGTCATTTTGCCGATGGCCATTATGTGACGCCACCAACGCGGGGCTTGACCGCCTTTGCCAAGGTTTACGCGGGTTGGGCATACAGCCAGGCATTCTACCGTGATGGCCATTACCGGGCGCTGGGATTCGAGTCCATTGAGCAGATATTGGCATTCTGGGTTGAGGATCATCTACAGCAGGATGCCAACAATCTGCTGCTGCAATTGCGCACCTGGCAAGAGGGCGATATCTGTGGAAAACACGCCAACTGTGCTCAGTTAGTGAAGCCGTTGTCCTGCCCTGGCATCCTGATGCCATCGAGCAGTGATTTGTATTTCACCGTGGCCGATGCCACCAGCGATGCCCAGGCGTTGGGGATCGACTGCCACATCCTGGAATCTGACTTCGGGCATATTGCAGGGGGGCCAGGGCGTCTACCCGCGGAGACGCAAGCCATCTTCCAGGCTGTGCGCAGTCTGATGGCTAAGGAGCAATAATCGGGAGTGCAGACAGCGATCAGTCGCTGATCGCAGCGGCTGCTTCCCGCCTGATTTGACGCGCCAAATACCGCTGGAATAACCAGATAGGTTGTTCCAGGGCATGTAGGGGGCCGGGCTTGTAGGCCTTTGAGTTGAGACCAGACTGCACCGCGCCACACATTTCCATGTCCTCAAGGTGGAACTGACGCAGCAGCTCAATTTCGTCGGCCAGCGTTTGCGCGTAATTTTCGGCTGTCAGCGAATCCGGGTGAATCAATAGCGTTGTCCGTATTTGCATGCGCCCGGCCGCTAACGGTTGCAGGCGGTACCAGTAAACGCGGTCGGCACCGACAAACAGCAGTGTGGTCGGCGCGGCCAGATACACCGTCCACTGCAGATAATCTGTCTTAACCAATCCGGGAGGTGGCGTAAAGCTGATGAACTGCGGCCTACCGTTTTCGACTTGTCGTTGTATGTGTTCTGAAAACGGCAAATGACACACCTGAAAGTTCTCGCCTTCCGCGTCGGTCCAGCAGCCTTGTGCAGGCATCATTGGTTGGAAGGTGTTGTGGTGCGCGCCAACATGATGGTAGGGCTCCATAAAATTCTCTACCAACACCTTCCAGTTAAAGGGGCAATCCCAGGCAATGTCCGCGACCATCGTGAGATCAGCTATTTGCCAGCGTTCCAGGTATTTATCCAGGCCAGAAAACTGTTCAGCGATAGGCTGCGCGTCTCCGCTGAAGTTAACAAAGATGAAGCCCTGCCAGATGGCACTGTTAAATTCATGCAGGCCAAGGCTTTTTCCTGCCACCTCCGGGTGGTCTTTCATCAGCGGTGCGCCTTTCAATGTCCCATCAAGGCCATAGACCCAGTGATGGTAAGGGCAGCGAAACTGTTTGCACTGGCCCTCCTCCTGGTGCCCAAACTCCGGTGCCATAATATCCGTGCCTCGGTGGGCGCAAACACGGGACAGCACTCTAACGCCGCCGTCGCCACTGTTGACTACGCTGACACGCTCACCCAACAATTCCAGATTGACGTAATCGCCCATATTTCCAAGCTGTGAAACGTGCGCAACGCTGAGCCATTGGCGCTTAAGAAGGTGGTCCCGTTCCCAGTTAAAATAAGCTTGATCGGTGAACGCTGCAGCCGGTAGCGCGCGTGCTGTGGCCAGTGGCTTCTCAGCCGTCTGGCAAATGGCCGACTGCAGCAGGTCTAGATCTGTCTGGTCTTTGCTTAGCTCCAGTGCGTGTATCGTGGGCGTAGTCATTCATTAAATCCTGTGAAGTAACCGTTACCGAAATAGCTGGCGCGGTTGTTGGGGGTGCTCCATGTTAGAATCAGCAATTACTATGCCAATGTGTATGTATAATTATATATTATTGATTTTTAATGATTTATTAGGACTACTGAATTTTTGAAGCAGATCTCAGTTGGGCGCTATGCACTGCTGGAAGTCGTTGTAAGTACTCTTCTGGTGCGTGGCACTAGTGTGTGGAAAGGAATAACGTGTGCAAACGCTTCATGATGATTGTAACCTTGCCATCTGACGCAGATGGGAGACATCGACTTCAAATGCGTCTGTCGAAAGGACATCCAGTATGGTACAGGTTCGCCGCTTCTGGCCGATTCTCAGGGGAACGCATCGCTATGAAAGGACTCTCTCCACGCGTGGCCGGGGGCAGGGACTATCTGTTCGATCTACCAGGTTCGTACTCGGACCACGAACAGCGCAGGAACCTAGCTGGGTAATGTTCAGGAGTTCGCTGCGACATCTTGTCCAGGTTGTGAGTAATCCAGGCCAGAAAGCAATGCGATCCGCTTAACGGAACGACGTATCCAACCCCAACAGAGTGACGCCTCATGCTAAAGTCAAGATTCTCTTACTATCTGGCCGCAAGCCTGTTGCTGGGGGCAGCGGGTTGTTCCGACGGTAGCGATGACGACGCCAACGACAGCCCGCCGTCCTTTAGCTATGACGAGATGGGCCCGTATCCGGTTGGTAACCAGACGATAAGCGTAATGAACGCCAGCGAGGGCAGGGCGCTGACCGTCGAGATCTGGTATCCCGCCGAGAGTGCTCAAGCCACGCAATCTATTCAGGATTTTGCCGGCGATGAGACCGAACGTGATGAAATTATGGCGCTGCTCGTAACGGTGCCCGAGCAATGCACGCGTCGTGAAACCTCTTCCAGTCAGGGATCGCAACCCGCGGCCAGTCCGGCAACGCTACCGCTGGTTATTTTTTCGCACTGCTATGAGTGCACGCGCTATTCCTCATTTTCGCTAGCCGAGCGAATGGCTAGCCATGGTATCGTGGTGGCGGCGCCAGACCATACACGCAATACGCTGTTTGATTCAGGTGCGATGCTGAGCGTGGAGTTTCTGGCGACGCGGGCCAGCGATGTCTCGGCGGTGCTGGATGAATTGCTAACGGAAAATTCGCAGGTGCTGCCGGAATCATTGCAGGGCCGATTCGACGCGGAGCGTGTCGGGGTTGCGGGGCACAGTTATGGCGCCGTGACTGCAGGAAAGGTTTTGCAGGATGACCCGCGTTTCAAGGCAGGGCTCATTATTGCCGCACCCTTCGAAAGCCCCATTTTCCCGGGTGTTAGTGCCGCCAACGTTGAGGATCCACTGCTGTTCATGGTCGCGGTGGAGGACAATAGCATCGGCAGCATCGGCAATACATTCTTGCGCGCAAACTATGAAGCAGCGGTGGGCCCTGCCTGGAAAATCGAGATCGCCGATGCTGGACACTGGTCATTCTCCGATATAGCGGGCATCGTGCCACAGTTCAATGCGGGATGTGGCGACGGCGAACGTCAGACAGTGCCAGGAGAACCGTTTACTTATATTGATAATGTGCTTTCACGCGATATTACTGCGACCTATGGTATGCTTTTCTTTGCGGCGCATTTGCTGGGCGATCAGGACGCCGAACAAGCGCTGAGTGTCTCGACTTTACCTGATATTGTTGCTGTTCAGGTGAAGTGAAGGGCTCTGACAATGTCAGTGCCGGAAATGGGAGGATCGGCTGATGTATTGGCGTTGGGGTGGTTGCTGCCCATGCTATCGTTCAGTGTTTACCTCATATCAGCGACTTTTGCTACGAGTACCCACGCCACATAGGCCACCCAGCAGGCCACGAGTATGTGCAGGACATCATTCTCACTAAACCATATCCCGTGCTCCCACAATCGTTGTGTATAGCCCAGTGATAGATATGCGTAGTAAGCGGCATTGCTCACGGCCAGCAGTGCCCAACTGCCGAGCAACGCCAGGTCCAGCGGCTGCCGGTGTTTAAGATAACGCCAGCTATTGATGAAAGCGACGATCAACATGGTCGGTGTAACAAACAGTACCAGCAGCTCAAACGAGAGCAAAAATGTATCAGCAGCGAGTACGCCCAAAATTATAATTGTAAAATATGCCATGAAGTTAAGCGCAGCATAGATGATCAGCCCGCGCCTCAGATTATTTACTGTGCAGGAGTAAGCCACCGCAACTAGCATTGCATTGAAGCTACCGCCTTGCAGGATCATGTAGGTGACTTCCCACCCGTTCGTCCACAGGCAAAAATCTCTGCCAACGCATTTCAACTCGTAGCCAAATGCCTGGTAGCTGGTGCCTGCAGATATTGCGGCGAGACCGCCCAGTATCAGAGATAGACACCACCAGTGCTTACTGATTTGGCCTGCCCCGGCGAGCCAGAAGCGCAGTCCGGCCCAGAGCCACATCAGGCCCAACAGATAAACCAGCAGGCTTGAGAGCGGTTGGTTAAGAATGATTCCTGTCGACAGTAGCTCCACGCATGGCATGCCCTCGCACCATTGCACTGCGGTCGTTTTCGGTTGCATCAGCAGGGAGTCGAGTCGGCCACAGCCAGACAGCAATAATACAAATACCGCACCGATACTGGGCCGCGCTGTACGGTGTATGCCTGATGGTATCGTCATCGCCATATTATCGTTGGAAGCGCCGTAACATCGCTTCCAGCCCATTGCGTTTAACCTCGTAGATCAGGGCAAGCTGTGTGCCCAGTTTTCCCTGAGGAAAGCCCTTGCTGTGGTACCACACCAGATAGGGCTCTGGAAGATCAAGTAGTTGGCGGCCCTTGTACTTACCATAGGGCATTACCTGATTGATGGCGTCTAGCAGGTCTTTGTTATCCATGTGTTCTAGATTATCCGCAAAATAATGTGGTGTATTATGCCGTGGTGTAGTCTGTTGGAAGAATATGATTCTCTGCGCCGTGAGTACAACATAATGTCGAATACCAATACAGGCGTGGTTCCCACGCGGGTATGACTCTTGTCCCGGCATGTGCTGGACAAGGTGGGTGTGCTACGCTCACTCGATTGACAACCTTAAGGTAGAAAAATATGAATATTATCCTTGGTATTCTTGTTACTGCGGCAGCGCTTTGGGTCACCACTGTCATAGTGCCGGGTATTCACATCGAGTCCTCCGTGGGTAGCTTCTTGATTGTGGCCATGATTTTTGGCCTGGTGAACGTGTTCGTCAAACCGTTTGTTAGTCTGCTGTCCCTGCCCGTTACGATCATCACGCTGGGGTTGTTCACTTTTATCATCAACGCACTGATGCTGATGCTGACCGCGTGGATCGCCGGAAACGCGATGTCGATAGAGGGTCAAGGGCTGGCGCACTTGGGCTGGGCGCTCATTGGCAGCGTTGTTGTTAGTATCGCGGGCATGTTTATCGGAGGGGTCATGCCTGGCAGGGGCTGAAACATGTCGAATGCCAATACAGTCGTGGTGCTGGATTTCGAGACCACCGGTTTATCACCTGGCGCGGGTGACCGGGCGATTGAGATCGGTGCAGTACGGATTGAAGATGGCGAGATCACCGGGCGTTTTCAGGAATTGATGAACCCGGGGGAGCGTGTCAGCGGTTTTATCGAATCCTACACCGGGATCAGCAATGCGATGCTTGCGCAGGCCCGGCCTTGTGAAGCGGTCATGCGGGACTTCGCTGAGTTTATCGATGGCTATAATCTGGTAGCGCATAATGCGTCTTTTGATAAGCGATTTCTTGATGCTGAACTTACAAGAATCTCAATCGATTATTCTGGACAGTTCTCTTGCTCAATGCTCGCGGCGCGACGTATTTTCCAGCAAGCACCGGATCACAAACTCGGTACGCTGGTGGATTTTATGAACATCCCTGTAGAGGGTGTTTTTCACCGGGCACTCTATGATTCTGAAATGACAGCGAAGCTCTGGCTAGCGATGTTGAATGACGTGTGCGAGCGTTATGTGCTGCCGGTGATTGATTTCGGGTTAATGCAGAAGTTGGCGAGGACGCCGAAACATGCTGTCGACAGTTTTTGGCAGGCTAGCTGTCGCAGCTACAGCTAGATCAGCGCGCTGTTGCTCCCCAGACATCGGTTGTTCGCTATCTGGCGCCAATCCGCCCACCACATTGACCACGGTAAAAGTCGCTGGTAGTGCTTCTCGGAGGGTGTCCCAGAATCGGCGAAAACCCCAGCACCAACTGCACATGGGGTCGTAAACGCGATACAGCACCGCTTCTGAAGAACTCATATCGTCAGTATGTCACGTAATTCCACAACTTCGCATAATTGGGCTACCATGCACCATCAAATTGGAGCGTCAGGAAGCAACTATGAGTAACGAACTATGAGTAATGAACTGGGCGTGCTTTTCAGCCCCTATACTCTGAACAAGCTTACACTCAATAACCGTATCGTCATGGCCCCGATGACCCGGGAGTTCTCACCCAATGCAATTCCTGGCAATGATGTCGCCAGTTACTACCGGCGCCGCGCTGAAGGTGGCACCGGGTTGATTATTACCGAGGGCACCACCATCAGTGATCCGGTGGCATCTATGGGTGAAAATACCCCGGCGTTCCATGGCGAGCAAGCACTGGCCGGCTGGAAGAATGTCGTTGAGCAAGTGCACGCTGTCGGTGGCAAGGTTTTTCCTCAGCTCTGGCACGTGGGGATTGCCCGCGATCCGGCGAAAATGAATAATTCTGATGTGCCCAGTGCCAGCCCCTCAGGCTTGCGGGCTCCCGGCAAGAAGGTCGCGGAGCCCTTGACGGTAAAACAGATTGAAAGTCTGATTGCGAGTTTTGCAAGTGCCGCCACTGATGCGCAGCGACTCGGTTTTGATGGTATTGAGATTCACGGTGCGCACGGCTATTTGATTGATCAGTTCTTCTGGGAAGGTCTGAACCAGCGCACTGATGCCTTTGGTGGCAGTATGGAAAATCGTGGCCGCTTCGCGGTAGAGATTATCAAGGCCGCCAGGGCAGCAACCGGGTCTGAGTTCCCCATTGTTCTTCGTTACTCGCAGTGGAAGCAACAGGATTTTGAAGCCAAACTGGCCAATACCCCTGAGCAACTGGAGCAATTTCTGTTACCTCTGGTGGATGCCGGCCTTGACGGCTTCCACTGTTCTACCCGGCGCTACTGGGAACCAGAATTTGCTGGCAGCGATCTGAATCTCGCCGGCTGGACCAAAAAACTCACCGGCAAAACCTCGATTACCGTCGGCTCCGTAGGGCTGAATGCTGATTTTATTGGCGCAATTGCGATGAAAGAATCCAGCGAAACTCGTGCTATTGACGACCTGCTAGCCCGGCTCGATAAAGGTGAGTTCGATCTGGTGGCCGTGGGTCGTGCCTTGTTACAAGACCCCCAGTGGTCCAATAAAGTGCGGGAAGGCCAGGTAGACGCTATCCACAGTTTTGATGGGGAATCACTGGCGACGCTGTCATAAGACATGTGCTGCTGAGTGCTCCGACAAGTTAAGTTGGCAAAATTGATAGAATCAGCGGATGAATACCTATAAGCGTCACCGGCACTTTCTACATTGACGAAGTCTTCGTAAAGATCAGCGGCAAGCAATACTATCTGCCCCGAGCTGTTGACCGGGACGCAGATGTGATTGATGTGTATCTACAGGCGCGGCGTGACGGAGCTGCGGCCAAGCGCTTCTTCATGCGTCTGCTGCCGAATCACGGCGGTGAGCCCAGGAAAATCGAGACTGACAAGCTACACAGTTATGGCGTTGCCCACCAGGAGTTGATGTCTGATGTGATTCATAGCACTAAACAGTATGAGAATAATCGGGCAGAGCAATCACAGAGCCTGCCCCGCTTTATCGGGTATGAAGCCACCAGGGCGCTGCGCGTTAATGACATTGTTTATCTCTCCCCAAACACAGAATAATGACAACTTCCTAACCGCAGCACTTTTTGTATTTTTTGCCGCTGCCACAGCTGCAGGGCTCGTTACGTGCAGGTGTTTTAGCCACCTTAACGGTAGCGCTCTTGTTGAGCAACGCGGTGAGTTCGGCAATAGACTCTTCGGCATCTTCACTGCTATCAACGCTAATGTGGGCGTACAGTTCTGCTTCATCCACCAAAGCCTGAACCTCCTGTTGACGCGCCTCACTAGTGACAACCAGCGCTAGCGGGTATTTCTCGCTGCCCCCCTTGCTGCCCGCATTTGTCTTGTAGGCAACTCCGACGTGGTCCTGGCGTGAATCCTGCCGGCCATTGAAGAAAAATTTGTCTGTCATTTTGTGGTCCTTGTTGGGGCTGTCGGGTTATAAGCATAAAGAGCTGTTAAGGCACACCATGCATCACAGAAGGGCATGGGTGAGACAACGCGATTGATGGGGTATCACTGTTTGCGACACTTGCAGCTGCACTCAACAGGGTGCAGATCTATAGCTTCCGATGGGATGCAACTTTATCTGGAATCGCGCGGTTAAGACAGTTCGTGCTCTGCGTACTGATAATAATTAGCAATTGCCAGCCCCGCCGCGACACTGGTAAAGGGATCGTGTTCGACAACCTTGCCCCTGAACTGGTTGTCGAGAATATCTTTTACGGCTGGAATGAGTGAAGAGCCCCCGGTACGAAGCACAAGATCTATAGCATCTGGTCGGCAATTGGCCTTTTTCAGCACCACAGTGATAGCCTGTTCAAACTCAAAGAGTAAATCAGAAATCATCATTTCAAATTCCCAGCGTTCCACCACCACATGAATATCTATCTCTGGAATATCCAGCAGGGCTGAATCCGCAACCGAAAGCTCCGCCTTGAATTCCTTGATGGCCTCGAAGACCTGGTAACTGTAGTTTTGTTGAATAAGGTCGTAGAGACGTCTAAATTTCTCGGCACCAGAATCTGACTGTTGCATGCGCTGCATTACAGCGGAAGTGAATTTATTTTGATTGAGCATATAGCTGATTGGCCAATTGATCAGCAGCTCTTCAAGATCTCCAAAGGGAAACAGGGTGTCCACTGTCGAGCCGTCTATTGTTCGACTCCAGCGCTCCCCTTGCCCCAGCAGCGGAAAAACCAGCGCTCGAAAAATCGTTTGATCGATTCTGTCGCCACCCAAGGCTATCCCATGAGTGGCCTGCACCTGAAAGGTTGAGCCATCACGTCGCAACACGCTAAAGTCCAAAGTGCCGCCGCCGAAATCGACGGTTAGCACCAATTCATCATTGCTCTGTGGGTTGTTGTGCAGGAAGCTGATGGTTGCTGCCGTGGGCTCGGGACAGAACGATTGCTCGGAGATACCTGCATAACCATAAGATTCGCCCAGGCGTTCCAGCGCAATATTATTGCGCCTACTTTCAATGCCCTCAAAGTTAACCGGGTGTCCGAGGCAGGCGTGAGTGATCTTATGGCCAACAGTCTGTTCGATAGCATGACGAATCCCCACGAGAATGGGTGTCACCAGTGCGACCAACCTGAAGGCCTTTTCGAAGACTAGCGTTCGGTCAGTTTTTGGATTGCCCAAAAGCCGCTTGGTGCCGCGGAATAATCGTCCCGGCAAACTCGAGTCGTTGAATGCCTGGCCATACACGGTAGCGGTCTCTGACTCGCCAGGGCCGCCTCCTGTGCTCTCGCCGCCGCCGATGCCAGTGCGCGCCTCACCGAGGACTTCGAGGCTGAGTTCGACCTTGCGCCCGGTATTGCCATCGATATAGTCATCTATGGCACGTTGCCCAATAGAGCTTTGGTAGGCCTTGTCTATATAGTTGGCCGATGGCATAACACTGTCCGGCGCTGCCAGTTTGATTAACGTGACCTGCTCGCCATCGAATACAGCGGCGGCACTATTGCTGGTACCGAAATCAATTCCGATACCTAATCTGGAGGCTTGTTGGGAAGTAAATTGCATCGGGAGGTCGCAGAGCAGTAAACAGGCTGGTGTGTTGTGGGGCAGTATAAAGTATTTGGCGACGCGCCGTAATGCAGGCCTGTGGTGGTTTGTCTAGTGCTCAGCACTGAGACTCCAGGTGAGCCAGGAGCGAAGCCTCCAGACCAGCTCAGCTGTATCGTTGCTCTTGTGCATATGCAGTGAATATATAGCCTGACTTTGAATTCGTCAATACGGTTGAAGCGACTCAGTCATGGCTGAGTCGCCCCAAAAACGGATCGAGTTTTATGGGTTCATCCGGGTGTGAAACCCGTCTGGTTGCCTGATTACTTGACGTTGGCTTCAGTTGCCTGACGAGAGTTCTTGAACTCCTGCCATATGGCCAGTGCCAGGACGAAAGAATAA
Source organism: uncultured Halioglobus sp. (assembly GCA_963934845.1). GTDB lineage: Bacteria > Pseudomonadota > Gammaproteobacteria > Pseudomonadales > Halieaceae > Marimicrobium. The sequence continues at coordinate 31,397 of CAWWAG010000013.1, read as the reverse complement.
ATTGAGAAAATACTAGTCATCGTGTTCACCCCTCTCGTGGGTAGTTGGAGGGACATCCTCCGTGCTTGATAAACAATATGAGGGCTTTACTATGATTCTTCAAATGGCTAGTATTCAGCATTGTCATGAATTGTATTCATAATAGTAGGTGGTCGGGACAGGATTTTGGATATACGGGAACTGGGAAAGCTTGATCTTAATTTACTGGTTGCGCTGGAAGCGCTTCTGGAAGAGCGCCACGTTTCCCGCGCGGCAGAGCGCTTGTTCATCTCGCAGTCTGCGATGAGCAAAACGCTGGGGCGATTGCGGGAACTGTTTGACGACCCCCTGTTCATCCGCCAGGCCAGCGGTATGGTCCCGACACCACGGGCGGTCGCACTGTCTTTGCAATTGCCGCAAGTACTCCAGGCGGTGCAAACCATCGTCGCGCCTACCGAGTTTGATCCACTTATGTACGCGGGGAAAGTGAAGCTGCTGGTCGAGGGGCATATGGGCGTTTGGCTGATACCCAGCTTGTTGAAGCGCCTCGCAAGCTCTGCGCCAAAGGCGTTACTGCGCACCTGGGCTTCGGCTAAGTTGCCGTTGGCTCTACTCGCCAGCGGGGATCTGGATTTTGTGATACAGGGGGAACGCCAGTCCTATCCCCCGGAATACCGACTGAAAACTCTGGGTTACGCGCCGCCGCGGTTGTTGGTGCGCGCCGGTCACCCACTGGCAGGTAAAAAGCTTACATGGGAAATGCTGCTGGAGTATCCCCAAGTACAACTGCTGATATCCGAGCTACATGAAATCCAATTTCATGTGCCCAAAGACTCCAATATTATCCAGCGGCTTACCCAGGTGGTGCCGCGCTTGCGAACAGACCACCTGCCCACGGCTATTCGTGTCGTGCTGAACTCCGACTTTGTGTTTCCAACACCACCCCTGTTTATGGAGGAAGACGATCTATCGCGAAGCCTTATCACTCTGCCGATGCCAGAGGATGAGGAGCTGTCGATATCCTACGTATTGGTCTCGCATGAGCGAATAGCGCATTCACTGGAGCATGATTTTCTGCGCACAGAAATATTGCAGGTTATAGAGGCTTTTCGCCTCAAATATAATTTGCCAGGGCTTGAAGAATTACGTAGGCAAGACAAGCTGGCCTACTGAGAGGCGCGGGCATTTGAAAGTGTTTCAGAAACCCATCAGCGTCGCATAGCGATTGCGATGATAGGCTCGGTTGCCAAAACTGGCTTCCAACACCCGGGCACGCTTCAAATACAGGCCCGCGTCGAACTCGTCCGTCATGCCGATGCCGCCGTGAATCTGGATGAGCTCGTTCGACATCGCAAACAGAAATTTACCCACCTGACACTTGGCCAGTGACGCCAGCTCGGGCACGTTGTCTGCCCTGGCGTCCAACGCCTGCAGCGCGGCCTCGACGCAGGAGCGCGATTGTTCCATCGAGGAATACAGCGCCGCCGCGCGGTGGCCCAATGCCTGGAAGGAGCCAATGACCTTGCCGAACTGCTCTCTTGTTTTCAGGTAATCGAGTGTCATCTCAAATGCCTGCGAAGCCGTTCCCAGTATCTCTGCTGCAATGCCGATGCGGGCGCGATCGAGAATGGCCGCCAATACTGGCATGCCGTCATCTACAGAGCCGAGTAAAGCCGTGGTGTCGATACGCACATCTGTGAACGAGAGCCTGGCATAGTCGCGGCTGTCTATCGTGGGAAGGGCGGCGCGCGCGATGCCGTCGGTGTGCGCCGGCACCAGGAACAGGCTAATCCCTTGCGTATCGCCAGGTTGGCCAGACGAGCGCGCTGCAACGACATAATGGGTGGCACTCATGCCCTCGGAGACAAACGTCTTGGTACCATTGAGGGTAAAACTATTGCCGTTCTGCTCCGCCTTGAAGGCGGTCTGCTCAGGCTGGTGCCGCGAGGTCTCATCCAGAGCGAGTGTCAGCAGAGCACTACCATCAACAATACCAGGCAGCAGCGCTTCTTGCTGTGCGGCGGTGCCCACTAGTAGCAGGGCGCTGGCGCCTACCAGTGACGAGGAAAAAAGCGGCGAGGCCGTGAGCTGTCTACCAAGCTGCTCCAGAATCAGGCCACAGGTAAGGTAGCCCAGATCTGAGCCGCCGTACTGTTCCGGCACCAGAATCCCGCTCCAGCCCATATCTACTATCGCTTTCCAGGTCTCCGGCAGAAAAGCCTGCCCCGATTTACTGTCGCGCAAGGCGCGGAAACTGCTGACCGGCGCCTTGTCCATAACCCAGGCGCTGGCCTGATCTTTAATGAGTGCCTGTTCTTCCGTAAGTACCGCCATGTTTAACCCTTTTGTGTGGTTTCCGGGAGGCCAAGAATATTTTTCGAGATGATATTTTTCTGGACCTCGTACGACCCGCCATAGATAGACATTGCCTTGCCACCCAGCCACTCCCTGACGGTGCGGGCTTCGGTCTCGGAGTATTCGCCGGGCTCCCAGCCCAAACCCTGGTTGCCCATGATTTCCAGCAAGAGCTCGGAGTGATGCTGCGCTGAGTCGGTAGCCGAGTTCTTCAGGATAGAGGCCGTGGCGGATACTTCGACATTCCCGCCGCGGGCATCTGTCATAATGCGGGCGATGGTGAGCTCGTGGGCCGCCGTGTCCATCAGATGATCGGCCAGCCGGCTGCGCAGGTCGGCGTCAGCCAGCCTACCATCGGCATTCGTTCCCAGGTAGCGCTTGGCAATCGTCGGTAAAGGTTCTGCATTGGTGTCGGTGACCGGCGCATTGGTCTGGCTCTGTCGCTCGTGCTGCAGCAACCGCTTGATCACCGACCAGCCATCGTTGAGTTCGCCGAGCAGATCGTCCTTGCGCGCGCGAGCATTGGTGAGAAATGTTTCGCAAAAGGGCGACTCGCCGGCTATCAGGCTGATGGGACGTGTCTCGATACCGGGCTGATCCATCGCCAGCATCAAGAAGCTGATACCGTCCCGCTTTGCGGCGCTTCGATCTGTGCGCACCAGGACGCCACACCACTGGCTTTTGTCGGCGCCGGAGGTCCATGTCTTCTGGCCATTCAGCACCCAGCCTTCGTCATCCAGCACTGCGCTGGCTTTGAGAGACGCGAGATCCGATCCGGCGTTGGGTTCAGACAACCCCAGACACCATCGCACCTCGCCACTCGCCATCCCCGGTAGGTGACGTGCTTTTTGCTCAGCGGTGCCATATTCAAGCAAGGTTGGGCCAACCATGGTGACGCCCATACCAGCGAGATACGGAATCGGGTTCATACTCCCGGCCCTGGCAATCGCGTGGCTGACAATTTTAGCCTGGGCATCTGTTAAGCCGGCTCCGCCATACTCGCGCGGCCATGTGGGCGCCCCCCAGCCCTGTGCCGCGAGGCGCTGGCACCACAGATCAAAGGCGTCTCCCACTGCCGGGTCTTCAGACATTACGCCATATGGATCTATGCGCACACCAACCAGAGTTTTCGGCAGGTTCTGCGCCACCCATTCTTGAACGCTGACTTCAAATTCCCCGGTCATATCGGTTGTCTCCACTGGCCATTATCAATTTTTTTTACACGCTGCGAAGTCCGAGGTAGTTATACCGCCTAGAATGGTTCGTGCCGGTGATACGCAGCGCTGCGACTGACGGATTATAACGGATTACAGTTTGTGTTGTATGGATCTTTGGAAAACTGCATGCATCGGCACAGCATTGTGCTGTGCCTGTTGAGTAGACAAACGCAGGGCGTGGTAAATGATAACGCATACGTATTCCTGCCTGGTCTTGCTAAGATGGCAAAAATTTGTTGAGGAGTTTCATCTATGACTATCACATCGCCTTTTAATCATCGAAGTTCGGCGGATGACGTTTTGCGCGGCCAGAACCTTAGAGGACAGGTCATTATTGTTACGGGTGCCAACACGGGTATTGGTTATGAAACCGCCCGGTCGCTGGCTGCGGTTGGAGCCACTGTTATCGCCACATGCCGCAGCGCCGAGAAAGCTGCAGCTACAAAACAACGGCTGTTACAGGCCCATCCCGACAGCTCGGTAGAAGCCGCTGTGATGGATCTCGCTTCGCTCGCCAGTGTCCGGGATTTTTGTGCGCAGTTAGTGCATAGCAAAATCGACGTGATCATCTGTAACGCCGGTATCGTCGCACCGAAATACGGTGAAACGGTTGAGGGCTTTGAGCAGACGGTAGGCGTGTGCCATGTTGGACACTTTCTGCTGGTGAAAATGCTGCTGCTAAAAATCTTGAGCGCACCGGCGCCCCGCGTCGTTATGGTATCCAGCGAGTCGCATCGCGCCCCGCCGCGTCTCAACTTTGATGCGCTGCCTTACCCCAGGGATAAGTTCAGTACCATGAAAGCCTATGGCCAGGCGAAACTGTGTAACGCCTTGATGGCCGTCGAGTTGCATCGACGTTATGCCGATCAGGGGCTCACAGCCTGTTATCTGCACCCCGGCACGATGGTCACCACGGACATCGGTCGCGATTCAGCACTCGTCAGATTCGCCATGCTGTTGGTGCGCCCTTTTACCAAGACAGCCAATCAGGGTGCCGCAACGTCTGTCTTCTGTGCAACATGGCAAGAGCGCAGTGAACTGGGCGGCAACTATTTCTCCCATTGCACCAGGGCCAAGCCCAGCGCGGAAACCGCTAATGCGGAGGCCTCCAGCCGTTTGTGGGACGTGTCTGAGCGATGGCTGCAAGAGAAAGGCTTTGCTGAGTGAGTTTAGCTGGTCGGTAGACCTCAAATGCGATACTGGGAGATCTGCACCTCAGTCCCGTAATCCGCAAAATCCCCGTCTGAGCGCTGGCTGCGATATTCACCCCAGAGAATCGATTCGTAGCGCGGCGGGTGTTGTGGATCGATCACCGACGGCAGTGGGCTGACGCGGCAGTCGGCAGCGGGATTCAGGAAGAACGGAATGCTGTAGCGTTCGCAACTATCCATTGCCAGTACGCGATGAATTGCAGCCTGATAGATATCGTTTGACCACACCTGCATCATATCGCCGGTGTTGATGGTGATGGCACCCTCTACCGTCGGTACACCATGCCAAAACCCGTCACGATAAACCTGTAGCCCGCTGACCTGGTCCTGCAGTAGCACGGTCAGCGCGCCGGCGTCTGTATGATGATGAATGCCAAGGTCCGCGGTTGCCTGGTGCGCCATCGGGAGTCCGGCCATCGGATCCTTGATCGGATAATAATTGAGACGGACAAACCCGGTGTGGTTGCCGTCAAAATTTGGGTGCAGGAAGTCGGCCGGCAACTCCAGGCCGAGGCAGAAGGCTTCGAGCAATTTCAGAGAAAGCGTGGTGCAGGACTCCAGGTAAGCCTGCATGGTGACTTTGAATGGTGGGTGCCGCTGTGGCCACCGATTACTTTGCTGATAAATGGGATCAGAACCCTTGCGCGTGAAATCAAACACTTCCTTCTTGTCGCGCTGGTTCTTGGTCAGCTCGTTATTGTAAAACCCCCAGGGATTTTGTCGGCTGCGTATTATCTCCAGCTTTTCTTCGATTGGTAGTGCGAACAACGCGTGGGTCTGCTTCCAGACCTCTCCGATTTGCGTACTGGCAATGCCGTGGTTGACGATCTGGAAGAATCCCCAAGTTTTACAGGCCTCAGAAATTTGATCGATCGCGATGAGCGCAGCGTTGCTGGAAGAATCATGGAACAGCTCGGCCACATCGATAATGGGAACCTGTTCGACGCTTGAGTTCAGTGTCGCGATTGGTTGCCGATCGATGTCTTGTATTGGTCTTAACATATTGTGGTTCACTGATCTGGCCTGTATTTGAGGCAGTAGTTGTAGTGCGTCTGTATCAGTAAATCAGGCGCTAACAACCGCAGGAATAGGATTGCGGGCAGTAGATTAGGCATTCCATCCAGAGTATACGTGTCTATAGTAAATCCTTGGCTTTGGCCAACAATCTGTCCAGCTGGTTGGCAAACAGCTGCTTGTCCTGATTGTTCAGGGGTGCCTGGCCGCCAGATTGTAGGCCGCTGGAGCGCATCGTATCCATAAAATCACGCATATTCAGTCGCGGTTTGATGTTGTCGGCGGTGAGGCGCTCGCCGCGTGCACTCAGTACGTGAGCGCCTTTCTCAATCACTTCAGCTGCCAGAGGGATGTCGCTCGTGATGACCAGATCGCCTGGTTTGGCCAATTTGACGATTTCATCATCGGCGACGTCAAAGCCCGAACTGACCTGCAGCATACGGATATTGGTGCTGGGAGGCACGGCAAGAGTGTGGTTGGCGACCAGGGTGAGCTGCAAGCCGGTGCGCTGGGCAGCGCGAAACAGGATGTCCCTGATCACCCCCGGGCAGGCGTCTGCGTCTACCCAAATATGCATGTCACGTTTCTCCGGTTTGCGATTCAGGATGCCAGGATAAGTGCACTAGTGTGCAAACATGAAAGTCCCGACCTCTACCTCTCATTTGACCCTCAGTGGCTGCCCGATATCCACTTCAGTTTTACCTGGAGCCTCTAATCTGCTCAATAATAGGCTTCCAGAAACCCGCAGGTGTTGCATAGGGTGTGTACAAGCTCAAGCGGTCAGGTAGCGTGCCGTATTTCTTGGCCACTCGGGCAGCAATATTCTGCGGCTCATCGTAAATGCAAAACGCTTCGAAAAAAGTGTCATCGATCAGTTCCGCCAACTGCTCCCACTTGCCTTCCTTGGTCAATCGGTTTGCTTCCGGCTGCAGGTCCGCGTAGCCGATCGCAGCCATCGGTGGGATGTAGGCGGGTGTGGAGGCGTAGAATCCCAGCAAGCCCTTGATGCTGGCTTTGGCGGCCTGCATGGCTTCTTCGGTTTCACCAGTTGCAATCATCGCGCCCAGTGACATGATGAATTCGGATTCGGATTTGTCGGCCTTTGCCAACCCCTTGCGCACTGCGGGCAGGGCATGCTGCTCGATGAACACCTGATTGTTAAAGGGGTGCATGATAATGCCGTCTGCGACTTCGCCGGCTACTTCCGTCATTATTGGGCCCAGTGCGCCGAGCAAAATGGGAGGCTTGCCGTAGGGGTTTTCGCCCGGGTGGAACATGGGCGTCATTAAGGTGTGGCGGGTAAACTCGCCTTGAAAATCGAGCCGTGTGCCATCCTGCCAGCAATCGAAGAAGGCCTTGGTAGCCAGGATGTGCTCGCGCATGCGGGCCGCTGGGCGCGAGAAGTCGCAGCCGAAGCGGTTTTCAATATGGGTTTTGATCTGCGAGCCCAGGCCAAGCAAAAACTTGCCCTTGCTGAACTTGTGCAGGTCCCAGGACTGATACGCGAGATGGGAGGGGTTGCGCGGGAAGGCAACGGCGATGCCGGTAGCGATATCCAGTTGCGGCGCATGCTCCGAGGCAAGCAGCAGTGGAAAGAATGGATCGGTGCTGCCCTCGAGGGTATAAACTCCATCAAAACCATCCGCCGCCAGCTGTTTGGCTTCGTCGGCGGCATTGGCTACGGTGGCATAAAATGGTGCATCAATTTTTAACATGGGTGTACGTCTCTAGTTGTCTGTTTCGGTGTTTTCGGGAACGCTGCGGTTACACTCAAACCAGCCTGTGCTCACGATGCCCTTCTGTTCCCCATCAAATTCACAGCGCACCAACGAACGGCGGTATTCCGTGCGCTTGGGAAGGGCAAAGGTGTGGGTAATGTCGATCTCTGTGCCCGTGACGGTGGTCATCGTCGCGCTGATTTTGGCACCATTTTCGCAGGTCAGGGTAATGTCGCCCTGCACGGCCTGCTCTGGCGCATCGGCACGGTACTCAACCTGGAAATCGACATCCGTGAGATTGATCATGTCGCCATCCGCACCCTTGAAGTAGCCCATTTTGATGGCGGGCCATCCGGGGATTTGCACCACGGTCGCTTGCAGGCAGAAGTCCTCGTTGTTGATAACCAGGAATGCCCACTCCATATCCCACGGCCTGGGCCCCCAGGAGTGATCGCGCTCACCGCGTACCTGGAAGGATTGCGCCAGCCCATCGACGGTGGCCTCGCAGTGCGCTTTTATGGGCTGCTCATAGCGGTTGGTCGCATACCCTTGGGCAGTGTGGCTCTCCACTTCGCCAGGCCCGCTGGAATGGGGTGGCGCCAGAGCCTCCAGCTGCAGATTCACGGCAACGGGCAACACCATACCCAGCCTCTTGCCACTGATCACCCGGGCAAAACCACTGACATTCAGGGTGCCACTGAGTAGCGCTTTCTGAGGCGTGTAGTTGAACTCCAGGCCCCAGCCCTGGTAGCGGAATGGCGTATCAGTGCCATCCAGTTGCAGCGCGGAAAATGGTATGCGGTTCTCCTCTACCAGCAGCCATTCCTCATTTTGGTAGAGGAAAAACCAGAACAGTATCCGCTCTTGCACCGGGTGCCAGCCAATCCGGCAATGGCCGGCGAAAGAGGCGTCCGCGTTGTACCAGTCGAAAAAATACGATTCGTTCCAGTCAGCGTGATCGGGGCTGAATGGATGTGTGTGTTCATCTGCGGCGACAATACCAAACTGACTGGTGTCGAATGACGTACTCATGCTGGGGCGCTCCCTTTTATGATGTTGCTGTCGTTGGTTGTGTAGTCCGCCAAGTGTGCACCGGCGGCAGTGTCTTGATCCAGTAGTTCGACGATACCCTTGTCCGCGTTCAGCCGAATGCGGTCGCCTGTGACAATTCTGCGAGTGCCGACCCGGGTATTCACGATGGCCGGCAGGCCGTACTCCCGGGCAATCACTGCGCCGTGAGATACCGAGCTACCAATGTCGGTAATGAGGCCGGCGATCAGGTTAAAATAAGGTGTCCAGCCCACGTCGGTGATGGGCGCCACCAGAATCTCGCCGGGCTGCAGGGCGCTGGCTTCTTCAACACTGCGCGCCACTCTGGCACGACCTTCCACGATACCCCTCGATACAGGGCGGCCGGTGATCACGCCCTGGGCTTCTTCGGGGCGCTGGCGTAGATCGCGTGGCTGCGGGTCACCGTAACATACTTCGTCGAACTGGATCTGGTCCTGAAAACCCAGTGCCAGTATGCGCTTGTCGGCGATGTCCGCCCACGCAGTGGCATGCGCGCCCTGCTGCGACACCTCATCCACCAGCGCTTTCAACTCAGAGTGCCCGAAAAAGAACACTTGATCACTGTCTGTTAGCACACCCTGTTCAACCAGGCGTTCGCCAAGTACGCGGTAGGCTACTGACAGTTTGTACGTAGTCAGTACCAGCATGGACTTGGTTGCCTCACGCCGGCGGATGGCATTGTGGGCCTTGGGCAGTATCCAGCGCAGCCCGCCTGACAGTTCGTTCATGTCGATAGGCTCGGGGCTGGACTCGTGGATATTGCCGCCCAAGCGTGCCTTGACGCTGGTTTGGATCGTTGTCACCAATTCAGTCGGCGCCTGTACCCAGCTGGGCTGGCGCAGGCAGAGCTCTCGATAGCCACGATGGCCGTGGCGCGCCAGGAATGCCTGGTATGCGGTACGAATAGCAGTAGGTGCCTCGTGCTGCAACCATACCAGCGCCTCTTCGCGTTCCGCCGCGCCAAATGCGCTGGCCTGCCCCGCTGGCAACTGGGCGATCTGGCGGGCGATATTATCGAGCTGTTCGACCAGCACGGCACTTTCCACTGCGGTCGCTCCGGCGAGCAGGCGGGATACCTCCGCTTCCAGGTCGGTCGGGTCGTCCAGACCACGGGCCATGATGGCGCGCAACAAGCTGCCGGTGAGGCCGGAGGTGGAAGAGGATTGCAGGTGTGCGCAGTAGGCGTGGTTGAGCATCGGCAGGGCCGCGTCGATAGCGCACATCACAGCGCGGCTGTCACCAGAGGTGTCGATGTCAAAATGGTCCAGCTCGGTTTTGAACGTGGCAATGGCTTTGTCGGCGGTCAGCGCATACCGCAATAACCGTGTGAAACCCACGATTCGAATGAGTAGGTTTTTCTGTTTCGGTGGCGCAAGCTCCGGAATGATACGGCCACAAATAGTTTGCCCTATCGATTCCACATTCACGCCCCACACGTTTTCTGAGGCAGCGGCGGCGCCACTGAGGTTGATAAACATCTGGCCGTGACTGAAGGCAACCTGTGTCCAGTCATCAGTGATCGCAGGCCGTCCAGCATAGGACACATGCATGTCCTGCATACCGTGTTCAATGCCTCGCCCGGTGATAGACAGCGTCAGCGGGCAGCAGGCCCCGGGCATCATCTCACCGATATTACAGCGGGTGACGACATCGCCGTCTGCCAGCGGGGTGTCGTATTCACGCAGGTCGCTGGCCAGTGTGGTGACAGGTCGTGCCTGCACCCAGTACAGTTGCCCCTGGCGGTCAATCGCCCATTCCATATCCAGTGGCTGGCCCGCCAGCTGTTCCGCTGTGCGCGCCTGAGTTACCAGCAATTGCTGCTGCTGGGTAGAAAGCAGCGCTGTGTCCGCGATCAGTTCCTGGTAACACAGCTGACCGGACGCGTCGAACTCGTAGTGATCCGGGGTGGCCTCACCGCTGACAAGGGCTTCACCCAGGCCCTCGACGGCATCCACTACCAGTCGATCATAGCGATTACTCACCGGGTCCACCGTGAACAACACGCCAGCAAGGGCGGCATCCACCATTTTCTGAACCACTACGCACATGGTTGTTGGCGCGATGTGTTGGTCATACTGGTAGGCGTCGGCGCGGTCGCTGTGCAGTGACGCGACGCACTGTGCGATGGCGCTGCGCAGCTGATCGATACCCTGTACGTCGAGCACTGTTTCATATTGTCCGGCGAAGGAGGCCTGCTCGCCGTCCTCGCCCAACGCAGAGGAGCGTACGGCGACCTTGCCCTCCCCGAGCTGGTAATAAAACGCTGCCAAGTCCTGCTTGGGCACCGGCTTGCTGGCATCCAGTATCACGAAGCCGTCCGGGCAGGGCAGTTGCCAGTCCATGAGTAGTTTGAGGCCGTACGCTTTGCCGCCCGCAGCCTGATTCGTCAGGTCCCTCAGCCAGATCAACTGGTCGCTTTTACTACCGCAGGTGGTCATTGCGGTACTATCCTCTGCTTTTTTCATTTATTTACTATACGATCGAATAGTGTATAAACTATACGGTCGCATAGTATTGGATACGGGTCAATATGCGCGCTGTGGGAATCAACCCGTGGCAGGCGTCTGGCTTATAACGGTAGTCAGGTATGGAAAAAGCAGAAGCGGTTAACACTGACAGCAATTGCCGACGCACTGCAATCATGGAAGCCGCCGCGCAACTGTTCGGTCAGGTAGGATTCGAGGGGACCTCGATGAAGACGGTGGCCAGTGCTGCCGGCGAGAAAAAGACTCTGGTGCAGTATCACTTTCGCTATAAACAGCAGTTGTGGGAAGAGACGGTGGCGTATGTCTGGCAGCAGCGCAACGAGGCGCTGCCAAAGTTCGTGACGATCGCGCCCGATGATCTCTCGGCGATGGACGCGATGGAAAAGCTGTGCCGGTATATTCTGGGGTTTACGTTTGCCAACCCGACCTGGGTTAAGATCATGTTCCAGGAAGCCTCTACCCCGGGTCCACGGCTGGACTGGATGGTAGAGCGATTTTTTACCAGAGACTTTGCCGACGGCAAGGGGGTGGTGGAGCTGGCTCAGGCGCGCGGCGTACTGCCCGATGTAGACCCGATGCACCTGTTGTACACCCTGTCGGGCGCGCTGATCTATCTGGTGAATGTGGCACCCATTATCGAGCGGGTGACAGGGCAGGGAGCCACGGATGATACGTTTATAGAACACTATGTTGCGACTTTAATGCACATACTCTCAGGAGGAAAAAGGCTATGAATAAGTCAGGGATAATGCTGGTCACCGGCGGCGCCAGTGGCATGGGTTTGCTGTTGGTCAAGAAGCTGGCAGCAGCGGGTAACAAGGTCGCCGTGGTGGATGTTAATCCGCTGCCGCCCGGCGAGGTTGAGGGCGTCAGCGCTTTCATCTGTGATCTTTCAGATCACGAGGCGACAGAGAAGTTGGTGCAGGAGATCGCCAACACTCTCGGGGACGTCACTCGACTTATCCACTGCGCGGCCATCATGCCCGGCGGTGACCTCAGCGACATGCCGGCCACACAGATAAACCGGGTGATGGCGATCAATTACATGGGTACCGTTAATGTCACGAAGGCGGTATTGCCGGGGATGCTGGCAAGAGATAGCGGTGAGATTGCCATTATTGGTTCGATGGCGGGCAGTGTGTTGACCCATGGCATGGGCGCCTACTGCGCGTCCAAGGCAGCTACCAACACCTTTGTCGAAGTGCTACAGGAGGAGAACAGGCACAACAGGGTACAGATACTCCTGATCTGTCCACCCATGGTGGATACGCCACTGGTGAACCAGGCGATGGAGGGTGGGCCCAAGAGCCTTGGTCTGGCAAGGTCGAGCAACCGCATGGCATCCCCGGAAGTCATCGTCGATGCGCTACTGGCGGGGCTGGAGAAAGGCGCTACTTTGGTAGTGCCCGGCGAAGCGCGCTTCATGATGTGGCTGCGCCGCTTTTCACCATCGCTGTTGTGGTCGATTATGCGCAAGGCGAACGCGAGATAGGAGACACAGGCGTTAACTTGTTAGCTAACACAACAGAGTGACAAATTATGAAATACTGGGTTCCAGTTCTTGCCCTGCTTGCGGCCCCCTTGTCAGCGCAGCTCACCGGGATGATGTGCTGGCAATAGTCCAGGGTGCGACAGCGGACAGGTAAGACTTTATGGCCAACGTCATTTGGTTCGCCAATCCTGAAAAAGCCTACTACGCCTTTACGGAGCGCATGGAGTTGCTCACCCTGGAGCTGTGGGTGGGCAGTTAAAATATCGTGCGTCCCAGAGGTGTCCTCCACCATCCCCTGCTGTATGGCAACAATGGCCCCGTGCAGGTGCTGTCGTATATGAATGATGAAGGGGCTGCGTCTTAGAGAAATGACCGGCCCTCGACCACGGATTGCGGTTCAGGGTTGCGCAGGGTAGGGTTCTCCAAAATGCTGTTGTTGGAGGAATAGCCTTTTTTATCGGGCATTGATGCCGCCCGATATAATTTCTTATTTTAATGTCGCGAAGCTATAGCACAGAGAACAGACAACTTGGAAACGCAAGCAAAAGTGGCGCATTCCCGACAATGCTCTACCTCAATCCATGTTCGCCGCAAGAAACGCCACAACCGCCCAGGCAGCAATATTCTGTTGCAGTTCACCGGCATCGATCTTATCGAGGGTATCATCGGCGGTGTGGTGGTAGTCAAAATAATCGGTACCATCTTGTTTCAACTGAAAAACGGGCACACCGGCCTCAAGTAAGGGTTTTATATCGGGGCCACCGCTGGAGGCCGCGCCCCCTTTTTCGATATTCAACGCCGCCAGATGTGGCATGGCCTTAGCCATGAGCGCTTCATTTGCCGTATCAAACCGCCACACCGGGCCGGCCCCAAAATCGGACTCCGACGCAAACAGGTAATTTTCCAGCTCATAGTGATATTGCTTGGCGTAGGCCTTGCCACCCCAAATACCCTGTTCCTCATTGGCAAATAACACCACCCGCACGCTGTACATTGGGCGCTGCGGTAGCTCGCCAATGAGCTGCGCTGCGGCGACCGTGATCGCCACGCCGGCGCCGTCATCAATCGCACCGGTTCCCAAATCCCAGCTATCAAGGTGCGCCGCAATCAACACTATTTTTCTCGCATCAACGCGGCCATCGATTTGCGCGATCACATTATAAGAGTCACCGTTGGGCTGCTCAGAGACTTTGATATCCAGCGCCACTATCAACGTTTCCTCACGGTCCAATATGCGCTGTAACTGCTGCGCATCGGGCACCGACAAAGCGGCGGCGGGTAATGGATTATCCGTGCGGGCTGAATTCCCCGCATGGGGAAAACGGTGACTATCGGTGCCCACTGATCGAATCAACGCGGCCACAGCACCTTTCTCTTTGGCGATCATACCGGCGGCGTATCGGTTGGGTACTACCTCGGCATAGCCTGCGCCTTCACGATGCCGCGTCATCGGCTGATTGATAAACACGATTTTACCCGCCACGTATTTCTTATTGGCCTTTTGCAGCGCGGCCAGATCGGTAAAAGCGATCACTTCGGCACTGATCTCACCGTCGGTAGAGCCGCTATAACCCAATGCAGTGATCTGCAGGGGCTGGGGGTAGGGAGACACTACCCGAGCCTGCTCTCGCTGGCGCTCCCAGATGGGAAAGCTCACCGGCTCCAGCCACACTTTGTCGAAAACCTTGGCGGCTTTTGCTTGTTCAAGTAACGCCTTGGCCCAACTCACCGCGCGCTTATCGGCGTCGGTCCCCGCTAATCTCGGGCCAACCTCTGTAGTCAGCGATTCGACAATCTCCCAGCCCCGGTTGCTCTCCAGCGCTTTATCACGGAGCGTCGAGGCCGTTGCATCCTGGTCGTCTGCACAGGACACGGAAGAGAAAAACAGTAGTAATAGACAATAGCGGATACGCATGGCTAATCCTTCTTTTCAATTATCAGTTTAAGAGAATTAACGGAATTTGGGGTCAGTGTACAAACTCTGTGATCAAATTCCGATAGCTGCCAGGAGTTTCTACCCTGACTCCCAATATCCCCGCGTCGTAAGGGTGGGTGATTCTGCTGGTAGGCACTGATCAAAGTTAACCGCGCCACTGTGGTACCCGCAGGCTGTATCAGCAGGCAACAAGCCCATACTTCTTATACATACTGTAGATTTTTGTATCTAAATGAAACTTTGGAAGATTATGTTTAAAGCCTCTTTTCAATGGGCGCTATTTTTTGTCATTGTTCTTGAGCTGGCTGGCTGCGGAGTCGTCAACGGGACATGATGTGGTAGCCACATTTACCCTATGGCAGTGTACCCGCAGTGGTAGTGATCTATTCTCAGGATGGCCGAAGTGTACAGGTGTATAACAGGGCCTCTGGTGGTGGCGCTCAGGGATCAACCACGACCATGCCAATAAGCGATTTGGCCACTAGCATGGCGAATGGATATTGGCTAAATGTCGCATTGTGGCAAGGTTACAGCCCTACTGTGGATTTCGTGCCATGGTGGAATAATTCCGTATCCTGAGGTGGCTTATGCGGTGCTGCCAACACTTACACGATTTCAAACATTCAGGTGACCGCCCAGAGTGAGCTGTAATGGGGCAGGCCTTGAAAGCTCAGCTGGGCCTGTGTGATCGGACTAGTCTTTCTTCTCAATAGTCACTTCCAGAAATCTGCTTTTTCCTGCAAACCACTTCTGCACATACAAGCTGCCAACAACCGGTGCCTGCCCCTCAGCGGGTACCTCTTTATAACGCACACTGTTCTTGGTCTCTTTCTCAATCTCAAATTGGATCGTCTGTTTCGTCATGTAGCACCTTTAGTAACTGTGGTTCAGGATCCCGCCCTAAATGGGACAAGTTAACCCATTTTTTCTCGGAAGGGGATATTCAGCGATTCCTGGCCTTTAACAAATCGCCCCGCAGCAACCCGTGTCCATAGTCGATACCTCTGGCCTCCCCGCGAGCGTGGATAACCCGCTCGACAGCGGCGCTGTCGCCCGATACATGGACGCAGTGCTGCAGCTGGTCAGGTTGAGGGAGCGATTGTGCCAGTAGACGCCGGTAATCAACGGGCTCGGGCTCGTCTATTCTGAGAGTACGCTTCGCGGGAGATATAGTCTGCGTCAGGAAGTAGAGTTTATCAGTAATGGGCTGAGTCTCAGCGGAGCCCTCGAAACACCGGAGTCAGACATCCGCTCACGACACGTCCCGTGTCGCCGTTGCTCAGGGCCATGTGCGCGTGGCAGAAAAAGATCACAAATTTACCCAGCACATCTGGAGTGACAGTCATTACTGGTTGGCTGACGAGCCCCAAGCGGTGGGCGGCAATAATACCGGCCCCGACCCCTACGAGTATTTATTGGCGGCCTTGGGAACGTGCACGTCGATGACTCTGCGACTTAATGCCGCGCGAAAAAAGATACCACTGGATCACGTCGTGGTAGAGCTAAAACACAGCCAGGATTACCTGAAAGATTGTGAGGATTGCAAGGAAAAGGGAGCGCATATTGACGTATTGGAGCGTGAGATCACGCTGCGGGGCTCACTGTCCGCTGAAGAGAGGGCGCGGCTGTTAGAGATTGCTGATCGCTGTCCGGTGCATCGAACGCTGTATAATTCCTTGCGGGTGCGAACCGTGCTGGTGGATAGCGAGTGCTCTGTCCTGACTACACCGGCCGCTCACCAATAATTGTGACGCGGTCCATTTTCCTGTGCTGGGGCCAGTAGTCGTTCGCGGCATAATGTTGAACCACGCGGTTGTCCCAGAATGCGATACTATCTTTTTGCCATTGAAAGCGGCATTGGAACTCGGGTACGCGGGCCTCGAGGAAGAGTCGGCCAAGCAGCTCATCGCTGTCGCCCTTATTCATTCCAACAATGTGGCTGGTGAACGGGGCATTGGCGTAGAGCGAGCGCTCCCCGGTCTCGGGGCTGGTGCGAACGAGCGGGTGCTCCGCTGCGGGAAATTTCTTCTGCTGTTCGGCGAGCTCCTCGGGGTTGAGAAACACGCCAAAACTCTGCGTGAAGTCGTTCACTGCGCGCTTGCCTTCGATCAGTTCTTTGGTCTCATCGTCCAGACATTCATAGGCGGCGACCATATCGGCAAACAGTGTGTCGCCGCCTATCTCTGGCACGATATGTGCGCGCAGCACCGATCCCAGGGACGGTATCTCGCGCCAGCTGACATCGCTGTGCCACACGTTCTCCACACCAATCATTTTCTCATCTTTATCGAAGCGGACCACTTCAGCATCCGGCGCATTGGAGCGAATGAAGGGGTGCTCTTCGAGTTCACCAAAACGCTTGGCGAAAACCATGTGTTGCTCGGAGGAGATGTCCTGGTCGCGAAAAAAAATGACGCGGTAGGCCAGCAGCGCGGCATAAAGTTCATCGAAGGTTTCCGCGTCCAGTGGCTTGCACAGATCGACATTGCTGATCTCGGCCCCAATGCACGGACTGAGACGTTTCGCCACAATGCTGTTCCACTCAAGCTGGTTGAGTTTTTCATGCCGGTCTTTAAGGTATTGACGAGGTCCAGGTTGTATATTGTGTTGAAACTTCATTCGGCTACTCCATCGCGATTTTTGTATCGCCCTTCAATTGATCGGAATTTGCAACAATCCAAGCTACGAACTATATAGATAGTTTAGGGCATAATACAAAACGAACTGCTGTTCTCAATCGCAACATGGATAACGTAAAATTTATCGTCGGTACGCTCGGCGGAAAAATCTGGTGGACATCCCGACGGCGCTGCGATTGTCGCAGTATACTCAAATGAGGTATGTCGGAATATATTGCTGGAGATCGTGCGAGATTAAAAAGTAGTATTGCAGCGGAAAATGGATGCACTGAGTCAGTAAACGGCCGAGCCGGGTACGTTTTGATAACGAGCAGCGATGGCTGGGTCTGCGAATACGTAGCACCCCGTCAGGCACCTTGATTGAGTGATGACGCCCCTATTCGGGTAACGCAAAGGCGTACAGGTAATCACCATAACCACGCTGGAACATGTAATGCCCACCTGCGTTAATCACGATATATTGCCGACCGCGATACAGATAGGTCATGGGTGTCGCCGTAGCATCGCTGGCAAGCGTGTATTTCCAGAGGGTTTCGCCGCTACCCACATCGAAGGCGCGTATCTGCCTGTCCATGGTTGCGCCTATGAAGAAAACGCCACCACCAGTCGCAATACCGCCACCTAGATTGGGCGTTCCCCAGTCGATATGGAATGGCGCTGTCATCGGCCCCATTTCATGCACGGAGCCCAGCGCGGTCTCCCACTCAATTGTTCCTTGATACAAATTCACTGCAACCAGCTTTCCCCAGGGTGGTGCATTGCAGGGAATGCCTAGCGGTGACATCAACGCGCCTATTTCGACATTGTATGGCGTATCCGCCATGGTCACCTGCATCCGTTTACCACTCTCGGGGTGGTCAGCTCTGGCGCCAGACGCAGCGCCAGGCGGCGTGGGAATCAGCTGCCCGGTAAAGGCCGCATTATTGATGTTGACCAGCAATATACCGGAATCTGCGAGTAGGGCGCCACCGCCCCAATTGGCGCCGCCCAGACTTCCGGGATACATCAAAGTCAGCTTTTCACTCATAGGTGTGAACAACCCCAGGTTATTCAACGCGGCAACCTGTCGTGCGCAGTCGTCCCTGTCCCAGGGGGTTAACCCCCAGACATTGGAAGGTATCAGGAAGGAGTCGATCAGCGGCGGTGGCGCAATAGGCTTGGGTTGTGTTGGCGATGGCTGCTCTCCGGCAATGTCCGAGGGTGGTGCCGGATGCTCGGTAATCTCCCACAGTGACTCCCCCGTCAGGCGATTGAATACAAAGATAAAGCTTTGCTTGGTGACCTGTACCAGCGCGGGAATGGACTCCCCGTTTTTCTCCCACTGGAATAAGATGGGTTGTGCTGGCGTGTCGAAATCCCATAAGTCATGGCGTACATGCTGAAAATGCCAGCGTACCGCTCCGGTTTTTAAATCGAGCGCGACTATGCTGTTGGCATACAGGTCATCACCTGGCCTGTCGACACCATAATAGTCTGGCGAGGGCGCGCTGGTGGGCAGGAATATTAGTCCATTCTCTTCATCTACCGACATGGGCGCCCATACATTGGCGGATCCGCTTTTCGGGTGCCCAAGCAAGGGGTCAAATTGCCACACAAGATCCCCGGTATAAGCATTAAAAGTACTGACAGAGCCGCGTGGCGTGGTGGCCTTGGCAAAATCGATAATACCGGAACCGATCACAATCAGCCCACCGGCGACCATAGGCGCAGAGGCGCTGCTGATATCCCCGGGCGCGTAGCCCTCCTCGCCGTAGAGTTCAACCACGCCGTCGTTGCCGAAATTGCTGCAGCGTTTGCCATCCAGCGCATCAATAGCCCACAATTTTCTGTCGTGGGTGGCGATGTAGAGACGGTGATGGCAATGCGCGTTTGCTGCCACACGCGGCTCCTCAGCATAGCTTACGCCGCGGCAGCGAAAGGTTCTGGTGCCGCGTCGGTCGATGTCCGGGTCAAAATCCCAGCGCTGCTCGCCGCTACCGGGATCCAGCGCGATAACCCGATTAAAAGGTGTGCAATAGACCAGAGACTCACCAGCGGATTGTGGCAATAGTATGGGTGTGGCCTGAGTTGAGGTGTTCTCCATCTCCTCACCGTAAGTACCGACATCGCCACTACGATGGATCCATGCGACCTCCAGATCGGAGACGTTTTCTCTATCAATTTGGGAGGCCGTAGAATAGTGACGGCCACCCTGGTCGCCTCCATAGTAGAGCCAACCATCGTTAGCGCACGCCACCCCAGCGGATGTCAGGGCTACCAGAGACAGTAAGACGCGTTGCAATTGCATTAGTCTTGCTGTGCCTGATCCGGCAATGGCGTGATGCGTAGCAACGAAGGTACTCCTCCCTCGGATTGCCAGGTAGGGAAGTGGGAGTTGGTGGTATAGATCGCGCCATCGGCTTCAGAGATCTCAATATCGCGGGTAAAGAATCGCTGCCGTGGCATGGGGTAGACTTTCCAGATCTCGGTAGCAATATCAAAACTCAGTATGGTGTCTGACTGATTGCCATTTACCCACACCACGCCTCTGTCTTTATCCACATTGAGTGCATAGGGGATTTCGTTGACCACAGGCAGGTCGTAGGGCGTGAACACGTCAGTCTTCGGATCATACTTCACCAGCAGTGAGTCCTGGAAAGCGACAATCCAGACCAGGCCCTGCGCATCCACGCGCAATCGCCGCGGCCCGTTAAACGGAAAGTTGATCATGGTCACTTCGAGGGTATCGGGGTCGATATGGGCGATATCGTTTGCATACAGGCGTGTTGCCCATATACCGCCGTTGGGAGCCACATCGATGCCGTAAGGCATTGGCAGTCCGATAGACTTGCGACTGGGACTTGGTTGAGGGCGATTCTTGGGGTCGATTGCAAAAATCAGGGGCAGCGACTTGAGCGTCAGCCACTCCTTGATTTCCCTCGCGGGCAGATCAATGAGGGTGAATTCACTGGTGGTTCGATCAAACATCGCAACTTGTGAAGACAGCGCCAGGGTAAACCACACTCTATCTTTGACATCAGTGCGGATGGTATGAGGGTAGTACCCGCCCGGCATCTCGTGGGTAGTGAACTTTTTCGTTGTAGGGTTAAATTCAAGCAAGGCCTGTTGCATAGAGGGCGTGACAAAAATATTGCCGTCTTTGGGCGATACCGCGAAGGAGTGAACGCCCAGATAGTTTTGCATTTTAGGGAATGTGACGAAGCGATTTCCCAAAATTCCACCCGGCTTCTGTTCCTCGGTGTGCGGGACTTTGTGCACGGTGTACTCGCCGGTATCAGGATTTATTTCATACAGGCGATCAAAAAGGTTGTCGCCCACGTAGACAAAACCATTGGGATGGATAAGGAAGTCGTGCATCTGTGAAAAGCCATCGCCTATCACCCACTCTTTCATTTCTATGTCAGAAAGATGTCCCTCCCAGGCACGGGGCTCAGGGACTACCTCGGGGTGTTCCCGCAGTTCACGGTATTCCTGTTGCAGTAGTTCGGCGATTTTTTGGTGCTCGTCCTCTGGAAGCCGCGCACCGTAGCTGTTCATCCGATTGAATACGGCCATCCACTGATTCACGGTACGCTCATTGCGCATAAACGGTGATGCCTGCTGGTGGCAAAAGGAACAATTGAGCTCGAAGCTGTTTTTCAGTGCCTCATCTCCGCCAAAGTCCAGCTGTGACAACCAGACGTTGGACGGAAAGCTCGCGATATACTGCTCTGGCGTCATGTGGGCCATTATCACTTCGAGCGCGCCGACATCCACGCCTTCATCGATGTTGTCTTCGCGAATTATCTGGTCGACATAGCCTTGGCTGCGCACGCGATACTGGACTGGGCTATCGGCATCCTCAAAACGGACGACGCCATCGGCATTGGTGAATCGAGTGAGCGTTGTATCTGCGGGGGTCAGCACGCCGTTTGGTGCATAGCCGTCGTCGGTTAAGTCCGCTACAACTTTAGCCACCAGCGTTTGTGTCACCATTACTCGCGACAGTGGCTCACCGGCCACATTTTTGATGTGTAAGTCGGTGGCCTGACTCAGTGCGGAAATCAGGCACAGACCTGCAAGCGCATAGCGGCTTGGCATTCGAAGACTCCTTATTAGAGATTGGCAGACTATCATTGCATACCGACTTTTCACGTTATTCATCCGTCAGTATAGACCTTTCTATTCGAGGGTGAACGCCCTGTCGCTATTGCGCTGGGCATAAAGCTTCGGCGGGAAAAACTGCAGACTTGCGACTTCCGCCAACGGGTGGCGCTGCCACTGTTCCAATATTTTTGGATGGAACGCCTTGTGTCTCACAGACCAATTTAGCAGTGGCCCCATTACGGGTAGCGTCGAACCTTCTGGTGTTGAATCACGCCACGGAGGAGATCGTTACCTACTGCCCCAGTGCCAGTAGCGCGCAAGTTGAGGAAGCCGTTGCTGCGGCCAAGCAGGCTTTGTGTGCATGCAGATATCTGTGATGAAGTCTGTGCCGTGATGGTGGCGAGCGCCAAGCAGATCGTAGTGGGCAATGATATGCACGAAGGCGTGATGCTGGGCGTTTTTTATGCGGCGATGATGTACCTTCTGGCGAAAAAACCTGTAGCCCCGTCGCACGGTTCTGGTCATTGAAGTTGTCAGGGTTCCACGCCGGACTAGCGGCGTGGGCTTTTTGTGGCAGTTAGGCTTTGGCCGCCAGAGGGGTAATATTCGATGCTTCCTGCGGGTTCTCACTGCCAATATCTAACAGTAAATCAGGTTGTCCTTTACACGCAGCTATAAGAATGCTTTTGTTCTTGGCCAATAGTAGCCCGATATTTTCGGCATTTTGCTCACTAATTCCTTCAATCTTTTTTTCGAAGAGTACGCGGAAACTTTCCGCCAGCTCGAGCATCTTGTCATGGGCATCAGCATCTTTTTTGGTATCAAACATCGCGTCGTCCCGATCACATTTCCACATTGCTACAACGGCCACAGGTCACCTCATACGTGGGTTATTAACTGCCAGACACTGTATATTTATACAGTTTCAATGGCAAATGGTATTTTGGGGGAGAGGCGTTAGCAGGAAGCGAGGGGTCTACGTAAGAGTGGATTACGTTGTGCGTGGGGTGCTAGTTTATCGAGACTCGCTGGCACGCCAAAGGGTGCCAGGGTCATTGTAGCGTTTGCCTTTAAACGGCAGCGACCCTGCGTCGGCGTGCAGAGTTTACGCCGATCAGTGCTGCGCCCAGGGCCAGAAGCGGTAGTGTGGTTGCCACGGGAATGGGAATGATCGACTTTTGCAACGAGTAGTTGGCGCTGAAGTTTCCGTAGCTGGCGATCAGCGCTTTAAGTGGGATTTCTGACAGCAAAGCAGCATTTTTATTGATAATCGCCAGCGGGGATACCTCCAGTTGGGCGAGCAGTCCCGGACCGGCGATGCCCAGCGTGTAGTCTGCGAGGATCGAGGTGCCGTCCGGTTGCAGGACGCCCGTGTACTCGTAGCTGCCCATGAGCGCACCGACAACCGTTCCTGTCTCACTAACAGAGGTCGCACCGGTCTCAAACTGGTCCTGTACATCGTTGTCAACGGTCAGCGTATTACCGACCATCGACAGGCCGTTACTCAAGCTGAAGCTGATCTTGCCGCTGTAGGCCAATGAAGGGACAGGCGCGGTGGGCATTGGCACAGCGGTAGCCGGTGTTGCCAGCATCGCAGCGCGAATTGGAACGTGCTTCCCAATACCTATACAGCTAGTATTCCAGATCTTGCTTATAGAGTAAGTATGCGCTTTCTGCGGACAATGATTGTATTCTGGCTTCACAGGTGTAGGTTGATTGTTCATGTTGCTCGAGGAGACTTTCCCGACTCATTTGGAGGTCGGCCACTGCGCTACTTTCATAGCGGTAATCAATCGGTACTGGTATCTCTGTACAAACATTTTGCCAGACCGTGGTAGGCGGCGTATTTCGCTTCTGGCAAGTCGCAAGTGCTGCTCCGGTCACATTGCTGCAGTCAACAGTGTTGCCGGGGACGGTAATGCACATGCACCCAGCAATAAAAGTAGCGTTATTAGAAATAGTGACCTCATAGCCTCAGCCCTTGACGGCACGTTTCCACGGTTGCGTCTCTGGTTCCACCCCGGCACCAGCCGGATTCTGGTAATCAAGCCCCGGTCACGTGATAATGCCTACATGTTTCTTACCAGCGATGCGGTCGTAGGCTGTCTATGATCCAACCCACAATCAATCGCGCGACCCACTTTAGTATTGTATGGGCCGTGATACTCGCTGTGCTGACCATCGTCGAGTGGAACAGTCTGGACCGTGATCCGATGAGCGAGCAGATATTTCTCCCGTTTATTGAGCGCGAGATTACCTTGCAACTGACGGACCCAAACACCACAGAATGGCTCGGTAAGGACGCGGACGACCTCCTCGCAGATAATGTCCGGCGCGAGCTGGAAACTCACGTGGAAATCGCGTTTAACGGCCCGTTATTTTTGGCCTATTTTTTTGGTCCGGTACTTATTTTTCATGCGTTTGGCCTGCTATGGACGCAGCTGCGTCGGGGTAGTTGATAGGCCCTCTACCCTGATATCATCAGGTGGCGTTCAAAATTTCAATCATCCAGCCTTTCAATTTTTTTTTCGCGACCGGCAACAGTATGGCCAGTGAACACCTGATTAGTTCTCTCAAAATCATGCTTCGATATCATGCCTTTAAGCCAGTACAAAACGGTACCCCAGATTACAGAGCTCAATGCGTGGGAGTAGACGTCTATATCCAGATGCGCATCTAGCTACTAAAAAGTGTTTTGAGCAGTACAAAAAAAGCACCATAATTTCCTATGCTGGATCTGGTGGTACGCATTTGCCCGCCGACGTGACACAAGAGCTGCGATACTGGAGTATCAAGATTTACGATGTTGACAAGAGCGGTATCGAATAAGGGCGTTTTACGCCATAATCAGCGCCTAACGGTGCGTTACTTTTCGATTCAATACGTTTATCGATAGGGCCTTCGCTATGCCAATCGTTAGCGATATGGGCAGAAGTAGCGGCGCAGTTAAGGTGCATTTCTATTAAAAATGGCTATCAGGTAAGTACGGCAATGAGAACTTTGAACGCCCAGTTGTTTTGGCCGTTGATGTTGGTGTTCCTTCACGCAGAGGCCTCACATGCCGAGCAAAAGGTGGAGCAGAAAAATGGGCCATGGAATTGGGGCATTCAGGGAGGTGTGGTTCACCAGTTTGATACCGACATGTCTGATACGGATGGTAATTTCAGTCTGGATCGGTATCTTTTCCAGTCCAGCGTGGGTTACGCGTGGGATAGGCGCACTTCAGTTTCACTTTCATTGGGCCTGGGAGAGTACGATTACGATTTTTCATCGCAAGCTAATATAAATGGTGAGGAGCCTTGGGATACGGTGCGCGAGTATCGCGTTTCAGTGCCAATTCGCTTCAAATCGTCAAAGAATACCAATGTGGTTCTTATTCCTGGCATTGTCAGTCGCGCTGAGAAGGGCGCAAGTATCGGTGATGGAAGGTCGGAGCGTCTCCTGGCGGGTATAAGTTGGACACTCTCCGATACATTGACAATTGGGCCGGGATTTGGGTGGAGCAATACACTCGGAGGTGGGTCCAGCCTGTTTCCAATTATCCTTCTCGACTGGTCGATAACGGAGAATCTGTCATTAACGACGGGGAGTGCCGCTGCCGCGTCCTCAGGCCCTGGCTTATCGTTGAATTATGACCTTAGTAAAGATTGGCAAGTATCAGTGGCGGTTCGCAAGGAGAAAACCCGGTTCGTATTAGATGATAAGGGGGCAATTCCGGATGGTTTTGGTAAAGATGAAAATATTCCGGTACATGTGAGCCTACAGTACATGGTATGGAAGAAGACTGAAGTGAGCGCCTTCGTGTCCAGCAAGTTTGAGGGAGAGGTGTTACTTGAAGACTCTCAGCGGAATAATATAGCTCGCTCGGATTATGATGTTGCCTACGCCATTGGTCTGACGTTCAAAAATCGTTTCTAGGGGACTGTTAGGTTAACTTACTGATTATGGGCATCATCGAGGCCCTTTTAGATCAGGAGCCTTAACCCAGGCAATGAATGCACTTTGCATCATTGTTACTGTCCTGCTGTTTGTAACCAGCAGCAGCTACGCGCTGGATAATCAGGAGCGAGCAGCCGCGGAACCCGCAGCCTCTCTAGGCTGCCACGACTTCGCCCCGCGCTGGACTGCATCACCCACGTTGCCATTTTTCTGAGTTTCGAGAAGCATGGTGGGCAGGCGGTAATGATTAACGCGACCGACGGCCGCTCTTATCGCGGGCAAAAGGGTAACGGCTTCGGTGTCTATGACTTCCGAGTGCCTGGCAAAGGGAGCAAGAGCCAGATGATCGGCTTCGGCACGCCGCCACGCTCGATAGAGACCTCTGGTATGTTGCACCAGAAGCTGCCTCGCAGTTGCAGCCTGCGACCCGGTCCATGCTCCGCCCAGGGGGTTGGCCGGCAGATGACTTACATTTCAGATAGACAGCAAAGAGACGGCTCCACTATACTGACCGGAGGTATAGTTTGTACTTTCAAGTTAATTCTTTCATTCAATCTGAGGCACTCACATGAATACCAAAAGATCCTGGGGCAAACACTCACTTATGGCGCTACTTCTTGTCAGTTTGACCATTGTTGGCGGCTGCAATACAGTAGCGGGCGTCGGAAAAGACGTTGAAGTGGTTGGCGAGAAAACAACCGAAGCGGCGCAGAAAGCCAGCAGCAAGCTTTAACGTCTGTGCAGCGCGCCACTAACGGCATGCTGCATGCCAGTAACTGCAGTTACTCAAAATCAGCTATAACGCCCCATCAACACGCTCCTCACTAGCACCTCGGCGGGGGTGCGTCGCAGGCATCTCCCTTGCCGCTATTGTCACTATCTTCCTGTCCTGGATTTGGTTATCAGGCGGCACATCGAGGTGTTCCTCCGTGCAGCATTGGTCGGTCGTTTCACGGGTCATCAAAACGTTCTTCAGAGCAACTCTGCGACGGTGCAGAGTAGTTAAAATAGTCAGTAAATAGAATCTCTCACATCGTTTGAGCATATTAGCCATCTGCAGAATCTACTGCGGATAACCCTCTGATACTGGGGAAAAATCAGGAATTCGTGGCGTACACCTCACTTGGCCCCACCCAGGCCCAATCAATAAGCGCCGGTAGACACCGATGGATTGTTTTAATTCAGCAATACGCATGGATTGTCCATGGGCCAAATAGGCGGCTTCCACGATGAGAGTGTCATATCTATTTGAGGCAATATTTTCAGAATGGGTGGCACTGTGAGGGTTATGGTTGGTGCGGGTTCTCGAATACTCGTCCAGACCACGATGTGCCCAGTTCTGTAGGGCTGGTCCAGCTAATTGAAGAAGAATTCTGCATCGACAGCAACGATGCGCTCTGTCACGAGAATCAGGATTACTGTCTAGCGCCTCCTCGTAACGTTTGGGAGCCGCCTCCAGCCGGTCAGATTTCAATCTACAGGTTTTATGATCCTGTATTTATTAATCATCTTCCATCGAAAGATGCGAACGAGCTGGGTCCCGAAAACGGCTATCATTTTGAAGGGCTTGCCTATCGGACCTTTGCCCGTGCGTTTCGTAACTTAAAAGAGATTTTCCGTTGTCGGGCGGCGACCCATAAACTGGAATCATTTGTCAGTGATGATCCGGGTTGTGAAGGGGCAGGGAATGTCCTCGATGGATCGATGGGTTTTATTTCCAGAGTTGTTCGTGTGGCTGCGCCGTTGGGTCTTTTTCGCTGCTACAGTCCGGCACTGAATGATCATCTTACGACGACCGACCGCTCCGGGTGCCGTGGCACCAATGGCTACTTGGTCGAGCTTGGTGGGGCTATTGGTTATGTTGCAGACTAAAGGTGGAGCCAAGTCTAGGGCAGGAAGCTGACAACGGGCTTTTCCGGCTATCCGATCTCCAAACTACCGCGTCACCATTAATTACCATGGCGCTCGCAGCGCTTTCGGATACAATTTCGTTCACCCCTATCACTGTCCGGAGGCAGATCACCCGATGAGCGAAATCCTCAAGTCCCAGAAACTGCATGGCGTACTCTACGACATTCGCGGCCCGGTGCTCGATTATGCCAATCGACTGGAGGACGAGGGCCACAAAATCGTCAAGCTAAATATTGGGAATCCAGCGGCTTTTGGGTTTGATGCGCCGGACGAGATTATTCGCGATGTAATCTCCAATATCCGCGAAGGGCAGGGCTACTGTCACTCGAAGGGGCTATTTGCGGCGCGCAAGGCGATCATGCAGCGCTACCAGATCGAGGGCGTCATGGGTGTCGATGTTGAGGACATTATTCTGGGCAACGGTGTCAGCGAACTGATCGTAATGGCCATGCAGGCGCTACTGAACGTCGGGGATGAAATGCTCATTCCCTCACCTGATTACCCCCTGTGGACCGCGGCTGTTTCGCTTAGCGGGGGCAAGCCAGTGCACTACCGCTGTCATGAAGACAATGATTGGCAACCGGATATCGACGATATCCAGAGCAAGATTACGACCAACACCCGTGGCATTGTGGTGATTAACCCCAATAATCCTACCGGCGCCGTTTACAGTGAAGAAACCCTGAAGAAAATTGTCGAGATAGCGAGGCAGCACAAACTGGTGATCTTTGCCGATGAGATTTACGATCGCATTCTCTACGATGATGCACAGCATATTCCCCTGGCCAGGCTGGCCACCGACGTTTTGTGCGTCACCTTCAATGGCCTGTCCAAGACCTATCGCATGTCGGGGTTCCGCTCGGGCTGGATGATGCTTAGCGGCACCAAGGCGCGCGCTGGCAGCTATATCGAGGGGCTGGAGATGCTCGCCTCAATGCGCCTGTGTGCCAATGTGCCGGCGATGCTCGCGGTGCAAACGGCGCTGGGTGGATACCAGAGTATCAACGACCTGATTTTACCCGGCGGGAGACTCAAGGAGCAGCGCGACCTCGCCCATAAACTCATCACCGCGATTCCTGGTGTGAGCTGTGTCATGCCCAAAGCGGCAATGTATCTGTTCCCGAAGCTGGATCCAGAAATGTACCCGATAGCGGATGACCAGGAGCTGGTGTTGCAGTTGCTCAAGGAAGAACATTTACTACTGGTGCAGGGCTCAGCCTTCAACTGGGTCGACAAACAGCACTTCAGGTTAGTGTTTCTTCCTGACCGCAACCAACTGATCGACGCCATAGAGAGGTTTAGCCGCTTCCTGGAGCGGTTGCGGGTCTCGCCAGTTTAACGGTCCGAATTCGCCCTGCACAACTACTTGAAGCAGATGATCTTTGCGTGGCCAACCGACTTTGGCGGACCGCCGTCCGCAGGCTTGTGATCGATATGCTCGGTATAGCCGATCTGCATCTTCGGCCCGCTCGTCTCAAAGCGCTGGTATTCGACCTTGCCCCCTGATGTTATAGCGCGCGGCGACGACCAATGCCAGCGGCAGTGGTAGTGAGTGTGGCCAGACTTATGACAGTCTCCTGTTTTAGGCATTCGCTGGGCTTTTTTTATCAGCCCATCCTGCTTAGTGGGACGAGGCACTGGCCCTTATGTCCACCAGGCTCCGGCTGTCCCTGTCGGCCAAGAGCGGACTCTCCTACTTGCGAATATCGCCACAGAAGATATCGGTATTGCCATCAGCTGGACTGGTCCGCACAAGCAGCGCATGAGGCTCTGAAAGTAAGGCGCGGAGCGCTACTGGCACTTCTCTCAACAGCCTCCAACCCGAGACTGTTGGAATGGTCTGAACCGTGTTATTCATTGAGTAGGCCGGCTTCGCTGACAACCGGGCGCAGCTGCCTGAGTAAATAAAGGTGTAGAGCTGCACTGGTCTGCTCACCCCGACCGGTACACCACCTATAAGATAGGTAATATCGGTGATGTCACCACGGCCAACCAAGGATGCCTGAGCAATAGAAGCTGCGTTCTGCTGTCCGCCTTGCAGGCGTATGGTGAGCACTTCCTTATCCCCGGCGGCGCCCGCACAACCCACCAATAGCCCCGCTACCGCACTTACTAACAGTCCCGTTTTTATCATTATCAACCTCTCCTGTTTAGTCTATGTTTCGAACGTTGTATGACATCAAAATTTGATCCTTAATGTGCATTGAAAAATGTACCGTGGAGATCACTTTAATCCGTTATCTGGCGCAGGATATTGGGAGTCTTGGTCTGCCAAATTGAAATGCAACTATTTCGCTATGCTGGATTAACATTGGATACAATGCAACACGCCAGGAGTAGCCCTTCCACGATCGGCAGATACAGCCAGTTGCCGCAGGTTCAAATATGGGTGAGATCGGTTACCCGGGTTGGCCACTTCGCGCATAATGAGACTGTGAAACTCGCTACTCACGTTCTTAAATGATCAGACAATTGATACGGTAAACCTATGTGTAATAAAGCGTGTATTGATTTTGGCCTCGCATATCTCAACGAGGATGACATACAGGGAAAGGCTGTAATCGAAGTTGGCTCTTATGATGTTAATGGATCGCTAAGAGCTGTTATCAATGAGCTAAACCCCCGAACCTATCTGGGTGTGGATATTATGGCAGGTCCCGGCGTCGATGAGATGTGTACTGTCGGTGAGCTCGTCACACGTTATGGCAAAAATAGCTTCGATGTTGTTATCAACACTGAAATGATGGAACACATCCAGGACTGGCGTGCCGCAATATCTAACTTGAAAAATATACTCAGCCCTGGTGGTGTGATGATCTTGACTACGAGATCAAAAGGAACTGGTTACCACGGCTATCCCTACGACTTCTGGCGATACGAAATGGAAGATATGAAGGCGATATTTTCCGACTTTTCGATTGAGGTGCTCGAAGCAGATCCTTCGTCTCCTGGCGTATTTGTGAAAGCATACAAACCTATGACATTCTCCGAGAATAGATCGGAAGAACTCAACCTGTACTCCATTATCCTTGGTAAACGCTGTAAAAATGTCACTGAGCACGATGTGAGGTTATTCAAGATTAAGCGAACGCTGCGTAAGAGTATCATCAGGCCAGTTAAGGCCATAATCAAGAAAATACGGGGAAAGAAGAAGAGCGGCAGTAGTTAACGCAAGCTATCCGTCGACGCGTGCAAAACCAGGTACTATTGATGTTCTCAATAGTACTCACGACATGGACTGCACTGACAAGACCGAAGCCAGACCGAGCCCGGTTGAGGCCGGTTTCTCTGGCAACTACTCGGATAAAAAACGGATAAACGGGGAGAGGGTAAGAAACAGAATTGTTGCTGTGAGCAGACTGTAAAAAATAACAGTCAGTGGTGATTGCTTGAAACGGTCACCAAATGTTTCAGGCGAAGCATCGATCTTCAGTTTTTCAAAATAGCAACAACGCTCAAGTTGGTACGCATCAATAAGCTCACGAGCTTTGGTCCTGTCGGATTCATTGACTAACCACAGGCCGGCAACTGATACGCCCCAGCGTCCCGCCGATGTCTCATAGCTGTCAAGCGCATTGTCCGCCAACAAATCGCGAACATCCCGCGCTTCCTCGTCAGACACGCCATTCAAACGAAAAATGAGTATCGCCATTGCATTGCTCCAGAGGTTGGGCATGGAAGTGTGCCGCCTTTGCGCATCCGCTCAGTCCGGTACAGCCAATTAAATTATGCGAGTTATCGAAGATATCATTGCCGAAACAGGGTTATATGACTGTATCGACGTTATCAGACTCTTGTGCCCAATGCACTCGCTGCACTCGGGGCAGACTGTTAAAAGCCGCCCAAAATTGACCCACCCAAGGGGATAATTTCCGTCCAAAACTGACCCACTGAATCGACTACCCTGCTCACTTTTTGAGCGGGGTACAAAGGAGTGATCACAGTGGGCATGTTAGCCAAGATCCGGCGGATGTATTTCCGCGACAAATTACCCCTGCACGAGATCGCGCGGCAAACCGGTTTATCCCGTAACACCCTCAGGCACTGGCTACGCCAGCGCGAGATGCGCGAACCCGCGTATCCCAAGCGCAGCAACCCCAGCCAGCTTGATCCCTACAAAGACCAGTTGGTTAATTGGCTGCGCACCGACAGCCAACGCCCCAAGCGAGACCGGCGCACCGCCAAGGTGTTGTTCCAACTGATCCAGGCGCAGGGTTACCCGGGTGGATATGCCCGGGTTGCCATCTGTCTCACTGAGATACGCCTGAAACTCCGGCCAATAGCGCTCGATAAGCTGATAAAGCAGTGTCTGCTCTGGGCGATGGCGCTCATAGGTGGCGTAA
>CAWWAG010000012.1:0-78215 GCA_963934845.1 uncultured Halioglobus sp. | reverse complement strand
GAGTAGGGCGATTGCTTGAGACTGAGCGCCAGGATTCCTGCTGTCTGGATGAGTTGAGTTGCCAGAACCGTCATGAAGATGACGCTACTCGGACCTAATCAGGAAGAAAAGTGTGCTACGAGTGTGCTGTGGGATTTTCGATCCATAAGAAATAAAAACCTCATAACTAACAGTAAGTTATGGTGCCCGGAGACAGAATCGAACTGCCGACACGGGGATTTTCAATCCCCTGCTCTACCGACTGAGCTATCCGGGCGTAACGCAGGTTTTACATTTTCGCATTACGCGAAAGGCGCGTATTAAACCTGTCTGGGGGGCTTGAGTCAAGCCACCGCCGGCTTGTGAGCCTCTTCTTATTCAGAAGGTGGGACGTAACCCTCGGCTTTGTCGTAATCTTCACCCGAAAAGTACTTGTCCATTTCGCCCTGCAGGTACTTTCTTGCATCCGCGTCCACCAGGCTCAGGTGCTTTTCGTTGATCAGCATGGTTTGGTGGCTCTGCCAGTCCTGCCAGGCCTGTTTGGAGACCTTCTCGAAGATTTGCTGGCCCTTGGAGCCGGGGTATGGCGGTGCGTCCAGCCCTTCCATTTCTTTCTTGTACTTCGTGCAAAAAACCATTCGGGACATATTTAGTACTCCGATTATGTGCCTGTTCGTGGGTCAGAGCTGGCCAATTTTGCCAGCAGCGAGGCCACCGGGGCCGCCAGACCAATTTGTGGGGGTTGGCGCAGGTTATACCAGAGCTGCCGTGAGGCTTCCATCACTGCGTGGGGGGTAATTTTTAATTTTACCACTACTGGTGTGATATCCAGGTGGTAGTGGCTGAAGGTATGGCGGAAGCTTGGTTGAACTTCAACCCTGTCGGGCTCGGCACCCCAGTGGTCCAGACATTGCGTGCGGCCGGTGTCGGGGTCGTCGATTTCGGGGAAACACCACAGGCCTCCCCAGATACCGCTAGGGGGGCGTTTCTCCAGCCAGATCTCATTGTCGCCACTGCGCACTATCAGGAAAAAGGTCGATTTGACGGGCAATACCTTGCGTGGCTTTTTGCCGGGGTAGTCGCGCTGATCCTCATGTGCCAGTGCCTGGCAGTCTGTTGCCAGTGGGCAGGGCTCACAGTCGGGCGCCGACCGCGTGCATAGTGTCGCCCCCAGATCCATCATCGCCTGCGTGTAATCGGCGCAGCGTTTTTGGGGTGTGTGTTGTTCGGCGATATACCACAGTTGTTGGTGCACGGCGGATTGTCCAGGCCAGCCGCCCACTCTGTGGTAGCGCGCCAGCACGCGTTTGACATTACCGTCGAGGATACTGGCTCGCTGGCCAAACGCGATACTCAGGATGGCACCCGCAGTGGACCGCCCTATTCCCGGTAGCCCGATCAGGCCATCGAGTGTGTCTGGAAACTGTGCCTGCGCCTCGTTGGCAACCTGCTTCGCGGCCTTATGCAAATTTCGCGCACGGGCGTAATAACCTAGTCCCGTCCACAAATGCAGCACCTCGTCCTCGGGTGCCGCTGCCAAGGTCTGCACATCCGGAAAAGCCGCCATAAAGCGTTCAAAATAAGGAATGACAGTTTTTACCTGCGTTTGCTGCAGCATGATCTCAGAGACCCAGACACGGTATGGGCTGGTGTCATGCTGCCAGGGCAGATTCTTGCGGCCATGCTCATCAAACCATTTGAGGACGCGTTTGGCAAAGGAATCAGGGCTTGGCATAACAGGGAGATCGGGAGCAAGCAGGGGTGTCACAGGGTAATGGCTCAATTGCCATAGTGCCAGTGAATTACGACGCGTATTCCCCTATAATGTCTGGCTTTTCGGGGGACGGGTTCCCCGATGTTACCCCGCTGGAGAACACAATGGCTGAGCGCAAAGCCACGATTACACGCAATACGCTGGAGACCCAGATTACCGCAGCGGTGAATCTGGACGGTACCGGCAAAACCGAATTCGAGACTGGTGTGCCATTTCTGGACCATATGCTGGATCAGGTCGCCCGTCACGGCATGATCGATCTGAACATCCAGGCGAAGGGTGATTTGCATATCGATGCCCACCATACGGTAGAGGATATCGGCATCACGCTGGGCCAGGCCGTTGCTGAAGCTGTGGGCGACAAGAAAGGCATCCTGCGCTACGGGCACGCCTATGTGCCGCTGGATGAAGCTCTCTCACGGGTGGTAATCGATTTTTCCGGTCGGCCTGGCCTGGAGTTCAATGTGCCATTCACCCGCGCGGCAATTGGCGGTTTTGACGTGGATCTGTTCACCGAATTTTTTCAAGGCTTCGTCAACCACGCACTGGTGACCCTGCATGTCGACAATCTGCGCGGCAACAATAGCCACCATCAGGCCGAGACAGTGTTCAAGGCCTTTGGGCGCGCTGTGCGTATGGCGCTATCTGCTGATCCGCGCATGGCAGGTATTACGCCGTCCACCAAAGGCGTGCTGTAACAGGAATTCCGGTTATGAGTGGTATGGTCGCCGTTATCGATTACGGCATGGGCAATCTTCATTCCGTGGCCAGCGCGCTGCAGCATGTGGGTGCCGATGAGGTAGTGGTCACACACGATGCAGATCTGATCCGTCAGGCTGATCGCGTGGTGTTTCCCGGCGTAGGCGCGATTCGCGACTGTCTGGCCGAGATACACCGCCTGAAGTGTGATGAATTGCTGGCGCAGGCGCTCAACGAACAACATGTCCCGGTACTGGCGATTTGTGTCGGCTTACAGGCGCTGATGAATCGCTCTGAAGAGAACGACGGTGTGGATTGTCTGGGTATCATTCCCGGCGAGGTGCGCTTTTTTGGCAACCCGCTAACGGACGCCACAGGGCAGCGCCTGAAAGTTCCACACATGGGCTGGAATGAGGTGTGTCAGCATCAGGATCACCCGCTGTGGGCGGGTATTCCCAACATGAGCCGCTTTTACTTCGTGCACAGTTATTACGTGCACGCGCAGGATCGCAGCCTGTTGGCGGGCAGTGTCGAATACGGTGTCAGTGCCGACGCCGCTCTGGCCCGTGACAACCTGTTCGCAGTGCAGTTTCACCCGGAGAAAAGCGCTGACGCCGGGCTCACTTTGTTGAAAAATTTTCTGGAGTGGAACGGCCAATGCTGATTATTCCCGCAATTGATCTGAAAGATGGACAGTGCGTGCGATTGCGCCAGGGCATGATGGACGACAGCACGGTGTTCTCCGACGACCCGGTGGCGATGGCGGCGCGCTGGGTCGAGGCCGGGTGCCGACGCCTGCATCTGGTGGATCTCAATGGCGCGTTTGCGGGCGAGCCGGTGAATGGTGAGGTGGTTACCGCCATTGCCGCCGCCTACCCGGATCTGCCAATTCAGATCGGCGGCGGTATCCGCAACCTTGAGACGATTGAGTACTACATCAAAGCCGGTGTGAGCTACGTAATTATCGGCACCAAAGCGGTTAAAGAGCCGGAATTTGTGGTCCGGGCCTGTGCGGCTTTTCCGGGCAAGGTAATAGTCGGTCTGGATGCCAGAGATGGACTCGTGGCCACCGACGGTTGGGCCGAAGTCTCCGAGGTGCGCGCCACCGATCTGGCCCGCCGCTTTGAATCCGACGGCGTGTCGGCCATTGTCTACACCGACATCGCGCGTGATGGCATGATGCAGGGCGTGAATGTACAGGCAACTGTGGCGATGGCGCAGGCCTCTAGCATCCCGGTGATCGCATCCGGTGGTATCACCAATATGGAAGACATCCGCGGCCTGCTCGCGGTATCAAACGCTGGCATTTGTGGAGCGATTACCGGCCGCGCGATCTATGAGGGCACACTGGATGTGGCCGAGGCGCAGCGCCTCTGTGACGAGGCCGCTTAGTATGGCCCTGGCCAAACGGATTATTCCCTGCCTCGACGTGGATAACGGCCGAGTGGTCAAGGGCGTTAACTTCGTCAATATCCGCGACGCCGGTGACCCGGTTGAAATCGCGATGCGCTACAACGAACAGGGCGCTGATGAGGTCTGCTTTCTCGACATCACCGCCAGTTCCGATGGCCGAGAAACAACGGTATATACGGTAGAGCAGATTGCCGAGCACGTGTTTATTCCACTGACGGTAGGCGGTGGTATCCGCTCGGTGGCGGATATTCGCACCATGCTTAACGCTGGCGCCGACAAGGTCAGTATCAATACCGCCGCTATCCACAACCCCGAACTGGTGCGCGAATCAGCACTGCGCTTTGGCTCGCAGTGCATTGTGGTCGCGATCGACGCCAAGCGCGTGGACGATCTAGACGGGCTGCCGCGCTGGGAAATATTCACCCACGGCGGCCGCAAGCCTACCGGTATAGACGCGGTGGCGTGGGCGGTGCGCATGGCTGAACTGGGGGCGGGAGAAATCCTGTTGACCAGTATGGACAGGGACGGCACGCGCAACGGGTTTGAGCTGGGCGTAACCAGAGCCATAACTGATGCGGTAGAAATTCCAGTGATTGCCTCAGGTGGCGTGGGCACGCTGGATCATCTTGTCGATGGCGTTATTTTAGGCGGCGCGGATGCGGTGCTGGCGGCCAGTATTTTCCACTTCGGTGAGTTCACAGTGCCTCAGGCCAAAGCTTACATGGCTGAGCGCGGCATTGAGGTAAGGCGTTAGGCCTCCTCAGGATTCTCCCGAAGTCTTGGGTGCGGGTTTCCTGTCGCGCATGCCCAGAATATTGATGCCTTTTAGTAATGCCAGGGCTTCATACAACTGATTGTCGTCTTCAAGTAACGGGCTGACTGTAGCTTTGGTTTTCTTGTCTGTGCCATTGGCATTGTCCAGATGGCCGGATAGATCGGCTTCGGTAATCTGGCGCGAGGGGCGATACGCCGTCACGGTGGCGCGTTCGACCTCTATGTCGGGCATTATTCCCTCGGCCTGTATGGACCGGCCATTGGGTGTGAAATACAGCGCGGTGGTCAACTTGATGGCTCGCGAGTCAGACAGTGGCAGCACTGTTTGCACTGACCCCTTGCCGAAACTCTGGGTGCCCATAATCACCGCGCGACCGTGATCCTGCAGCGCGCCAGCGACTATTTCCGACGCGCTGGCCGAACCCTGATTGATCAATACAACAATCGGCGCACCGTCGGCGGCATCGAGTGGGTCGGCGTCGTAGTACATATCCGAGTTAGCGACTCTCCCTTCGGTATACACTACATTGCCACCGTTCAGAAACAGGCCTGCCACATCCACACTGGCGCGCAGTATGCCGCCGGGGTTGTTGCGCAGATCCAGGATCAGGCCCTTGAGTGTCTCCTCGGACATCAGCTTCTCTAGCGATTTGCGCACATCTGCACCGGTGCTGCTCTGGAACTGGGCCACACGAATATAACCGTAGCCGGGCGCGAGCCAGCTCTGGCGAACACTGGCGACTTTGATGGTATTGCGCACCAGGGTGACTTCAAACGGTTGACTCTCGCCGGGCCTGCCGATAGAGAGTTCTATTTTGCTACCTTTTGGGCCGCGCATGATATCGATTGCCTCGCTCAGGGTCAGGCCTTTCACTGGCACGTTACCCAATTTGAGAATGATGTCGCCGCTGCGCAGGCCGGCTTCTGAAGCGGGAGAGCCATCAATGGGCGAGATGATTTTGACGTAGCCGTCCTCCATGCCAACTTCAAGGCCCAACCCGGTGAACTCCCCGGAGGTAGTGTCTTGCAGACTCTGGAAAGCGTCCTCGGTCAGGTAAGTTGAATGTGGATCCAGGCCCATTAACATGCCCTGTATCGCGTATTCCAGCAGCGTACTGTCATCGATTTCCTCTACATAGCCCTGCCTGATCTGATTGAACACTTCCGCGAAAGTACGCAGTTCATCGAGTGGCAGCTGGCCCTGTTCCTCCACTGCCGCCAGTGGCGCAGATACAGACAGTACGAGTGCAGTGGCGATGCTCGCCAACGGGTTTCGGAACGTGGAATTAAGGCGCATGGGTATAGTCTGGGGGCCGGTAACCTGAAGGGTCACAGTCTACCTCATTCTTCCCCTTCAGCGCCAAGCCGCCTAAGTGGGATAATGCCTCAGTTTGAACACCAGTTGGCGGGGTTTGTGGGCTTGCCATCGTGGCGAATTTCAAAATACAGGGCCGCCTGCTCTTCGCCGCCGGTATTGCCTACGGTGCTGATGGGGGTGCCGACCGTCACCCACTCGCCCACTTCCCGCAGCAGACTTTCATTATGGGCATACAGGCTCATGTAACCGTCACCGTGATCGATGATCAGGAGGAGGCCGGAGCCACGCAACCAGTCGGCGTAAACCACGCGGCCGTGATGAATGGCTTGCACGGCAGTACCCTCCTTGGCGGGTATAGTGATGCCCTGCCAACGCATCTTGCCCTCATTGCGCGAGCGGCCGAAGTGGTTACTGGCTGTGCCAGTAACCGGCCAGGGCATTTGGCTCTTGGCGCTTTGGAAGGTGGCGTAATTGTCTGGTGTTTGCAGATCGACGACGGCTTCCTCAATCGCGCGCAGCAAATCCTCCAACTGCTTACGATCCTGTTTCTTCTGTTTCAGTTGGGCGCTACCAGTGCTAATGCTGGCGCTCAGTTCTTCCAGCGCCAGCGTGCGGTTGGCCTGGGCGACGGTGAGGCCTGTCTGCTGTTGCTCCAGTGTGTCGCCGCGGTCCGCTAATTCAGTCTGGGTGGTATCGATACGCTGTTGTACTTCCTCGAGTTCCCGCAGTGTGGCGCGGTATTTTCTGAGGAGAGTATTGCGCGCGCGGAAGAAATATCGGTAGTAGCCCAGTGAGCGCGCGACAGTATGGGGATTTTCCTGATTGAGTATGACTTTTATCTCTCCCTGGCGACCCATCTGCCAGGCGGTCTTTAATTCCTGCGCAATGCGCGCCTGCTGTTTATCACGCGCTTGTTCGAGTTCGCCGCGCTGCGCCTCCAGCACAACCAACTCCTTCGCGCCATCTTCCAATGCTTGTTGGTTCTCGCTGATCTGGCGCTGCAGGGTGCCCAGTTCTACTTCAGATTGTCGCAACTGCTGTTGCACTTCGTCGTGGCGGCTGCTGGCGGCAGATATTTCCTCGGTAATGTTCTTGATGTCCTCTTCCAGCGTTTGCAGCCGCTCCCGCGCTTTTTCCTCGTCGGATTGCGCCAGACCCAGCAATGGGAGGACGGCAAACAATAGCGCCAGAATCAAGTGTCGCCTGCGCGTCTCAGGCATCAGAAATAACCAAGAGGTGTTTGTCTACGCTGGTCAAGCGGAGGGGGTGAGCAGATTGTGGCCGGTCATTTGTTCCGGCTGTGGCAACGCCATTAAACCCAGCAGGGTCGGTGCAATATCGGCCAGCACGCCGCCCGCTGGTTGCAGCCCCAACTGCTTCGTACCGATATAGATCAGCGGTACCAATTCGGTGGTGTGCTGGGTGTGCTTCTGGCCGGAGGCATAGTCGAGCATTTGCTCGCAGTTGCCGTGGTCGGCAGTGACCAGTGCCTGGCCGCCCACCTGCAACAGGGCTGCTTCCACCCGGCCCAGGCTCTTATCCAGTGCCTCCACCGCTTTCACTGCAGCCTCGAAAACACCGGTGTGGCCAACCATATCGCCGTTGGCGTAGTTGCATACTATCAGGTCGTACTTGCCCGATGTGATGGCCGCCACCAGTTTGTCTGTCACTTCGGGAGCGCTCATTTCAGGTTGCAGATCATAGGTTGCTACGTCGGGAGAAGAGACGAGTTGTCGCTCCTCTCCGGGAAACAGAGCCTCGCGGCCGCCGCTGAAAAAGAAGGTTACGTGGGCGTATTTTTCTGTCTCGGCGATACGCAACTGGGTCATATCGCGCCGGGACAGGTAATCGCCCAGTACGTTATCCAGTTTTGGGGGTGCGAAAGCGCAGCTGGTGGGCAAATCCGCTGCGTATTCCGTGAGCGTCACGAAGTCGGCCAGACGCGGGACTAGCTTGCGTTCAAAATGGTCAAAATCGGCATCGACGAAGGTGTGGGTCAGTTGTCGCGAACGGTCTGAGCGGAAGTTCATAAAAAGAACGGTGTCATTATCGGCGACGACAGCGGGATTTTCCTGCTCGTTACAGATCACTGTGGGCAGCACAAATTCGTCGTTTTCATCACGGGCGTAAGCGTCACTTAAGGCCTCTGCTGTGCTGTCAGTGCGGTAGTCGGTGGCACCTTCGGTGAGCATCCGGTAGGCCATTTCAATGCGATCCCAGCGGTTGTCCCTGTCCATCGCGTAGTAACGTCCGCAGATGCTGGCAGTGCGGCCGCACCCGAGCTCAGCGAACAGCGCGTCGGCTCTCTCCAGGGGGGAGGCAGCGCTGCGTGGTGGTGTATCGCGACCGTCGAGAAACGCGTGCAGATATACGCGCTTGGCGCCGCGGGCCGCAGCCAGCCGAATGGCGGCGAAGATCTGTTCCTCGTGGCTGTGCACGCCGCCACTGGAAAGCAGGCCGAACACGTGTACCGTGCC
Source organism: uncultured Halioglobus sp. (assembly GCA_963934845.1). GTDB lineage: Bacteria > Pseudomonadota > Gammaproteobacteria > Pseudomonadales > Halieaceae > Marimicrobium. The sequence continues at coordinate 69,781 of CAWWAG010000012.1, read as the reverse complement.
ATCCGCCGCAATGGCTTTGTCGATGCCACTGGTTAGCGCGGGATTGTGGTTAAAGCTGCCATCGCTGATGGCTTTGTCGATACGCGTGATGTTCTGGTAGATCACGCGGCCCGCCCCCAGGCTCATGTGGCCAACCTCGGAATTCCCCATCTGTCCGCCCGGTAGGCCGACGTCTACACCCGAGGCAGATATCAGCGTGTGCGGAGATTCGGCCCAGAGGCGATCCCACACGGGTGTAGCGGCACTGGCGATGGCGTTGTCTTTTGTTTCCTCACGGTAGCCCCAGCCATCCAGCACAATCAGGACAGTGGGCTTCTTAGTACTTACGCGCATGCTTAATTCCCACCAGACAGGAGATTTACAGTGTATTAAAGCCGCTCATTTTAACCTGTCTGGCAGGACAGTGCATTGTCCGTCTGTCCGCTTGGCGATGCTGTTGCGACGTTTGTGCTCTAGTGCGCGATACGCGCAATGCCGGACTGGTTGCACTATGGCAGACCCTGTATACTTACGCCCCTTCGTCCTAGGGTCCAACAAGCAAACTCATGGCATTATTTCTTGAATTTCTGTCGCAACAATGGATGCCGGTGGGCGCCCTTCTGGCGGTCATTGTGATGTTGATCTTGCACGAAGGCCGCAAATCCGGCCCGTCACTTTCGCCGCAACAGGCGATAAACGTGGTGAATAGCGAAGACGGCGTCTTTATAGATTTGCGCGACGCTGCCGAGTTCAAGAAAGGACACATCGTCAACGCAATCAATATTCCCTCGACCAAGTTGCCAGCGCGCCTTGTCGAGTTGGAAAAATTTAAAGACAAACCCATTGTGCTGGTATGTAAGATGGGCCAACAGTCCAGTGCGGCTGGTAAGCAGCTCAAGGCTGAAAGCTACACCAAAGTGTACAAGATGACCGGTGGCATGATGGAGTGGTCTAACCTACAACTGCCTACGGTTGGCTGATAAAAGCGATCTGATATGAGTAACACTGCCACTTTATATACCACTCGGTTCTGCCCTTACTGCGTTCGCGCGCGGAACCTGCTGGATGACAAAGGCGTTGCGTACGAGGATATTGCGGTCGACAACAATCCACAGTTGCGCGGTGAGATGATCACCCGCAGCGGGCAAAATACCGTGCCACAAATCTGGATAGGTGAGCAGCATATCGGTGGCTGTGATGAGTTGATGTCGCTGGAGCGCCAGGGCCGCCTGGATGAATTATTGGTGCAAGCGGGCACCTCACCCTGAATCGTTAAACACTATGGAGGATGGCTTAATGGCCGATGAACAAGCAGCTGCGAACCAACAACAGTTTTCGGTACAGCGTATCTACACCAAGGATTTGTCCTTTGAATCCCCCTCCACACCGGCTGTATTCAAAAAGCAGTGGCAGCCAAAGGTGAGTGTCGACCTCAACACCAAAAGCAGTCCTATCGATGGAGAGGGTAATTTCGAGGTTGTGTTGTCGATAACTATCACGGCAAAAATCGAGGATGAGACCGCATTCCTGATCGAAGTGCAGCAGGCCGGCACCTTTTTTATAAAGGGCCTTGGGGACGATGATCTGCGACGTGTGCTCGGAACAGTTGCGCCCAATGTGCTATTCCCTTACGCACGTGAAACTATCGACTCGCTCTGCGTAAAAGGCGCTTTCCCCGCGCTCATGTTGTCGCCGGTAAACTTTGAAGCGGTGTACCAGCAGGCGCTGGCGCAGTCGCAGAAAACCGCAAACGGTGGTATGACAGACACGCATTGATAGTGCTCAGAGATTACTTAAAAGGGGCTAAAGCCCATTTTTAATGTTCTACAAGAGAAGGGAATGAACACTATTCGAGATTAGGAAAGCCCAACTGTCGCAATCCCTCGTAGACGACCAAGGCGGCTGCGTTACTCAGGTTGAGGCTTCGACTGCGGGTTTTCATCGGAATACGAAAGGTGCCCGCGGCGCCGAGTTGATCCAGTAGGAGCTGTGGCAGGCCACGCGTTTCGGGTCCAAACAGGATGGCGTCGCCCGGTGCGTACTGTACTTGGTGATACAGGGTGCTGCCCTTGGTGGTGGCGGCGAAAATTCTAGGGTTGCCATTTTTTAGACTGAAGCTCGCCAGATCCGGATACAGCTGAATGTCGGCAAATTCCCGGTAATCCAGACCTGCGCGACGCATTTTTTTGTCTTCCAGATCGAAGCTCAGCGGTTCTATGAGATGCAGCGAGCAGCCTGTGTTGGCGCACAGGCGAATAATATTACCGGTGTTGGGGGGAATCTCCGGCTCATACAGAACAATTTTAAGCATGCGCTACAATACCACAGCTGCGTGGCGCTAGAGTTCCAGATCCTTGATTTTACGGGTGAGGGTGTTGCGCCCCCAGCCCAGCAATTCGGCGGCATCTCTTTTGCGGCCCTGAGTGTGCTGCAGCGCCACTTGAATCATGACCTTCTCAAAGGCGGGAACAGCCTCCTGCAGAATTTGCTGCTTGCCTTGCACCAGTTCATTGCGGGCCCAGTTAAACAGCAAATCCGGCCACTCCGACTCTTCGCTGGTCTCTGGTTTGGATGAACCCGTACCAAGTTCGGGGGGCAAGTCACTGAGGTGTACTTCGCGACCTGATGCCATCACCGTGATCCAGCGACAGCAATTTTCCAGCTGTCGTACATTGCCTGGCCATTCAAGACCAATTAGAAAGGCCTCGGCCTCCGGCAGCAGAATTTTTGTTTCGCCGCCCAGTTCTTTCGCCGCCTGCTGGAAAAAGTATTTCATCAGTCGGGGTATATCCTCACGTCGCTCGGAGAGTTTGGGAATATGTATACGAATCACGTTGAGGCGGTGGAACAAATCCTCGCGAAAATCGCCGCGCTGCACCAGGTCTTCCAGATTCTGGTGGGTAGCCGCGATGATACGCACGTCGACATTGACCGGCACGTGACCCCCAACGCGGTAGAATTCGCCGTCGGCCAGTACCCGCAGCAGGCGGGTCTGGGTGTCGGCGGGCATGTCGCCGATCTCGTCCAGAAAGAGCGTGCCGCCATCGGCCTGTTCGAAGCGGCCCTCGCGCTTACTATTGGCGCCGGTGAAGGCGCCTTTTTCGTGTCCGAATAACTCTGACTCCATCAAATCTTTGGGAATGGCGGCCATGTTGAGGGCGATAAACGGCGCTTCGCTGCGCGGACTGTGGCGATGCAAAGCGTGAGCTACCAACTCCTTACCGGTACCTGACTCCCCGTTTATCAGTACCGTAATATTACTGTGGGCCAGCCGTCCTATGGCCCGGAATACTTCCTGCATGGCGGGCGCTTCACCAATTATTTCGGAGTGCGGTACTTCTTCTGGTGCGGGTAGGGAGCCCTTCTGTTCCAGGGCGTGTGCCAAGGCGCGCTCTGTAACCGCTATCACTTCGTCCAGGTCAAAGGGCTTGGGCAGGTACTCGAACGCGCCCTTCTGGTAGGCGGCTACAGCACTGTCCAGATCTGAGTGCGCGGTGGTGATGATAATGGGGAGGTGTGGATACTGTTCCTTGATACGCGTCAGCAGTTCAAGCCCGTCCGTACCGGGCATACGAATGTCGCTGATAATGACATCGGGCTTGCTGTTGACGATTTGTCGAAGCAGTTGATCTGCGTCAGCAAAACTCTGGTTGTCTATCCCTGCCTGCGTGAGGGCGCGCTCCAATACCCAGCGAATCGAAGTGTCGTCGTCTACGATCCAGACTTTAGATTGCTTGCGCATGATAGTTTTCCAAAGGTAAATAAAAGGTGAAGCGGGTTTCGCCAGGGCAGCTCTCACATTCCAGAGCGCCCCCGTGAAGATGAATGATCGATTGGGCGATCGACAGGCCTAGTCCAGTGCCATCGGCGCGACCAGTGACCATAGGTGCAAAAACTGAAGGCTGCAGGTCCTCGGGAATACCGGGGCCGTTGTCTATGATGTCCACTCGACATACCAGACGATGAAGTTTGGTGCCTACTGTGAGCTGTCGTTGGGCGCGCGATCGTATGATAATAGTGCACTCCCCCGGGTCGGCAGCAGCCTGTAGGGCATTGCGCATGATATTCAGCACTGCCTGAATAAGCTGGGCCCGATCACAGGAAAATTCAGGCAGGCTGGGATCGTAATCCCGGATAAGGGTTACACGGTTATCCGACTCTGCAGCGATCAGGTTGCGCACATGTTCCAGTACCTCATGAATATTCAGAGGTTGTATGTCCAGTTGGCGATTTGGGCCCAGCAGGCGGTCCACGAGATCGCGCAATCTGTCGGCTTCGCGAATGATAATGCGGGTGTACTCCGCCAGTTCATCGTTGGGTAGTTGCCTGGCCAGCAATTGGGCGGCGCCGCGCACACCGCCCAGCGGATTCTTGATTTCATGAGCCAATCCGCGGATCACTGCCCGACTGGTTTCCTGTGCGTGCAGCAAGTTGCCATCCCGGCTGATCCGCAGCAGCCGATCAATAGCCAGTAGCTCTACTAGCAGGCCGGTATCGCTGCCCTCTTCCGCGAAGGGGGTAATCATGACATCGACATGGATCTCCTGTCCGGAAAGCAGCATTAGCGTCACGCTGCGACTGGCGTGTGGACTATCACTTTGCAGTACCTGTGTCAGCAATTCCTGCCACTCGTCGGGATCAAGTAGCAGTTTCTCTGCAGGGATTCCGATGCAGCGCGCCTCAGACGTCTCCAGTAGCGCCTGGCCGGCGGCGTTGAGTGCAATGACTTTTAAATCGCTATCAAGCACCAGTATTCCAGTACTGATGCTGTCCAGTAAGTTTGATTCCAGATTCATTCTTGCCTCATAAATGGGAGCACCTAGCGTTTGGGCCAGCCGACAAACCGCCCGAAACTCGATCCCCCGTGATGCAGTAGCAATAATGGAGCCAGAATTTGATCGAGGGCGAGAAAAAAGCAAAACGCCGAAAATTCGTGCAATCCGCGAATATTAATGCCCGCGGACGCGCTGCTTACTGAGTTGCGAACACTTCAGGAGAGCTCAAGTGTGCAAGTGCAGTAGCTGACTCAGAACTCCACGCACCATCATGGTGCGCCATAGGCGTGTTCTTGTCCAGACTGTCGGCTAGCGGTTTTTGAAGTTGGTCGATGGCCGGTGTACATAGACGCGCACAGGTGCCGAGATAGTCTGGGTACCCCCGGCGTTAGTGACCACGGCGACGGTGAGGTCGTGCTGTCCGCGAAACACGTTGATCAGGTCCCACATGGTATCTCGCTGCGGATTACCCCACGCGACACCGTCCACGAATAGTTGTAAGCCTTCATATTTTTTCAGCTCGGGACTGACTCGCGCACTGACTGAAAAATTGCCCGGGCCCATCGGAAAGGAGGTCTCGTCTGCGGGGTTGGTGATGGTGACTGTATAGGGCGGTGGAGCCTCTGGCTCACCCGCAGTCTCGGTGTCGGGAAGTGGGTTGATTTGAGGCGACTCAACGGTATTGGTGCGCTGAATCTCTACCTGTTCCGCCGGTTGGAAGGTCATATTAGGGGCATCAGTAAACACCACATTGCCTTCTGCATCGGTAGTGCGGTAGATAGAGTCAGCCGTACCGTTGAAGGACACCAGTATTAGTGCAAGTAGTAAAAGTCTGGACATGAATATTTTCTCATGTGGTCGTGAATAGGCATACCCTACCAGAATTTTTGTGGAGAAAAGAGCTTCATTGTCTGGAACTACGGATGTCTGTCGCAAAAAAAAGCCCGCATCAGCGGGCTTTTTCAGGGCTGCTAAATGCTTAACAGGAGTAGTACATCGCAAACTCGATAGGGTGCGTGGTCATATCCAGCTTCTGAACCTCACCCGCTTTGAGTTCAATGAACGCGTCAATCATATCGTCAGAGAACACGCCGCCTCGAGTCAGGAATTCACGGTCAGCGTCCAGTGCTTCCAGCGCCATGGTCAGGCTGGAAGCAACGGTCGGAATCGCTTTGCCTTCTTCGGGGGGCAGGTCGTACAAATCCTTGTCGGCAGGATCGCCGGGGTGGATCTTGTTCTGGATACCGTCGAGGCCAGCCATCAGCAAGGCGGCGAACGCCAGATAAGGGTTGGCAGATGGATCGGGGAAGCGGACCTCGATACGTTTGCCTTTAGGGTTAGCTTCGTAGGGAATACGAATTGATGCAGAGCGGTTGGCCGCTGAATAAGCCAGCATAACAGGTGCCTCGAAGCCCGGTACGAGGCGCTTGTAAGAGTTAGTAGAAGAGTTGGTGAAGGCGTTCAGAGCACGTGCGTGCTTGATGATACCGCCGATGTAATAGAGGGCTTCTGTGGACAGGCCGGAGTAGCCGTCGCCCGAGAACAGGTTATCGCCGTCTTTGGAGATGGACATGTGCACGTGCATACCGGAGCCGTTATCACCCACTATCGGCTTGGGCATGAATGTGGCGGTTTTGCCATAGGCATGCGCCACATTGTGCACGCAGTACTTCAGGATCTGTACTTCGTCCGCTTTTTTCACCAGAGTGCTGAAGCGCACGCCAATCTCACATTGGCCGGCTGTGGCGACCTCGTGATGGTGTACCTCGATATCCAGCCCCATTTGCTCCATAGCGGTGCACATGGCAGCGCGAATGTCGTGCAGCGAGTCGACGGGAGGCACGGGGAAATAGCCGCCTTTAACTCCGGGTCGGTGGCCGGTGTTGCCATCTTCAAAGGTATGGTTGGATGACCAGGCCGCTTCGTCCGAATGAATCTTGACGCCGCAGCCGCTCATGTCGATGTGCCATTTGATGTCATCGAATACGAAGAATTCGGGTTCCGGGCCGAAATACGCGGTGTCACCAATACCGGTAGCTTTCAGGTAGTCCTCTGCACGTAGCGCGATGGAGCGTGGATCGCGGTCGTAGCCTTGCATGGTAGCGGGCTCAGCTACGGTGCAGCGCAAAATCACGGTAGCATCGTCCACGAACGGATCCATTACCGATGTGGAGTCATCGGGAACTAGCGCCATGTCGGAATTGTTGATGCCTTTCCAGCCGGAGATGGACGAGCCGTCAAACATTTTGCCGCCGTCGAAGAAACCTTCCGTCACTTCCTTGGAAGGGACTGTGACGTGATGTTCCTTGCCGCGTGTGTCGGTAAAGCGCAGGTCTACCCAGCGGGCTTCGTTCTCTTTGATCAGCTTCAGGGTTTTCTTTGACATTTTGTGGTCTCCGTAGGGCAGTAATTGGGCCAACTACACAGGCCCGTGTTTGGTTTCCTGACGCCAACTAACGCTAGCGGCGCAGATTCTTTCAAAAGTCTAAATGGTCGCAAAAGCTGTGCCATAAAAGTGCTTCAGGTAACTCTCTGAAATTAAGAGGATTAATCTAAGTGATGACAACGCGTTCGCTATCCGTGCACCATAACTGAGCGTGGAGGTCACATTTTGGTGCAATTCCCAGAATAGCAGGATGGCTTGATAGGTCTACACAATTGCCGGGGCGAAATACGTGTAATACTGTCCCCGATCAGACGTAGAGTTTATCGCCTCAATGCAATTCGTTGTCAAGTATTTCTCTGAAATCGTCATGAGGAGTAAGCCGGTTCGGCGGCAGTTTGTTCCCCAGCTGGAGGACAATCTGCGTGCGGTATTGTGCGACATTCGCGTTGGCAGCCTGGATCCGGTGCTGTCGCTGATGTCGGGTGGTTTCGATTCCCCCTAGCCCCAGCTACCTTGCAATGAAGCGCGGTATGCCCATACGTTTATGCTCTTTTGTGGTGAAGGCTTGATGAGCCGCGTCCATGCGGGCCACCCTATGGCGGATGAAGCGCTGGATGTCAAGGCTTACGCTGCCTGAGGTTCGATATCCGTTCTACGATATCCGTACACATTTCACACAAGTCTCTTGCGACCTGCGGTGGGGTGATAGGGTATAATCCGCGCCTTTTTTACGGCTCGCTAGTGCCCAGAGGTAATCCCCTTGATTGACAATCTTCGCAACATTGCAATTATTGCCCACGTAGACCATGGTAAAACCACGCTTGTTGATTGCCTTTTACAGCAATCGGGCACCCTTGATAGACGCTCCGATGGCGCCGAGCGCGTCATGGATTCTAATGACCAGGAGCGCGAGCGCGGCATTACGATTCTGGCCAAGAACACCGCGATCGAGTGGAACGGCTATCGTATTAATATTGTTGATACGCCGGGTCACGCCGATTTTGGTGGCGAGGTGGAGCGCGTGTTGTCCATGGTCGATTCAGTACTGCTGCTCGTGGATGCCGTAGATGGCCCTATGCCACAGACCCGGTTTGTGACCTCCAAGGCGTTCGAGCAAGGGCTGAACCCGATCGTAGTGATCAATAAAGTGGATCGCCCTGGCGCGAGACCCGATTGGGTCGTGGATCAGGTGTTTGATCTTTTTGATCGACTGGGCGCAACCGACGAACAACTGGACTTCCCCATCATTTATACGTCCGCCATTTTGGGTATCGCCGGGCTCGATCACGAGCAAATGGCCGAGGACATGCAGCCTTTATTGCAAACGGTCATCGACAAAGTACCCGCGCCGGCGGTGAATTCCGACGGCCCCCTGCAAATGCAGATCAGCGCCCTTGATTACAACAGTTATGTCGGCGTCATTGGTGTGGGACGCATAACGCGCGGTAAATTGGTCCCCAATACACCCGTTGTGGTGGTGGATGGCGATGGTGGTACGCGCAAGGGCCGCGTATTGCAGGTGATGGGCCACAGTGGCCTGGAACGGGTTGATGTCGAATCCGCCGAGGCGGGTGATATTGTCTGTATCACGGGCATCGAAGGGCTGAATATTTCCGACACGCTGTGCGATCCGGCCTGTCCGGAGGCATTGCCGCCACTGTCGGTGGATGAGCCCACTGTCAGCATGACATTCCAAGTCAACGACTCACCCTTTGCTGGCAAAGAAGGTAAATATGTTACTTCGCGCAATATCAAGGACAGGCTCGAGCGGGAGCTGATTCACAACGTTGCTCTGCGCGTGGAGCCCGGTGATTCACCAGACAAGTTTAAGGTTTCTGGTCGCGGTGAGTTGCACCTCTCCGTGTTGATCGAATCCATGCGTCGCGAGGGATTTGAGCTGGGTGTCTCCCGTCCAGAAGTTATCCGCAAGGAAGTGGATGGTGTTATGCATGAGCCCTTCGAGCAATTGGTGATCGATTGCGAGGAGAAGCACCAGGGTTCAGTGATGGAAGAGTTGGGACTGCGTCGTGCGGAACTGGAAAACATGGTGCCAGATGGCATGGGCCGGGTGCGTCTGGAGTTTATTGTTCCCGCCCGAGGCCTGATCGGATTTCGCTCGCTGTTCATGACGCTTACGTCGGGTGCGGGTATCCTCACTCACGTTTTCGATCACTACGGACCGGTTAAAAATGCGGAAATCACGCACCGGGCCAACGGTGTACTGGTGTCTATGGTCAAGGGTAAGGCCCTCGGCTACTCCCTGTTCAATCTGCAGGAACGCGGACGCATATTTGTGGATCCGAACGTTGAGGTCTACGAGGGGCAGATCATTGGTCTGCACAGTCGTGGCAACGACCTTGCGGTCAATCCGATCAAGGGCAAGCAGCTGACTAACGTGCGTGCATCCGGCACTGACGAGGCACTTACGCTGACGCCACCGGTACGGCACACCTTGGAACAGGCGCTGGAGTTCATCGAGGAAGATGAGCTGGTGGAAGTTACGCCGGTCAGCGTCCGCCTGCGCAAGAAGCTGCTGCAGGAACACGAGCGCCGTAAAGCCGCTCGCGGCTGAGGCAGGACGCCGGGGCTGTGAAAGCTTTGTTGCAACGTGTCAGCCGGGCCAGTGTGTCGGTTAATGCAAAGTGCATCGGGGAAATCGAGCAGGGCCTGCTAGTGCTGCTCGGTCTGGATAAGGCCGATGACCAGCCGGCTGCCGATCGCATGCTGGATAAGCTGCTGGCCTACCGAGTGTTCGCCGACAGCGAAGGCCGTATGAATGGCAGTGTGACTGATGTGGATGGCGGCGTGTTGCTGATATCACAGTTCACGCTGTCAGCGGATACGCGCAAAGGCCTAAGGCCGAGTTTTTCTTCGGCCATGCCGCCCGGTGAGGCCGTCGCACTGTACGACTATTTTCTATCGCAGTTACGTCACCGCCACCCCCGTGTCGCGGCGGGCGAGTTTGGCGTAGATATGCAGGTCAGTCTGGTCAATGACGGACCGGTGACTTTTTTACTCGAGATCTAACTCACTACCTGGGTGCCGGATAACGCATCTTATTATGCAGTATGTCATCTTCGAGGTACTCACTGCCCTCGGCGACAAATCCCAGCGAAGCGTAGAACGTCTGTAGATGTGCCTGAGCGCTGATGCAGATATCGTGCTGGGGCCACTGCGACAGGTTGTGTTCAACGCCTCGCTGCACCAATGCCCTGCCCAGCTGCTGGCCGCGCATGGTCGGATTCACGACTATTCGGCCCACTGAACTCTCCGGGTAGCTCAGGCCTGGTGGCAGACACCGCTGGTAGGCCACCAAATCACTGCCGTTCGTGCAGAGCATATGTGTCGACCGCTGATCCAGATTATCGCTGTCCAGATAGGCGCAATGTTGTTCAACAACAAACACCTGCTGGCGCAAACGCAGGACCGCGTACAGCCAGGCTGAGGTCAGTTCGGCAAAAGCTAGGGTGGCCCACTGCACAGTCATATTACTCTCAGAACCTTAACAAAAATGGGGTGCGACGTTCTCCGACGTCCGTTTAGTTGCTACTATAGCGTCCCAATTCGGGTAGGGACAGGTAGCCTTGCGCCGCGTACTCCAAATTGGAATCAGCCGTATTTGGGGGTGCGGACGCTACCCCTACCGTTAACAGAGCAGGGCTTTGCTGATGTTGGTAAATATTGACGCGCAGGATATTTCAGCGCTGAGCCAGCAATACGAAAAACTGGTTGGCGCACTGTTGGACGTGGTGAAAATGTCCGCGATGCCGCTCGATGTGGATATTACCCCGGCCGGAAACTTCCGTGGTTTCGACGGTGGTCAGTTCTATGTGGTAGAGCAGGGTTCTATCACGGCCCGGTATCAGGACAAGACTATTTACACGATGGAAGCGGGTGATATTTTGCTGCCTGATATCGCCGGTGGACAGGATCCACATATCGCTGTGTATTATGGTAGCGATGCCGGAGCGCAGTTGCGGTGCTATCCGGCGCTTGAGTTTATGCAGCGGGTCTTTAACGAGCCAGCTGCGATAAGGTTGTGGACGCGCCTGCTGGTGACCTACGCCGGCCTGATGCTGCGAATTACTGCGGCCAACCTGCAGGAAGAGAAGCCCACGATGCCCGGCTTCGAAGTCTACGCGCCCGGTGAGATTATCATTCGCCAGGGCGATAGAGCGGACTATGTGTACAACATGAGTTCGGGGGTGGCGGAAGTACTGGTGGATGATGTCAATGTCGGGCGTATCGGTGATGGTGAGATTTTTGGCGCGATGGCCGCCCTGACTCACTCTGATCGCAGCGCGACGGTTAGAGCGAAAACAACTTGCTCCGTTGTGAAAGTGCCCAAGGAACAGTTTACGGAGCTGATCAAGACCAATCCGGCTACCATTCACAGTCTGTTGATCGATATGGCGAATTCTATCGTCAATCTCAATGAGCAATTGGTTGGCTCGCAGGAAAATCTCCGTGGTAAAAGCCATCTTGACTAAGTGCCAGCTAGTTCTCCTGTCGTGATTATCAGCGATTAGACAGCCATCGGCTAATCCCCTTTCGTTTTTGCCAGAAAATAGTGAGAATGGTCCCCGTGTACCATTCTCATAATTGTAGTGAGCAAGTATCGCCGCGGTTGAACGATATTATTAATAGCGTCAAGTAGTTAGAGAAAAAATGACTGAGATTCCACAAATCGATAGCAAAGGCACCGAGCAGGTGTCAATGAAGTTGTATGCTGAGAAGGCCTACCTGGATTATTCCATGTACGTCATTCTCGATCGCGCGCTGCCGCACGTCGGCGACGGCTTGAAGCCGGTGCAGCGGCGGATTATCTACGCGATGAGCGAGCTGGGTCTAAAATCTACGGCCAAGTTCAAGAAGTCTGCGCGTACTGTTGGTGACGTCATCGGCAAATTCCATCCCCACGGTGACAGCGCGGCCTATGAGGCCATGGTGTTGATGGCGCAGGATTTCAGTTATCGCTATCCACTGGTCGACGGGCAGGGCAACTGGGGTGCCCCGGATGACCCCAAATCTTTCGCGGCCATGCGTTACACTGAATCTCGCCTGACCGCGTATGCCGACGTTCTACTTAGTGAGCTCGGCCAGGGCACAGTGGATTGGACGCCGAATTTTGACAGCACGATGGATGAGCCAGTGGTGTTGCCCGCGCAGGTGCCCAACGTATTGCTCAATGGCACGACCGGGATTGCTGTGGGTATGGCCACCGATATTCCGCCGCACAACCTGCGTGAAGTCGTGGCGGCGACGATTCGCTTGTTGGAGTCGCCCAAATCCACCGTAGAGGAGCTGTGCGAGCATGTGCTGGCCCCGGACTTTCCCACCAATGCGCAAATCATAACGCCGCGTGAAGATATTCTGGCGCTTTATAAAACCGGGCGCGGTGGTCTGCGCATGCGCGCCGTGTGGGAGCGGGACGGTGGCGATATCGTGATCAACGCACTGCCCTATCAGGTGTCCGGCTCCAAGGTGTTGGAGCAGATTGCGCATCAGATGCAGACTAAAAAACTGCCTATGGTGTCGGATCTACGCGATGAGTCTGACCACGAGAACCCCACGCGGCTGGTCATCATACCGCGCTCCAACCGGGTCGATCTGGACGCCCTGATGAGCCATTTGTTCGCCAGCACAGATCTGGAGCGCAGCTACCGGGTCAATCTCAACATGATCGGCATCGACGGTCGCCCAGGCGTGAAAGGCCTGAATCGTTTGCTCAAAGAGTGGCTGATATTCCGCACCGATACTGTTCGGCGTCGTCTGGAGCACCGCCTGGATCGTGTGTTGAAACGACTGCACATTCTCGACGGGTATCTGGTTGCTTTCCTGAACATCGACGAAGTTATCCATATCATCCGCACTGAGGACAAACCCAAGCCAGCGCTTATGGCGCGGTTCGGTATTTCCGATATTCAGGCTGAAGCCATCCTCGACCTGAAGTTGCGCAATCTGGCAAAGCTTGAGGAGGTGAGTATTCGCGGTGAGCAGGATGAATTGCAACAGGAGCGCGATCAGTTGCAAAAAGTACTGGGCAGCGAAACCCGGCTGAAGGCCCTGATTAAAAAAGAACTGCTGGCGGTAGCCGAGAAATTTGGTGATAAGCGCCGTTCGCCGCTGGTTGAAGGCCCTGAGGCCAAGGCCTTCAGTGAGCTGGAGTTGGTGAGCGCGGACCCAATCACGGTGGTAATGTCGGAGAAGGGCTGGATCAGATCGGCAAAAGGACACGATATTGACCCGACCAGCCTCAGTTACAAATCCGGCGACAGCTATAAGATGTGCGCCTTCGGGCGCAGCAATCAGCCGGTCGTGATACTTGATTCAACGGGTCGTGCCTACAGCTTGCCGTCTCACAACCTACCGTCAGCGCGCGGCCAGGGTGAGCCGGTTACCGGGCGTATCAACCCGCCCTCCGGAGCCACATTTGGTGGTTTGATGATGGGCGTAGACGATGCGCTCTATTTGCTGGCCAGCGATGCCGGTTATGGCTTCGTCGCCAAGCTGGGTGATTTACAGTCTAAAAATCGCGCGGGTAAGGCGGTGATCAGCCTTCCCAAGGGTGGGCAGGTGATGCAGCCCACCGCCATTGAGTCGGTGGCGGATACGCTGGTTGCCGCGGTCTCCAGCGAGGGGCGTCTACTGATATTTCCGCTGGTGGATCTGCCGCAGATGACGCGTGGTAAAGGCAATAAAATTATCAATATTCCCTCGGCCAGAGTGCAGGCGCGAGAGGAGTTTGTGGTAGGGGTTCAGGTGTTTACCGCCCGCGATACGCTGGTGATTTACTCGGGCAAGCGACATCAGAATTTCAAATTGAAGGATCTCGAGCACTACCGGGGGGAGCGCGGCCGGCGCGGTAATAAACTCCCGCGCGGTTTTCAGAAAGTTGATCGTATTCTGATAGAGACTTAACCAGAGCTGAGCCCCGCTGAGGCTCAGCGCCTGGCAGTATCCGTCAAGCGCTTGAGTATGAGGCGCAACTGCCGCTCCAGTAAATCCTGATAGGGGCCGGCAAACTCTTCGATCACCGCATAATCCATCACTTCTGTCGGTCGATGTTGCAAGCGCCCCGCCACGTCAAGGTCCTCGCAGGCGGCGGGTGATAGCAGTATATTGGGAGGCTTGCTGGCGCACACTGCCTGCAACTCATCCAGTGTGTGCTGGGTGTAGAGCCCCGGATAAATGTCTGCGCCACTGCCCACGCCCAGTTCGCTCTGCGAAATAGCCATCGCAATGGTGAGAGAAAGAGACATCTGCTTTTCCAGTTCCTGACTCACTGCACGTACCAGCCAGGCACAGCAAGCCGCGCGGAATGCGGCGCTACCTGCACTGTTGTGGCCGCTGAAATAGATGGCCAGGCCAAATTGGCGCGCAACCTGTAAATCACCAGCGTAAAATCCAGCCGCGGCGTAAACCACCTGGTGAAGGCGTGCGGTATAGCGTTGCAGTGAGCGCTCGTCGAGTGTGTCCACGTAGTTCACCAAGCTGGAAAGGTGCAAATACACTACGGCTGTGGTGCGGTAGTTTTCGTCCTGCGGCCCGGGTTCACTGCGGGTGCGCAGCAGGTCCATAGGTAGGGCGTCGATTTGTCGGGACAGCTGGAGCAACTCATTGGCAGGTTGGTGCCCCGGATTATCTTCCTCCAGCGCGATTTTCCTGGCCATACTGGCCAGATTGCCTCCCAGGCGCTGTCCAAAGAGACGGCTGCCCGCGTAGATCGCCAGGCTAAGCAGTATCGACAGCCCCAGCATGCTCAATACAAACTGCGATTGTGCCGCCTGCGCGTTGTCCGCGTTGATGGTAATCAGGATCTTTCCGGCAATATTGGCTTCGATATGTACCGGTGCACTGTACTGGTAGAGGTTTTGCCCGCGAGCTTCGCCCGCTTGTCCCAGCGTCTTGCCATCGACGTCGATGAGGGCGATGGCCTGAGCCGTGGACGTTTCGCGCAGGCGCTGCAGTGTTGCCGAGACGCTGAGTAAGTCGCCCCGTTCCATTGCCGTGCTGATGCGTGCTGCCGCCAGTCTGGCCAGCGAAGTCCCATACTCCTCCTGCAGCAGCATTTGCATGTGGCGGGTGGAAATTGCGCCCAATATGACCAGTGCAAGACTTACCAGCAGACACAGTCCCGCAGTGAGGATTGCCAGTTGTTGGCCGAGGCTAGTTTGATTGAAGCGGTTACTCACACGAGATGATTGGCTTACTGGGTTGCGAATGGCATTAGTATAAACCAGACTTGGTAGCGAATACCCCCTTTGTTAACGTTCGCCGGCGAATAACTCAAAATGGCGGTGCAAAGCCGTGCTTTTCAGGGCTTGCAACGAACGGGTAGAATGGCGCCCCGAAAGCTTAAGTGGAACCCGCAGTGTGAATCAGATATTGCTTATCACCATTTCTGGTGAAGACCAGGCAGGGGTGACCGCAGGATTGACAGCGATCCTTACGGAACAGTCCGTGAACATCCTAGACATTGGGCAGGCTGTGATACACGCAGCGCTCTCTCTGGGTTTGTTGGTCGAGTTACCCGAGGGTTGCGACAGCGAGGCTGTTGCGGGTGCAGTGCGGACATTCGCACTGCACCGCGATCTGCGGGTAGTAACCAGCGTCGTTTCTCCCGAGAGCTATAGCCAGTGGGTCGAGGCACAGGGTCGACCGCGCTATATTATCACCTTGCTGTCGCGCAAGATAACCTCGGATCAGCTCGCCAGGGTAACGCGCGTCATTTCCCAACACGAGCTCAATATAGACGGTATCAATCGATTGTCGGGGCGTATTCCGTTGGGCGAGTTGCCTGCACTCAGCAAGGCTTGTCTGGAGTTTTCGGCGCGCGGTACGCTGCGCGATCCCGCAGCCTTTCGTCAGGAGTTACTGGAGGTGGCCGGTGGCATGGAAATGGATCTGGCGTTCCAGCAGGACAACATGTACCGCCGTAACAGGCGACTCGTTGTATTCGATATGGACTCCACCCTGATTGAGGCGGAGGTCATCGATGAGTTGGCCAAGCTGGCGGGTGTCGGTGAGCAGGTCAGCGTAATCACCGAGCGAGCGATGCGTGGAGAAATCGATTTCAGCGAGAGCTTTCGCACCCGGGTCGCCTTGTTGAAAGGTCTGGATGAGGGCGCGCTGGAGCGCGTCGCAAAGCAACTGAAAATCACTGAGGGTGCGGAGCATTTGATTTCTACCCTGCGCACTCTGGGCTACAAAACGGCCATTCTGTCTGGTGGGTTTACCTATTTTGCTCGATCTTTGCAGGCCCGTTTAGGTATCGATTATGTGTATGCCAATGAACTGGATATAGCCGATGGGCTAGTCACTGGTAAGATCAGCGGAACGATTGTAGACGGCGCACGCAAGGCAGAGTTGCTGCGGCAATTGGCTGATGAGCAGGGTATAGATTTGCAGCAGGTCATTGCCGTCGGTGACGGTGCCAACGATCTGCCGATGTTGAGTATTGCCGGGCTGGGAATTGCGTTCCGGGCGAAACCATTGGTGCAAAAATCCGCGGAGCAATCGATATCGACGCTGGGATTGGATGCCATCCTGTATTTGTTGGGGTTCTCTGACAGGTACCAGCGGCAAACCTAGGGTAGGCCGCGCTCAGAGTCTCGAACGTCTGGATCTGCAACAGGCTAGATATTACTCCAGAGCGAATCAAATTCTCCGCCAGCCTGTCCCTGCCCGGTATCTGACAATACATCGCCGAGCTCTTTTATCTGGCAGAACTCGAACTGTGAAAAACTCCCGGTCGACGCAATGTGGCGCAGCAGTTGTATGGACCATGCCTCTGAGCTGTTACCGAGCGTGATCTTTTTTCGCTCCTTAAAACCGGTGCGGGGAGTAATCAGGGTCTGCGGTTGGCCCACGAGTTTGATCTCGGGCAGTAGTAACACCCGCAGTGGTGGTGCCTTGTCCTCGCCCTTTTGATGGATACTGGCACCATAGGCAATGGCCCGCGGGCTCAGCAGTTCAAGCCCGATCAAAGTTCTGGCATTGCTGAGCCGACTGATCCAGCGGATGACAGCGATCACCCACTGGGTATGATCCTCTTCTTTCAGACCGACGATGTCGCCAGCTTTGATATCACCGGGCAATTCTGCTGTCCATTCCAGGCAATAACCGCCGGGGCTCGCATCCGCCAAACTGGCCTTGAAGATGGGGTAACGTTCAGCCACAGGCAGGTCGGACGCATTTTCCTGAAAGAGCCTGGATTTGGTGGTGGAGTCCAGGTCGACGAGCAGATTCGGGACCAGCTTTAGTTCGCCACTGTAGTCGCGAGGGTTCGCTCTCTGCCAGACATCGGCTTGGCTGAGAGGGTTCAGGAACGGGTTGTCTGCAGTTTGACCGTGTGTTCCCTCATGCTCGCCGGCGTTACAAACCAAATCCTCGAACAAACGCTCACCGGCGACGTGGAAATGGGTGCTATTGAGGCCTACACAGATTCGTAGCGCGTTGTCGGCGGGTGACCGTTTGAAATTGCGCAGGCTCATGCTGCCGAGGGAACTTATCATGTGCTCCATCAAACTGACCGGCACACTGGTGTTTTTATCGAAGCTTATGGCGGCACCGCCCGCCTCCTCCTTGAGCGCAGTCAGGTACTCGACCAGTGATGTGGTGTCGATATACCGACAAGCGTACCGTGGCTCCCCCCGATGCAGTGCAGCATACGAAGGGGCCTGGTCGCTGTTGAGGTCGACTACGAACAGGTCGTTGCCGGTCGCTTGACTGTCACAGTTTACCCGCTCACCCCACTGCTGAAAGACGCGATAAAGAGTAGACAGGTCGGTGTGGCGCAACTGGTTGGCTTTACAACAGCCGATCAATACGGCCTGCAAATATGTTGCCTTGATGGTATTGCCACCGGACATCGGCTCGGGTACCGGGAGATCGACTAACCGCTGACCATCTGCCAGTGCGTAGAGCTGATGTAGGGTTTGCCAGCCGAGAGCATCCATGGGCCGGTGTATTTGAAAGTTTTGTAGAATTCTACGCCCGGTGAACAGCAGGGCTCGCTGCAGGGCTTCGCAGGTCAGGCGTGCAGCATTGGTGTTGCGGACGGCATCGCGCTGCTGGATCGTCTCAATCGCGACGATAGTATAGCCGGTAGTGGCCATGCTTAGCAGTTGGTCGCTCAACTGTGCCATTCGCTGTGGTTCCTCAGGCATAATCAGGAGCTGGTTGAGAAATCGCTTGGACAGGTTCAGCACGGCAATCTGCAGATTGGGCATTAGTGAGGCCATGATACTAAACCGCGTCTCAGGCGCCAGTCGCATGCGGTTGAGATCAGCCATAGCCTGTGAGAGTGCTTGCACCAGGGAGTTGGTATTGGTTATAGGCAGGCTCTGCAACCAGTGGGCGGCGGCTTCTGCGTTTGCCTCGAACAGGGGTTCGCCAACGAAGTCCTGTCGCGGAAGCTTTAATTTGATTCTTGTATGGTCTTCCATAGCTGCAAGCCCGAGTGGTTATTCTGTTCTGGAAATCAGCGCTCTAGAATACCTAAGTGATGCGCCTCTCGCCACTGGGATGTCAGCATCTGCCATTAGCACACGACGTGCGGTATTATAGGTACCGTTTTTACTTCAACCCGATGAGAGCATCATGGCGAATTACTCTACCAACGAATTTCGCTCTGGCATGAAGGTCATGCTGGATGGCGACCCCTGTAGCATCCTTGATAACGAGTTTGTAAAGCCCGGCAAAGGCCAGGCTTTCAACCGGGTCAAGCTGCGCAATCTGAAGACCGGGCGGCAGTGGGAGCGCACGTTCAAGTCCGGCGAGACCCTCGAAGGGGCGGATGTAATGGATCGCGTCATGGAGTATCTGTATACCGACGGTGAGTTCTGGTATTTCATGGAAGCCGAGACCTTTGAGCAACATCAGGCAGACGCCGCCGCTGTCGGTGACAGCTATTTATGGCTCAAGGAAAATGAAACTTGTGATGTCACCCTGTACAACGGTTCACCGTTATCCATCGCGCCACCCAATTTTGTGGAGCTGGAGATTGTAGAAACTGACCCGGGACTCAAGGGTGACACGGCTACAGGTGGCACCAAACCGGCCAAATTGAGCACGGGTGTGGTGGTCAAGGTGCCGCTGTTTATCAGCACCGGTGAAGTTGTGCGGGTGGACACGCGCACCGGCGAATACCAGAACCGCGCCAGCAAGTCCTGAGTGTAGCTGCGAGACAACCCGGAGTGGATTGGCGGCCAGTAGCCGATCTCACAGCAATCCGCCGGCGGGCTGGGCTACTCGCCAGCTTGCGCCGGTTTTTTAATGAACGGCATATCCTTGAAGTGGAAACGCCGCTGTTGTGTAGCAGCGGTATTACCGATCCGTCCATTGAGCCTTTCACTGCGACTTGCGCTGACACCCTGGTGCCGTCACGGTTTCTGCAGACATCGCCTGAATATGCCATGAAGCGCCTGCTGGCGGCCTTTGGCGAACCGATCTTTCAAATTACCAAGGCGTTCCGTGACGGTGAGCTCGGTTCCCGTCACAATCCGGAATTCAGCTTGTTGGAATGGTATCGTCCCGGTTTTGATCACCACCAGTTGATGGCGGAAGTCGCGGAATTGGTGAGCAGCTGTCTGGGCGCGCGACCCGTTACGAAGTACAGCTATCGCCAGCTCTTTCTAGAGCGTTTGGCGATCGATCCATTTACCGCACCCCGCGCCGAGTTGGAAGCGGTTGCGCGTCACCATGTCGACCCTGGCAGCTTGTCCGGCGATCGGGACCTGTGGCTCGATTTGCTGATGAGCCACGTGCTGGAGCCTCAGCTCGGGAACGGAACCCTTTGTTTTGTCTACGATTATCCGGTCTCACAAGCCGCGCTGGCACAGGTGGTACGCGCAGGCGATATCAGTGTGGGGCAGCGTTTTGAGCTGTATGTAGACAGCGTGGAACTGGCCAATGGCTACTGCGAGCTCACCGACGCCGTGGAACAGCGCCAGCGTTTTGCCCGCGACAATGCATTGCGTCGCGAGTGCGGACAGAGTGAGCGACCCGTGGATGAATATTTGCTGGCCGCACTGGCACACGGCCTACCAGCTTGCAGCGGCGTCGCCCTGGGCATGGATCGACTGCTCATGCTCGCCACCGGTGCGTCCCGTATACAGGATGTGCTGGCATTTGATTGGCAGCGCTGCTGACTGTTCTACTCACTCCGTTCCCGCCCAGAGCCTAGATCCCGAAAACAGAGCGACTCTTCGCTGCGCCAAACCACCCAACCCAACCCCTCGTGAGTTTAAGCACGTATCGTTCAAATTCAGGCCAAAAAAAGCCGGCGCGATGGCCGGCTTTTGGTTATTACATTGCGATACCTAGGAGAATTCCCTGACCAATCCGCCAATCGATTCCTTCGCATCACCGAACAACATACGCGTGTTGTCCTTGTAAAACAGGGGGTTCTCGATACCGGCGAAACCGGAAGCCATGGAGCGCTTGAGTACGAATACGGTGCGCGCCTGATCGACGTTGATCACCGGCATACCGTAGATTGGTGAACCCTCGTTCTCCCGCGCGGCGGGATTTACCACGTCGTTGGCGCCGATGACGATGGCGACATCCATATTTTCCATGCGCGGGTTGATTTCGTCCATCTCCAGCAGCTGGTCATACGGCACATCGGCTTCCGCCAGCAGCACGTTCATGTGTCCGGGCATACGGCCGGCCACCGGGTGAATGCCGAAGCTCACTTCCGCGCCGTTTTTTTCCAGCAGCGCAGACAACTCTTTGACCACGTGTTGGGCCTGGGCGACGGCCATGCCGTAACCGGGGATGATGGCCACAGTGCTGGCCGCTTCCAGGATGTAGTAGGCGTCTTCTAAGGAGATGGGCTTGATTTCGCCCTCCACCGCAGTGGTTTCAACCTTGCCGCTGCCGAAGCCGGAGAACAATACGTTGGACAGCGACCGGTTCATCGCCTTACACATAATCCGCGTGAGGATGATGCCGGAGGCGCCGACCAGGGCACCCGCTACGATCAGGATATTGTTGTTGACCGCAAAACCGGCGGCGCAGGCTGCGAGGCCGGAATAGGAATTGAGCAGTGAGATCACCACTGGCATATCAGCTCCGCCGATGGGGATAACGGCCATTACGCCAAATACCAGCGACAGCGCGATCACCAGGTAGAGCCATAAATGGTTGGCCGGCTCGATACAGAACATGATGGAGCTGCTCAGAATACCCAGCACAATCAGGCTGTTGACCACCTGTTGGCCACTGAACAATACGGCGCCGCTGCCTATTCGTTCAGACAGCTTGCCGTAGGCGATCATGGAGCCGGTGAAGGTCACGCCGCCAATCAGGATGGACAGTATGATGGTCACCAGCGTAAAGGTGGCAGCATCTCCGCTCAATGCCGCCCAGCCTACCAACAGGCTGGCCATGCCGCCGAAACCGTTAAATAGTGCGACCATTTCCGGCATGGCCGTCATTTGCACTATACGGGCTGCTGCGCCGCCGATAACGGCACCGACCAAAATGCCGATCACTATCCACTGGTAGTCAACGATGCCTTGGTCCAGTAGGGCCGCCACTATGGCGACCAGCATGCCCAGCGAGGAGATCTTGTTGCCGCGACGGGCGGTTGCCGGAGAACTCAACTGCTTGAGTCCAAAAATGAATAATGCGGCTGCAATAACGTAGCCAAACTCGATCAGCAATTCCATGGCGATCAGCCCTCCTTCTTCTTGAACATGGCAAGCATGCGATCAGTAACCAGATAACCACCCACCACATTGATCGTCGCCAGCGCAACCGCCGCAGCGCCAAGCCAGTTGGACAGATCATGGTTGCCGGTACCGGCCAGGCCGATGGCACCCACCACGGTAATGCCAGAGATTGCATTGGCACCCGACATGAGCGGCGTGTGCAAGGTGGATGGCACCTTGGTGATAAGTTCGAAGCCCAGAAAGATGGACAACAGCAGGATGAACGTGAGGAAAACTTCTGCAGCTACCATGTTATGCACCCCCTTCCAGAATATTTTTAATCGTAGTATTGGTCACTTCACCGCCATGAGTGATGATGCAGCCGGGCAGGATATCGTGCTCGAAATCGACCACGAATGTTTTGTCATCCTTGCTCCAGCTGTCTTCCACAAGGTTGAACAGGTTGGCGGAGTACATCTGGCTGGCATCGCGCGCCACTTCTCCGGCGAGGTTGCCTTTGCCGATAACAGTGACGCCGTCGATCACAACCACTTCATTGGGCACCGAGCCCTCTACATTACCGCCGGTTTCCGCTGCCATATCGACGATCACGGAGCCCGTAGCCATACCCTCAATCATGTCCCGAGTGACCAGTACCGGTGGCTTGCGGCCAAATACCTGGGCAGTGGTGATGACAACGTCGGATTTGGCGATCACTTCTTTTTGTGCTTCGCGCTGTTTCTGCACCTGTTCCGGCGTCAGTTCCTTGGCATAGCCACCGGCAGTCTCGCCGGTTTCCCCCAGATCAATCTCCAGGAATTTGCCGCCTACGGAGCGCACCTGTTCTGCAACTATCGGTCGCGTGTCAAAGGCGGTGACCTTGGCGCCCATGCGCTTGGCGGTCGCAATAGCCTGTAGTCCCGCGACGCCAGCACCGATAACGAACACATTGGCGGGCTTCAGTGTCCCTGCCGGCGTCATCATCATAGGGAAAATGCGCGGCAGATACGTCGCGGCCTGTATAACCATGACATAGCCCGCCAGGCTGGCTTGAGAGCTGAGCGCATCCATTTTCTGGCTGCGGGTGGTACGCGGGATCATCTCCATACTGATGGAAGTGATCCCGGCGTCCTTGAAGGCGTTGACCAGGGCGTGTTCGCTGAACGGATCCAGGTAACTGATATGAATGGCGCCGCGCTTCATCTGGCTTATTTCCTCGAGCTGCGGCTTGCGCAAGCGCAGCAGGAGATCAGCGGTGCTGAATAACTCTGCACGATCATGGGAAATAGTGGCACCGGCGTCGACGTACTCTACGTCCGTGAATCCGGCGCCAGCACCCATACCCGACTCCACCACGAGATCAGCGCCCATGGCGCACAGTTTCTTGGCGTGAGCGGGCGTGATCGGTATCCGGTTTTCCCCCGGATGGGTCTCTTTCGGAATGACGATGCGCATGTGGTGTTTACCCCCGTACCTGTATTTATTCGAGCTATCGATGATTGATCACCGGTGTTGCGAGCACAGCGCCCCGACAGGGCTGTACTACTATAAATGCGACCCGGCTCGCGTGCCAGTATCCCAGATAGCCGCGAACTCTAGCACAGCGGGCATCCGGCGGAAACAATAGCTGTCGCTGACGGTATAGCATGTCATCTGCTGCCCCTAAATCTGGATTCCAGCTGGCACTGAGGACAAGCGACTAATTTAAGCGATCAGACGTGTTAAACAAGGGAGAGAAAGTCCAAACTAATTGACCTTAGCTGACAGCGCACACTGCACATCGCGCTATTCGTGCGGCCACAGCTGGTATTCCCACCAGGTGGGTAGTAGCGCTCGATACTGTCTTTGGCGGTAGCGCGGATCAATAAGCAGCGCCCGGCCTGTGTCATCAATACGCCGTACCACTCTGCCCAGCGCCTGGTCGACTTTCTGCATGCCCGGATAGAGAAAGGCATACTCAAAGCCGGCGGCATAGTGCTGCTGGTACCACGCTTGCAGCTGGCGAGTATCGCGGTTGACCTGCGGCATCCCGATTCCGACAACGACTACACTGGACAGCAGTTTCCCCGGCAGGTCGATACCTTCGCCGAATACGCCGCCCAGAATACAGAACGCGACTACATCTGTGCGCTGCTCCAGCAATTGCAGCAGTTGTTCCCGCTCCTGCTCACTTTGTTGTTGTGTTTGTACCCAGAGGCTGCGCGACTGGAGCCCGGACCCGGTGGACTGCAGCAGTGTCAGAGCATCCTGTAAATACTGGTAGGAAGGGAAATATACAATACAATTACCCGGTGTTTCGTCCAGCCAGCGGTGCAGCAACTGGATCAGGGCCGGCAGCGTGTTGGCGCGCTGGTGGTAGCGGGTGTCGATACTGGTTGCCAGCGATACTCGCAGTTGCGTCTTGTCAAAAGGAGAGGTGGTGCGGGAACAAACCGCGTGCTCGCCCAATCCCAATGAGGCGCGCGACCAGGGTAGCGGTGAAAGTGTCGCTGAAAAGGCGATTACTGCGTGCGCACGCTCGTGCCGCGATGACAGCAGACGCGCGGGATCCAGACAGTTCAGCGCAATGCGCAGACTCTGCTGACCTGCTGTGCGATGCAGTTGAAAACGAAAGTCGTCGCCCCAGAGCTCTGCCACCCGCAGGAACTGCAGCGTGTCAAAGTGGAACTTTTTGAGTTCGCGGTGTCGCTGCAGGAACGAGGGGTCCTGGGCTAAAATTTCAGATACGGCGCGGGTAAACAAAAGGAGTGCCTGCAGAAGTGTCTGGGGTGGGCTGTCGCAGGTGTGGAATTCTGGCTCATGCCAAGGGTATTTCAGCAGTGCGAGAAACTGCTTGTTCACCCGTGTCAGGCATTTAGCCAGGTCACCACTGACGTGATTTCTGGCCTGCAGCACATCGGCCTTGGCGAGCTCGGCACTGTACATGCCGCGCGCTCTGCCCGGCAGGTTGTGGGCTTCGTCCAGCAACACCGTCCAGCGTTTGCCGTCAGCTTCTTGTTGGTTGCCCACGGTAGCCGTCAGGCTGTACACGTAGTGCAGGTCGGCAATCACGATGTCCACCCAGGGCAGCAGATCCAGGCCCAGTTCATAGGGGCAGACCTCAAACCGTCGCGCGATCGACTCGACGTCCTCGCGGCGCAATGCGCCCTGTTCAAGCGCGGCGTATAGCGCCTCGGGGAGCTTGTCGTAGTAGTTGCGAGCGAACGGGCAGTCGTCGCCGTGACAGGCGCGGCCCGGTGAGAAGCAGATCTTGTCTTTGGCGGTGAGGCTGAGCGCGGTGCCGTGGTAGCCGGATTCGGCAAAGTCTGCCAGTACCGTCTGCGCAGCGCGCCGACCCACGGATTTGGACGTCAGAAATGCTATTTTGTCGTGTTTGCCTGTGGCGAGGGCTTTCAGTGCGGGATACAGGAACGCTGCGGTCTTGCCGATGCCGGTGGGCGCCTCCAGCAGCAACTGCCCGCCCTGGTGCACGCACTTATACGCGAGTTCGGCGATCTCGCGTTGCCCGCTGCGAAATCCCCCGTAAGGAAACGCCAGCGCGACAATACTGGCGTCGCGCTGATACCGCGCGTGCGCCAGGGTGTGCAGCCAGTGTGCAAACTTTGTCAGGGTGTCGGCCAGAAAGTCTGCGAGTTCAGCGCGCGAAAACTGCGTGCTGCGGCTGAACTCTTCTTCACTGTCGATATTGAACCAGGTGACACGAACCTCCAGCCCGGCCATGCGCCCCTGCGCGGCGATGATGGCGGCATATAACCGGCCCTGTGCCATATGCATTTGCGCGACCGGCTCTGGTATCGTGTCAGGGGCGGTGCGACAGGTTTTGATTTCCTCCACGATGCCCTGTTCGGGGTCGTAGCCGTCCGCGCGTCCACGCAGGGTGAATTGCAGCCGGGGTTCGCAGTGCTGATACTCAAGCGTGTACTCACTGAGATAGCTTGGCGGGCGGCGTGAATACACCCGTTGGTGTCCGGCTACACCCTGCGCGCCCGTAGGGGCGGCCTTGAAGCGTTGATCAATATCGCCGCTGCGGTGACAAAAACGCACCAGATCCCCCACCGCAATCGTCAGCTCAGTCATCGCACCACACCACCCACCCGACCTGCGCTGGAATATCGTTGGCCTGAAAGTAACGCAGCCAGCGTTTCTGGCTGTCCTGCAGTGCGTCGCCCGGCCCCTTCACCTCGATCAGACAGTATTCCCCGGCCTCCGCGCCGAGTGCGATGAGATCGGGGAAACCCCGGCGATTTTCCGCCGGATCAAATAGCATACGCTCCCATATCGCCAGCAGGTGCGCTGCTGGAATGACGTGGACACAGGCGCTGACCAGCGCTAGCGAAATATGTCGCCAGTGGGTCCAGCGGCACGCGTAGTGATGGTAGCGCTGATAGGCGTCCACCAGGATAATGGCCAGATCCTGCTCGCGTAATTGCATCATTCTGGTGGCGAGAGAATCTTTACGTCTCTCCCGAAAAGCACTCTCGTACATATCGGTCGGTGCGCTCTGAAAGGGGTTGTGGAATACGCCAGGTACCGCCTCAAATATTTGCTCCCAGAAGGCGAGGCCGAATAAAGTGCTCATCAGCGCGTTTTCCACATAGTGAACCGCTTGCCACTGTTGCTTCAGAAACGTCGCCGCCTGCTGTTCCACCGAACCGCTGCCCCTGACCAGGGTCAGTGTCATCTGCGCAAACGCATCGCGCCGCCGCGACAGGCGACTGCCATCGAGTTTGCGTTTGACCCGGGGGAGTATGCGCTCGGCGGCCTCGTTTTCTGCCTCACACCACGGTTGGTTAATTATCTCCTCACACAGCACCAATGCACCCGCCCAGTCGCCAGCGCCCTCGAGAATACGCGCCCGCCGTTCGCGGGCGGGATGGCGCAGGCTACGACTGTACAACTGCAGCGCTATCTCGTGCTCATCGATGCGCTCCAGGTCCCTGGCCAGATTGTTACACAGTCGATACCAGCGCTTCTCACTGGAAGTGAAACGGATACTCATGGGCAATAACTGCGCGGCCAGTGCCGGCAGATGTTCGTGTTGGCCCGCGTCGAGCAGGGCGCAGTGGGTGTCGCTCAGCGCTGCACATGCCACAAATTCTTCCAGTGCTTCTCGACAGGAAAACAGACGGTGGTCGCGATCCAGTAGATAGGGGTAGTAGTGGGTCAAGCCAAGGTCCTGCAGCACAAAGTCCGTCAGACTCTGTTGTCGATTGCCAAAAAAAAGTAGCTGCAAATGTTGTGTGAGTTCTATCCCGCGCGGAGCTATGATGCGGCGGCTGTCGAGAGCAGTGAGTGTCTGCAATGTGTCCGCTGCGCTGCGCTGCAATTGTTCTATGGCGCGCAGTAGTGCAGGTTTGTCCGCCGGTTCTGGCTGATCGGGGGACCAGAAGAGTTGTTGCAGTTCGTTTCGCGTGAACAGTTTCCCCAATTCTTGTGGCATCAGCTCAGTGGCTTCCTCAATCATCTCGTGCGCCAGTAGCTCATCGAGGATGGGTGAAATAGGTCCCAGCTCAGCGTACACCAGCTTACTCTCACGAAACCACGGGCCGGTGCGGGAGATCAGGCGCACGTAGAGGCACTGGGCATTGAAATTCAGGTGGCGAAAGCTCTGCAATATGGTGCGCTCGGCATCATTCAGGATATCCCCGTACTGTGCCTCCACGGTGTCGCACAGGCGCAAATAGTTGTCCCGGTAATAAAAGGGCGCGAGCGCTGCGTTGTCTGGTTCTTCCATGGCAGGATGCATGCTACGTGATCATTCCGGGATTGTCAGGTTGTGCGTGCGTGTTGTGCTACGACGTACCATCCGACTTGTACCTGGCCTCGTAATTAGGGCATTCTGGCGGGCCCGGGTCTGATTGCCCCCGCCTCTTCCAGACACTGAAAGATTGTCTGAGCGCCAGCAGCAGGAGAACAGCGACGCGTGAACCCAGTAGCGAAACCGACACCAGAGATGACCCTTCATCTGGCGGTGCTACCGATTCTGTTTCTGGTAGGGCTGCTGGCGTGTTCCGTCTTTTTGTTTGGTGCGGATTCGTCCTATGGTGCGAACCAGGTTGCGCTGGTGTTGACCGCTTGCGTTGCGGCTTTAGTGGGACGCCGCGTCGGTATACCCTGGACGGAATTGCAACTGCTGTGTCCGCTTGTTGCGATCTTTTATGGCTTTACAAATTTTGCGTTGAAGCCGCTCGAGTCGCACAGAGATACTGTCTCCGGAGGCGTCGTATGAGCGAACTGGATCTGCGGTGGGATCATCCACAGCCGCATATTTTGCACACACGGGTTCAGGCGGAGAATATAGACGGACTGAACCACACCAATAATGCAGTCTATGTGGATTGGTGCCAGCGCGCGGCCTGGGATCATTCGGTTGCGCTGGGGCTGGATCTGGCGCGTTACCAGGCGCTTGATCGAGCGATGGCCATTACCTACAGCGAATACCACTATTTACAGGCCTCGCGCGAGGGCGATGAAGTGGCAGTCGCCACCTGGATTGTGGATTGGGACCAAAAATTAACGATGGTGCGCAACTTTCAGGTTATTCGCTTGAGTGACGGGGTCGTCCTGCTGCGCGCCGCAATGCGGTTTGCCTGTATTGAACTGAGCAGTGGTCGGCCCAGGCGGTTACCTCCAGAATTTATTCAGGGTTACGGCCCCGCGGTGTTGTCTGCAGCGCCCTCACCCTGAGACCCGCTGCGGGGAGGCAATGCGGCGTCGCATTGTGGTCTTGTTGTGGCGGATTAACCAGCAACGTAAAGACCGGATTCGGCTAATGGATCGGAACGCGGCCCCGCGCTGACATCCGGCTCCCGAAACTGCAGGCTGGCCAGTCTCGCATATAGAGGGCAGTCGACCAACAACTGTTGGTGGGTGCCAGTCGCAATGAGCTGGCCTCCATCCATCACCGCAATATTGTCCGCATGCAAAATAGTGGAGAGGCGGTGCGCAATGATTACCGTGGTGCGGTTACGCATCAGTTCCTGTAGCGCGAGCTGCACCTGATACTCGCTCTCGGTGTCCAGCGCGCTGGTGGCCTCGTCGAGCAGCAGTATCTTGGGATCGTTGAGAATCGCCCTGGCCAGCGCAATGCGCTGGCGTTGACCGCCGGATAGACGCACCCCCATCTCACCCAGGTGACTGGCGTAACCCTCGGGCAACGCGGTGATGAAGTCGTGCGCGTGGGCGGCGCGGGCGGCGACCACTACCTCATCGTCGGTGGCATCGAGTTTACCGTAGGCAATGTTGTAGCGGACATCTCCCGTGAACAAGGTTGGCTGTTGTGGCACCAGCGCGACATGCTCGCGCATCTGCTTGAGATCCATCTCCCGAATATCGACGCCATCCAGCAGCAGCTGGCCTGCCTGCGGATCGTAGAAGCGCAGCAACAACTCAAACACCGTGGATTTGCCCGCGCCCGACGGCCCTACCAGGGCCAGACTTTTGCCGGCTTTGATGTTCAGCGTGAAGTTTTTCAGCGCCGGCTGTGTTGGACGGGTCGGGTAGCAAAAAGAGACATTGTCCATCCGCAGTTCTGGTCGCGCACTGGTCGGTGTTGTGGCGGCGGAGCCGGGATCCTCAATCAGGCTGTGTGTGTTGATCAGCTCAACCAGTCGCTCCGCGGCACCCGCAGCGCGTTGCAGATCGCCCCAGACCTCGGAGATCGTGGCTACGCCACTGCCTACCATGATGGCGTAAAAGACAAAGGCACCCAGCTCGCCGCCGGTCATGCGCCCGCTGAGGACGTCCTGCCCACCCTCCCACAGCATCCCCGACATGCCGACAAATAACAGCATGATCGCGCCACAGATGAGCAGGGAGCGCTGCCAGATACGGCGGCGAGCGATCTCGAAGGCGCGCTCCACTTCCCGGTCGAACGCGTCTGACTCAAATTGTTCGCGGGTGTAACTTTGCACCACACGGATGTTCTGGATGACTTCACCGGCGTAGCTGCCAACGCTGGCGATGCTGTCCTGGCTCTTATTGGACAGTTTCCGTACGCGCCGTCCGAACACCAGTATGGGCAGTAATACCAGCGGTACGCCGACCGCGATGATCAAGCTCAGCTTCAGGTTGGTGATAAACATCAGGATCAGCGCCCCGATGGTCGTCAGGCTGCTGCGCAGCGCCATACTGAAGGAGGAGCCGATAATGGTTTGTAGCAGGGTGGTATCGGTGGTGAGGCGAGACATGATTTCGCCGCTGCGATTGAGCTCAAAGAACCCTGGATGCAGCCGCACGACGTTCTCGAACACTTTCTTGCGGATGTCGGCACTGATTCGCTCACCCAGCCAGGAGACCAGATAAAAGCGAATAAACGTACCAAAGGCCATGGCTGCTGCGATCGCGACGAGTAGGACGATAGCATTTCTGAGGTCGCTGCTGGTGCCACCACCGAATCCTTCATCAATCAGCACCTGCAGCCCACGCCCCATGGAGAGCGTAGCAGCGGCGGTAAACAGCAGCGCGATGCTGGCGCCGACCAGCCGCAGTTTGTAGTTCTGCAGCAGACGTAGTATCGGCAGCAGCGCGGGCAGG
Organism: uncultured Halioglobus sp.; assembly: GCA_963934845.1. Classification (GTDB taxonomy): domain Bacteria; phylum Pseudomonadota; class Gammaproteobacteria; order Pseudomonadales; family Halieaceae; genus Marimicrobium. The sequence continues at coordinate 39,446 of CAWWAG010000012.1, read as the reverse complement.
CCCTCTTTTGCGCGCGAGGACATCACCAGTGTCTGTTCTGGAGCGAGTAGATGGTGGTAGCAGCGCAGGAAACGCGCGGCGGCTCAACAGATTTGACTACGGTGGACTTCATGATTGGGTTCCGTGGCGGGGCAATGACTTCGTGCTAGTGTAATGGCTCAGCGGGGTTAATGATATTCAGTGGCTGGCACTGGCGGAGATGCACCATGGGTGAGAGATTCAAAGACAAAGTCGTCATTGTAACCGGGGGCAGTCGCGGGCTTGGACGCGCCATGTCACTGGGCTTCGCCCGCGAGGGTGCCAAGGTGGTGGTGGCCAGTCGCAAGCTGGCGAGCTGTCAGGACGTGGTGGCGCTGATCGAGGGCGAAGGCGGCACTGCCCTGGCTCATGCCGCGCACATGGGCGACGTCGCGAACCTGGACGCACTGATCGAGGCCAGCTATGAGCGCTTTGGTCGCGTGGATGTGTTGGTGAACAACGCTGGCACTAATGTGGCTTTTGGTCCGCTGTCGGAGATCACCACCAAAGCCTTCGACAAGATGGTAGACGTCAACCTGAAAGGCCCCTGGTATCTGGCGTCGCGTCTGGCGCCGCGCATGGGCGAACACGGCGGTGGCTGCGTAATCAATGTGATATCGGTGGCGGCGCTTTCCACACCGGCCTACTCGGGGATCTATGCGGCGACCAAGGCGGCGTTGCAAGCCCTGACCGAGGTGATGGCACAGGAGTGGGCCGCATGGAATATTCGCGTCAACGCACTGGCACCCGGCAGTTACCACTCGGATCTAACCGATAGCGCCATCGCCGCCCTGCCCTACTATGGTGAAGGTATGGTAGCAGCGGCGTTGATTCCGCGTATTGCGGAAACCGAGGAGATCCTCAATCCGATTTTCTATCTGGCCTCTGAATCATTTACCACTGGCATCACACTGGTGGCAGACGGCGGCCTGATGGCGAAGCGTTAAATTTCGTCGGGCGGAGAGTGGGAACGTCGCTGCAACAAGCCGCCGAAATAGACGCCTACCTCAAACAACAGCCACATCGGGATGGCCAGCAGCGATTGGGAAATTATGTCCGGTGGCGTCAGCAGCATGCCGACCACGAAGCAACCGAGGATAATGTAGGGGCGTTTACTGGCCAGCGCCTCTGGTGTTGTGATGCCGGACCAGATTAGCAGTATTGCAACTATCGGAATCTCAAAGGCCAATCCGAACGCAAAAAATAACTTGAGCACAAAATCCAGATAGCTGTTGATATCCGTCATGATAGTGATGTCATCCGGCGCGACGCTGGTGAAAAAACCGAAAACAAGTGGAAAGACGACGAAATAGGCGAATGCGGCTCCCGTGTAAAATAACAATACGCTGGACGCCAGTACCGGGACCGCCAGGCGCTTTTCATGCCGGTACATCCCCGGTGCGATAAAACTCCAGGCCTGATATAACACATACGGCATCGCCACAAAGACTGCGGTCCACAGGGTCAGTTTGAAGGGTGTAAAAAACGGTGAGGCGACTTCCGTTGCAATCATGCTCGCGCCCGGTGGCAATAACGCACGCAGTGGCTCCGAGACGAACGCGTAAATCTCGTTGGAGAACGGGAACAGGCAAATAAAAATGATCAGTACTGCCACCAGTGCGCGCAGTAATTTATCGCGCAGTTCGGTCAGGTGCGCGACCAGCGGCAGTGGCTGATCCGTGGATTCTGGTTCGTTCATTCAGCCTGTTTTTCCGCTGGGTTTTGCCTGGATTCGGTGAGAGTACCGTTGTCCTGTACCGGTGTGTGGAGCGCGGTAGTGGAGTCTTTCAGTTCGCGCCCGATAGCGCTGGCGTCATGCTTCAACTGCTCGCCAGTTTTGCGCAGGTCACGCATGACTTCGTCATTGTGTAGTTCCTGCTGCACTTCCTGTTTAATCTCATTGAATCCGCGCCTGAGACGATTCAGCCACATAGTCGCGGTACGAATCGCCTCGGGCAGGCGCTCAGGCCCGATCACCAATAGAGCTACCACACCTATCAGGATCAGTTCAGAAAAGCCTATATCGAACATTCAGTGCTTACTTTTCTTTGGCTGCGTTATCCGCGGTATTGTCCGGCTCAGTGCCGTCGTCCGGTTTTTTGGCTTCGCCATCGTCCGTCATGCTTTTGCGAAAACCCTTAACCGCGCTACCCAGGTCGCTACCCAGAGTGCGTAATCGCTTGGTGCCAAACAACATGATCACGATTGCCAAAATGATCAACAACTGCCAGATACTGATTCCGCCGATACCCATTGTGTTCTCCCGTTATCCTTGCGCCGTTAACAACGGCTCATCCACTATTGCGCATCTCGCGCCGCCTTCTCGTCCAATCCTGAGATACCAAAGCGGTCACTCAGGCACTTTACCACGTCGTCTGCGCTCATCCCCAGATGAGACAGCATCACCATGCTGTGAAACCACAAATCGGCCACTTCGCCAACCACCGCGTCGCGGTCACCTCCGGCTTCTGCATCCTTGGCCGCAAGAATCACCTCGGTGGCCTCCTCGCCTATTTTCTCGAGGATCTTGTTCAGGCCCTTGTGGTGCAGGCTGGCCACGTACGACTCGTCAGGGTCGGCCTGCCTGCGCGCCGCCAGTGTCGTTGCCAGTTGTTGCAACACATCGCTCATGATGTCTTCCCGTACATGTCTGCGGGTTGTTTCAATACGTCGTCGGTGACGCGCCAAACGCCGTCTTTTAGCAACCGGTAAAAGCATGCTCGCCTACCCGTATGACAAGCGATACCACCAGCCTGTTCAACTTTCAGCAGCACTGTGTCTGCATCGCAGTCGATACGCAACTCCTTCAACGTCTGAACGTGACCTGATTCCTCGCCCTTGCGCCACAGCGCCTGCCGTGAGCGCGACCAGTAGATCGCGTGACCCTCGTCAATTGTCAGCTGCAGGGCGTCGCGGTTCATCCACGCCAGCATCAGGACTTCGCCGCTCTGCCAATCCTGCGCGATAGCGGGAACGAGTCCTTGCTCATTCCACTTGATGTCTTGCAGCAGTGTTGCGGGTTCAGTCATAACTATCTTCCAGACGGGGGCATATTATGGCACAGGCCGCGGTTTCGCACATGCACTCAGCGGCGTCTGGGCCACAGCAGGTAGAGGGCCAGCGCAGCTAATCCCCAGCTGATCGCCGGCGCGTTGGCCAGTTGTTGCGAGATACCGGGAAACGCTGCAGCGGCTGCGGCGAGACAGGCAATGCCGGCCAGCATCTGGCGGCGCCGGCGCGCGAGCTGTTGCCCGGAACTATCTTCCCGCAACTGTAGCTGAGGTTGTGGGTGGCGTTCGGTTCCCCGTGAGTGCTGCAGGCTCTCCAGCACGACATCCGGCAGTTGTGGCAATTGTTCCAGCCAGGAGGGCACATGGCGTTGCAGGCGTTTTAACATGGATTGTGGTGAGTAGCGTTGTTGGACCCACTCTTCCAGAAACGGCTGCGCTGTTTCCCAGAGGTTCAGATCGGGGTAGAGCTGGCGGCCCAGCCCTTCGATATTCAGCAGCGTTTTTTGCAGTAACACCAGTGAGGGTTGCACCTCCATGTCGAAGCGGCTGGCCGTCTGGAACAGGTATATCAGCAGTTGGCCAAAGGATATCTCGCTGATAGGGCGTTCAAATATAGGTTCGCAGACCGCGCGCATGGCCGACTCGAATTCCTGTACGCGAGTATCGGGGGGTACCCAGCCGCACTCGACATGCAGTTGCGCGACCTCACGGTAGTCGCGGCGGAAGATGCCGAGTAGATTGCGACCCAGATAATACTGGTCGGCGTCCGAAAGGCTGCCGACGATAGCGCAGTCCACGCCAATATAGGTGGGGTCAGCTGGGTCCGTTGCATCCACAAAGATATTGCCGGGGTGCATGTCGGCGTGGAAAAAGCTGTGTTGGAAGACCTGTGTAAAAAAGATCTCCACGCCGCGCTCGCCCAACAGTTTGAGGTCTGTACCCCTGGCGCGCAGCGTTTCAATATCGGTGACGGGAATGCCGTATATACGTTCCATGGTTAACACATTACGACACGTGTAGTCCCAGTAAACCTCGGGCACATAGAGCAGCTGGTTGTTCTCGAAATTGCGTCGCAGCTGCGAGGTATTGGCCGCTTCCCGGGCCATATCCAGCTCATCGAGAATCACCAGCTCGTAGTCGGCGACAACTTCGACCGGGCGCAGGCGTCGACCGTTGGGATGGTATTTTGCCACCAACCTTGCCAGTGTATACATGAGGGCGATATCCTCACGGATCACTACCTCGATATCCGGGCGAACGACCTTGACGACCACCTGTTCGCCGCTGTGCAGGGTAGCGCAGTGCACTTGCGCTACTGAGGCAGAGGCCATGGGGGTACTCTCGAAACTCGCGAACAGCTCGCCCACTGCTTTGCCCAGAGCCTTCTCGATAATGGAGACGGACTGCTGCTCAGGGAATGGGGGAACATTGTCCTGCAACCTGGCCAGTTCATCGGCGATATCTTCGGGCAGTAGGTCGCGCCGGGTGGACAGCATCTGCCCGAACTTGATGAAGACCGGCCCCAGTTCTTCCAGCGCGTAGCGCAGGCGCACGCCTCGCGTCAGATTTGGGGTTCGCTGTAATCGCCAGGGCGCGAGTCGCAACGCAAAACGTGGCAGTGCTGGTAGTCGCTCTTGATCGACAAACTCATCCAGCCGGTAGCGACTGATTGTTCGCAGTATTTTAGTCAGGCGTATCGCGCGGGACACGGCTCAGGCTCTCAGCTTCTGCAGACGTTGGCGCAGGCGCTCGGTGCGCGACTCCAGGCGATCCACGCGCTGCACCAGTTCCTGCACATCGCGGTAAAAATCCTCTGTTTCCAGCCGTGGTGGACTGAGGCGAGCCTCCTCATGGATGAACTCTCCGATCTGCCTGGACAGACTGGTGGACGCCTGCTTGCCCCAGTCGAACACGTTGCGCAATACTTGTGCCAACTGGTGTCCGGCGACGTCCCCCAACGAGTCGACCAGCGGCGCTTCCCAATCCATATCCAGCCCCGTCAGAATATGCTGTAGCTCAATCAGTGGAGCGCTGTCACCCTCCAGTTTCAGGCCGCCATTGATCAGCGTGGCGGTGGGATCTTTGGCGGTGGCCAGTTCGGTGAAATCCCCAGCCGCCCCTGTGATACTGGTCGTGATCGGGCCGTAGTGAAAGCCTGTGAGGCGAATACCCTGAGCGCCCGGATGCAGGTAGAAACTCAGTGCTGGCGAGGTGCAGTGCAGCGCGAAAACGCAGTCTTCCAGCCCGGCCAGTTCAGCCAGGCTGTGTGGGGATAACGCCAGTGCGCGGTTGAGGGCCGCCTCCAGCGCGGCCAGGGCCGACGTATGTAGAATGGGATCGACAGTGGTACTCATCTCAGGTTTTGACACCCCGGTGCAGGGCGACAATACCCCCGGTCATATTGTGGTATTCCACCTGCCCAAAACCGGCGTCCTCCATCATGTCTTTCAGAGTAGTCTGGTCCGGATGCTTGCGGATGGATTCGGCCAGGTACTGGTAGCTTTCGCTGTCGTTGGCCACCAGCTTGCCCATGAACGGCAGTACGCGGAATGAGTAAGTATCGTAGGCCTTGCTCAGCAGGTCGTTCTGCGGTTTGGAAAACTCCAGTACCAGCAGCCGGCCGCCGGGCTTCAACACGCGCAGCATAGAGCGCAGGGCGAGATCGATATCCGTCACATTGCGCAGCCCAAACGCGATGGTTATACAGTCGAAGCTATCGTCGGGAAAGGGCAGGTACTGGGCGTCGGCCTGCACAAATTCGATATTGCCAAGACGGCCCTGATCCAGCAGCTTGTCGCGGCCCACCTGCAACATGGAGTCGTTGATATCCGCCAGTACTACCCTTCCTGCCGGGCCAACGAGCTCGGCAAAGCGCGCCGCCAGATCGCCCGTACCACCGGCGATATCCAGCACGGCGTTGTTCTTGCGCACGCCACTCAATTCAATGGTAAAGCGCTTCCAGATGCGGTGTATGCCACCTGACATCAGATCGTTCATCAGGTCGTAGCGGGCTGCTACGGAATGGAATACATCGGCGACCATGCCGGCTTTGGCATCCTTGTCGACGTCTTTGAAACCGAAGTGTGTGGTGTCTTTGTCGTTCATATATCTATGCCCGCAGTGCTGGGGATGGGGGAGTATAACCTGATGTTGGGGGTGTGGTCAGGGTGGGGGTGCAAACTGAGTATCTAACCAAAAACAGGAAGCCGAGCAATGCCGATGAGAACAGACTTGTTGCAAAAACGGCAAAGGCGTAGTTTCAACTGCGGCACACTGCGTGCTCACCCGCTAATAAACTGGATATCCCTCATGAAAAAAACACTTCCCATTATTGCCATCGCTACCGCCGCGGTGGATACCAACAAAGCGATAGGCTCTGTCGATATGGATAAGGCCAAAGCAGCTCTGATGCTGAAATAGCGTGTCTGTGGGGCGTGCGCCCCACCTGATCGCCCCGCTATAAGCCCAGTTTTACGACCTGCACATCGGGGTCTCGATCGGCGCCTGCCTTGTCCAGGCGGGTGAGGTATTCCTGCCACCGGGCCTCCTCGTTCTGGCAGAGTTCATACAGATAGCGCCATGAGTACAAACCGGTATCGTGGCCGTCATCAAACACCAGTTGGAGTGCGTAGTTGCCGACCGGCTTGATGGCGGTGATGGCGACGTTCATCTTGCCCGTTTGCAAGACTTCCTGCCCCGGTCCGTGGCCGAGCACTTCAGCTGAGGGCGAGTAAACGCGCAGGTATTCACAGCTCATAGAGCAGTGCGAACCGTCTGCATATGTTAGCTCCAGCAATCGGGAGCGGGTATGCAATTGAATGCCAGTGGGTTTGGGTGCGGCGGCTGTCACAGGATGAAGCGGGACAGATCGTCGTCCGCGCTGAGTTCCTGCAATTGCATGTCGACGAACTCGGCGTCTACCAACAGCGCAGCGTCCTGCAGGCCGGCGTCAGATGCGCCAAAGGATGTCTCTTCCAGCAGACGTTCCATCACTGTGTGCAGCCGTCGGGCGCCGATATTTTCAGTGCGTTCGTTCACCTGCCACGCGGTCTCGGCAATGCGCCGCAATCCATCTTTGCTGAACGTCAGGTCCACGCCTTCGGTCGCCAACAATGCCTGATACTGCTCGGTCAGGGAGGCGCTGGGTTCGGTCAGGATACGTTCAAAATCATCAGGCGAGAGTGCCGACAGCTCCACACGGATGGGCAGGCGCCCCTGCAGTTCCGGGATAAGATCTGAGGGTTTGGCCAGATGAAAAGCACCGGATGCAATAAATAATATGTGGTCGGTTTTGATCATGCCGTGCTTAGTGCTGACGGTGGACCCTTCGATCAGCGGCAGCAGGTCGCGCTGTACGCCCTCGCGGGATATATCTGCTCCAGCACCCTCCGCGCGCTTGGCGACTTTGTCCAGCTCATCGATAAACACAATGCCATTTTGTTCCGCTTCCGCAACTGCCTTTTGTTTGAGCTCGTCCTCGTTGACCATTTTGGCGGCTTCTTCGTCGCACAGCGCTTCAAACGCTGCTCTGATAGGCATCTTTCGCGTTTTGCTCTGCTGACGAGACATATTGGAGAACATGCTCTGCAATTGGCTGGTCATCTCTTCCATACCGGGTGGGGCCATGATTTCCATGCCGGGTATCGCGGCTCTAACCTCGACTTCGATCTCCTTGGCGTCGAGTTCACCCTCCCGCAGTTTTTTACGCAACAGCTGCCTTGTACTGGAGGCGGATTTATCGGTGTCTGTGTCGCGGGCCTGGGGTAGTAGAATATCCAGAATACGCTCCTCAGCGGCTTCCTCTGCGCGGAAACGTACGCGCGTCATTTCCTGTTCCCGGTACATTTTGATAGCGACATCCACGAGGTCGCGGATGATCGATTCAACATCGCGGCCGACGTAGCCCACTTCAGTAAACTTGGTTGCTTCTACTTTGACGAATGGGGCGTTGGCCAGTTTGGCCAGGCGTCGCGCGATCTCTGTTTTACCGACGCCGGTTGGCCCGATCATCAGAATGTTCTTGGGCGTAATTTCGGCGCGTAGTTCCTCGGGCAACTGCATACGTCGCCATCGATTGCGCAGCGCGATGGCAACGGCGCGTTTGGCGGCATCCTGGCCTATGATGAATTTGTCCAGCTCGTGGACGATCTCTCTGGGGGTCATATTGGACATGCAGGGGCCTAAAAATCCAGTTGTTCTATGGTGCGATTATGGTTGGTGTAGATACAGATGTCGGCGGCGATGCCCAGACCTTTTTCTACGATTTCACGCGCTCCCAGCTCCGTGTTTTCGAGCAGGGCGCGAGCGGCTGATTGGGCAAAGGGGCCACCAGAACCAATCGCTATCAGGTTGTCTTCCGGCTCGATCACATCGCCGTTACCGGTGATGATGAGCGAGGTCTCTCTGTCGGCTACGGCTAACAGGGCCTCGAGACGTCGCAGGGAGCGTTCTGTGCGCCAGGCTTTCGCTAGCTCCACGGCGGCGCGTACCAGATGGCCCTGATGTTTTTCAAGCTGCGCTTCAAACAGTTCGAACAGTGTGAATGCATCGGCGGTGCCGCCAGCGAAACCGGCTATCACATTGTCTTTGTACAGGCGTCGTACCTTGCGTGCGTTGCCCTTCATAACGGTGTTACCCATGGAGACTTGGCCGTCACCTCCGATTACCACGCTGTTGCCACGGCGCACGGAAAGTATGGTCGTACCTCGGAACTGTTCCACTTTTTTTGTCTCCTGTGGGCGATGCTATTGGCTAGCGAAGGGCTTTTAAATTCTGAAGACCCGATTGGCAGATATGGGGGAGTCTGCAGGAAATTCAAGACCTCGCGCCGAAATCATGTCCCGCCGCGTTTCAGCAATACAGAGTCTATATTCTGATTGGCTAGTAGTCCGCGCGCTCTGCTGACAGCGTCGTGGGACTCGAAAGGCCCTAGAGATACCCGGAACCAAAGACCGCTGTCGACATTGCTTTCCTCGATTTTTGGCTCTAGCCCCAGCAGTAGCAATTCAGCGCGTCGCCGCTCTGCGTCTTCTTGCTGGCGGAACGAACCCGCCTGCAGAAAATACGGCTCTGCGGCTACCGCCGTGGTGGCCGGTTTGCTGACATCGGCCGCGGGTTCAACTGTTTCGACGTCCCTCTCCCCTTCGACTTCCATAGTTTGCTCGGGCAGCAGGGTGTAAAAGTCAAAGCGTGGTTTTGGATTTTCCGGTTCCACTTCCTGCTGTGGTGTGCCTGCGACCTCCTGACCTGGCTCTATTGGCTTGGGGAGAGTGCTCAGATATACCATGAAACTCAGGAATACGCCGGTTATCACGCCTGTCATGTACAGGCGAAAGCCCTTACTGCGAGGCTGGGGTTCACCGGTGTGTCGCTGTGCTTGCGCCTTTCGGGGTGAAGGCTTTTTCCTGGTGGGGGCCGGTCTGCGTTTGGCATAATCCTGAGCCACGGGTTACATCTCCCCCGGGGCGGTGACGCCTAATAAGTCCAGACCATTGTGAATAACCTGACGCACAGCCTGGCTGAGAGCGACCCGCGCATCGCGCACGGCCACTTCCTCCACTAACATTTTGTGCGCGTTGTACCAGGTATGAAAGCCGCCAGCCAACTCTCGCAAATAGGTGGCCACAGTGTGGGGTTCGCTGTTCAGGGCGGCGTTTGCAACAATTTCTGGATACCGGTCAAGTTGCCGGAGCAGGCTTTTCTCATGCTCCTCCTGGAGCTGGCCCAGGTGTTGCAGTGCACGCTCTGCCTGCCACTCCCAACCCTGCTGCGCGAGCTTGCGCATCACGCTGCAGCTGCGGGCGTGCGCGTACTGAATGTAATACACGGGGTTGTCGTTGCTCTGCGACAGTGCCAGGTCGATATCAAATGTGAGCTGCGAGTTGGTGGCGCGGGCGACCAGGAAATAGCGGGTCGCATCTCGCCCAACTTCATCAATCAGGTCGCGCAGGGTGAGATAGCTACCCGCGCGCTTGGAGAGTTTCACTTCTTCGCCCTCGCGCATCACTGTCACCATCTGGTGCAGCACATAATCTGGCCAGTCCTGGGGAATGTCCTGCTGCAGTGCCTGCAGGCCCGCGCGCACGCGGGTGACGGTGCTGTGGTGATCGGCGCCCTGTTCATTGATCACACGCACAAACCCACGCTGCCACTTGTTGAGATGGTAGGCCACATCTGGTACGAAGTAGGTGTAACCGCCTTCACGCTTGCGCATTACACGATCCTTGTCGTCGCCATAGTCGGTAGTGCGCAGCCACAGTGCATCATCTTTTTCATAGCAGTGGCCGGTTTCAACAAGTCGCGCCACCGTGCGCTCTACGGCGCCTTCTTCGTATAGCGAGGATTCGAGAAAATACACATCGAAGTGCACGGCGAAGGCTTTCAGGTCCAGGTCCTGCTCGCGGCGCAGGTAGGCGACGGCAAACTGGCGAATGTCTCCGAGGTCATCGGCATCGCCGGAGCTGGTGACATGGCGGTCCTCGGCGTCTACCGTATCACCCCTTAGATAGGCTTGCGCCAGCTCCGCAATGTATTCACCCCGGTAGCCATCCCGCGGCCATGCCGCATCCTCTGGCGTTAAATCCTTGCAGCGGGCCTGCACCGACAGTGCCAGGTTGTCAATTTGCGCGCCGGCATCATTGTAATAAAACTCACTGGCGACGTTCCAGCCAGTGGCTGCCAGCAGACGACAGAGGCTGTCGCCCACAGCGGCTCCCCTGCCGTGGCCAACATGCAGTGGCCCGGTGGGATTGGCTGAGACAAACTCGACCTGTACTTTGCGCCCTGCGCCGGCGTTACTGGTGCCAAAGGCGGCTCCCTGTTCGAAAATTTTGCGGATCACTGCCTGATTGCTGTCGTCAGACAGGAAGAAATTGATAAATCCCGGACCGGCAACCTCAGTGCGCGTTACCAGTGGGTTCTGGGGTAGTGCCGTGCAGATCAATTCGGCGAGGTCACGCGGCTTGCGCTTTGCGATCTTCGCCAATGCGAGCGCGATATTGCACGCCAGGTCGCCGTGGCTCTTGTCGCGGGTGTGGTCGATCTGCACTTGTGGCCGGGTATCGGAGGGCAGTACACCCTGGGCAATGAGAGAATCCAGCGCCTGCTGTATCAGTAGTGTGAGTTGTTGCTTCATGTTTTCGAGGTGTACCTGGGCAGCTTCAATGGGTTACTGGATCAACTGGTGCGCAATAGCGGGTGGGCGTGCCACCGAGTGGGTCCGGTCGCGCATATTACCACCATTAGGGCGAGATATGACCAGTTTGGACACGGTTAGAAAACGTCCTGTGGATCAATATCGATGGACCAACTCAGCCCCTGTCGTGTCGACAGTGTTTCTGCATTTGCCACCAGAATGCTGGCCGCCTTCTGCGCCGAACTGCGATCGTGTGCAGTCAACAGCAGCTGACAGCGGTACTTGCCTGCGCGACGTTGCATGGGTGAAGGCAGCGGCCCGATTAGCCGGGCACCGGTGGGGAGGTGGGGTGTGCAGCGCTCGCGGAGGGTTTGCAGGAATTGCTCGCCGTACTCCGGGTTCGGGCAGTCTGTTCGCATCAACACCAATTGCCCTGCGGGCGGCAGACCGTTTTCCTGTCGTTGCTTGAGCAGTCCTCGCGCTTGCTCGGCATAGCTGGTGCCCAGCATGGCGAGCAGAGCCGGATGATCGGGATAGTGCGTTTGCAGTAGCACGTTGCCGACAATCTCCGCTCGACCGGCGCGTCCTGCCACCTGGGTCAGGAGCTGTGCCATGCGTTCCTCGCCGCGAAAGTCGGCGCTGAACAGCAGCGCATCGGCGTCGATGACTGCAACCAGGCCGACAGCAGGAAAATGGTGGCCCTTGGTGAGCATCTGGGTGCCGAGCAGAATACAGGCTTCACTCTTGTTAATTTCCTCTGCCAGTGCCTGCATGGCACCTTTACCCTGCATGGAGTCACTGTCCACACGATGGATAGGCCAATGTTTAAAACGCGCCTGCAGGAAGTCTTCGGTTTGCTCAGTGCCTAATCCCGAGGCCATTAGTCGCTCGCTGTGGCACTGCGGACATTGTCGGTGCAATGCGCTGGTGGCGCCGCAGTGGTGGCAGCGCAGGCGCCGACGTCGGCGGTGGACCGTTAGCCTCGCGTCGCAGGCGCGACATTCTGCGATCCAGCCGCAATCGTGACACTGTAACGTGGGAGCAAAGCCCCGACGGTTGAGAAATAGCAGCACCTGTTGTCCCAGCCGTAACCTCTCCTCCATCTCCGCTATAAGGGGGTCGGACAGGCCCGCCTGCAATGTCTGCTTACGGATATCCAGTGTGCGGATGGTAGGCATCCCGCCGCTGCTGGCACGGCGGGTGAGTTGGTGGTGCTGATAGCGGCCGGCGGCTACGTTTTGAATGCTCTCAAGTGAGGGTGTGGCGCTGCCTAGCAGGATCGGACAACCGTGTATATGCGCCCGTTTTACCGCGACATCGCGGGCCGAGTAGCGAAAACCATCCTGCTGTTTATAGGAGCCGTCGTGTTCTTCATCCACGATAAATAGACCTGGTTTAGCGAGGGGCGTGAAAATCGCAGAGCGGGTGCCAATCACTATCTGTGCCGCGCCGCTGCGCGCCGCTTCCCAGGCGAGGTAGCGCTGGGCATCGGTCAGCCCGGAGTGCAAAACAGCAATGTTTGCCACAAAGCGCTGTTGGAAGCGAGCCAGTGTCTGGGGCGTAAGCCCGATCTCTGGCACCAGCACCAGTGCCTGTCGGCCTCGCTGCAGGCAATCGTTGATCAATTGCAGGTAGATTTCGGTTTTGCCACTGCCGGTAACGCCTTCCAGCAGATGGCAGCTGAAACCCTCCCCCGCAGCCAGCAGAGATTGTATTGCGGTCGCTTGTTCGTCATTGAGTACGAGACCAGGCCTGCTGCTAGCTGATTGTAAGTGCTCACTTATCACGCAGGCCTCGACCAGCTGCTTGTCCTGCAGGCTGCGCAGTACGCTTGCGCTGATACCGCTACTTTTTAATTCGGCGCTAGCGACGCGGGCGTGTTGCTGGAGCAGACTGATCGCCTGTGCCTGACGCGGGGATCGTGGCAGCGCTTCCTCGGGCAGGCCCTTGCCGCGGGTAGTGAGTTGCCAGCCAGGCGTGCCGGTTGGTTGCTGTGGCTTGCCCTCTCGGAGACGTTTGGGAAATAGCGTGCTGTACACGTCGCCTACCGGGTGATGATAGTAGCTCGCGGCCCAATCGCACAGCTGCAGTAACTGTGGATCCACCAGCGACATCGTGTCCAGAAGCTCAAGCGCTGGCTTCAGTGAACTACTTGGAATCGCGCTCTCGGCGCAGACTTTCAATAAATAACCGGTTACCTCTCGGCGGCCAAAAGGCACGCGCAAGCGCACGCCCGGTTGCAGGCTGTCAACGTCAGCCTTGCTCATACCCGCGGGGGGAAGATAGTCAAACTGGCGCCGCAAGGGTGATGGGATGGCCAGACGAAGTACGGACATTACGCCCCTTAGTTGTGCTCGCGTCATACGCGAAATGGGTTGAAAGTGGGCATTGTAGCAAAAGCTTGCGTGCTATTGCTTATCCGTCATTGTCTGGTAAGATGCCTGCCTATTTTTTGAGCGGCCCATTCCTGTGGTGGCTCAAAATATCCAGTGAGGTGCGGTGCCTGACAGCAATCAGGTGGCGGCACTAATGACCAGGAGTGCAATGTAATGCGAGCAGATATACACCCCAAATACGAAGCTGTAACTGCCACCTGCAGCTGTGGTAACAGCATGCAGACTCGTTCAACACGGTGTGAAGATTTTCACGTCGATGTGTGTTCACAGTGCCACCCGTTTTACACCGGTAAACAGAAGACTGTAGATACCGGTGGCCGCGTAGATCGCTTTAACAAGCGTTTCGGTGGTCGCGGCACCAAGCGTTAGAGATGGCTTGTCGCAGTCAGCTGCGATACCCGTAAAACGCCTTTGTCCCAGCGGGGCAGGCGCTGTTTTCTTCTCTTTGACATTTTCCACAAGTGCGCTCCTGAATTGACCCAGCTCAATTTCTGCAAAAATTCCGGTGAGCACAGGTATTAGCCCTATGCCCATTGACCTGAAACGAGATGCCCTCGCCTATCACGCCGAACCCGTGCCCGGAAAAATTAGTATCGAGCTGTCCAAGCCGGCAGAGACTCTGCGGGATCTTGCCCTTGCCTATAGTCCCGGCGTTGCGGAACCCTGCCGCGAAATAGCCAACAACCCAGCTGACGCCTACCGCTATACCGGTAAAGGCAATTTGGTTGCCGTCATTAGCAACGGTACTGCCGTGCTGGGTCTGGGTAATCTCGGAAGTTTGGCGAGCAAGCCCGTGATGGAGGGAAAAGCCCTGCTTTTCAAGCGTTTCGCTGGAATTAATGCCATTGATATTGAGGTTGATTCAGAAGATCCACAGGAATTTATTGCCACGGTGGCACGTATTGCTGGAACCTTTGGTGGCATTAACCTGGAAGACATCAGGGCACCGGAGTGTTTTGAGATAGAGGCAGCTCTTATAGAGCAATGTGATATTCCCGTGTTCCACGATGATCAGCATGGCACCGCCATTGTTACTGCTGCAGGATTGATCAACGCTCTCGAAATTCAAGGTAAAAACCTCGAAACTGCCGTGATCACCTGCTTGGGTGCGGGTTCGGCCGCGATCGCATGCATGCGCCTGCTGGTGAGCATGGGCGCCCGGCGAGAGAATATTTTTATGCTGGACCGCCGCGGTGTCATTTACGAGGGCCGCGAAGGGATAAATACTTACAAACAGGAATTTGCCAACCACACCGATAAACGCACGCTGACTGACGCTATCGCCGGTGCGGACGTGTTCATTGGTCTGTCTGGAGCGAATCTACTGAGCGCGGATATGCTGCTGTCAATGGCGCCTCGCCCCGTAGTGTTCGCCTGCTCCAATCCAGATCCAGAGATACAGCCGGAACTGGCGTTGGCCACCCGAGATGATCTAATTATTGCCACTGGCCGGTCGGACTATCCGAATCAGGTTAATAATGTGCTCGGCTTTCCCTTCATCTTCCGTGGCGCCCTGGATGTCCGCGCGTCCCATATTAACGAAGAAATGAAAGTGGCTGCAGTGCTGGCTCTGAGTGCGCTAGCGCGCGAGCCGGTGCCGGCAGAGGTGCTGGCTGCTTATGGGCGGGAGACCCTGGCCTTCGGGCCGGAGTATATTCTTCCCAATCCTCTGGATGCCAGATTGCTGGGGTGCATTGCCCCTGCGGTTGCCAGAGCCGCTGTCGACAGCGGCGTCTCCCGAATCCCGTACCCTGCAAACTGCCTGAAAACAACCTAGAAGATATCATTCATCTGGTCGTGGAGGTTGCCATCGCTCTTATTGCGATCGGCCTCGCGTCCGCTTTGCTGTGGCGCAGTCTCCCGCTTGAAATACTCGAATATTGCGTTGCTCTGCCCTGCACTCGCCGGCTGCCCGGTTTGCGGATCAATTTTGACCGTGACAATGCCCGCTGGAACTGGACGTTCCCGTTCCGGGCTGTCCTTCAACGCCTCACGCATGTAAGCGATCCAGATAGGTAGAGCGGCGGTGCCGCCAAACTCTCTGCGGCCAAGTGGTGTGTAATCGTCAAAGCCGACCCAGGCTGTGGTGACTATGTCTGTGTTGTAACCGGAAAACCAGACGTCTCTCGGGCCGTTAGTGGTGCCTGTTTTACCTGCTATATCGCTGCGCTCAAGCACCAGCGCGCGCCGCCCTGTACCCTTGGTGATAACGTCCTTCAGGATGCTGTCGATGATGAAATTCACCCGCGCGTCCATGACGCGTGGCGCCGGCGGTAGGTCTACTGCCACTTCGGTGCCCGCCGCCAGGATCTCTTCTATGCTCATTTCCTCGTCCTGCTGTTCCTGCGGTGCGACCGTTAGCGCGTCACAGTCACGGCACACCGTTGGCGGCTTGGCGTCGAACACGGTGCCGCCATCGAGGTCCTCAACGTGTTGCACCAGGTAGGGTTCCACAAGGTAGCCGCCATTGGCCAGCACGGCGTAACCTTTGGCCAACTGCAGCGGCGTAATGTTTTGCGTACCCAGGGCTAATGACAGCTCAGGAACATAGGCGGAAGTATCAAAACCGAGCTGTGTTGCGTATCTGATCAACCTTTTTACGCCCAGTCTTTGCAACAGGCGGATGGAAACCAGGTTGCGGGATTTAGTGAGCGCCCAACGCAAGCGGGTGGGACCATAAAACTTGCCCTCGTCGTTTTCCGGTCGCCACAAATCGCCCTGGGAGTTACTTTCCAACACGATGGGCGCGTCATTGATGATGGTTGCTGCCGTGAACCCCGCTTCCAGCGCCGCGCTGTAGAGAAAGGGTTTGAAGTTTGAGCCCGGCTGACGTTCCGCCTGAGTCGCACGATTGAATTTGCTCTGCTCGAAGCTTAGACCGCCAACAATACTGACGATAGCGCCGTTATCCGGGTTCAGGGATACCAGTGCCGCCTGTACCGCTGGCAGTTGCGCCAACTGCCAGGCGCCCTCTTCATCCTGAGTTACCCTGATCATATCGCCCACCGCCAGAACCTTCGCGACGGGCTGCTGTGAAGCACCGGTCGAATTCTCGGACAGGTAGGGCCGGGCTTGGCGAATGCCACTTTCCCAGGGCAAATCGGGCGTGCTGGTATCCGCCAGCAACAGGGTTGCTTTGTCGTCGGTCACCGAGGTCACTATGGCGGGTAGGAGATTGCCGATGGTAGGCGCATCTCTAAGGGCTTTTCGCCAGGCAGCAATGGTGTCCTCGTTGGAACCGACGGGCGGTAGATGCCGATCGGGGCCTCGATAGCCGTGTCGTTTGTCGTACGCCACCAGCCCTTCTACAACTGATTCCGTGGCAATGCGCTGCAAGTCACTGCTAATAGTGGTGAACACGTGGTAGCCATTGGTATAGGCTTCCAGGCCGTAGCGCTCAACCATCTCCTGGCGCGCCATTTCGGCGGCGTAGTGGGCGGCGAAGCCCAGTTGGGCGTCATACAAACGGGCGCCGTCGGCTTCAGCGAGCGCGCTCAGGTACGCTTCTTCGTTGATATAACCCAATAAGTGCATACGACCCAGGATCCAGTCTCGTCGCTCTCTGCCGGCGTCCGGTCCGCTGACCGGATTGATACGGGAGGGTGCTTTGGGAACGCCTGCTAGCATGGCGTGTTGGGCCAGGCTCAGTTTGCTGATGGTTTTGCCGTAGTAGACCTGAGAGGCGGCCTCGAAACCGTATGCCCGGTGTCCGAGGAAGATACGGTTAAAATACAGCTCGAAGATCTCCTGCTTGCTCAGGTTGCGTTCGATTTCGATGGCCAGCAGTATCTCGTTGAATTTGCGCATGAACGTGCGGTCGAGACTGAGGAAGTAGTTGCGCGCCACCTGCATCGTGAGTGTGCTGCCTCCGGAGCCTTTTTCACCGGTGAGTGCCAGCTCGGACATGGCTCGCATGAGCCCCATGACATCTATGCCGCGATGGACGAAATAGTTGTCGTCCTCCGCCGCCAACAGCGCCTCGATAAACTGTTCGGGAATGGCGTCAAAGGGCAGCGGGCTGCGTTTTTGCTCGCCAAACTGACCGATGAGTTCGCCGTCGCGGGTGTACACCAGCATCGGTGTCTGCAACTTGACGTCGCGCAAAGTCTCGACGTCGGGCAGGTTGGGGCTGAGGTAAAGGTAGACGCCGGCGAGCAGCCAAAGCGCACCGAGAACTCCGAATATGGACATTCGTAAAACAAAACGTAGGAAGCTCATTTATCCCTTTTAAAAACAGTTGCTTAGTTAGGTCGACAACGGCGGTTATCGTGGTTGATTGGTAATTATAAGCTTTTTTTGTGTTTTGATATATTTTGGGCTGTGGTATATCTACTATTAATGTAGCGTTACATAAAAACATCGTAAGTTAGTGATACTGATAGGGAAATAAGTTGCTCGGACTATTTGGAAAACGAAAAGCGACGCAGGTCCTGGGGCTGGATATAAGTTCAACGACAGTAAAATTACTGGAATTGAGCTTTACAGGCGGCCGCTACCGCGTTGAGAGCTATGCGGTCAGTTCGCTGCCGCAGGATGCGGTTATCGAGAAAAGCGTCAACGACGTGGAGGGGGTTTCTAATGCTATCCGCACCGTGGTCGCGCAGTCGAGAACCAAGCTCAAAAACGTCGCCGCAGCGGTCGCTGGTTCGTCGGTCATTACCAAGTTGATCGACATGCCCCAAGGCCTCAGTGAGGACGACATGGAGATTCAGCTAACTCTGGAGGCAGATCAGTATATCCCCTATCCGCTAGAGGAGGTAGCGATCGACTTTGAGGTTCAGGGGACCTCTGCGAATCGTGATACTCAGGTAGAAGTGCTACTGGCAGCGTGTCGTCGGGAGACAATTGAATCTCGGGTTGAGGCGATAGAGGGCTCAGATCTGACGCCGAAGATCATGGATGTAGAGGCCTACGCGATGGAGAGAGCCTTCTCGCTAGTGCGCAATCAGTTGGACCTCGACGAGGACAGCACGGTGGCTATCGTTGATATTGGTGCAACCATGACAACCCTCAGCGTACTCAACGCTGGCCAGACCATCTACACCCGCGAGCAGTTGTTCGGAGGCAAGCAGTTGACCGACGAGATTATGCGTCGTTATGGCTTGCCTCTGGAAGAGGCAGGCCTCGCCAAGAAACAGGGCGGACTTCCAGACGATTATGAACCCGAGGTGCTGGAGCCATTCAAGGACGCCGTTGTGCAGCAGGTGGCGCGCTCCCTGCAGTTCTTTTTTTCCTCCAGCCAGTATAACGATGTCGATCACATCATCCTGGCCGGGGGCGTGTCCTCGATGGAGGGTTTGGAAGAGTTGGTGCGCGAGAAGTTGGGTACTCCGACTTCAGTGGCAAATCCCTTTGCACAGATGTCCGTAGCATCCGGTGTGAATGCGGTGGCCCTTGGCAGTGATGCACCGGCTATGATGATTGCATGTGGTCTGGCCTTGCGGAGTTTTGACTGATGGCACAGATTAACTTACTACCGTGGCGAGAGGAGCGTCGTCAGGAGCTTAAGAAGGAGTTCTTGGCGACAGTCGCTCTGGTATTGGCGCTGGCGGCAGGCCTGGTGTTGCTGGCTGACCGGGTCGTTAACAACCAGATCGACAGCCAGACCGCGCGCAATCAGTACCTGACCGAGAACATCAAGGAACTGGACAAACAGGTTGCTGAGATTCGCGATCTGCAAAAGCGTCGCAACCAACTGCTGGACCGGATGCGTGTTATTCAGGAGCTGCAGGGCAACCGGCCAATTATTGTGCGGGTGCTGGATCAGCTGGTTCGGACCGTCCCCGACGGGGTGTTTTACTCAAAGCTTACTACCCAGGGTAAAAACATCAGTATTAGTGGCATCGCTGAATCAAACAACCGCGTATCCAGTTTGATGCGGCGCTTGGAAGCATCGGAATGGCTGGCGAATCCGACGCTGGACAAGGTGCATGAAGCTCGAGAGTTTGGCGAGCAGGCTAATAGATTCGAATTGAGCGTTACCGTGCAGGCTCCGGCCATTGAAGACGAGTTTGGAGAAGGATGACCAATGGTATTTGAAGATATCCTGCGTCAATTGCGTGAGTTCGATGTAAACGATCTAGATTTCGATAACGTCGGCTCGTGGCCTATTGCTGTCAAGAGTCTGGTCTGGGCGGTGTTGGTGATTGCAGTTTTGATCGTTGGTTACTACTACCACATCGAAGATATGCAATTGGAATTGGCAAATGCCAAGTCGCAAGAGGTAAAGCTCAAAAAAGATTTTGAGGCCAAGGCGTTTCAGGCGGCGAACCTGAAGGCGTATCGCCAGCAGATGATAGAAATGGAGGAGTCATTTGGCGCGCTCGTCAGCCAGCTGCCAAGCGATACTGAAGTGCCCGGATTGCTGGAAGACATTACCAATAAAGGACTTCTAAACGGTCTCGATATCGCCAGTATTGATTTGCAGAAGGAGACCGCCAAGGAGTTTTATGTCGAGCTGCCAATCGCGATCAATGCCTCGGGTTCCTATCACGATCTGGGTGCGTTTATCAGCGGGATGGCTGGTCTGCCCCGAATTGTTACGCTACACGATTTCCAGATCACCACGGACAAAAAGAATGCCAACAAACTGGATATGAAAATCATTGCCAAGACATACCGTTACAAGGACGGGGATACCTAGCGATGAAACTCTCGCCACCTACCCTGTTATTGGTGTTTTTAGTGGGAGTTGTTCTCGCCGGCTGTTCCGGGAGCAATCTTTCCGATCTGGATGAATATATGGCGGAAAAGCGCACCCGTCCGGGCGGCATTATTGCCCCGATACCCACATTCAATGCGTATGAGGCGTTTGCCTACAGCGCTACCACTTTGCGTAGCCCGTTTGATCGACCTATCGAAGTTCGGGAAATTTCCCAGCTGCAATCGATCGCAGCCATCAAACCGGATGACAACCGCGCCAAGGAGTTCTTGGAGCAGTACACCTTAGACTCGCTACTTATGGTTGGCACTCTAGAGCGTGACGACACTCATTGGACATTGATAAAAGATCCGGACGGTGGCGTGCACAGGGTCAAAATGGGGAATTTTCTGGGTCGTAACCACGGTAAAATCGTGGATATGTCCGATACCTATGTTTCGGTAGTAGAAATAGTGAGCGACGGGACAACCGACGGTTGGGTTGAGCGGCCGCGCACAATCAAATTAAGCGGTTTATAAGCCGAGTGCATGGCACAAAGCCGTGGCGCATAAAAAACAAAATGTGGGGAAAAGGCCGTGGGGAATGGTAAAGAGAGCTTGGGAATGAGGTTGCATAACGCAGTCGTTATGCTGGCGATGAGCTTTGTAGCCAGCGCGGCGCTGGGCGCTCCAGCAGTTCAGGATATCGAATTCAGCTCCAGGCCAGGTAGCAAGTTTGAAGTGCGGGTAGAATTCAACGAGCCGCCCCCGGATTTCAAAACCTACGCCATCGAAAAACCTGCCCGTATTGCCGTCGACTTTTCAGGGACGACCAGTGCGCTTGAGCAAAAGCGCTATTCGCTACCGTATGGCAACGCGACCAAGGCCATGGTGCTGGAGTCGGGCGATCGCACACGGTTGGTCGTCGAACTGATTAAGTTGGTGCCCTACGAAACACGCGTGGAAGGTAATAACCTGTTCCTGTTGGTTGGCCAGGAGGGGAATGATTACGTCAAGCAGGGTGCTGAACCGCTGCGAATGCGGACTACCGTGGCCGAAGTGACCGATGTGGCCTCGGAGATCACCGATCTTCAGTTCCAGCGAACGGGTGCTGGCGAAGGTCAGTTGACGCTGCATCTTACTGACCCTTCCGTGGATGTGAATGTCTTTAGTGAAGGCGGCGATGTGAAAGTGGAGTTTATTGATACCACTGTGTCAGACCGCCTGATGCGCCGCTACGATGTGACGGACTTTGCCACGCCAGTGAACAGTGTAGACGTGAATACGACTGAGCGCGGTGCGGTTCTGCAGTTAAAAACCACTGGCGATTTTGATTACCTCGCCTACCAGACGGATAACGAATACGTCATCAGCGTTAAGCCGCTCACCGCTAAAGAAGTGGAGCGCCGTAAAAACGAATTTAGCTATGTGGGTGACAGGATATCGCTGAACTTCCAGGACATCGAAGTGCGTGCGGTACTGCAGCTCATTGCTGATTTCACAGAGTTGAATCTGGTGGCCAGCGATACGGTGGCAGGGCGTATTACCCTGCGCCTGCAGAATGTGCCCTGGGATCAGGCACTGGAACTGGTGTTGAAAACCAAGGGTCTGGACAAGCGCCAGATTGGCAATGTCTTGATGGTTGCGCCAGCGGCGGAAATCGCCGAGCGTGAACGTCAGCAAATTGAGGCTAACAAGCAAATTGCGGAACTAGCGCCCCTGGTGTCGGAGTTTGTCCGTATCCGTTACGCCAATGCAGAAGATGTTGTGGGGCTGTTCCAGGCGGGCTCTGAGGATGGGGGCAGTTTGACGTCTCCCAGAGGCTCGGTGGTTGTTGACGCCCGCACCAATTCGCTGATTATTACAGATACCGCGACGAAACTGGCTGAAATCCGCGATCTTCTCGAGCTGGTTGATATTCCAGTACGCCAGGTGATGATTGAAGCGCGCATTGTAATCGCGCAATCAGACGCGGCGAAAAGCCTGGGTATTGAATGGGGTGGCGCGTATGTGAACAAAGGCAACGATCTTGTCACAGTGTCGGGCGATACAGCTAACGTGGTGGATATCAACGAATCCGTAATCAGCGGTAACACGCCGGCCGTGAGTTACCCCGGCGCGCTGCTAGTTGATCTGGGCGTCGCGTCCAACAGTGGCTTTGCGATAGGCTTTGCCAGCGGTGATCTGTTTCTCTCCGCTGAACTATCGGCGCTGGAATCTGAAGGCGAAGGTGAGGTGGTATCGCAGCCGAAAGTTATAACGGGCGACAAACAGGAAGCGTCTATCAAGTCCGGTACGGAGATCCCCTACCAGCAATCCTCCGCCAGTGGCGAAACGACGGTGGCGTTCAAAGATGCGGTGTTAGCGCTATTTGTTACACCTAACATCACGCCTGATGACCGCATCATGCTGGATCTCAAGGTCAATCAGGATTCAGTCGGTGAGTTGGTCCCGAGTGGGAGTGGTGGTTTTATTCCCTCGATTGATACCACGCAGCTTGAGACTCAGGTGCTGGTAGGCAATGGCGAAACCGTGGTCCTGGGCGGCGTGTTCAAAACCGAGGATATCCAGTCGGTGAACAAGGTACCGTTCTTTGGCGATATCCCGTATGTCGGGGCCTTTTTCAGGAGCGAGTCGAACACCCATAAGAAGACCGAGACTCTGATCTTCATTACACCGCGCATCCTCGCTGATCAGCTCCTTGACTAGCGCAAAGTAGAGTTAGCATGGCAGCCTTGCATCGAGTGTTTCTGGTCGGCCCCATGGGGGCCGGGAAGACAACCATTGGAAAATACCTCGCCCAACACCTGAAGCTGCGTTTCGTGGATACCGATACGGAGATTGAGGTGCGAACGGGCGCTGATATCCCGTGGATTTTTGACGTCGAAGGCGAGGAGGGTTTCCGCGATCGTGAACAGCTTGTCGTCGCGGAGATGTCGGAGTGGGACGATGTGGTACTGGCCACCGGTGGTGGTGTAGTGTTGCGGCCTGAAAATCGCAGTGCGCTGGCTGGGCGGGGTTTTGTTGTCTATCTTTACGCCACAGTAGAAGAGCAGGTGCGACGCACCCGACGAGACCGCGGCAGACCGCTGTTACAAAAAGGCGATCCAGAGAAAATACTGCGGGCTCTGATGGTGGAGCGCGATCCGCTCTACCGGGAGATCGCGGATCATATCATTGAGACGGATGCCTGCAGCCCGCGCATGGTAGCGCAGCGTCTGGTAGAGGAACTTACCGGCCTGTAAGGCCGCGGTAAAGACAGTGCCTCCCTCGAAGCGTTAGAATAGGCTCTCAGAAACAGCCCGAGGAAATTTCGTGTCTCTGTTAATGCATACCCTTCACGTGGAATTGGGTGAGCGCACATATCCCGTCTATATCGGTCTTGATCTGCTGGCTGATAGTGGCCTGCTGGCACAGCATATTGCCGGGTCTCAGGTAGTTCTCGTCAGCAATGAAGTGGTAGCGCCGCTTTATTTGGAACGGGTCAGAGCTGCATTGGGCGCACGCCAATTGATTACAGAAATCGTGCTGCCTGATGGTGAGGAATTCAAGTCTCTGGATACTCTCGCTGTCATTTTCGATCGCGTGATGGAGGATAACCACAGCCGCAACACTACATTTGTCGCCGTTGGTGGTGGGGTGGTGGGAGATATCACCGGGTTTGCAGCGGCATGCTATCAACGCGGCGTCAATTTTATTCAGGTACCTACGACACTGCTGGCGCAGGTGGACTCGTCAGTGGGTGGTAAAACTGCGGTTAACCATCCGCAGGGCAAAAACATGATAGGCGCCTTCTACCAGCCGCAGGCGGTCCTTATCGATATCAATACCCTGCAAACCCTGCCGGATCGCGAGTTCAGCGCAGGTCTTGCGGAAGTCGTGAAATACGGGCTCATCAGTGATGAGCCCTTCTACCGCTGGTTGCAGGAGCACATGCCGCGTTTGCTGGCCCGCGAGGAGGCTGTGCTGGCCGAGGCCATTGAACGCAGTTGTGCCACTAAAGCGCAAATCGTTTCTGCGGATGAGCGCGAGGGGGGGATTCGCGCCATTCTGAATCTGGGTCACACGTTTGGCCACGCTATTGAAACCGGCCAGGGCTACGGGCAGTGGTTGCACGGTGAGGCCGTGGCCACAGGCATATTGTTGGCACTTGAGTTATCAGCTCGCCGCGGCTGGGTGGCGCTCTCGGAAGTGGATGATTTCCGGGCGCTGTTACTCGGGATGCATCTGCCCGTCTGCCAGCCCAAGGATATGGATGCCAAAATATTCCTCAAGCTGATGGCGTATGACAAGAAGGTTATTGACGGAATGCTACGCCTGATTCTGCTCAGGGATATTGGTTCGGCCTGTATTGTCGATGATGTCACTGAGTCAGAATTACGTGACCTTCTGGATAGCACTCACTAGCGTGGGATAGTTTCCGTACAACATTGGCTCAAAATCTCCCGCCGCTGGTGTATGCTTGCCCGTCTTTATTTTCTGAAGCTCCGGATTCTGCCAATGACCGAACTGAAAAATGACCGTTTTCTGCGCGCACTGTTGCGTCAGCCTGTGGATCGCACCCCTGTTTGGATGATGCGCCAGGCCGGCCGCTACCTGCCAGAATACCGTGCCACCCGTGAGCAGGCGGGCTCATTCCTGGATTTGTGCAAGAACGCGGAGCTGGCCTGCGAGGTGACGATGCAGCCGCTGCGACGTTATCCTATGGATGCGGCCATTCTGTTTTCTGATATTCTGACGGTGCCCGATGCCCTGGGTCTCGGCTTGTATTTTGAAGAGGGTGAAGGCCCACGTTTTCGCAAAACCGTGCGCACTGAAGCGGATCTTGCGGGGTTGAATACCATCAAAGCCGATGATGATCTGGCCTATGTAATGCGGGCTGTCAGCACCATCCGCAGCGAGCTGAATGGGGCTGTTCCTCTGATCGGATTCTCTGGCAGTCCCTGGACACTGGCAACCTATATGGTGGAGGGTGGTTCCTCGAAGGATTTTGCCCACATCAAGACCATGGCCTATGACCAGCCGACGTTGATGCACGACGTGTTGACGCTACTGGCAGATGCAGTGGCGGATTACCTCTCTGCCCAGGTGCACGCCGGCGCCCAGGCCCTGCAGATTTTTGATACCTGGGGCGGTAGCCTTAGTGCAGCTGGTTACCAGGAGTTTTCGCTGAAGTACATACAGCGGGTCATTGCCCGCCTGCCGCGCGAAGCCGACGGACGACAGGTGCCAGTGATTGTCTTTACCAAAGGCGGCGGTCAGTGGCTGGATAGCATCGCTGACTGTGGGGCACAGGCTGTGGGGCTTGACTGGACAACGGATATAACACGCGCGCGCGCGCAAGTTGGCGATCGAGTAGCCCTGCAGGGTAATATGGACCCGAGTATGTTGTTCGCGTCTCCGCAGCGTATACGCAGTGAAGTCGACACGATCCTAGCAGGCTACGGCCACGGCACTGGCCATATCTTCAACCTGGGGCATGGTATCACTCCGGGCGTGAACCCGGATCGTGTGACGGCCTTCGTGGACGCGGTGCAGGAGTTGTCGCCCCAGTACCACACGGCGGACTGAGGCAAAGGCGACTCATCGCGCGAGGTACTTGCTAGGAGGTGCCCTTCTTTTTTGCGGTCGCTTCGTCGCAGCAGAAATCGTGGTCCATTTCCAGTGCGGGCTGATCCGACGAGGGGTGTCCGACAATTTTAGCGGGTACCCCGGCGACAGTGGTGTGCGGGGGAACCGATTCCAGCACTACGCTTCCGGCGCCGACTTTGGCGCCTTCACCGACGCAGATATTGCCTAGAATCTTGGCCCCCGCGCTAATCAGTACACCGTCGCCAATTTTCGGGTGTCGGTCGCCCTCAATCTTGCCAGTCCCTCCCAGTGTGACCGATTGCAAGATCGACACGTTGTTCCCCACCACGGCCGTCTCCCCGATTACCAGGCCGGTGGCATGATCCAGCATAATGCCCTGTCCGAGTCGGGCCGCCGGGTGAATATCGACGCAGAACTCCGTTGACATTCGATTCTGGAAGAAAAGTGCAAGCGGCTCTCGGCTGTTGGTCCAAAGCCAGTGGGCCACGCGGTAGGTTTGTAACGCGTGGAAGCCCTTGAAGTAAAGAAAGGGAATGTACAGTTCGTTGCAGGCAGAGTCCCTGTCCTCAACCGCCTGGAGATCTGCGCGCACAGCATCTCGAATCGTGGTGTCACAGGTAAATGCATCCAGAATGACTTCTCGCAGCAGTAACGAGGACGCCGTAGGGCTGTCCAATTGGCTGGCCAGGTGAAAGCTAAGGGCCATCTCCAGCTCTGCATGATTCAGGATGGTGGCGTGCAGGAAGCTGGCCAGTATCGGTTCCTCGCTGGCATGCTGGGCGGCTTCCCGGCGAATCCTCTCCCACATGGGATCGGTTGTAATCGACGACATAAGTGAATCTCCCATTCAGGCAAGCACTGTAGCGCACTGGGCTTTTCCCGTCACGGTATGATCTGTGCTGTGTAGCGCCACAGCTCGTGGCCGCTTTGGCGGTATTTTTGTTCGAACAGGCTCAAGTCCGGGTCGCTCGAGCCCCGCCTTGCCACTGACCCACGATGTCCCGCCAGGTGCATCGCGACCCCGAACTCCTCGACATAGAGTTGCCAGTTGGAGCGGAGCTCCAGGGCGCCGCCGATCCTTAGTAATAGTGGAAAACTGGCATGCCCATGGACGCGGCGTTGCAGGTGACGCGCTTTGGGCCAGGGGTTGGGGTAGAGAATATAGTGGAAATCCACCCGCAGGCCATCGCGCACCAGCAGCTGCCAGATGTCTTCGCAGTCGGCGCGCAGCAGCAGGTAGTTGTCGCTGCCCGGATAGGGATGTTTTGCCAGGCGCAGGGCGGACTTGTCGATGCCTACGATCAAGTGCCCGGGGTGTTGCTCCGCTAGGGCGCTGGTACTGTGCCCCGTGCCGCAGAACGAGTCCAGTACCAGCGGTCGCGGTTGCGCGCGCAGCTGTGCCCGCAGCGATTCATACGCTGTCAGACTATGGGCGGCGACCTCCGCGCGATGCTCTGTGCGCAAGTGGCGTTGAACAATGGCTGCCAATTTTGGGTGCAATTGTTGCTGGTTGCTGGTGACCGGGGAAGAATTGGCGTGCAAAGGGTGTAAATACCTCTGAATATTGCATGAAAAGGACAGCGGATTTGATGTTAGTCATTGCCGCTGCGATCATAGCGCCCGATTATAGGCATATCCACCGGGATAAAAGGTTTCCTATGCGCGATGACTTGCGGCCGTACTGGTTAAAAAAGTTCTATTTGAAGTTCAGGTACTGGTATGCGGAATATTTTCTGCGGCCCGAGTGCGCCTCCCTCGGCTCCTATCACACCATTATGAAGCCCTGGTATGTGAGCTTTTCGGGCAGTAATATCAATATCGGCCGGAGCTTTACCGCGATCGGTGAACCCGGCAATCGGGTTGAGGTGGGCGTCTGGGGGCGTGGTGTTGGCCAGGGCCGCGTGGTCATCGGCGATTGTTGCCTGATGAGCCCGGGTTCGAGAATCAGCGCCAGCGATGAAATTATTCTAGGGGACGGCGTGATGCTGGCCAATGGCGCCTATGTTACCGACTCCGACTGGCACACTATTTACGATCGGATGTTGCGCAAGGAGACCCCGACCCCGGTACACATTGGCACCAACGTCTGGTTGGGGGACCACTCTACCGTGCTCAAAGGCGTAACCATAGGCGAGAACAGCGTAGTGGCAGCACGGGCGGTGGTTACCAAGGACGTACCTGCGAATGTGGTGGTGGCGGGGAACCCGGCGAAGGTGGTGAAGGAGTTGGATCCGGAGCGCGAGTTTAAAACTCGCATGGAGTATTACTCCGATCCCGCGGGCCTCGATCGGTTTTTTGACGCGGTGGATCGGGATGTGCTGGCAGGTAATTCGTTTTGGCGATGGCTCTGGTCGGTGATCTATCCCGGCTCGAGGTTGAGCTAGCCCCACCTAAAGCAGGTGAAGCGGCTCCTCCTGCAGCGCAGACATCTGCTCGCGCAACTCCAGTATATGATCCGCCCAATACCGCTCTGTATTGAACCAGGTGAAGCTGCGCGGAAATGCCGGGTCTTCCCAGCGCTTCGCCAGCCACGCCGCGTAATGAATCAGACGCATCGTGCGCAGTGATTCGATCCAGCGAATCTGGCGCGGATCGAAATCACAGAACTCCGAGTAGCCCTCCACCAGTTCCGACAGCTGCAGCTGTCGGTCGTGACGCTCGCCGTTGAGAAACATCCACAAATCCTGTATCGCCGGTGCCGTCACGCAATCATCAAAGTCCACAAAATGTGCCGTCTCATCGCGCCACAAAATATTACCCACGTGACAGTCGCCGTGGATACGAATCTGATCCTCGGGTTTGACCTCGCAGTAGACCGATTTTACGATCTCCTCGAGATCGGCGGTCAGTGACTCGTATGCCGGTATCAGTGATTTGGGAATAAACCCGTCCAGCAGCAGTTCGCGACTCTCCGTCAGCATGCGCTGTACCGTGATCGATTGCCGCACCTCGAACTTGCCAGCTCGTCCCACTCCGTGAATGCGCCCGAGGGTCCTGCCCAGGACCAACAGGTTGTCGAGATTGTCCAGCTCCGGCGGATAGCCGCCGCGGCGTTTGAACAGCGCAAACTGGAAGCCCTCGTAGGTGTGCAAAGTCTGGCCCTGTTCGTTGACCATCGGGGCAACCACAGAAATTTCGGCGTCCTGCAATTCGAGACTGAAGCGATGTTCCTCCTGAATCTGTTCTTCAGTCCAGCGATCCGGCCGATAGAATTTTGCGATCAGCGGTGTGCCATCCTCGATACCCACCTGGTACACCCGGTTTTCGTAGCTATTCAGCGCGAGCAATCGGGCGTCACTGCGATACCCCATGGCTTCCACGGCATCGATGATCAAATCGGGGTTGAGCCGGTCGTACGGGTGTGTGCTCATGTCTGGTCCGTTGCCTCCATTAATAGTGCCGCGCTTTTGATCTGCGCATAGATTGGATCACCAACTTGCAGCTTGAGTTCCACTGCGGACTTGCGCGTGATGCGCGCCAGCAGGAATTGCGAGCCCAGTGACAGGCGCAGTAGCAATCGTGCGCTGTCCGTATTCTCGATCTCACTGAGGGTGACCGGTAGTATATTTAAAATGCTGCTGTCTTGCGGGCGTTGCCGGCAGACACTGACGTCGCGCGCGGGGATGCGGATACGGCGCAGTTGGCCGGGTGCATGGGGCAGATGATTCACGAACAGGGCGTGGCCGTCCACCGCCAGCTCAGTGAGGCCGAAGGCGGCGTCATGCTGTGTCACGCTCGCGGAAATAATGGCCGCCGCCTGCTCCTCGTGTGACAGTTGCGTATCGAGCCGGCTGCACAATTCTAGCAGCGAACCCTGTTCCACCATACGACCCTGATCCAGCAGCAGCAGGTGATCTGCCAGCTGGCTCACCTCTTCAATATCGTGACTGACATATAGCATCGGCAGCTGCAGTTCGTCAGATAGACGTTGCAGGCAGCGCAAACACTGTTGGCGGGCAGCGTGATCCAGATTGGCCAGAGGCTCATCCAGCAGGAGTAATTTAGGCGAGGATAATAGTGCGCGCCCGATCGCCACGCGTTGCTTTTGGCCGGCGGATAGCGTGTCGGTAGCATGTGATAACAGCCCACCCAGTTCCAGCCATGCGACGACCTGATCGAAACTAATGCTGTTGGTACGAGCACGCCGCGCCAGTGCATAGTTCAGGTTTTGCCGCACATTGAGATGAGGAAACAGGCGGGCATCCTGAAAGACATAACCGATGTACCGTTTCCAGGCGGGTACAGTGATTCCGGGGCCCTGCCAGGTCTCACTATCCAGATGTATCACGCTATCGGCAGATGGTTCGCGCAGCCCTGCGATGCAGTCTAGCAGCGTGCTTTTGCCACTGCCGCTGGGGCCGTAAACAGCCGTGATGCCGCTGGCGGGGAGAGTGCAATCGAGCTGCAGTTCGAAGCCGCTTTGGCCCTGACACGTGAGTTTCAGGCTGAGACCGCTCACGTACGCATCCGCCATCCGCCCTGCCTGTCGCTGCGGTAAAGCAGAAACAGCAGGACGAAGGAAAAGACCATCAAGCCGCCTGCGATACGGTGGGCCTCACCAAACTGCAGCGACTCCACCGAGTCGTAAAGGGCGATGGACAAAACCTGAGTTTCGCCGGGAATATTGCCGCCTATCATCAGCACCACGCCAAACTCACCCACTGTATGGGCGAAGCCGAGACTGGCGGCTGTGATAAAACTGCGCCGTGTCAGCGGCAGTGCGACAGAGCGGAACTGATCCAGTGGCGTTGCGCCCAGTGTCGCAGCTGCCTGTAACAGGCCCTGCGGAATTCGCTGGAACGCAGACTGTAGAGGCTGCACGACAAACGGCAGTGAATAGACCACGGAGCCAATAACCAGTGCGCTGAAACTGAAGGCCAACTGCGAGCCAGTGAGCTGCTGCCAGAAACGGCCTACCGGAGTATCCGGAGTGAACAGTAATAGCAGGTAAAAACCCAGTACTGTCGGCGGTAAAATCAGCGGCATCGCCACAATGGCTTCCAGCGTAGCGGGCACGTTACCGCGATTGCGCGACAGCCACCAGGCCAGCGGCGTACCCAGGATCAGCAGCAGGACAGTGGTGATCGAGGCCAGTGCAATGGTGAGGTATATCGCTTCCAGTACAGCATTGTTTAAGGACAAAGTTCGTAGCCGGCGTCTGTGATCAGGCTGCGCACCGTATCACCTCTCAGCCACTGCAGGTACTCATCAACGGCCGCGGTGTGCTTGAGCACCACGGCGTACTGCACCACAGGTTGGTACCAATCCAGCGGGATTTCTGTCGCATTGGCCGGACGCTGTGCTCGCGGTAGAAGCGCCATGTCCACGGCTCCGCTCTGCCAGAACTGGAGGGCCTGGGTGACGCTATTGCCCCTTACCAGCTTGCGATCCTGGCCTGCGCTGAATTCCGGTCTTGCCAATACTTCCATGGCGGCGCGGCCGTAGGGCGCTGTCACAGGGTTGGCAATCGCCAGGCTCAGGTCCGGTTTCGCCAAAGCCGACAGCCCACCCTCAGCGCCGGCCAGCACCAGGCTGCCACGGGCGTAGCAGAACGCATCGGTGCTCGGTAAGGCTTTCGCTGACACCAGTTTTTGCGGGGTCTCCTCGTCCGCGGCGAAAAACATATCGTACTGCGCGCCGTGCAGTATCTGGGTGGCCAGTGCGCCGGTCGAGGCGGCACTGAATGTCACAAATATTCCAGTATTGTCGAGGAAGGGCTCGGTGATTTTTTCGAGAGTGGGTTTGAAGTTTGCTGCCACAGCGACACTGATCGATCCGTCCGCCCACAGTGGGTTGGTCGCCAGCATGAACAGTAGTATGAAAGTGCGCATAGAAATATCCTTACAAAAGTCTCGTTAAACGCCCGGGGCAGGCGTCCGGGCAAGGCACCACACCTCAATGTATGCAGCACCTGCCGCAGACAGCGCACTGGCCACAGCTGTCGCCGTGGCCCCCGTAGTCAATACATCATCGACGATGGCGATACGCAGGTTGTCACAGGGTTTATGCACTGTAAAGGCGCCCTTGAGATTACTGGCACGCCGTCGGGCACTCATCCCCGACTGGGCCGCGGTAGATCGTTGACGGCGTATCAAGCGGTGTGCTATCTCGCATGATTGCAGTTCGGGGCAGGTCGCGTGCAGTTGCCGTGACAGTAGTTCAGATTGGTTGAAGCCGCGCTGCCAGCGCCTGCGCCAGTGCAGGGGCACGGGGACGATAACATCTATGGCGGCATCGAGCGCCGCATGTTGTAGCCATAGCGAGGCTAGCAGGGGCGTCATATGCTGTTCGCGATGATACTTCCAGCGGTGAATCAGGTGTGCGAAATACTCGTCGTACAGCCACGGAGCAATGACGCGGTCGAAGGCGGGAGGTGCCCGCAGGCAACTACCACACAGCAGCCCGTTGGCCGTGTCGGTGATGGGCGCCAGGGGGATCGCGCAACGTGCACAGCAGCTACAATTGAGTGGCATTTCGCGCTCACAGGAGAGGCACAGAGGAACTTCCCGGTGGCTGCGCAACCCACAGAGGGCGCAGTGATGGGGGAAAAGCCCGTCGAGCAGGCGCTTACCAATGTTGTTAACCATAAGCGGGTCGCCAGGTTGACAGCGTAAGTACCGTCGGTATCATGCAGGTCTCTATCACAACGCTTTAAACCTCGGGTCTGATATGCATTCATCCGTCGCAGCAACTACTTCCACTACGACCACGTCACTCGCCACTGCAGCAGCGACCGAGATTCGTCATGACTGGTCCCGGCGGGAGGTGGAGGCGCTTCTGGCGCAGCCCTTTAACGATCTGCTGTTTGAGGCCCAGACGGTGCATCGCCAGTATTTTGACCCAAACCAGGTCCAGGTCAGCACACTGCTTTCCATCAAAACCGGCGCCTGTCCCGAGGACTGTGCCTACTGCCCGCAGAGCACCCGTTATGACACGGGTCTCGAGGCCGAAGCGTTGATGGAAATTGAGCAAGTGCTGGAACAGGCGCGGGCGGCAGTGGTATCGGGCGCCACGCGTTTTTGTATGGGCGCCGCCTGGCGCTCGCCCAAGCAACGCGATATGCCGCAGGTGGTTGCGATGGTTAAAGGTGTGCGCGCGCTGGGGCTTGAGAGCTGTATGACGCTGGGTATGTTGACCCGCAATCAGGCGCAGGAATTGTCCGAGGCCGGTCTGGATTACTACAATCACAATCTGGACACCTCGCCCGAATTCTACGGCGATGTTATTACGACCCGTACTTACCAGGACAGGTTGGAAACGCTGGATCATGTGCGCGGTGCCGGTATGAAAGTATGCAGTGGCGGTATCGTGGGCATGGGTGAAAAACAAACGGATCGTGCCGGCCTGCTGCAACAGTTGGCCAATCTCCCACAGCACCCTGAAAGTGTGCCGATCAATATGTTGGTGCGGGTCCAGGGTACGCCGCTGGCAGAAGAGGCCGATCTCGACCCGTTCGAATTTATACGCACCATCGCGGCCGCGCGGATAATGATGCCTGCGTCCCACGTGCGTTTGTCTGCCGGCCGTGAAGAAATGAATGAACAGATGCACGCTCTGGCGTATCTGGCCGGTGCCAACTCTATTTTCTACGGGGAAAAGTTGCTGACGACTCCGAACCCGCAGGCCAATTCCGACATGGCGCTGTTTGCCCGTCTGGGCATTGAGCCAGAACGACGCCACGTTGAAAAAGTACCGGAAACGCCCAGCCCGCATTTTTATGATGCTGCCGCCGTCAGCTAGGCCGTTGTTATGGCAGGCTTTCCCGAGCGCTTGGGCGCGACGCTGGAGCAGCGTCGCCGGGATGGACTGTATCGCCATCGCCTGACGCTCGACTCTGCTCAAGGGCCGGTAGTTCGCATCGGCCGGCGCGAATACCTGAATTTTTGTAGTAATGACTATCTCGGTCTTGCCGCGCACCCCCGCGTTATTGAGCGATTTCGTGAGGCCGCCGCGCAATACGGTGTCGGCAGCGGTGCTTCTCACCTTGTCTGTGGCCACAGTGCGCCGCACCACGCCTTGGAAGAGGCGCTAGCCGAGTTCACGGGTAGGCCGCGCGCGCTTTTATTTTCCAGTGGGTATATGGCCAATACCGGCATCCTCAGCAGTTTGCTGCAACGTGGCGACTACGTGTTCGAGGATCGACTCAATCACGCCTCCCTGTTGGATGGCGGGCTGCACAGCGGTGCCCGGTTCCAGCGCTTTCCCCACAACGATATGGATGCGCTGCAGGCTAAACTGGCATCGGCCGACGGCCCGCGGCTGGTGGTCGTAGACGGCGTCTTCAGTATGGATGGCGATACTGCGCCATTGGCTGAGCTGGCAGACCTGTGCCGTGCGCAGGACGCCTGGTTGATGGTGGATGATGCCCACGGCTTTGGTGTGCTCGGCGCGCGGGGTGCGGGTAGCACAGAGGCTGCGGGGCTAACTCCGGACGCTGTCCCCGTGCTGATGGCTACACTGGGAAAGGCGTTGGGGACGGCCGGTGCGTTTGTCGCTGGTAGTGAAATGCTGATCGAGGGGCTGATCCAACAATCGCGCAACTACATTTATACCACTGCCTTGCCGCCAGCGGTGGCAGCAGCAAGCCTTGAGGCGCTGTCGCTGGTAGCCGAGGAAGCCTGGCGTCGAGAGTATCTGGCGGGCCTTATTCAACGGTTTCGCCGCGGCGCTGAGCAGCTCAGTCTGCCACTGATGCCCTCCGAAAGTGCCATCCAGCCACTGCTGGTGGGTACTGCAGAGCGGGCAGTAGCGCTGAGTGAAAGCCTGCGGGAAAGCGGTTTTTTGATTGGCGCAATCCGTCCGCCCACCGTGCCTATAGGTACCTCCCGCCTGCGCATCACCCTGAGTGCAGCGCACAGCGAAACGCAGGTGGATCAGCTGTTACAGCAGTTGGTTGATTGCTGGGTAGAGGGCTGAGTGACGCTGCAATACGAATACTTGCCTGCAACCGGGGCGCCTCGGCAGGAGATGGTGTTGTTGCACGGCTGGGGCTGCAACCGGGAAGTGTGGCGACCGCTGTTGGTATTGCTGCGGCCGTGGGCCAATATCACGCTGTTGGACATTCCCGGAGTTGCACCGGGGCACAGCTCGGGCGCAGTGCCCGACCTGCCTGAATTATTTGCCGATATTTTAGACTGCTGCCCCCGTGAGGCGGTGTATGTGGGGTGGTCGCTGGGTGGGCTGCTCGCCACGGCGCTCGCCGATCGCCACGCTGAGCGGGTGTCGGCACTGGTCACGCTCTGCAGTAATCCTTCGTTTGTTGCAAAGGATGACTGGCCGGGTATGGAGGCGGAGGCATTTAGCGCGTTTTCCGCCGAGGTGGAGAGTCACCCGGTCACGGCACTCAAGCGCTTCGATACACTGCAGGTTACTGGCTCTCGACACCCACGGCGGCTGTTGTGTCAATTACAGTCCCTGCGACGACGGCCCGCTTCCGGCGAGCTGCTGGCCGGGCTGGGCTGGCTGGCGGGGCTCGACCTGCGCGTCTCCTTGTCGGCACTGAAGCAGCCGCAATTGCATCTGCTGGCGGCTGAGGATGCGCTGGTCCCGGCCGAGGTCAGCCGTGCTATTGAGGCTCGTATGGCCGGTAACCCGTCCGCAGAGGTGAAGGTAATGCCATGCGTCTCCCACCTGGCGCCGCTGGAAAATCCCACGGCGCTGGCAGAAGAAATTCGAGTATTTCTCGACGCGGCGGGCACCTTGTTCAAACTTCCAGATGCAGCGCCGGAATTGGAAAAAAGGGCGGTCGCGGCCTCCTTCAGTCGTGCGGCCACAGGCTACGACTCTGCAGCACGATTGCAGCGCATTGTAGGTATGCACTTACTTACGTATTTGGATCAGTGGCCGCATGAGCCGGAGAACATACTCGATCTTGGCTGCGGTACGGGCTACTTTACCCCTCTGCTGAAAGCGCGTTATCCGCGCGCCGGGTATGTAGGACTGGATATTGCCTCCGGTATGGTGGACTACGCCCGCAGCCGCTGCCCGGACGAGTGTGACTGGCTGGTGGCCGATGCGGAGTCCCTGCCATTGGCCAGCGAATCGATTGATCTGGTGTTCAGCAGCCTTGTGGTGCAGTGGTGTGCTCGTCCCGAACACCTCTTGGCGGAACTGGCGCGAGTGCTGCGTCCGGGAGGTTGGTGTGTATTCACTTCGCTGGGACCCGCTACTCTGCATGAGCTGCGCTCCGCATGGGCCGCTGTGGACACGCATCAGCACGTGAATACCTTTTTGCCGACCGCCACTCTGCGCGCAGCTATGACGCGTATTCCAGGCGCAGCACTGACGCTGCAGGAGCGGGCGTACTGCATGGAGTACACGCGTGTGCGGGATTTGCTGGACGAGCTAAAAACACTGGGTGCGCACAATATGAATCGCAGCAGGCTAGCAGGCCTCACCAGTCGCCGCTCGCTACAAGGCATGTTGCAAGCCTATGAGACGAGGCGTTCACAAGGGGTGCTACCCGCGACCTATGATGTCATTTTCGGAGTAATGAAGAAGCTATGACCAAGACCTGGTTTGTGGCCGGTACCGACACCGGCGTCGGCAAGACAGCAGTTAGTTGTGGCCTTCTGGCAGCAGCTGCCCAGTCCGGATTGCGCACGGCGGCGGTCAAACCCGTAGCGGCGGGCTGTGATGAAAACGGCCAGAATGAAGACGCTTTATCCCTGCAGGCGGCCATGACCGAGACGCTCGACTATAGTCAGGTAAATCCGGTGGCGCTGAATGCGGCAGTCGCACCGCACATCGCGGCCGGGCTGGAGGGTAAACGCATGCAGGCCAATCGCCTCGCGGGCCTGTGTCGCGGTGTGATGCTCGGGGGCGCAGATTTTGTACTGATCGAGGGCGCGGGCGGTTGGCGCGTACCCATCAACGCCCGCGAGACCCTGGCAGATCTGGCGATGGCGTTGCAGGTCGGAGTGATCCTGGTGGTGGGTATGCGCCTGGGTTGCATCAACCACGCGCTTCTTACCGCCGAGGCCATTCGACGCGATGGTCTGCAGCTCGCAGCTTGGGTAGCCAACCAGCCTGGCCCGCGTATGGAATACCACCAGGAGAACCTCGACACTCTGCGGCAACTGCTGCCAGCGCCCTTGTTGGGGGATATTCCATTTCTTCCCAAGTGGCAGGCCCGGGACTTGGCCGGGCATCTGGGCATCGATCTTCTCACGCAATAAGACGTGGAAAGACTACTAACTACCGGTGGTGTTATAACCAGAAACCGGTCCAGTCGGCTTCAGGGTGCGTAAAAGGGTATTTGACATTCAGGCAAAGTACGGCAAAATGTAAGCGATGAACACATGGCTTGGGCCGACGATACCTGTCTGCCTCCCTTTAGGCCGCCACTATCCAGACGCGTATATCTACACAGAATTACCCAGAGGATTTGACCATGCCAGACTACAAAGCGCCGGTGCGCGATATTCAATTTGTTATCAACGAAGTGCTGGAATCCGAGAAGCTGTATCAGACCCTCCCAGGATTTGAAGAAGCGACAGAAGATCTCATGAACGCCATCATCGAGGAAGGTGCACGTTTTTCAGAAAATGTGATTGCACCCCTGAACCGCAGTGGCGACGAAGAAGGCTGCCATTGGAGTGAAGAGGGTGTGAAAACGCCTGCAGGCTATAAGGAAGCGTATCGACAGTACGTGGACAACGGCTGGCCTGCCCTAAGCGCACAGGCAGAATACGGCGGTCAGGGCATGCCCAGTATGCTCGGTATCATCATGAGTGAATTGGCGGGATCGGCTAACTGGTCCTGGGTGATGTATCCCGGTCTCAGTCTCGGCGCGGTTAACACCGTTGAAGCGCACGGCGACGAAGAGCAGAAACAGAAATACCTTACCAAACTGATTTCCGGTGAGTGGACCGGTACTATGTGCCTCACTGAGTCCCAGTGTGGTTCTGACCTCGGTTTGTTGCGCACCAAGGCTGAGCCTCAGTCAGATGGGTCTTATACCATTACCGGCACCAAGATTTTCATCAGTGCCGGTGAGCACGACATGACCGATAACATCGTGCACATTGTGCTAGCGCGCCTGCCGGATGCGCCCGACGGTACCAAGGGTATTTCGCTGTTTATCGTGCCCAAATTCAATGTGAATGACGATGGGGCTGTTGGCGAGCGCAACGCGGTGCACTGTGCCTCTATCGAAGAAAAGATGGGGATACACGGTAACGCAACCTGTGTGCTCAACTTCGACGGCGCCAGGGGTTTCCTTATCGGGGAGCCTAATCGCGGCTTGAATGCCATGTTCACGTTTATGAATACGGCCCGTATCGGCACCGCTACACAGGGCTTGGCGCACGCCGAATTATCGTTCCAGGGCGCGCTTGCCTATGCTAAAGATCGTCTGGCGATGCGTTCGCTGACAGGCCCGAAAAACCCCGATGGGCCGGCCGATCCCATCATCGTACACCCGGATGTTCGCCGCATGCTGTTGACGCAGAAGGCGTTCGCCGAGGGTAGCCGAGCGTTCTTGTACTACCTCGCTCAGCAGGGCGATATTGTTGCCAATGGCACCAAAGAACAAGCTAAAGCCGCGGATGACTTGATGGGCTTGCTGACCCCTATCGGTAAAGCATTTGTGACGGAAGTCGGTTTTGAGGCGGCCAACCTGGGGGTGCAGGTTTACGGTGGGCACGGCTTCATTCGTGAGTGGGGTATGGAGCAAATCGTACGCGACGCAAGAATTGCGATGCTTTATGAAGGTACAACCGGCATTCAGGCACTCGATCTGGTCGGTCGCAAAGTGCTCGGCAGCGGCGGAAAATTGTTGCTCGGCTTCACTTGCGTGATTGACGCATTCTGCGAGGCAAACAGCGGCGACGAGTACGAGGAATTCATCAAGCCGCTGCAGGCACACAGTAAGGAGTGGCTCGAGCTGTCCATGAAGCTGGGTGAGGCGGCGATGGAAAATCCCGACAACGCCGGTGCCGGTGCCGTCGATTACCTGATGTACAGCGGCTACGTCACGCTGGCTTACTTCTGGGCAAGAATGGCGGTCTTGGCGCAGCAAAAGATGGCGGCTGGTGATGGCGATGTGTCATTTTATGAGGCAAAAGTTATGACAGCGCGTTTCTATTTTGACCGCCTGCTGCCGCGTACGGAGTCGCTGAAAACCACGACGCTGGCCGGCGCAGATAGCCTTATGGCAATGCCAGAGGCGCTGTTCCAGCTGTAGGCTAATTACAGGTATCCCGTTAAGTTACTCCTGACGGGGTGACTTTCGAGCGTCTTCAGGGGAGAATGTCAGTTGTCGCTCTCCCTTTTTTATTCATTATTATGCAGTAGAAGATATGACCGAAGAACAACCTGATAAGTCCGATAGAAGCTACAGTAATCGCCTCTATCCCGAGGATCAACAAAAGGTCGATGACTTTGTGAGCCGTGGCATCAACTCGGTGAAGCGCAAGCCCTTTCGACCATTGCGACTGTTGATTCTGCTGATAGTGGTGGTGGCCACACTTCAGGTTTTGAGCCAACTTCTGGTACGCGGGGCCGGAATCCACTAGTCCCGGTGGGCATTGGTTCCACGGTGCTCATTTGCTATAGTGAACGCGCTTCAAATATCGGTGTGTGGCGCAGCCTGGTAGCGCACTTCGTTCGGGACGAAGGGGTCGGAGGTTCGAATCCTCTCACACCGACCAAATC
>CAWWAG010000011.1:0-78228 GCA_963934845.1 uncultured Halioglobus sp. | reverse complement strand
GTCTGATATTATTCAGCGCCACGAACAATCAGTAGCCTGAGCGTTACGACAGCAGAAATACTCGCTTACGCCCATACCTTGGGTGTGGTGCGACCGGCAGCCGATGGGGGTTTGCACCACTACGATGCTTCCGGTTATCTTGCGCTTCCTTCATGCGTGTGCCGTCTTATTTTGTCTACGGCTACTCAGATTTTCCAATGCGTTTGCACCAAAAAAAGTGATCGCAAATCGGAATTATAACAAGGCTTGTCCAGCGAAAGCCTGAGTAACGAAGCATCTTGGTTGCAGGACTACACTGATTTCGTTAATTCGAACAGCAGCACAGAAGGCAACGCTCTGAACTTGGGCGTTGGCTGGCCTTTCTAATCGCCCCTTAAGCGAAAAGAAAATCATGCCTGATGCGTCAGGCATAAGAGAGCGCTTAGACGCCCCCTTTACGTTTTAGATGTTAGTTGTCCACTTCCTTTATTTGAAGAGGGTGGGCGCGATCCGAGAATGCGAGCATCGCAGAACAGCTTCTTGTGGAGCAGCTGCGCGGCTTACTTCTTGTAGCCCACGTAATAGATACCGATAACGTTACCAGCCCCGTCCTTCATCGGTTCGTAGCCAGTCACATATGGCGTACCAAGAATCGCAACTTCGCCATAGAAGGACTTTCCTTGCTTGATTTCAGCAATAACTTTGCCGGCTGGGTCCAAAATCGTTCCAATCGCCCGTCCACTACCATCAGGCTTAGGCACACTGGTGGAAACGCGAACATATTCGTCTCCACTCCTGGCAAAGAAGGTCGCTGTCATTCCTTTGCTGTCTTCTTTGCTAACGGCGTCGACGATGTCGAAATGATTGTTGACTTTCGTGGAACCGAAATAGAGGGCGGGAGCACCCACCTTGGCGCCGACAGCCTCACTTCCCTCGAGCTTGGGCGCTCCCAATTGTCGGGCCATTGTCTTTAGGCTTGTCATTGAATGCGCAATTCGCGAGTCTTCTTGCGCACTGCTGGTACTTGGCGCCAGTATCACTGTTGCGATGAAGCAACTCAGCACGCCATTTGCGAGTCTTTTGTAGAACGTTGCGAACATGTTGCGATCTCCTCACGGTGAACCAGGTTAGCGGATATCACGCGATCAAGATGCGTGCTTGCTACCCCATGAACGGCTGCATCGCCGGCCACACAGGGGTCGAGCACTGGGTTCATACTCAAACACATGCCCGAGGCGGGGTCAACAGCCGTCGCAGCCATTCTGTCGATTGCCTGTAGCGGCTA
Organism: uncultured Halioglobus sp.; assembly: GCA_963934845.1. Lineage (GTDB taxonomy): Bacteria > Pseudomonadota > Gammaproteobacteria > Pseudomonadales > Halieaceae > Marimicrobium. The sequence goes on along the minus strand of CAWWAG010000011.1, from coordinate 76,964 downwards.
TCTTGTAGTGGGTTGATCAAAAATCAGGGAGGTTTAATCCCTAGGTGTTCGCTTATTTTTGATCTCTATCTTAGAACCTTTAAAAGATAGATTTTGCTGGGGAATGGGGACTATAACAGGGCTTTTCGAGCGAAAGTCCAAGTGCCCTAGCAGCCGGATGTCTACTTGTTTTATGCAAGAGTGGAGCCGCATGACGAGTAGTGGTTAAACGCTACCATGGTTTGTGGTTATTGGCTGAGCTAGTGATGGACGATTAGCCAACATGTTTTTTTGTTGGGGTAAGGCTAAATCTGCCGCAGACACTCTGGACTTTGCGTCCAGGTGCGCTAAAGTCTTATTGATGATCAACGGGTTTTCAATACAAGCAATAATGTTCACTGCGCCACCACAGCGACTAGTGATTACTACCTCATCGGTGGGCCGAATTCGAAAGAAAATGGCGACGAAAATTATTAAAAACAATCCATCGCTTGGTTTAATCGATGTCAAGTCTGAGTCGAATTTTATCTATAGGCTTCAGGTGGTTTATTCTGAGAGACGGGCTAGCAACTGTGGCAGTCCCTTTATAACTCGGGGTCATTAAACAAATCATTTCCGAAAGGTGACACTTTCTCAATGCCTAATCGCGTTCCAGCAAAGCCTGCCCGATAATCGAAAACAGCAACCATCCATTAACTTTTTCTTTACCAGGCAAGTACCTGGTTTATATACTGCACGCAGAAGCGATTCGCCGGGCGACACAGATCTTCCGCTTTACTAATCTTTTCTGCTTCGATAACAATGAAAAATTATGGATCTGGAGAGAGGCAATGAATCAAGTTCTGTTTAACGGCGCCAAGCTGCTTGATGGAAACAATCCAGCAAGCCCGGATATGAATATATTAATAGCGGGCGAGCGCGTCACGACAATGGCACCTTACGCGATGAAGAATGCATCGACGCTATTGTAGCGTCGGGCACCTATGTCTGTCCCTCCATGTATTTCCCCAAAGTACTCATCGAGCGCCTCATCCGTGATGGGAATGGCCTGGAAAATAGATCAATGGTGCTGGCCATTAAGCAAAACCAGGCCAACATGGCTACAGTATTGCCTTACGCTGCAAAAAAAGGTGCGACGTTTATGATCGGCGATGATTGAGGAACAGTGATGACGCTACATGGCGATTATAACAAGGAGCTGGAACTCTGTGTGGAGATCGGTGTGCCGGCTCTGGGTGTCATTCGTTCGGCGACCAAACACGGGCCAGAATTTATGGGCCTGGGAGATGAACCGGGAACAGGTAGTCATCTGCCCGTGATTCCAGACCAACGGCGTCACGACCGGATCGCTTGCGCTGAACCACTTCTCAGCCAGCGGTTTCCGTGGTGGCTGAGAGTGGCAGCATCTCGGCCATGACTATCGAGCCGATTGAACGCGGTACCTTTACATGGCGTCCGGCAAAGGACGCTTGGGCGAACAGTGCGCTGTCTCGCTTTGCGCAACACGTTGTCGCGCTAGGCGGGCCGACCTGTGCGGACTACGCCGAATTGCTCGACTGGTCACTCGGCGAACCCGGACCGTTCTGGGCGGCAGTTGCAAGCTGGCAGTGCATTCGCTGGCATGACGAGCCCAGCACATCGTTGGTCGGCGGCACCATGCCGGACGTGACGTGGTTCCCAGGCGGCACGCTCAACTACGCCGAGCGGATACTTGCCTGGGGCGCAGAGCAGCCCGACGTGACGGCGATCATCGAGCTGTCGCAGAGCCGCAACCGTCGCGAAGTCACGTGGGCGGAGCTTGCCGATCAGGTCGCACGCTGCCGTGCAGGCCTCGTCGAGCGGGGCGTAGGCCACGGTGATCGGGTGGTCGCGTTCAGCCCGAACATCTCCGAGACGTTGATCGCCTTCCTGGCCACGGCGAGCCTAGGCGCGATCTGGAGTTCGTGTGCGCCCGAGTTCGGAGTGCGTGCAGTGACCGACCGCTGGGCGCAGATCGAGCCGAAGGTGTTGATCACCGTCGACGGCTACATGTATGGCACCAAGGGCATTGACCGCAGGGAGCACGTCGATCAGATAGCCGCAGAGCTGCCGTCCCTTGAGCACATCGTGCACATCGGCTATCTTCGACCCCACGGCGACCTACCGACCCATGCGCGGGTCTGCTCATGGGGTGATTTGGTCGCCGACCATGCGCCGCTAAAGTTTGAGGCAGTTCCGTTCGATTACCCGCTGTACGTCTTGTTCTCATCGGGTACGACCGGCCTACCGAAGCCGATTGTGCACGGCCACGGCGGCATTGTGCTCGAACATGCGAAGGCCTGGTCGTTGCACTACGGCCTGCAGCCGGGGGATCGCGTGATGTGGTTCACTACGACCGGTTGGATGATGTGGAATTTCCTGATCTCGGGGCTGCTCACGGGGTCGACGATCGTCTTGTTCGACGGTGATCCGGCCGCCCCTGATCTGTTGGCGCTGTGGCGCATCGCAGCCGACGAGCAGGTCGACGTTCTTGGCGTGAGTGCACCGTTCATCATGGCCTGTCGGAAGGAGGGCATCCGGCCGGGCGACCTCGTCGATCTGTCCCGGGTGCGCCATCTCGGTTCGACCGGGGCCCCGCTGCCGGTCGAAGGGTTCGAGTGGATTCCCGATGCAGTGGGCAGCCACATCCAGACCGGATCGATGAGCGGCGGCACCGACGTGTGTACGGCCTTCGTCGGCACAGCACCCGTTCTGCCAATCAGGGCGGGCGAGATCGGTGCTCGCATGCTCGGCTGCGCCGTGCAAGCTTTCACGCCGGCGGGTGAACGCTGCGCGCCGAACGAAACCGGTGAGCTCGTCATCGTGGCACCCATGCCGTCGATGCCGGTCAGCCTCTGGGGAGACGAGTCGGGCGAGCGCTACCGAAGCACGTACTTCGACACCTACCCCGGTGTCTGGCATCACGGTGACTGGATCACTTTCTTCGACGACGGTGCCTGCCAGATCACGGGGCGTTCCGACGCCACGTTGAACCGCGGTGGCGTTCGCCTCGGCACCACCGACTTTTACGTAATTGTCGACTCGATGCCCGAGATTGCCGACAGTGTGGTCGTTCACCTTGAAGACAAGGAGGGAGGGCCTGGCGAGCTGATCCTCCTGGTGGCAATGGCAGCGGGTTACGAACTCAACGACGACGTCGCCAACCGGATCAAGCGAGCGCTCCGGTCAGAACTGTCGCCGCGGCACGTTCCCGATGAAATCGCAGCCCTGCCTGCTGTGCCGCGCACGCTTTCGGGTAAGAAGCTTGAGGTGCCGATCAAGCGGATGTTGCTGGGCATGCCAGCCGACAAAGCGGCGTCACGCGATTCGCTCGCCAACCCCAAGGCACTCGATCATGTCGCTGCGTGGGTCGCTGCCCGGAACGCCTGAGCTCCCCGTCGAGACTTCCGGTTAGCGGAGGCCTGGTAGTTGAATTTTAGCGAGGTAGTCATTGCTGGTTCCGAGTCGTTGCCGCAGGTCGTCGTAGTAGGTGCGGGGTGGGTTGAAGTAGATCTGCGCGGTATCCATGCGGCCGCCATCGAGATGCGAATACCCGGCTGCCGGCTTTGGTAGCGGCACGGTCGGTGCAGCAACTGATGGTTGTGATGAGGTAGCCGTGTCGGTTGCGGGGTCGAGCGATGCTTGAGCCATTTCGACCAGCGCCTCGGTAAGCCCGGCACCACAGATAGAAGACTCTGCAGCAGGAGAATTCTCGACTGAAGAAAATTCTTGCTGAGCAAGACCTTAAGATCGAGGTCATGAAGGAAATCAACATAAAAGAGTGGTGAGCGTGCCAGCTCGCCGCCGGTAAGTTGCCTACGCAAAGTAAGCGCTCATTCCGCGCAGTGATTGACGATCAACGGCCACACTAGGTTTAGACGGGATCGAACTTCTTCTTTTTCATATCAAGGGCATTGCTTCCATCTGCGGCTTTTTTGACGATCGGCGACAACATTTGTGGCAATACCTTCCAGCGTCGGCCGTCGCCAGTGAACACGGTTACAGTCTTCTGGTTAAACTTGATCAATATGCCAACCTGCATCCCGTGCTTGCTGGAGTCGAAACACACTTTCGCTCCCACGTCGAATTTCATCATGGCATTGAGCGCGTCCCTCGCATCCAGAATTTTCAGGCGCTCTAGAATGCGATCATTCAGGTCGAGCAGTTCATCATAGGATAGATCGTCCAGTTCAATCGTCATGGGTTAAATTCGATCGCAGTGGGTTTTCAGAAAATAGGTTCTTCCAGGCCCGTGGCATCAAGTCTTCAACCTGCTTCGCCGGGTGAATCGCAACACGTTGCAACACATCCACCAGGTAGGTGGCCAGGTCAATACTCTGCATCTTGCACGTCACAATCAGGCTTTGGATAATACCCACATGCTCCGCCCCCAGTTCCGTCCAACAGAACATCCAGTTTTTTCTGTTATGCGAGGCTTTGCATAACAGAAATTATCCTCACTAACCTTGTTCGCTACGACTAGCTGATTGATAGTCCGCTTGAGAGCGTTGCTTCATCCTACGCTAAGGCGCTGCGAGGCCAGCGCTACGCCAATCGCACTATCAGAGTCTACCTGGGCTGCCTTGCCCATTTTGGTTTCTGACTTAAAGCTGAAGACCTCGAGTTGAGGCACGTCGATTCGTCTCGCATTAAACGGTTCTTGCGCGAACACTTCCTGGCCTACACCTGTCCCGTACCTTGCTACGATTCAGTCGGCAGTTCCGGGGCAGCACTTCGATATTCGCTCAGAATGCTGCCGTGTTCACAGCCATCACCAACGATGGCGCAGAATCTGGTAATGATCGAGCTCACATGGTTCGAGGAGTATTTAACGGATACCTGCGGGCTAGCAACAGCAACCCGTGACAGCCGAACTCAACACGTTGGAGCGTTTCTCTCCCACGTTGGTGGTACTGATACCATGAGTGTCTTGTGGCTGTTGGCGACCGACATAGATGCATACTTCTCGACACTGGGTTCTCGCCAACGGCCCGCATCGCTGCGTATCGCGTGCAACAGTCTGCGCAGCTACTTTCGTTACCGTGCCGTGCGCGGTGACGAGACCGATGGGCTGGCGCAGGGCAATGCTGACCATCAGCGGTACTAAAAGTAAACGTATTCAACAACTACCCCTGCCGGGTTTCACGGGAGAATCGGTAGCGCTGTATCTGCGACAGGGACGCCCGCGTTGACGTGGAGCAATTACGTGCGATGACACTTCCATAGCCCGGGAGCCAGTCATGAGTTCCCGGTTGTCTTGGATGGCGCGGGTCGAAGCGTACCTGGCGACATACTACCGCCCAACGGACGCGCTCCTCTGGTTTCTGGAGGGCCTCTGAAATTATGCAAGCCTCCGCTCGCGCTCCATCCTGGAAAATACCGCTGGTGTTCCAGCGAACCTTGCATAATTATTGCGTGTGGATAATTTCTGCCTAAAGGTACAACCTGCAGAGCACGTTCTGTATGGTTGTTATTCATTGGTACCGCCGGATCTTCCAGGAACACTCGGAGCTCATACTCACGATTCTGCATATAGGCAATCGCTTTCGAGAAAGGGCTGCTGCCATGGGCGTGAAAAAATTACCGACCGAAGCCTTATAGGCGAACCAGTGGTTCATGAATCGCTTACGTTGCGTAGACCAGGATATCGTATTCGCGCTGATAAATAGCTGTTGTCTCGTCATCTACGACGCACATCGAGGTAACCTCAAACTTACTCTTAGTCAGCTCTTTCTCGCCTCTCAGTCCATCCATATGTCGCGGGCAAACCGTAAAGACTAACGCCGTCAAAAAAACAGCGTGCTGTACGTTAGCCGTACAGGTCTTCCCCCGCTGCCCACGTCGCATGAAACCCCACTGGCACTCGGTGTGGCATAGCAACGCTTGCAATGGGTCCTTGCGCAATATCGGTGGCATCAAACACCAGGCAGTGTGAGGTAGCGTCTTTACCGTTGGTGACAAGCGTTACAATATAACCATCATCTTCAGCTGATCGTCTGTCTGCACCCGGCTTCGCAGCGAATACTGCTTCGCTGCCGAACACGCCTTCACCGTAATGCCACTGCGTACTTAGCCCTGTGTCGTTGTTGTATTTCACTAAGCCAGTAAAGCGAAGGGTATGGCCGCCCTCGTGTAGCAAAGGAATTCTTTGATGGTAGGAGTACTGACTTTTTACGCCATGAAAAATGGGATTTGATTTATTGAATTCAGTATTGAGATCATCGATGGCGCCTTCACGGACTTCACCCGTTACTACATTGAACTGCCAGCGGTAGGCGTTAGCCTCAAGACGCATGTAGGCGAGCATGGATGCAAGTTCACCGTCCCCGGGCTGACCAGAGGGCATGGGATTGATTGAACGACAACCGTCCATCACTACCCAGTCACCCTCTTCCCAACAGTTAGTGGTGTGTAATATGTAACAAGGCTCACACTCGAACCAGCGCACATCTTTACTCTGTCCGCGACGAGGAATAATGCCGAAACGGGTGGGTATGTCTTTGTGAAATGTCAGCACCCGATACTTGTGCTTGCGCAATACTTCCACGTCATGAAAGAAAGGCAGGTCATGAAGGACCGCGTAGTGAGTGGTGAAACCCAAATCATGTGGCAGTCTGGGCCCCGGCAAGTCAATAGCCACTTCGTGCACTAACCGGCCGGAGGGATCAGCAACGCCGTAAGTCATGAACGGAGCTTCATCGCCATAGTCAAAGAACAGCAGCTCGCCTGTTGCCCAGTCTACTTTGGAATGCGCCGACATACGGCGTTGCGCGCGGCCTGCCAGGTCATAGTGCGCTTTAGTTTCAAGACTGAGGCTGTCCAGTCGATAGGGGTCGCCCGCGTTATACCACAGCGACATCAAGTCACCAGCGTACCAGAGCACATCTGTGTTGGAAGTGTCTTTAATACCAAAGCGGGAGATATCGTAATCAAACGGGCCCATGACACCTGGGGACATTGATTTTCTGGCGCTTAATTCCTGTGTAAGCGCCACAGTCTGTACGTAGCGATTGCGATAGCTGGCGGCACCATCACTGAAGTACACGCCGTGAACCATACCATCACCATCAAAGGGGTGATAACGATTCTTGGGCTGATGCAAGGGGTTGGGGCCATTACGGAAATAGGCACCCGAAAGATCACGGGGTAAAGCGCCCGTGACGACCAAACTCTGTTCATGGAGCTCATTGACTGTGGGCGCATAAACGCCGTGCAGATAAGGATTGTCCAGCTCGTAGATCCAGCTCGGAGTACCCTCTAGCTCCCTAACCGGGCCAATGCTCTGCTCGGTGATCGGATATTCGCGCATTAAAGCCATAAATCGTTCTCCTGGTGCCCTCACTAAGCGATACGCGGACTGACCTCGACCACTACCGCTAGCAGAACCTTCTGCAACGAATCAAAATTGTAGCACTATCGTGTCCTCCGTGTTGGCCTTGCTCTGCGGCTGACACTTCCCTACTATTTTAGTATTGCTCTGGGTTGCGTGGTCTTTTGATAGCCGCGCACATCCAGTTGCCCCTCAGGAGGCACATCATGAGTCAGCCAATATACATTTTAGGTGGCGCACAAACCGACTTTGCGCGCAATTGGGCGCGGGAAGATTTACAAATCTACGACATGTTCGCAGAGGCACTGCGAAAAGGCATACACAATGCCGGCATCGAGCCCTCCGAAATAGACGTGGGCCACGTAGGCAACTTCGTGGGTGATCTGTTCGCTGGGCAAGGTCTGATTGGCGGTTTTTTTGGGCAGCTTTATCCTGAGCTCGCTTCGCTGCCTACCTCACGACACGAGGCCGCCTGTGCATCAGGCTCTATTGCAATTTTATCTGCTATGCGGGATATCGAGGCGGGGCACTACAATGTGGCCTGCGTTCTCGGCCTTGAATTAATGCGCAACGTGAACGGCCAAACTGGCGCAGAGTATCTGGGCGCAGCGCGCTGGATTGGGCATGAGGCCAACAACGTAGACTTTCCCTGGCCACACCTGTTTGATCGTATAACAAGGGAGTACGATAAGCGCTATGGCATCAATAGTGATCACCTCAATGCCATTGCGGACATAAATTTTTGCAATGCCAAACAAAACCCCTATGCACAAACACGCGAATGGAATTTCCCCGAAGGTTGCTTCAGCAATAACGACAAATTGAATCCAGTGATCGATGGCGCAGTACGAAAAATGGATTGCGGACAAATTACAGACGGCGCCGCTTGCATCATTCTAGCCGGTAAAAGCGCCGCAAAGAATTACGCCGCTCGCAACGGGTTGTCATTGGCCGACATTCCGCGCATTAAGGGCTGGGGTCACCATTCGGCACCTATTCTGTTGGAAACTAAACTGCAGCTTTCGGCGGATAGGCCCCTATTATTCCCGCATGCTAAAGCCACCCTGGATGATGCACGGCAGCGTGCAGGCTTTAAGACGCTGACGGATCTTGACGGCCTGGAAACCCACGACTGCTTTACCGTTACCGAATACATGGCTATCGACCACAGTGGTTTAACCGCGCCAGGTGAAAGCTGGAAAGCAATAGAAGAAGGTAGCATTGCCAAAGATGGCAGCTTCCCTATCAACGCCAGCGGCGGCCTGATTGGTCTGGGACACCCCGTGGGCGCTACCGGTGTGCGAATGGTACTAGACTGTGCCAACCAGGTGAGCGGGAAGGCGGGGGGCTGCCAAATTGCCGACGCCGAGAACATGATCACCTTTAACGTCGGCGGTAGCATAACGACCTGTGTGAGTTTTGTGGTGGGTGTAGGCCCGTAGGCATAACATCCTGAAAGATACCTTTAGCCATGGCAGTCATGCTAATTCGCCTGCATTCAACGCCTCCGCCTGCCTAACTGATTTGAACTTTCGCATTTCCCTTTCACGAACTCTGGTCGCCTCATGCGACTGTTCAGCCCGATTATTCTCTCGCTGTTGAGTACTTTGGATCACCTCAGGCATCAACTCCTGGTGAGCAACGCCATAACTACGTAGTTTATCCGTAACCATCTTCCTGGGATCACCACCATGAGACCTGACTAACCGCCTAAAGACTCTTTTTGCAGTAGTCCCATCCCGCCTAGCCTGCAGATACACATCTACTACCTCACCCTCTTGGTCGACTGTCCCGGGAGATAATGCTGCTTGCCGTTGATGTTGACGAAGACTTCGTCGATATACGAAGTGTCGCCATAGCCTCGGTGCTTTCGTTTCAATCTTCTGGCGTATGGCGCGCCAAACTTGATGCAGAGCCTGCCCCATGAGCGCAGCGATTGCTTTGGGTACCATAGGCGGATTGATTTCCCAGAAGACGGTGATACCTCGTTCAGTCAGGAAATTTTCGATGTCTCGATAGCTCAGGTTGAATCTGTGGTAGAGCCAGACAGCATATGAAATGATATCTGGCAGGAATTGGTGGCGCTTATGGGTATTCATGGGCCGATTCTACCCACGTGGGGCAGTTAAGTTGGCAGTACGCTGAAAAGACTCTTAACAGCCTCATACTCTTTTTCCGGAAGGATTTGAGTCTTCGATTGCAATCGTTCAAATTCGGCCAAAAATGCTGTTTCGCCCCATTGATTGAACACCTCAAAAGGCCCGAATTCCAAGCTTGCGCCAATTTTCCATGTTTGGTCAATATCCTCTTCGCTGGCAACTCCGGCGTGTTTAACCAACAAACTGCGCTGAATAACGGCGACCATCATGAATCTGTAGAGAGATTCTATGGGCGTCTTTCTGTTGAGAAAATCCGCTTCAAAACACCGCGCATCGGGATACTGATAGTAACCTTCTCCAGCGCTCATGCCGGTCGTACCGTTGTCAATATAGGGTTGAAAAAGGGGCGTGAGTTTACTGGCAAGATATTGATCGTGAGGGTTATCTTTTTTATCGGTCCAGGTTTCGTAAAAGACATTAATACCGATGTAATCCATCAGGGCGAAAGGACCCAGTGCGCCCTTGCTGTGAGCCATCCAGGCTCTGTCCACGTCTTCCGTACTGGCTATGCCTTCTATGACCAAAAGTTGTGCCGAAATAAACAGACCGGTGAGTAAGGCATTAAATACGTAACCCGGGTATTCCTTCTGCAACCGCAAGGGTGTGCAGCGGAGGCTGACAACGTAGCGCTCTAATACATCAAGTACCTGGGGATGGGTTCGCGGACCGCCCACAATGTCTACCAATGGACACCCAAGATAGAAGTGCAGAGCCGCAAAGCGACTTCCGTCGTCCAAGGCACTTTCAATCTCCGATACTAGCAGTGAGGAGCTATTGGTGGTGATTAGGGTGTGTTTTGGGCACAGTGACTCCAGATTTTGGTGCACCTGTCGTTTCAGTTCGAGCCGTTCAAACACGGATTCACTCACCAGGTCGGCGTTTGCCAGGCCTTGTTCGAGATCGCTTGTCAAAGTGATCTGAGCGATGACCCGGTCAACCTCGTCAGCAGTGATCAAACCGCTGTTGACCAAAGGCTGCGACAATTCTTTTTGTCGCGCAGAGACGCTGGCCAGCTTTTCGTCTGAAAGATCGATGACGATAACGTCATACCCCGCCAGCGCAGCAATCATTGAGTTATAACAGCCCATTGTGCCGCTGCCCACGAAGCAGACGGTTTTAATTTCTTCGATGGTCATTAGGTAAGCACTCGCATTGGCCGACCCTCTGGCTCTAAGTTCATGCAGCCTTTGGTCACCAAGGATGGCAAGTAAGAGAGAATAGGCAGGCCGGCAAGCGCGTTGACAATGTGAAATTGGGTAGGGTTTTGTTCCCATGTGAGTTGCTGCCACTCCACGCTGCCTTCACCTACTAGAAATTCACGGTAGATACTTTCACTGGGAAATGTGATGATTTGATTAAGACCGGTTGTCGGCTCTCCCATCGCCTCGATGTAGCGACAGGTCATTGGATGATCTTTGCCCACTTGGCTTTCGGAGAACTGCGCGATGAGTTCTTCATTGAGTGGGAACAGGTTTTCAATCGAGATATCAATGATCTTGTGACCGAAGTGGCTGGCGCTCGTACTGAATTTTCCGTCTCGCTCAGTATGATCAGGAATGTCGGCAAAGATTTTTGGAATGCCCTGCAGTTCACGTCCTCTAATAATCGGGTCGGCGAGATTTTCCCAGACAGCCAGTGAGTAGGTCCCTTCTAGTGTTTCTTTTTGTCCTCTAAAAATAACCGCCGCGTTCACGCCTATCATGTTGTAGCCGCGCCCCGCGAGCCAATCCACATCTTTATTACAGCAAAAATACACAGTGATTACAGCTTCCTCTGCAGGCTCAAAACCTTTTGGTAGATAACCGGCCAATTTCTCTGCGTCGGTGACATAGTTCACCGCAATCATTGTGGTGTCGTTATACCAGGCGGAAAAAGGCGCTTCTTGTTCTTTGCGGTCGAGAGGCCCAAAGTGTGCAGGCATCGTGTGTCGTCGATAGGGGTCAGAAATGAACATAGTCTTCCCTTACATTTGCTAAACGGAGTCGAGCATAGATCAACGAGCAGTGAATAAAACTGCTTGAGTGGGACAACTATCTGATTGTTTCGGCCAAAATCAAATTAACGAAAGGCGCTTGGAGATTTTCCGGTCCAGCGTTTGAAAGCATGATAGAAAGAGCCTGCATCACTGTAGCCAAGACGTTCGGCAACTTGTTCAACAGAGAGTTTGCCAGTTAAAAGCAGTTCTTTGGCCAAGGTGCTACGCACCTTCGCCAATAACTCCTGGAAAGTGGTACCTTCCTGCTCGAGCCGGCGCCGTAAAGTCCGCGGCGAAGTATTTAATCGGGCCGCCAACTGCTCAAAAGTCAGATAATTCCCAGCACTATCCAACACCATGCACTCAACCATCTTCACAAAAGAGTGTCCCCCTTTCAGGCGAAACAGAATATCATGACATTGCGCGTTATAAACCTCAAATACAGCCTGGTTCGCTTGCGGCAGGGCTGCATCAAGCCAGTCGGAAGAAAAAACCAAAGCATTACGTTTGGCCCCAAAATGGACCGGACATTCAAATATAGCCTCATACTTTAGTGCGTAACTTGGCGCTGAGTGCCTGAAACAGACTTCCTGCAAAGTAAACTTCCTGCCCACCATTTCGCTGCACATGATTACTAGGGCGGTAAAGTCTCGCTGAAGCATGTAGTTGAGGCAGGGCTGCAGAGGTTCTATCTCGCGGCCTTCCAGTATGGCCGTGTCACCTTCCAACAATTGACGCCAACGTAAGCGTGTCCAACAAAGCCCATGCAAACCGCTCAATGTATGTAAACCATGATGAAGGCTCTCGCTACTCATCATTAGCATACCCAACATGCCAAACGTACTAAGGTGGTAACGTGGACCAATGGATAAGCCCAGCGCTGGGTCGCCCAACTTATCAATGATCGCCTTAGTAACGACTAGCTCCTGCTGCAGAGTCATTATTGCATTGGGGTCCCTCATAGATTCTGGAGACAGGCCCGCCAACACAAAAAAAGGGGCGAAATCGATATCGAGACTTTTCAGGTAGGTAACCAGTGGGCTCAAGCCATAAACCATGCGCTGAAGCCCAATTTGATCAATGCTGCTGGCATAGAGCTCTGTCATACAACCCGCTCATTTACATTATGCGGCTAATCATATCCTCTTATGGCCGATTTAGTCAGATTTATGTCCGCTCCAAGCATCAAATTGCCAGCAATAAGCAACTAAGCTTGCAACGCAGTTGTAATAACGAGGGCAAAAAGATGCAAATGAAGGCCTACATCGCCGGTGTCGGCATGACACCGTTCGGAAACCATTTACAGCGCTCGCTTAAATCTCTTGCGGCAGAGGCAGTCCTTGCCGCCATGGCAGATGCGGGCGTTAGCAACAAAGACATAAACGCCGCCTATCACGCCAACGTAGCGGCCGGCACTATGGTGGGACAGGTGTGCATTCCGGGCCAGGTGGCACTGCGTGAGATAGGGATCGGGGGCATTCCCGTAGTCAATGTCAAAAACGCATGTGCATCGGCGTCTACGGCATTCCACCAAGCCTGCGCTATGGTAAGCGCAGGCTACTACGACGTTGTTCTCGTGGTGGGAGTGGAAAAGCTTTACCACCCGGAGAAGGAGCGAACATTCGCCGTTTTCGATGGCTGTGTTGATTACGAGGACTTTGAGAAGGTGGTAACTGAAGTCAAGCAGCGCATACCATCAGGTGATGAGCCGGCAGATTCAACCAGTAGTAAGCATTCTTTCTTTATGGACATTTACGCGGCCATGGCGCTGGATCATATGAAGGAATATGGCACAACGCAGGTGCAGTTCGCAGCCGTGTCAGCAAAGAACTCGCGTCATGGCAGCCTTAACCCCTACGCGCAATTCCGCGACATTAATACTGTTGAACAGGTTCTATCTGCCAGAGATATCCGCTACCCGCTGACATTACCCATGTGTTCCCCGATCGGGGATGGAGCTGCTGCCGCAGTAGTAGTCAGTGAGCGGATGGCTCACAAATTGGGCAAGTCTCGCTGCGTGCGCGTACGTTCGTCAGTACTAAATTCAGGATGGGACTATCAATCAGAAGATGAGGTGCGGCTAGCAGAGGCCTCGGTTGAAGCTGCATATAACTTTGCGGGGCTTGGCCCCAAGGATCTTGACGTTATCGAATTACATGATGCCTCTGCCCCATCCGAACTAATTTACTATGAAACGCTTGGACTGTGCGAGCCCGGTGAGGGCGGCAAGATGGCGGAAAGTGGTGCTACTGCACTGGGCGGAGCGATTCCAGTAAATCCGTCAGGTGGACTATTACGCAAGGGACACCCAATCGGGGCAACCGGGCTGGCCCAACTGGCGGAACTGACCTGGCAACTACGAGGCGAGGCAGGTGACCGACAAGTCAGTGGTGCGCGCATTGCACTGGCAGAAAACGGTGGTGGCTACATTGGCGAAGATGCCGCAGCCATGGTTATCACTATCTTGACTGACCAGTAATGGCGGTTCCTACAGATAAGCCTTTGGTACTGGCCAGTATCGTCAGTGAACATTGCAACCTCCACCCGAATTTGGATGCGTTAACCTTTGTGAATGTGACCAGGAATGGGAGCCTCAGCGAAGAAGTTCGCACCTATCAAAAATTATGGGACAACGGCCAGCGTATCGCGGCAGCACTGGACCAAGAGAACATGGCTGAAGGGGAAACCTTCGGGCTGCTGATGCACAATCATCCCGAATTCGTCGATGCGATGGTCGGCGCAAGTATCACAAATACTGTTTTTGTTCCTATTGATCCTCGCACCAAACCCGACAAGCTTAGCTACATGCTGAGCTTTTCTGAGTGTCGAGGAGTCATTGTTGCAGATTACGCGCTTGGCAACCTCCTTAAGGTCAAGAATGCGCTGCCAGCACTGAAGTGGGTTTGGGTACTTGATTCGTCTGGTAATGACGAAGGTATCGATAAGAACACACTGTTAGATTCATCACTTTTTCGTCCCCTGGACGTGATTTATTCGGGTCCGATACCGGACATCACAGTGCGAGCCAACGACCCACTGGCACCAATGCAATATCTCTACACATCTGGCACCACCGGTGACCCTAAAGCTATTGTCGTTCCTCACATCCGTTTCAGTGGCAATGCCACCATGGGCGAGCTGTTTGGACTTAGACCAGGTGATAGGCCCTATACAGGCTTGTCCCTGACCCATGCGAATGCACAAATAATCACCCTTGGGATGGGCCTGCACATGGGACTGAGGATGGTCATTAGCCGACAGTTCAGTAAATCACAGCTGTGGAATATCACACGCCACTACGGATGTACCAGCTTCAATCTCCTGGGTGGGATGACGACAGCTATTTACAGTGACCCCGAACGAGACGACGATGCCAACAACCCCGTACGATTTGTTTTAAGCGCTGGTATGCCAGCCAATCTCTGGGATTCATTCCAGCAGCGCTTTGACGTCAAGATCTTTGAATTCTACGGCGCCGCTGAAGGGGGTATTACGATTAATCCTCCGGGAGATGGTCCAAAGGGCTCGATAGGCAAGCCTCTTCCCGGAATGGAAGCTCGAATTTTTGACGACAATGATCGGGAATGTGCGCCCTACCAGTCAGGCGAGATAGTCTTCAGGTCAGTTGCTGAAGAAACACCTCTCAAAGTTCATTACCTGAAAAATCTGGAGGCCTCCCGGAAGAAGACCGCCGCGGGATGGTTGCGCATGGGCGATATGGGGTACTGCGATGAGGCCGGCTGGCTCTACTTTATGCACCGCTGCGGCGGCGGTGTGCGCCGCAATGGTGACTTTATTGATACTGCCGCTGTCGAAAAAGTACTCGCCGAACATTTTGCGGTAGAGGACGTTTTTGTCTACGGCGTGCCAGCGATTTCTGGAGCCGCTGGAGAAAAAGACCTGGTAGCTGCCATCGAGATCAGCAGTGAGGCCAGCTTCGACAATTTGGCAATATTTGAATACTGCGGAGAGAGACTGGGTAACAATGACGTTCCAAGCTACCTGCAGATCGTTGCCGCGATACCCAAGACAGCGTCAGAAAAGCCGCTAGAGCGATTACTATTAGAGAGTTTTTCTAGCGATAATCCTGATATTTTTACCAGACAATAAATCAAAGGAGATCAAATTATGAGTAGCGAATTTCAGGTGCTTATCTACGGAGGAAGTGGCTATACCGGTAAACTGGTCGCTGAATCCCTGGCTCAGCGTAACATTTCATTCTACCTAGCTGGTCGCAATCAG
Source organism: uncultured Halioglobus sp. (assembly GCA_963934845.1). Classification (GTDB taxonomy): domain Bacteria; phylum Pseudomonadota; class Gammaproteobacteria; order Pseudomonadales; family Halieaceae; genus Marimicrobium. Next base: position 61,261 of record CAWWAG010000011.1, on the reverse strand, counting down.
GAACGTCTCGAGAAAGCACTGGATATTGTCAAGCAGCGCCACGATGGCGAGGTGAACGCCCGCATTGTTACTGCTAACAATACCCTGGATGAACTTAGACCCCTATTTGATCAAGTCTCGGTGGTTATCAATGTATCAGGACCTTTTATGCAGCTGGGGTGGCCCATAGTAGAAGCGGCACTTCAGGCCGGCTGCCACTACCTGGATACCACCGGGGAGCAAGACTGGACTGCTGCCATTCAAAAGAAGTACGGGCAGGCTTTTGCCGACAAGGACCTCTTGCTTTGCCCTGCCTGTTCATACATGTGGTCAGCCGGAGCGATTGCAGCAGAAGTGGTACTGGAAACTGAGGGCGTTGACAGTCTGGACATTCTTTATCAGATAGAAAATGCCCTGCCCTCAGAGGCCTCAACAAAGTCGTTCCTGCGCATGGTATGCAACGATGTCTCCCAGTATTTTCTAAACCAGAATGAGCTTGAGGCTTGGCCAAATGACAAAATGATTCAAGCAGTTGCTCCAAATCACAACTACACGCTTTCAGCGCTCCCCTGGGGTGGCGGTTGCGAGCCCATTTGGTATAAGGACGATCCGCGAGTGCGCAACTGTAGCGTCATTACCGCTGGTGAAGAGTCACTTATGGTGGCGGTACTCGAAGCAGTCAGGGCCTTTAATGATCAGGCGGCCCACTTACCACAAGAAGAGCGTGAAGCCTGGACTAACGCTATGGGCGACGAAATGGGCAGCGGCGAGCCACCCAAAGACGACATTGATGTGCAGCGTGGAGTCATTTCCTGTAAGGGACAAGGCCGGCAGGTAACAACAGAATTTGTGATGAATTTGTCAGCGCCGTACACCTGGACCGGCGACTTATGTGCAGAAGCTGCTCAACGACTCATCAACGGTCAACTAAAGAACTGTGGTTTCCAGTCAAGCGCAAAAGCCTTCGGGCATCGCGAACTTCTGCAAACCTTTCATGAACGGGGGTATTGTAACTTACCCGGCTAAACCCGATTCAGTCGTCATTGAGAAGCTGCATACCATTACCTGAAAAGCGGAGTTACAAACATGTCTTATAATTACGAAATGTGGAATGTTCACTGTGAAAATCGGGTGGCAACCGTAACCATCAATAATCCCCCCATAAACCTGGGCACAATTGCCTTGTATGAAGAATTTTATGAGCTAACAAAAGAGTTAAGCGCCGATAATAGCTTGGGTGTAGTGGTGATCAAAAGTGATAACCCCGAATTCTTCCTGGCCCATGTCGATGTATCTTATCTGCTAACATTTCCGATCGATAAGGAGCCGGAGAAATCTGCTGAGCTAACAGAGTGGCATGCAGCCTGCCTGCGTTTACGTCGAATGAATAAAGTGACGATTGCTCAGATTGAGGGCCGGGCAGGTGGTGGCGGCAATGAACTGGCCTCCTGCTGCGATATGCGCTTTGGCGTTTATGGAAAAACCATTTTTTGCCAGATGGAGGTCCCTCTGGGCATCATTCCGGGTAGCTGTGGAACCCAGACACTGCCCCGCATCATCGGCAGGAATCGGGCGCTAGAGATGATACTGTCCGGCCACGATATTGATGCCGAAACTGCTGAACGCTGGGGCTACCTGAACCGTGCTTTCGAGCCCGATGCAATCGGGCCTTTTGTCGACGCACTCGCGAATCGCATTGCTACCTTCCCCCCCCTTGCCGTACAGCTGGCCAAGCAAAGTGTCAACAACGCCGAACCTATGCCCGATGAAGGTTTTCTCGATGAGACTTACCTGATGGCGCGTGCCCTTCAAACTGACGATGCGCAGCGGAACATGCGTCGCTTCATTGAACTGGATGGGCAGTCTCGAGAGGCTGAGCTAAGAATGGGTGACTTTTGCGGAAAGCTCACAGGCGAGGCGGATTCATAGTTACAGGAGTTGGTGGCGCTTGCAGGTATTAATGCAGTAGATTCCACCAGTTAACGTGCCAGCACCTAACAAGAGGACCTGAGGATCAATGTTTGTATTCAATCCCAATGCGCAATACCACATGCCCGCCTTTTTCGGGCCGCGCCCGGGTCCCGTGACCACCAGGCGTTACAATGACGTCACAAATATTATGGTCTGCTATCTCACCGATCCTGAGCTACTTGCCAAGTATATCCCTGCGCCCTTCATAGTTGGGGAGCTCCCCCTAATAACCGTTACCTACAGCTGCGCAAAAGAAGTGGATTGGCTGGCTGGACGCGGTTACAACATGGTCGGAGTCAATGCTGCCGTTACATTTGAGGGAGATGAAGATCATTTAGATGGGTATCTCACGTTGGTGATGTGGGAGAATTTGGCTGATCCAATTCTGACCGGAAGGGAGATCAAAGGAGTACCCAAAGTCTACGCCGACATTCCTGATCACCAGGTAATCAATGGTGAATGGCATGCCAATGCCAGTCATTTTTCAAATCGAATTCTGAACATTAAGGCCAGGGACCTGACTGCCTCAAACGCCGCTCAGATTGCCGAAACCCAGGAGTCTATGAAAAAGAATAACTCTATGGGGTGGAAGTATATCCCCAATCCTGACGGTGTGGGCGCAGCCCTCAGTCACCCCGTACTGTTCCCGACTGAAGCTCATATCGATGAATACTGGGTTGGAACAGGAGAGGTTCATTGGGAACACCTGACCTGGGAGCAAAATCCGACGCAGTTTCACATTGTTAATGCATTGGCGGATTTACCCAATCTTGGACATGCCTTTACTGCGGTCTCCAAAGGAAGCTCCATTCTCGAGCCAGTTGGCAGACCCGTGCGAATCTTGAAATAAATGCCTAAAATCGAACTCCGTTACTGTGCCTACCGAATGAAAAGACAACGATATGACCAATAAGCCGATTCAGAAGATTACCATTCTTGGCCAGGGTGTTATGGGGGGAGACATCGCACTCACATTCGCCCTGGCTGGGTATAAAGTAACGGGAGTAGATCTTTTTGAAGAGCAGCTCCAGGTGGCCGCCAAAAGGGCCGAAGCCAATTGCCAACAGATGGTGGGGGGGGGCCTTGTAGAGGAAGAAAATGCACACAGAGCGCTCAAGAATATACAGCGAACAGTGGAATGGGACGCCGCTATTACCGAGGCAGATTTCATCATGGAAGTAGTTCCGGAGAAAATGGTACAGAAAATGGCGGTTTTCGAGCGCTGCGACATGCTCTGTGCACCGGAGGTTATCATCGCTTCGAACACCTCATCCATGAGCATCACCAAAATCGCAGCAGGAATGAAAAACCCGGAAAGAGCGATCACCACACACTGGACAATTCCCGCTCACCTGAGCCCGCTGGTAGAAGTTGTCAGTGGCATACACACAACCAAAGAGACAGAAACCAGAACCATCGAGCTGCTGGAGAAGATGGGTAAGTACCCGGTAATCTGCAAAGACACGCCAGGCTTTATTCACAATATTCTTCAGGGAGCCTTGATCAAAGCATCAATGGACTTGATGGATTACGGCATTGCAACTGCTGATGAGATTGATTCCGTGGCTAAAAATGGTTTCGGTCTGCGGCTACCCAGCGCGGGCCCTATTCAGTTCCTGGATATGGTTGGGCTGGATTCAATCTACAATGTCGGTGAGTATCTTGCTGAAGCGACCGGCGACCCGAATTGGCGGTCACACAAACTTATCCGTGAGAAGGTTCAACAAGGTGACCTAGGTGTAAAAACCGGTAGAGGGTTTTATGAGTACAAGGATGCAAATTCAGATGAATTCTGGGAAGAGGTCAATGGAAGTATCATCAAAACATTAAAGGCACATCGCGCAGAGCTAGAGTGCAAGGGTAGTGGCTAAGCAGGGTCTGGCAAATTATGTCAATCTGGTATTCAATACAGCATCCAACACCATATTTGCCTGCGAGCCTGTCCCTGGCGAAATCTTATTTCATCGGAACAATCAACCAGATAAATGAATTCAACACAAACGACGCCAAGCCATCCATCCCAAGGCCTTTTAGATCAGGCTGTTGGAGCGCTATCAATTTGTGTCTGGAAGCCCACCCGGGCGGCACAAGCTGATGGGTAGTGAAGCGATCCGTCAGTTCATTCAACAGTCCAGCTGGTTTACAGACGTTCCGGCCGATGTGCTCGACGATCTTGTGGCTGCAGCCACTTTCAAGTCCATGGACGCGAACACCTATCTCTGGGCCGTGGGCGAGCGCACGTCTGAGGTTTTTGGGATAGTGTCTGGGCGGGTCCGCACCGCAGTCTCCACCGGAATGGGGCACGAGTTTGTGCTCAATGATTGCGAGCCTGGAAGCTGGCTGGGCGCGCCATGTCTGGTCAACGATTTCGAGCGTCTGATTGAAGCGAAAACGGTAGCCCATTCTCGAATTCTACTCATTGGCCGACAGGCCGTATTGGCGGCGGCGGATGCCTGGCCACAGCTGCATCACAACCTGTTGCGTCAGAATGTGCAGGAAAGTCGCGGGCTCTACATTTTGCTGACTGGCATGGCCTTTTACCCGCTCCGGGCGCGAGTGGCCGGCCGCCTGGTGGAGATGGGGCGGGAGCATGGCTCAGCGCTAGAGGGGGGAGTACTGGTAGGCTTGAAGGTTAGCCAGAGCGACTTTGCGCGGCTGGCGGTCGGTTCGCGCCAGCGGGTCAATAGTATTTTCCGGGAGTGGGGCAAAAGTGGGCTTGTGGAACATCGCAATGACCGGCTCTGGATCAGGGAAATAGCTGCCCTGGAAGAGGAAATTGTCCCTTTCGAATAGCACGTCACCTGGTACTGACAAGTGACCATGCTTACTCGTCATGGGCTGACCCCACACAATTTGGTCCTTGGAGCTGGCAATCGAGTCGCCAGATCCCACTGTAGGTTTTTTTATTGGGTCCGATTAATTCTAAAAATCCATTCTTTGAGCGAACCCAAGTTAACTTATCAGTACCGTGTAGAGCGTCTGGTTCAATTAATTGGTGTCTGCTGCGCAACTTACATCCACAGCAAGTCCGGTTGCATGCACATGGCGTACTATCCACTAGACCACCGATTGACCCATTAATGCGGAGTAGAAGATGAATATAGCATTAACCGACGAGCAGCTTGCATTGCGCGCGGAAATTCGACACTACATGGATCGTTTGATGACGCCCGTCCTAATTGCAGAGCTCCACGGCGAGCAGCGCGAGGGCGGCGGGCCAGAGCATCGCCGAGCGCTGAAACAGATGGGCTCCGATGGGTGGATAGTGCGCAGCTGGCCCAAGGAGTATGGAGGGCGGGATGCAGGTCCCATAGAACAATACATTTTCTGTGACGAAGTTATCCGCGCAGGATTTCCCTACCCGTTTCTGACTACCGATGGTGTGGGCCCCGTATTGGCTGAAGTTGCCAGCGAAGAGATACGACAGGAAATCGTCGACCCCATACTCAAGGGTGAGTGCATCGTTGCTATCGGCTACTCCGAGCCGGCGGCGGGCACTGATCTGGCCTCCCTGACGACCAGAGCGGAGCGCGTGAACGGCAAATGGTTGATTAATGGCCAGAAAATCTGGACCAGCTACGGTAACGTCGCTGACTATGTATGGCTAGCTGCGCGCACTGACCCGCATGCCGCCAAGAAACACCATGGCATCTCGATGTTCCTCGTGCCCACATCAGCGCCCGGATTCAGTTTTACTCCTATCAACACACTGGGCGTTCGCACCAATGCGACTTACTACGAGAACATTGAGCTAGAGGATCAATGGCAGGTCGGCCCGCTCAATCAGGGCTGGCAGATGATTACCAGCCAGCTCAATCGCGAGCGTCTTAGTCTTGTTAATCACGGGCCCTGCGAGTTGCTGTACGAACAAGTTGCCACGTGGGCAGCACAGATGGACGCGGGCAGCGGATCGGGAAAAATCATCGACCTGCCCTGGGTACGCACTAACCTTGCCAAGGTCAAATCAGGTCTTGAGATATTGCGTTTGGTCTGCTTCAAGCAGGCATGGAGTATGAGCCACGCCAGTCTCGGCATGGATCAGGCCTCCGCCGCAAAGGTTTACGGCTCGGAATTTTTTGTTGAGGCCTGGCGTCTGATGCTGGAAATTGTCGGCCAGAGCGGCGCACTATGTAGCGATTCTGAAGGAGCCATACTGCAGGGTGCATTGGAGCATCGTTATCGCTCCGGATCGGTATTGACCTTCGGCGGCGGCACCAACGAGGTACAGCGCGACATTGTTGCGGCTGCCGGTTTACTCATGCCACGCTATCGTTAAGGGGAACAGACATGGATTTTTCACTATCGGAAGAACAGCGAGACGTACAGGCCCTCGCTGCACAAATACTCACGCAGGAGGTAACCGTAGACCGACTCAAAGCGATCGAGTCAGGCGAAGAACGTTTCGATGAAGCGCTATGGCAACAACTGGGTGAATCGGGTCTGCTGGGCACTGCCATAGCAGAGAAACACGGCGGTATGGGCTTCGACTTTGAAACACTGTGCCTGCTGATCGAGGAGGTTGGTAAGACTGTGGCGGCAATACCGGTAATTCCGGTGCTGGCGGGCGCGGTCCAAACTCTGCAGCAATTCGGTAGTAAAGCCATGTGCGAGCGCTGGTTAAGCGGCGTGGCCAGCGGCAAGGTGTTACTGACAGTGGCACTCACCGAGCCAGGACGTGATGATCCCACTCAACCAATAACCCGGCTGGCACCGGACGGCGATACCTGGACACTGCACGGCCAGAAAAGCATGGTTGTTTGCGCCGATCGTGCCAGCGCAATATTGCTAACCGCACGGCTTGATGGCGAACTGGTCCTTTTAGCCCTCGATCCCACACTGCCCGGCATATCGTTGATACCTCAGCAGGTGACAACGGGTGAGCCGCAGTTCAGCATTCGCTTTGATGCAGCGCATGTCTCGCAGGACGATATCATAGCAACCGGCGCCAGCGCTCATCGCGCTATCCAGTCCATGGTGCAACATACCCTTGTCGCCAATAGCGTTATGACACTGGGTGTCACGGATACGATGCTCAAAATGACAGCGGCCTACACTTCACAACGAGAGCAGTTTGGTCGGCCTATTGCGACATTCCAAGCGGTGTCACACCGCGCTGCAGACGCCTATATTGACGTGGGAAACCTGCGGCTGGCCTGCCAGCAGGCAACATCGCTGCTAAGCGCACAAGCCGACGCCACCGAGGCCGTTCTCATCGCCAAAATATGGGCAAGTGACGTAGCCCATCGCGTCAGCCAGTCCGCGCAGCATCTGCACGGCGGAATAGGAGTGGATCGGGATTATCCGCTGTTTCGCTATTGCCTCTGGGCGAAGCAGTTGGAGCTCACACTCGGCGGCGGAAAGACTTATCTTACCGCGTTAGGCGATGCAATTGCGGAAGACTTCAAGCAGCGCGCTGCCACGAAGGTTGTTGCCAGTCACGCCGCTTAAAGCGCTTATTCACTCTGCGTCAGTGCCCGTCACCAGGGCACTGTCTTCTAGTCTCAATTCACAAACGACAATTCGCCATTAGGCTCTGCTTGTTCCAGAGCACGCCCACTTCAATGTTGAATGCGTCTGTATAGCGTTTACAGCTCACAATAAATACCTTCTTTTTGCGTCAATTGTGACGCTATCAGGTATCTACAATACCAGGGGCCTGCCAATACGGGGCGCCCCTTCTTTGGCTCCACCATTACGCTCTCTATCCGTCTTATACTCAAAAACTGCATATCTAATACTTTTCTTGAGTCACTGTTATCACTAAACGATCAGCAACGGAGTACTCAATGCTTTTAGCGACCGATCTCGATGGCACGTTTTTTGCTGTTAGCTCGGATGACCACACCACCTTTTACTGTAGTGGTCAATTCATTCAGGACACGAGTTTAAGTTTGTTCTGCCCATGGCCAGGTGCCATGCGGTTGTTGTAGCTGTATGAACGTTGCCCGCCTACATCACAGACTTATCATCCGCACCACCGATCCGTGGGTCAGTCTGGAACTCTCCCCAGCTTACTAATTGGAGCGCCTCAAAAGTACTATCGCGATAAACAGCAGCAGTAGACCAGGGGATAGGACAGTCAGAACAATATTCCAGTGCATAATGCCGGCCAAATGACCGCTGATCTGTTGTACCAGGTAGTAGGTGATACCGATTAAACCCCCCATCGCAATGCGCTGCCCTACTGGAACACTGCGAACCGAACCCAGTAGAAACGGAAGCGCCATCAACGCCATACCTAACACTCCTGCCGGGATACTCATCTGACTCCAGAAAATGACCCTCTGCGACTCCGAGTTCATATTATTCTCTTCCAATCGCCGAATAGATCGCCACAAATCAGTTGGAGAAAGTGAGCTTGCGGGAGTGATCAAGGTACGGGTTTGATCTTCACTGAGCAATGCCTGCCAAAGCATGGTATTTTCAAGCTGTGTTTGTGATTGGTTATTTTGTAGTGTTGTCACACGTGCCTGGTGCAGCAACCAGGTGTTGTCCTGCAGGAGCTCTGCTTTTGGCGTTTGCACCATTTGCTGGAGGACGCCGTCATCAAACTGATAGATTTCCACGCCGGCCAGACTGCGATCGGGTAGCGCTCTGTCAAAGCGAATAAACTGCCCAGCATTGCGGGTCCAGAACTCGATGCTGGCATCCTTGGTGGATTCACCTTCAAAATCAACCTGGCTCGCCTCTATCAGGGTTTTACCCCGTAGTTTAGCCGCTTGAAACTCCGTCCTGGGTATAACCAGATTCTGTAGCAGGAGTACGATGGCAATCAGTAAGAATGACAGTTGAACAATGGGAACAGAGATTCGCAACGAGGAAATAGCGGCGGCACGCATCGAGGTTAGTTCGAGATTGTTCGCCAGTGCCCCCAGCCCCAACAGTCCCCCTAGCAAGACGGTCACTGGCAGCAAATCGACTGCCAGTGCTGGCAAGCTGTAGGCCGCCACCCGCAATGCATCCACCAGCTCATAACTACCCTCCCCCACATCCTCGAGTTCTTCGGACAGGCCGAGAAAACTGAATAACGACAGCAACAGCAGTAGTACTGGAAGACAGCCTCCCAGGAAGCTGCGGCCGACGTAGCGGTCAAGTATGTTCATTGTTTCGGGCCAGCCATTTGTGGCTCAGTAAATGCCAAGGTAAATATAAAAGTACTACCAGCAGCGCCAGAAGTGCGGGCGCCCACCAGATGTTCGATACCGCTTGCTGCTCTACCCAAGTTCGGCCTACGCCTATCAAGTTGTAATAGGCCGCATAGATAACAAACGCGAGCAACAGTCTGGCGTATCGCCCCTGGCGCGGTCTGCTGCGACTAAGAGGAATGGCGAGCAGTGCCAGCAGCACGGTTGTCACCGGAGTTGATAGACGCCACTGGTACTCAGACTTATCTGCTGGATTCGTGGAGGATACGAGTGTGTCTGTGGCGATCGATTTCGATCGGTATTTCGGTGCCTCGGGCTGTTCGTTGGTAACTTTCATTGTGAAGTGTTTGACTTGCACAAGCAGATCGGGGCCATCGTCCACCCGTTTAAAAATACGGGCGTTGTTCAGCTCAAGTGACTGGTAGTCAGCCTCGGGATGCGCCACCAAACGCCCCGTCAGTGAGGATACAATTTGTAGCTCATCCCCGGTTCGTGTGCGAATGAAAACGTGCTCGAGGGCCTGTTCGGCAGAAATTTTTTCAATGAAAATTGCGCGCTTCCTTCCCTCACCAGGTTCCTCTGAAACGCCCTCACCCGCGTCGGATGTACTGGTCAGATAAAATTGACCCGGCTTTACTCTGTCAATATCAGATGATGCCTCTGCAACGGCAAGAATTTCGTAAGTCCGGGAAAATGCCCAGGGTCGGACATAAAGGGATAAACCTGCAATGATCAGAGAGAGAGGAATAGCCAACGTGACGACTGCACGAAACAGCCGTGATTCGCCTATCCCGCTGGACTGCATGGCAACAATTTCTGAATCGTTATGCAGTTTTCCCAGCGCCAACATCAGGCCAAAAAACAGACCAATAGGCAGCAGGACTTCAAGCGCGATCACCGTCTTCAATAGAGTCAGAAGCGCGACTTCATCGGTATTAAGCAATCCGGCATCTGCCTTATACAAAAAGCGGGAGAGCGAGTACCCTACAAAAATGGTCAATAGCACAGTCGAAACCGAAAGAAACGGCATAACCACCTGCCGCAGCAGATATCTATCAATAATCAAGCCGGCAATTTCCCCTTGTTGGCGTTCGTCAGCGACGATAGATTGTTACCCACTTTCATTGTTTCGAGTACCGTCCAAATTATGTTCATTGACTTACCTCAGCTGCGGGGTATTCTCCACACGCCTACACATCGAACAGCGAAGGGATACATGCGCACAGGGTCACTTATCAAAGCGCGCTCTACCATTCTCCCGCTAATGTTGCTAGTGAGCATGCAGTCCGGACCCGCCGGCTCGCTGAATTTTAACTCTGACGACACCATAATGATAACGGCCGAGCGGGGCTGGGAGGGTGACGAGGCCAATATTATTCACTTTAGCGGGAACTTTGCATTACAAGCCCCCGACTGGAGTATGGCGGGAGATACAGCTGTGGTATACGGGAAAATCGACAATCCAGACAGAGTGGTAGTGGAAGGCAGCCCGGCAAGAATATTATTTCTCCGTAACGACGATGAAAATGCCGATGAGCAGGACAAAGTCGAAGGTGCCGCAAATTCTATCGAGTATCTTCGCGCCACCGACAAACTGATAATGCGTGGGAATGTAAGCCTGTTCCGGCAAGATAGCGAGCTTACCGGTCAAATGATCGAATACGAAGTTGATACGGATCGGTATTCAGCCACAGGAGAAAGTGGCATCAATTTCCAGTTCAACCCGAAAGAAGAGCAATAGCGGCACATTCTCAATTGAATGAGCGTTCTGAACTAGCCCAGAGAGCTACAGAGCTCGTCCGGAGACACCTGCTTGATGGCCTCCAGTGCGATTTCCAGCATTTGCTCATAAGGCACAGTGGCATCGATCTCGATAACCCGGCAGCCATTGAATTTCAGGCGGTCCATCATCAATATTTTATCGCGTAACTCCGCTAAGCCATGATCGGGTTTGCGCGCATGCGCGGCCTCAGCAGTGATCTTTAATCGAATCACCAGAGCCGGTTTGTGCTTTGCCATCCATTCATACAGCCGATGCTCCCGTAGCGCCAAATTGCGCACCAACCCGTTCTTGGTTCGCTCAACGGTCAGGCCGGGGCCATCGTAATGAAAGCCTGGAATTTCCACCTGGGGATAGCGATCGGTGATAACTTGCACATTGCGTCGCGACAACCGAATCACACCCAGCATTAGCGACGCTCGCCACAGTGACAGCAAACACATGATCAGCGCAGTACCAGTGCCGGGCAGCTTTTTCTCCATATCCAAGGCGCGATTGGCCTTTTTATGAAGATTATTTTCTAATCTAACCCCGACAAAAGGCAGACCTTTGATTTTGTCGCCCATCTCACCAGAAACCAGCCCGAGATAGCGCCGTTCGACTCGACCTCTACTCCGCAGGCAATCCTGCAGATCACGCGTTAATGTAGTTTTACCAGTCCCGTCGCACCCCACCACGGCAAAAACACCCGCTAGCGGGACAGTCAGCGTAGCAGCTGGGTTGATAAAGTCAGACATAACACACACGGATTATACGGTGGTTGCAGCCTAACATGTTGCGCGCACGACAGCTTCTAAAATCAGGCGAATCATCAACTCTGGTGGGCCCTAATCGCAGTTCTAGCTGCGCCCAACGCCGCTTTCAGCACCCGGTCGTAGGGATCTCGGCCGTCCAGATCAAGGATCTTGGCACCGTTAAAGTGCAGCAAGGGAATAGTGGCCACTTTATCGCGAAGAATGCTCAGCTTGTGATCGGGCTTGCGTTCATGTGCGGTGACAGCATCGATATTGATGCGAATAACCAGCGCAGGAACGTGGCTTGCCATACGCTGGTACTGTCGCTTCTCCCGCTTGGCCAGCTTGCGTCCTAACCAACTTTCCGAATTTACCACACCCAGGCCCGGCCCATCGAAATGGAACCCGGGCACTTCGGCCTGTGGATAGCGATCGGTGATCACCACCGCCCCACAACGAAGGAGCTTGAGCATTCGGCGGAACTTGTGCGCCCGCCATTGCGAAAGGACATAAATTACCAGCGTCGTCGCAGTATCCGGGGCATTGGACTTCTTGTCGTCAACGTTATCGGCCTTGCGCACCAGATAACGGCCAATTGATGGTCCTATCAACGGCAGGCCCTTTATCCATTTGGCAATATTGCCTGAAGACTGGCCGAGGTATAGCCATTTGACTGGCACGCCCAGATCCAGCTGGGAGAGCAAATCCTCGCTAAGGGTAGACTTCCCGGCGCCATCGCAACCCGTAACGGCAATGACGCAGGGCAACTGTTCACTGGGAGTCAAAAGAGAAGGCGCTTGAAGCATAATATTCAACGCTATGTATCGGCCAGCCAGTGTACGTCAAATACTGCTTCAGAAATACATTGCAATTTAATTACATTGGCTGAATTTATTCTAAATTTTAGGGGAGGTTCATGCCCAGGAAAAGTGCTGCTTGGCATCTTAATCATATTTTCGCGCGGCTCAGCGGTTGTGCTACTTATTTGTGCCCTGTTCTAGCCAATAGTCGCCAACATCTTCCTACCTCTGGATTCCGGGCTGCCAGGAACCGACATCCATAGTTGGAAATCGACCGAGCAGGGGGTTTATACTGCCTGTGCGCCGGTATTGCCGCAGTGTTATGAATACGCGCAAACCGAACGGTGCAGAATATAATTCTTAGGATATCTTCGAAATTCAATGATTTTAGATGGAAAACCAACTGTCCCACCGCTGATTGCTATTGTAGGCTGTGATGGATCGGGAAAATCAACCGTTAGCAAGGAGCTGCTACGCTGGATCGCCTATTACGGGCCTGCGGCTGCGACACACTTGGGCAAGCAGCAAGGGAATACCGGCCGCTCGCTATCCCATCTCCCCCTGGTGGGCAAGCGCTTTGGTCGCTTTATAGAGCGCAAAGCGTCTACCGTTCGTAAGTTTCAAGCCAGCAACAAAGCGCCTCACCTGGTCCCCGCGCTGGTGATGTATGCGTTCACCCTGAAGCGCGTGCGGCGCTTTCGACGAATGCTCGCGCTGCGACAACAAGGTCTGATTATCATTGCCGACCGATATCCACAACTGGATTTCCCCAACGCATTCGATGGCCCCGATATGTCCGTCACGGCCCAGGGCAGTAATTTCATACACAGCTTGGCGCAGCGCGAGCAGGCCTACTTCGAGTGGATGACCAGTTATCGACCCGACCTTGTGATTCGACTCAATGTCGATCTGGATACAGCCCACGCACGCAAGCCGGACCACCGTCGCGAGGCACTTGCGAGAAAGATTGAGTTCACACCCCAGCTAACCTTTGGCGGGGCAACCATTGCAGAAATTGATGCTTCACAGCCGCTGGGCGCAGTACTGGCAGCTGCCAAAGCGGCGGTGGCGCGCACTCTGGAAGCAAGTGGCTACAAATATTTACCACCATAATACATCGCCACTACACCCGCACATAATCCTGATCTACTGTTGTGTCTGTTGCAATTCTTTAGCTCTTTGTCGTGGGTCTAGGGCACTAATTTCCACTGAAATTCTAAAGGCCTACAATGAGTGAAGTTCCGCCTTCGAAAGCGCCAGGCTCCTGCAGGCACTGGCTAGCCAACCTGGTCATATTCGTCGTTTCAATTTTATTTTCGTATATCGTCGTCGGATCCCTATTTCTGCGTTTCGCGCCCGGATTAATACCAGCGCTAAGCAGCCAGGTTCCAATGGCGGCCAACTTATGGTGGCAGCCTTCCGCCCCTGACCCTTCCAGCAATGACTATTTGGCTTTGCTGGGGGACTCGTACGCGGAGGGTGTTGGAGACTGGAAAGCTCAGCAGATTGATTTTACCAGCCCGTCCCATTCCGCTGACGTGATCCACGATCTCACCGGGCGCAATATACTCAGCTACGGACGGCGAGGCGCCAGCAGTGCCGAAGGTCTGGTGCGGTTACCGGCGCTTGCGCTGGGAGCCGGTGAGTGTTTGTTTTTTCCGTCTTTGCGGCCACCACAAGAGATTGTTTACTACTTTTACGAGGGCAACGATCTCGAGGACAACATCGACTTCATGTCCAGAAGGCTGGGGCTCGGTGTGGGCGACGTCGGTGTCAGCAATGCATCGATAAAATTTCTTGAGAAAAATTGGGGAACGCCTGGGCGTAAGCCCTGTTTTCTCTACTTTGGGAAGAGCATCAAGTCTTTTATCAAGACGGCAAGAGAGACATTTTTCCCTCCGCCTGACGTCAATAGTGGTGGCACTGAAACACCTCACGTCGCTAACCGCGCGCTGATTGGCACTGAGGTGGTAGCGTTGCCCGCTGCACTGCAAGGCCCGGGTCTTGATTTAGATGAGCAATCGGTCGCCGCGGCCTTTGAGGTCTTTGAGGTTTCGTTGATGTGGCTACGACAGACCCTCCCCGACATCAAGATCACTGTAGTACACCTGCCCTCAGTCCTATCTACCTACAACCTGGCCAGTCCCAGCGTAACGGTGGAGGCACCTGATAAAAGTTCAACAGTACATCGCTCCCTTGACGTTGCCTCCAGATCCAATAAAATCTGCGGCCGCCTACGTGATATCACGCTAGGTTCCGGGGCCCATTTTTTTGATGCCAGACCTTCGATGCGGGAACTGGGAACCCGGGAAATCATCCATGGCCCACGCGACTGGACGCATTTCAACCGCGCGGGGTACACCCGGCTGGGCGAAACGGTAGCTGCGGCGCTGATGGATAAAGCGCCATCCGACCACTGTGGTCGCCTTGCGAACATTGAACATAGCGAAATGATGCAATCATCCCAGTAGCACGCGCAACCGCAGCACCGCTGCTCTTGAGATTTCCCTGATTAAGACGCCGCGCCACCATCTTTACCTGATCGCAGATTTATAGAGGGGGTTGGTATTTTTCTGTAAGGGCAATCAGTCGCTGCCTGACCTGGGCAGGCACCTCGAAAGCATGAAAATCATAGTCCTGGGAATCATCAAAATGCCTGGCTATCAACTCGTCATGCAAGCTCCCCATCAGTCCATTAATAGTACTGAGATAGCGAGATATCTTTTCGTGATAGAGCGATGGATAGAGTGTTTTAAGATTGTCATAGAGGGCAACCTGTCGACTGATGACTTTTCGCATCTCATGGAACATCCTGGCAGTAACGTGTTCTTGAGCGAGACTCAATCGAAGAAAATGAATTTCCTTTTTGACGTAATCACGAAACGAATCATTCGTCGTCGGCCGCAATCGTCTGACGTGTCGAGTACTAAAGGCAAACGCGAAATTTATCGATAAAAGACGAAGAAATATCGCAGAGCGGCGCATCTGGTAAGTGTCATTATGTTTGTAAGCATCCTGTAGATTCCCCATTTTCACCACTACTCTATGAAAATCATCGGGGTAGCTATGACTTGTATCACAGGTCATGTAAGCGAAACGCAGATGCTTGAACTTGGCGCGCATGTTCTTGAAAGCTAACTGCATTTCTGGATCGAGACAACGATGCCAGTAAAAAGTCTCCGCTATCTTGCCTAGAAGCGTTCGGTCGACACCTTCCTGCCAAAGCTGGAAGCAGATTCGATAACACTGAGTGAGCTCATATTGGCTGTATTTGAGATGTATCGTATCGGGCAATTCAGCGGTCAGGTCTATATCATCATGGGCGAGTATTGCCACAAACAGCTTGTTGCACTGCTCCACGGGAAAATGTGGCCCCTCAATTACCGCTTTGTTGTTGTCCGCATTGGCGTAGTGCTTCAACTTCATACATTGAACTCGGGGGCGTAATAAAATACCAAGCAGCAGGATAGATGCAATCTCGATGACCCTATACTATGTCAGCGTACGATTATGACCGCTGTATCAGTGCTAATTTGAAGGTGACTCCTGTTTGGCAAGTATCTGCCAGGCTTTTTGAAGTGACGTGGCATTATCTTATGTTTTAGGAGGCTCTGACGTCAATGTAGGGAGCTTACTTCCCACCGCCTCGATCGAGAGTTTAACGCGCTTCGCTATCGCCTATGACGGGATTTTTTTATGACAGAAAAAGACGCTTCACTAGGACCGATGATTGCGGTTATCGGCTGCGATGGCTCGGGGAAATCCACGGTAAGCGACAATATCGTTATTTGGGCGAGCGATTATGGCCCTGCCGCAACTGCGCACCTTGGTAAGCAAGCAGGCAATGTGGGCCGCGCACTTACCGGTCTTCCGCTAGTTGGCAAGTTGATTGGGCGCTCTATTGGGCACAAGAAGTTCTCACTTCGAGAACCGCGTGCAAAGAATAAGACGCCTGGTATCCTCGCTGCAGTAGTCGCTTCAATATTTACGGTACGACGCATGCTGAGGTTCCGCCGGATGCTGGCATTGCGGCGTCAGGGCTTTATCGTTATTACCGATCGGTTCCCCCAACTGGACTGTCCCCATGCCTTCGATGGTCCGGTTTTGTCCGAAGCTGCACAGGGCAGTTTTTTCGTACGTTGGCTGGCGCGACATGAGCGGAAAGCTTTTGAGTGGATGACCCGCTATCGACCCAATTTGGTCATTCGGCTCAATATCGATCTGGATACTGCCTGCGCACGCAAGCCCGATCACATCCGCAGCAAACTGCAGCGGAAAATTGAGATTACACCACTGCTAAAATTCAACGGTGCGCCCATCGTTGAAATTGACAGTATTCAGCCACTTGAGCAGGTGTTGGCCGAAGCTCGGGAGGCGGTTACGGGTTTCTTAATCAAACATATTGGCGAAACCGGTGGCGAGCGTCCAAAAGCTTAGTAGGGCATAGGAAAAACAGTCGGTGTACCGGAGGAAGCATATTTGAGGGAACCTGAGATCAGCCCGCGCGCACAGAACCCCATGCGCAGAATACTTGGTAATTTCGGCCTTCTGGTGCGGGGTCGCGGCATTGCCGCCGTGTTGTCATTCGGCGCTACCGCCCTGATGGCACGGGCGCTCGGGCCAGTCGAGTTCGGCATGGTGGTGCTCATAGAAACTTATGCGCTGCTGGCGCGCGGCCTGCTCAGTTTCAAACAGTTTCAGGGGATAGTGCATTATGGCGTACCCCTGCACGACACGGATAATACGCTCGCGCTGCAACGCTTACTCAGCATCTCCCACCGGATAGACCTCTATGCCTGTATCATCTCCACTGTTCTGGCATTTATTCTGGCGCCTGTTATTGGTTCGCTGATCGGTCTGGAGCAGAATCACGTCATCCTGCTCTCTGCTTACAGTCTGGTGCTGTTGGCCACAGGTAACAATACGGCCATTGGCATCCTCCGCCTCTTTGATCAGTTCGATACCCTGGGGCGCCAGATGACCGTTGGCCCAGCCATTACGTTTATAGGGGTAGCACTCGCCTGGTGGTTCGATAGTCCAATATCGGTCTTTTTAGCCGTCATGGCGTTCGCCTATGTGACTGAGAATGTTTACCTGAGCTGGTGTGGGCGACAAGAATACCGTCGCCGCTTTGAAAAACCCGTCGAGGGAGGGATGGTCAGCCTTGCCGGTATGGCTGAATTTCCCGGATTGAAAAATTTTCTTTGGGTAACCTACTGGCAATCCAATATCGATCTTGTGCCCAAACGCATTTCCCTGATGTTTATAGGTTACCTATTGGGAGCAAAGGAGGCGGGGCTTTTTCGGCTGGCACGCCAGATCTCCAGCTTGCTGTCCAAACCCGCAACACTGATTCGACAAGTGGTCTTTCCCGACCTGACCCGAAGCTGGCATCAAGGTAGCGATGACTTCAAGGTGATCGCTTACCACACTGCGCTGATGGGTGCTGGTGCCGGATTGCTACTGGTGCTGGTGGGCTATTTTTTCGGTGACTTTTTCCTCAAGACGTTCTTTGGCAAGGAGTTTGTTGGTGCAGCGGGTTTGCTTACCTTGCTGCTACTCGCAGGCTCTGTTGACCTTGCTGCCGCGTCCTTACGCCCTGCCGCCTATGCCATCGATCGCGCTGCTACAGTGCTACGCCTGCACATACTGACGGCAGTTATCTATATCTTCCTGTTCATCGCTCTAACGTCTCAGATGGGCTTGATGGGTGCTGGGTGGGCGACCTGTATCACTGCGGCGCTGCCGGCAATCGCTATGGTTATTCTTATTCGTCGAAGCAAACTCACCGCACCCAGCTCCACTTGATGTGCTATGTTGCATAATTGTCGTCTGGTTTCTCCGCACGCAGCGAAGGACATTTTTATGAAAACACCTCCGTTCGTTACGATCTTCATACTGACCTTGCTCGCCATTCCTCCCGCGCATGCGATGAGCGACAGTAGCTGGGAAGACATCAGTGACGTCGGTGCCTATGGACTAATTGGTACAGCTCTCCTGCTCCCGGTAGTGCGAAATGACAGAGAGGGGATTTACCAGGCGGCCTACAGTATCAGTTCTGCCATCGGCATCAGCCTTGTAGGCAAAGCACTGGTGGACGAGGAACGTCCGGACAACAGCGATAATGACAGTTTTCCTTCCGGGCATACCGCCAACGCGTTCGCCTCAGCAACCACACTGCATCGCCGCTACGGCTGGGAAATCGGCTTTCCCGCGTACGCAGTCGCCACGTTAACCGGCGTTGCCCGCGAGCGCGCCAGAAAACATCACTGGTACGACGTGCTCGCTGGCGCAGTCATTGGCAGTGCAACCGGGTGGTTTTTCACCGACGCTATCAATGAACAGGTACACCTCGTGCCCTGGGTAGACAGCGAGGGTGGCGGCATGACCGTGTCCATGCGCTGGTAAAAATATCGGTGCGGTGTCGGCCACGAATTACTCAATACTACCGACGCCGTGATGAACTCCTCAGAAGACACTCACGGCATCGATTTTTACCGCTATACTGTTTCGAAGGTAATCAGCATGGACTTGATGCTGTTCACAAAATAGTCCCGAACATACGCTACCGGCCCCGCAAATTGTGGATTTTTCAAACGGGGCACGAACTCTTCGAACATCACCTGCATTTCCAGCCGCGACATATGGGCACCGATGCAAAAGTGTTCGCCATTACCAAAGGCTCGATGTTGACTGGCAAGCTCCGGGTTGCGTCTGAAGCGCTCCACATCAAACGTTTCGGGAGCTTCAAAAATTTGTGGATCATGGTTAATCGCCTGCCAGTTCAGGACCATCTTGTCCCCGGCTTTCAGTAGCTGGCCCTCAACTTCGACATCCTCCATTACCGTACGACGCATTTGTACAAAGGCGGGGTTATAACGCAGCACTTCTTCAACTGCGAATGGAATGAGCGAGGGATCGGCGACCAGTTTGTTCAACTGATCCGGATTTTCTATTAAAAGGCGCATGCCGTGGGCGATAACTGAACGTGTACTTTCATTGCCGGCTGCGACCAACATCAAAAAGAACAACTGAAACTCTTCTGGCGTCAGTTTCTCGTCGTTCACTGTGCCATCGAGCAGAGCACCCACTATGTCGGATAACGGTTGCGTTTTATGCTTTTCAGCCAACTGAGCGGCATATGCATACATCTCAAACGCTGCGGCCTGAGCGGCAACAGTTCCGTCCTTACCACTCATGTCTTCGTCTTCAGTAAAGATCATGGTATTGGTCCAGTCGAAAAACTGTTGTTTATCCTCCATAGGAATGCCACACAGGGACAGAATGGCTATCAAAGGCAACTCAGCCGCGACTTCGGTGACAAATTCGCACTGCCCCTTGGCGACGACGTTATCGATGACTTCCCTGGCCACCTCACGAAAGCGTGCCTCATACCCTTGGACTGCTTTGGGGGTAAAGGCGTTACGCACTATACGGCGATATTTGACATGCTCTGGCGGATCCATGTTGACCAACATCAATCGAGACAGGGCAACCTCCTCCTCGGGCATTTCCTTCGGCAGAATCGTCTTGGCGCTACTGGAAAAAAGTAGCGGGTTCTTGCAGATATAATCGGCTATTTCACGTTTCATTACCGCCCAATAAGGCACACCGGTAATAGGATCTTCAATGAAGGCAAGCCCCTCGGATTGCTCTCGTATCTCAGCAAATATTGCGTGATGTCCACCGCCGACGTAGATGTCGGGATCCAGGATATTTTTAAAGGGACATTGTTGCATGGTATCTTCCTAGTTATATAAATGCGAATGGGGCAGCGCCGAAGCGCTGCGCTACATATCCTCTTTCACGAGCAGCACCATGCCCTCAACACCGGTGACCCGCACACGGGCACCCTTATTAATTTTCCCGGCACTGCGCAGCGTCCAACGCGTATCGCCAATCATATCTGCGCCACTCCGATCCAGATCAACACCGAGCACAAATGACTTGCCCATCATCTGTGCGGCGCGGTCATTCAGCAATGGGTTATCGGTCGCATTATTGGCTGACCTGAAATAGGCTCTATAGCCCAACGTCAGCACCACCGAGAGCACACCGAAAGATAGGAACTGCCAGTCCCACGAGAGATCGGGTACGACGTATAAGATACCTGTGAGTGCCAGCGCGGCAAATGCAATACCAAGCAGGAATCCTGTGGTCGTGGTGACCTCCAGCACAATCAGGGTGACCGCAAGTACAAACCATTGCCACGCATGCAATTGATCAAAGAATTCCATGCGATACCCTCGCTCAGACCACGGTTCCGTCAGAGGTAGTAGTCTGCTTGACCAGCTCTGCAATGCCACCCAGAGAACCGATCAGGCTGGACGCCTCAAGCGGAATCATCATGACCTTGTTGTTCGAAGAGGCTGCCAGTTGCCCCAGCACCTCAGTGTATTTGATCGCAATAAAGTAATTGATCGCCTGACTATTGCCCTCATCGATCGCCAGGCTGACCATCTGTGTGGCTTTAGCCTCCGCCTCTGCCAGCCGCTCGCGCGCTTCCGCCTCGCGCATGGCCGCTTCCAGCTCGCCCTCAGCCGCCAAAATCCTTGCCCGCTTGCGTCCTTCTGCCACTTGGATTGCGGCCTCGCGCTGTCCTTCGGCTTCAAGAATCGTGGCCCGCTTCTCGCGCTCCGCCTTCATCTGTCGCGCCATGGATTCCACCAGATCAGACGATGGCGCGATGTCCTTTATCTCTATACGAGTTACCTTGATGCCCCAGGGGGTTGTAGCCTCATCGACTTTTAATAATAGCTCGGCATTGATACGATCGCGGTTGGACAGCATCTGATCCAGTTCCATTGAGCCAATCACCGCGCGGATGTTGGTCATGACCAGATTCTGCATAGCCCGCTCACGATCGTTTACCTCGTAGGCAGCCTTTTCTGCATATTGCACCTGAAAGAAACACACCGCATCGGTGGTCACCATCGCATTATCACTGGAGATGACGTCCTGTGGGATGATATCCAACACTGTTTCCATCATGCTCACCTTGTGCCCTATTCTGTCGATATAGGGCACGATGATGTTCAAGCCGGGTTTTAGGGTTTTGGTGTAGCGCCCGAAGCGCTCAACTGTCCAGGCCGACCCCTGCGGTACTATTTTGGCTCCCGCCAGCACCGTAATGATTGCCAAGACCACAAATGTAATAGCACCAATGCCGAAGCCACCTATCATAACTATCTCCCTAAATGATTACCCGAAGCCACCGGACTCTGGAACATGACGCCATGCTCTGCTAGTGTGCAGACTATAGCAAATTCTCGCTCAATTCACCGATGGCGCAACGATTTCCGATGTCGTCTTACCTGTTCGTGCTCTGCCCCCCCTACAGCGGTTCTACACTGCTGTGGAAATTATTGTCCACCTCCGCGAATGTGTCATCACTGC
This sequence comes from uncultured Halioglobus sp., assembly GCA_963934845.1. Lineage (GTDB taxonomy): Bacteria > Pseudomonadota > Gammaproteobacteria > Pseudomonadales > Halieaceae > Marimicrobium. Next base: position 39,456 of record CAWWAG010000011.1, on the reverse strand, counting down.
CACAGGAAGGACAATTCCTGCCCGAGCTGAAAGACATCATGCGCGACAGCCCCTGGAGAGCCGATCGTGTATTACCCTGGCCTAATATCAAAAAGGTGTGGCAGAGTTACTGGGATAAGAGCAAACCCGTGTTGCTGGAGAAAAGCCCACCCAACCTGATTCGCACGCGGGAAATTCTGACGCATTTTCAGCCAGTACGTTTCATTGTCATGGTCAGGAACCCCTATGCACACGCCGAGGGATTAATGCGGCACAACAACTGGACCGCCTCGCGTGCGGCAAACTTTTCCATGATGTGCTTGCGTGCGCAGCTAAATAACGCGCAGGAACTGGATGATGCGCTGGTAATGACCTATGAATCGCTGGTACAGGATCCAGTAAAGACATGCACACAACTGGCGGCCTTTATACCTGAACTGGATGACATGGATCCCGCGGCAAGCTTTGAGATCCATTCCATCGACGGCACACTCACCCGCCCCATTACTGATCTGAACAGCAAGAAAATAGGCGCACTCTCCGCGGCTGACTTTGCGGCGATCAATGAAATATTCTTACAGCATCAGGTTACGATTGCGGCCTGGGGCTATGACTTAATGGTTGAGCTACCGACAGCGAGCTAGCAACCTCAGGACGATGGAAAGCCTGACAGCATCGCACGCTACTTTTTCAGTATAGAACAACTTATCAGTAAAGCAGGACATAAAACAGCATGCGAAAGATCGCAGTCCTCATCATAGCCACTGTGGTAATAACCCCCGCCTGCAGCGATTCCAACGACTCCGATGATTCCAGAGCTGCCCTGACACTGCTATCAGAGCGCTATTAACTCAGCAGCCTCGATAGTGTAACAGAGGGTGTCGCGTTTGATCCGGCCATAGGTCTCGGTACTGTCTTCGCTGCCGATCCGCTATTTGCCGGCATTACCGGTGCTGGTCTTGGCCTAAACGGTATCACGTTTAGCACCAACGGCACTGCACTGATTGTCAGTAGATTCATTCCCGCAGCGGTGCTTTGACCACAAGCTCAGTATCTTGGTAACCGTTGAGCACGAATGCGTCGTTTACGCCGTTAGGGCCCTACCCGTGCAACACCAATACCGGCACCTCACGATGCAGTATTGGGTAGGCCTCGTACCAGTACTCCAGCGCGCCGGGGCCAAATAAATCCACATTAGCCAATTGCACTGGGCAGGCCATGGCGCTGAGCTGATAGTTGAGTGGCTTGTTGTTCATAGGTTTTGGAGTGCTGGGGATATTCATTAGAAGAACCGGTTGCCACGAGAAGTACCAACCGGTATGCGCTTGCTACGGTAACTACTGTCCCAGCTCTGCCGCGCGGCGCTCCGATTTTTCCCACACCCTGAGATAACCTTCGGCCGATTTAAACAGAGGTTCCAACTCCTTGTCAGTCACGCCATCGCGGCGCACGTCTTCAATCAGTTCGGCAACCAGACCCAGATGCACCATACCCTCGGTATTGCAGTCCAGCATGCGATCGCCCACTGCCGGTTTTTGTAGCGAGACATCACCAGCGTAGGATGTAAAGGGATAGGTAATCCCCTCGTCCGTTTGCGGACTGGAGCACCCGGCATTCGGATCAAAGCGGGCCTTAGGCGCACCGGTGAATCCGTTGAGATCAAAGCCAAAGCCTTCGGCAGGAAATGCGCCCATATCCCGCATCAACTGGATACGGTCCTGAAAGCCATTGTCCATAGTGGCAGTGGTGTCGGCAGCACGGCAGCGACCAAAATTAAATTTGGACATACCGCCCAACTTGTAAAGCCGGCCATTATTGTTGCGGCCATGTGTTCCCATCGCGGGATAATCATTCTCTTCAAATTTCGTAGGCGCGCTTATAGCTTTTTCTAGGCATGTGGTCGACTTCAATAATCATACCGCGCTTCATCATTTGCGCCATAAGGAATTCGCCCAGATCAGTCATCCCGTGCTTCTGACAATATTCGCCTGCCAGTGGCCCGTTAGTAATAAGGGCTAAATAGGGAAGCAGCGTGCCAACAACGTTCTCCTCAAAACCGCTTGTATCCACCGGTGGCGTCGTGTCATACACATCACGAGGTTGGTTGAGATCTGGGAATGCCACTGCTCCCTGATCAAAACCGCCGGGAAAGGTAAGAAGTTCAGCGGGACATTCTATGTAGTTGTTGTAGTGCCCAGTGTGACCAAAGTTGCCAATATCGCTGATACCGCGATGACCATCGCCGGCGGAGAAGCCGTTATCGTATTTATGGACCGGAAAGAACACGCGAACACCCTTGTCATGGTATTTCCCAAGGTCGGAAGGCCACAGCAGAAACCAGGCAGCGTCGACGGCTGTTTTCGCATCAAGTCCAAAAGTACTCGCTAAGACTACCGTACTTGCCGCAAGGTAACGCTCACCGCCATCGGGGGAAATCGCAAAACGTCCATTAGCTACCGCAAACAGCGATTTTATCGTCACTGTAAGCTTGTCTTCGGCTTTTTACCAAAGAGTTGCCACGATCGACTTGACTGACGCCAGTGAGTCAGAGCGCTTTATGGTCGAGACAAAACTCAGGGCATTTCGACAGGCGGGTGTCGACAGGGACCAGGCAACCCGCGACAAAGTGTTCACACTGTTAGGTGAAAGAACCCGCCTGGGCGATTCACGAACAGGGCAAGTCCATTGGCCGTTTCTACCTCGACATGCACCCGCGGGACAATAAATACGGACATGCTGCGCACTGGACACTGCGCATGGGACTGAAGGATAGACAAATACCCCTGTCACGAATGGCCACTAATTTTCCTCAAGGCCTGATGGAACACAAACAGGTCGACGCCTTTTTACACGAGTTCGGGTATCTGTTGCACAACATGTTTTCTGGCACCCAACAATGGTTCGACATCTCAGGCATGACGATGGAAAGGGATTTCGTGGAGGCGCCTTCACGAATGCTCGAACAATGGGTGTGGAACCGCGACACAGCTACCGCACAAGCCTACAGGGAGAAGGTGATCGCCCCGGCCGGTAGCAAACCCGCCGCCTGTCTGCACGAGGCTTTTGAAGAATTACGCGAAGCCGCGCTCCCGGTCAAAAAGCCACGCAAGAGCGCGCAGGCCCAGTGATGGACGCTTAGACTCAGGCGAGCCAGCGCTGCACGAGTTGATTCACATTGACCCTGGCTTTCAGGCGGGTGGCGAGCAAATACATGCCCGCCACCTTGCGGTGGAAATAGACCGCGTCTATCGGTGGGGTTTGCCAGAAGTCCCGGTAGCCCCTTGCGTCCTCTGCCAACGTCGACAGATCGCGCGCCATACTGGAGCGGGCGAAATCGTAGGCCACATCGTTGCGCAGCGGTTCCAGTACGAGCATTAATACCTCTAGTACCAACTCGCGGTATTCCGTGTCCTGTTCGCCCATGGAAAAGCCCAGACGCTCAGCCGCCACGGCAACTTTAGCTTTGTCGCCGGCGATAGCCGCGCGTGCGAGTTTCTTGTAGTTATTGACGAAACTCGCCTTGAAGCGGCGTGTGGCACCAAAGTCCAGCAACACAATCTGACCGGTCTGACGGCGGTATTGGTAATTGGCAAAATTGGGATCGGTCTGCACCATCCTGAGTTCGAACAATTCCAGTAACATCAGTTCCATCAGTGCGCTCATCACTCGATCACGCTCTGCCTGGGGCAAGTCGATGATGGCTTCAATAGAGCTGCCGCTGGTGTAGGTCATCGCCAGCACATTGTGGTGGGTTAGCTCCGCCAATACTTCAGGCAGTAAAAACCGCTCATCATCGCGAAGAAAATCACCAAAAGCCTGAAGAAACTTAGCCTCCTTAAGATAATCCGCCTCATCTTTAAGCTGGCATTTAGCGTCGTCCAACAAGGGCTGTATATCGAGGCCGGCCGGCAGCAAGCCCGACAGCCGCAACAGACCGGCAATATTGTCGACATCGCTATCAATACTGTCCGCGACACCCGGGTACTGCACCTTCAACACAATCTCGCGACCGTCAGGGGAGATCGTCTTGTGCACCTGGCCAATGGAAGCCGCCGCCAGCGGTTTGGTTTCAAAGCCGTAGAACAAAGTCTCCCAGTCCGGGCCGTAGGCTTCACGCATCACAGCGTGCAACTGCTCCGCCGGCATGTAATGGGCATCATCGCGCAAACGCGCCAGGATATCCGTTAGCTCGCGCGGCAGGAACTCGCCGGTATCCATAGAGAGAATCTGCCCCACCTTCATCGCGGCGCCACGCATGGTAGACAGCTGTTCCGCCACGCGGCGTGCATTGCCCGGTGTCAGCAGCATGTCCCTCGCTCTGGGACGCTTACCCGCTCGTAACTGACGCGACCCCTCCGCTAACATACCCCCCGCGACACCGCCGGCAATACGTGCCATGCGCGCAAAACGACCTACCCGTGAGGTTGGGATAGCCCGGAAGTTATCGTTCTTGTCTTTATTTTTTCGTGCCACGTCGCTCTCTTTCCCGCCAACGACGGATATGGGACTCAACCAGTTCATGCGCATTGAACTGGGCATCTAATGCCACGATAAAATTGAAAACCCCCGTGAGCTTTCGCGCAATCAGCGCAAAATCGCGGGTGGGCGTGGTAAAGTGCCGATTGATCGCCGATTGAGCCGCCAAAGCGCCCGCCCGACGCATCAGCAGGGACTTACCCCAACAGTATTCGCCCTTGTCGTTGAGGTATTGTGGCGGCAGTCGCTCCGGCGGTCGCAGCGGCTCGAGCAGGTGCTGGCAAAACTGGGCAAATAACTTTCGGCCCTCTTCGCTGGCATCGGGTTGCAGGCAGCCCAGTCCGATCAATCCGTCCACCAATTCGGGCATATTCTGTCGCAGGCCAGCATCGATAATACGGCGCAGATGGAGGAGAAAATCATCCGGACACTCTAGCACGGAGCCAAAATCCAGCAGTACCAATTCATCTTGTGCCACTTTCTTGCGTCGGTCATCCACGCGCAGTAGGTAGTTACCGAAATTGGGATCTGTTTGCAGTAGGCCCCATTCATACACCTCATAAAAAAACAGCTCCAGCATACCCTTGGCCAGTGCGTTGCGGCGCTCAAGCGACAGCTTTGCGATGTTCGGATCAGCCACCGAGAACCCCTCGATATACTCCATAGCCAATACGGAGTCGGTGCTGTACTGCGGGTACAACTCTGGCACGTGGTAACTGATCGGAACGTCGCGCACCCTGGCCACTAAAGCACTCATTTTAACCGTATGCGAGGCTTCCCGCCGATAATCAATCTCGTTGTGCAGGTGGCCACGCATCGACTCCAGCCAGTCGTCCAATTCCCGCCCAGCCTTCACCCAACGCGCCAGCAACAGCATGCGCACCACCGCGTCAAAATCCGAGTCAATCACCTGCGCCAGCCCCGGATACTGCAGTTTCAGGCAGATCCATTCACCACTGACGCGAATTCTGGCGAGGTGGACCTGCGCCAGTGACGCCGCCGCTATTGCCTGCGGATCGATATCCAGCTCCGCATAGCGCTCACCCAGGCTATCGCGCACCGAGGATTCGAGCGCATCCCAATGCAGCGGCTCGGTTTGGTCGGACAAATCGCGCAGCGCATTCACCAATACCCGCGGTAAAAACTGCTCGCCAAATAGTGCCAGCATTTGGCCGATTTTGATGTACGTGCCCTTGAGTCTGCCCAGTTCCTGAACAAAGCGTCGCGCCTCCCGCCGGGCGAACTCGGAATCTGCGTCATCGGGACCGCGCCCCATCACCCGCTGCACAACGCCATCGACTGCCAGCGCGCCACCTGCGCGGATACTGGCGAGTGAAACAGAGAGAGTTCGAGGCAGGACACTACTCTTCAAGCCACGGTGCTTTTTTGCCATGTTCTATGCTTTTTGCTCTGAGAGAAGATTTGCAGGTGGCATTATATACGATTGAAGGAGGGCCCGGCAGCGCCAAAACAGACTATTCGCTGCACCGGGGATACGGGCCTACCTGTTCAGCCAAGCAGCAGCGTCGCCAGTCGCTTGCGATGGTGCTGAGCATCGCCGAATTGCTGCTGGCTCCACTGCGCCCGGCGAATGTAAAGCTGCGCGTCACACTCATAGGTAAAACCCATACCGCCATGAAACTGTACGGCCCGGTCGCCAGCGTACAACAGCGTCTGGCAAGCCTGCACCTTGGCCATACGGCAGGCAATTTCGGCGTCACTGTCCAACGGCGCATCGCCAACCAGCGTCGCGGCGTGGTAAATAAACGAGCGCGCCGAATCCGTCGCCGTCAGAATATCCACTGTTGGATGCTTCAACGCCTGGTAGGAGCCTATCAGCTTGCCGAACTGCTTGCGGGTCTTGAGATACTCCACGATGGTATCCAGACAGGCTCCGGCACTACCCGTGGCCTCTGCGGAGACCAGCAGCGCACCCAGTAAGCGAATATCGCGCAGCGCGACGCCCACCTTCGAACCCACAATTATATTGTTTTCGTCAACCGACACACCGCTGAAATCGATGTTGGCAGAGCGCTTGGTCTGATCGATCAAGGTATTGGGGCGCACTGCGCCAGTACTCAACTGATCCGCCCGTACCACGGCCAATGCCACTTCGCCCCGAAACAGTACAGAGACTACAAACAGGCTGGCGACAGATGCGTCGGGCACATACTTCTTGGCGCCCTGCAGCACGCCCTGCTCATCCAACACCAACGTTACCGTCTCGCTACCCCAATCGGCACTATCCAGCAGCGCAACCGTGGCGGGCGCGCCCGACACAGTGGCCGGCAGCAGACGTTCAGACTGCTCGCTATTAGCCGCACGCAATAACAGCTGCCCGGCGAGGGAGCTGCTGACCAGCGGTGTCCCCAACATGGCCCGTCCCATAGCCTCGACAACCGGCACCAGTGTTGCGACCCCCATGCCAGAACCACCACAGGATTCGGGCAGGGTGATACCCGTCCAACCCAGAGACACCATCTCATCCCACAAGCCCGCCTCGAACCCCGTCTCGGTTTCCAATTGTGCCCGCACACTGGCGATCGGCGATTTGTCCCGGCAAAACTGCCTGGCGACATCCAGTAACATGCCCTGCTCTTCACTGAAGCTGAGGGCGGTATTTCCTACAACTGACATAATTACTCCCTACTTCGGTAAACCGAGGATATGCTCGGCAACGATATTGGCCTGCACCTGGCTGGTGCCACCGCCTATAGTCGCAGAGAAACTATTGAAATAAGCGCGCTGCCAGAATCCGCCCTGACGCGCCTCGTCATCACCTACGTAGAGGGCGCCTTCGGCCCCCTGCAGGTTTATTGCCAGCTGGCGCATACGCCGCGTCATCTCGGTGACTCGCAACTTGTTAGACAGCGGCAGAGAGCCGGGGTAATCGGTGGTCAAAGCGCCAATACGGGAGCGCTTATCGCCGAGCACCATGGCCTTTTCCTCCATGATGGCCTGGACCAATTGGTCCCGCACCACGGGATCCCTGAGCACCGGCTCTCCGTCACGATTTACACCGTCCAGTTGCTCAATCATGTCGTCCACTGTGACACGCACCATGGACTGCCCACCGGCGGCACCGGCCTCTGCACCGCGCTCGTACTGCAGCGTCTGCATGGCGATTTTCCAGCCCTGCCCCTCCTCTCCCATCAGACAGTTGGCGGGGATACGCGCATCGGTAAAAAAGGTTTCCGTGAAACCGAATTCGCCAGTGATCTTGCGAATAGGGCGTGTCTCGATGCCCGGCACCCGCATCGGCGAAAGGAAATAAGACAGTCCATCGTACTTGCGTGGCGTATCCGGGTTGGTACGCGCCAATAGAATCATGTATTTCGCGAAGTTGCCCATGGTCGTCCAGATTTTCTGGCCGTTGAGAACGTAGTCATCGCCATCGCGCACGGCGCGCGTCTGCGCACTGCCGAGATCCGAGCCATGATCGGGCTCAGAAAAGCCCTGGCACCAGACGTCTTCGGCATTGAGGATGCCCTTGAGGTATTTGGCTTTATCCTGCTCCGTTCCGATATCATTGATCAGCGGACCGGCCCAGCCCAGCCCAATCACGTTGAAACAGATTGGCACGCCGTTGCGGCGCATCTCCTGATCGGCTATACCCTGAAAAACCGCATCGACCCCACGGCCACCATATTCTTTTGGCCATGCCATACCGAGATAGCCTGCAGCCCAGATTTTGTGCTGCCACTCGCGCAGAAAATCCAATTGTCGCTCGTCACCGACTTCCATAAACGTCTGCGGTAACAAGAAGCCGGGGTCAGCTGGATTATTCTCTTTCATCCAGGCCCCAACCTCAGCCCGAAACTCCTGTAATTCTTTTTCGCTGGCGCTCATTATTGTGCTCCCCTGTCAGGCAGTTGCATCGGCTCCCCCTGCTCATCGGCTCGTTTGAAGGCAGGCCTGTCAATCAGGCGCTGCAGATAGGCCATCGTCTGCGGCTTATAGCGCTGGTCCAGTTGTATCTGCTGGCCCAGGTACAGTGCGTAACCCACAGCAATATCCGCAATAGTGAACCGGTTGTCGACCAGGTAATCGTTCGACTCCAGATGTGCATCCAATCGTCTGAGCCGAGAGATATACCACTTGGCGTAGTCGTCAGCGACTGCCTGTTTTTCCGGCGTGGGTTCCAGGTAGTAGTAACGCATAGAGATAGTCTGCGGAAAGGTCAGTGTGGCGTCCGCGTGGTGCAACCAGTTCAGGTAAGCGCCGTACTCGGGATGCGTGGGCTCTAATCCAAAATCAAAGCGCTTGTAACGGTCCACCAGATACTGGCAAATGCCCACTGACTCGGTCATGTGAGTATCACCGTCCACAAAATAGGGGACCGTACCCAGTGTGTTTACCTCTAGATAATCGCGCTGAAACAGGCGCGGCGGAAACGGCAAAATCTCCACCTCGCAGTCCAGTCCCAGCTCTTCCAGCGCCCACAGTGGCCGCAGGGAGCGCGCGCTGTTGCAATGCCATAGTTTCATACTTATACCCCGTACTGGCGCGCGGCCAAATCACGCATTATTTCCTCGGAACCGCCGCCGATGGCATTGACTCGGACCTCGCGGTAAATACGCTCCACCCGACTGCCGCGCATATAACCGATGCCACCCAGTATCTGCATCGCCTCGCGCGCACAAAACTCCATGGTCTCGCTGGCCTGCACCTTCAGCATGGCGATATCACCCGGGTTCCCGTTGCCCGCTTCAATGGATTCGAAGCATATACGAATGTAAGCCTGTGTGGCATTCAGTTTCTGTTTCATTTGCGCGATCTTGTGGCGAATCACCTGATGGTCTGCCAGACGCTTACCAAAAGTCTTGCGCGCCTGCGCCCACTCGACCGCCTCTTCCAGACACACTCTGGCCAGCGCTTCCATGCCAGCCGCCATGGCCATACGCTCGCTGTTGAAATTAGTCATGATGACCAGAAAACCCTTGTTCTCCTCGCCGATAAGATTGCTCACCGGCACTCGGACGTTATCGAAGTACAGCGTGGCGGTATCGGAGGCCCACCAGCCCTGTTTTTTATCCAGCTGCGTACGACTAAAACCTTCTGCATCTGTCGGTATCAGCAACATGGAGACACCTTTGCCACCGTCACCGCCCGTACGCACAGCGGTGGACACCCAGTTGGCGCGCATCCCACCGGTGATAAAGGTCTTGGAACCATTCACAATATAATGGTCGCCATCGCGCACGGCGGTCGTGGTCAACTGCGCCACATCAGAACCGCCCCCGGGCTCGGTAATGCCCAACGCAATATGCTTGGTACCGGCCAGAACCGCGGGCGCCACCATCTCCTTCAGGGCCTGTGAGCCCCAGTTTATAACGGGTGGCAAGCCTATACCGTGCACCATAAGGCTGGCGGGAATACCACCGGCGCCGATGCGCGCCAGCTCTTCATTGGCGACCCACATATACCAGGAATCAATACCCTCTCTGGTTCCTCCGAACTCCTCCGGGTAGCCCAGTCCGAGCAAACCGACCGCCGCCGCCTTGGGCCACAACTCGATAGGGATGTGCCCGTTTTCATCCCAGTCCTCGGCATAGGGCATGATTTCGGCATCGATAAACTTGCGTAATTGAGTGCGCCATTCATGGTGCTCTGCCCGCAGGTTGGGGTTCGGAAGACGGGCGCTGTCGAAGTCCAGGGACATAATATGATCTCGCGACGGTGGATGGTTTTAGGGCATTCATATTAATGGAGTGCGCGACCAAGTGCATGTGCTCCCGTGCCATCGGGTTGGGCAATGGTGACAGCCCGCATTGGTACCGCCAATCAGGCACCCTGTTTTCCCAACAAAGCACATGGGTTACTCTCTCCGCTCTCGCTTTACCAACCCGATGGCCTGTCACGTGAAACGCACTACATCCGACCCGATAGCCAGTCCCATCCCCCCTGCGGCAGCTGGCGTTTCGAGCGGGGTTCCTGCTGGCAGGCGCCTTCACGGTACTGGCCATGGTGCACTGCGGCGCCGCGTGGATGCTCACTGTGCTGGTGGTGATCATCGGTGGCCGGGTGATCCCACTATTTGCCGGCAATCGTCCGGGGATAAAGATCACACCGCTACCGGTCTGGTTTGATAGCCTCGCCATCGGCAGTACTGCCCTGATCGGACTACTGGTGATGGTGTTCTGGCCACTACGCCATCCAATCAAGCGCTGGCGCTATTGCGGGTCTCGCTGGGGCATACTGGGCGACCAATGGAACCCCCCCGGTATCTGTCCATCGCCTTTGGGCTGGTGTTCATCGCCGCGGTCCTTCGCGCCACCCTGCCGCTACTGGATGTCACTTTCACACTTTGGGCCTGGCGCCTCTCGGCGCTGCTGTTGATAGTGGCGTTCTCACTCTTTCTGATGCGCTATGTGCCTGTGCTCATGCAATCAAGAGTAGACGGCAAGCCGGGGTAGAGCAACAGCCAGGACAGTGTCGCTGCACTCCTTGCGCACTTACGTCAGAAAATTCATCGGGGTTTGTGAGTAGCCCAATCCGACTTGCTGTCCTTTTAAGAAGTATTTTCAGTACTTCATCCGCCAGGCCTCGAAACCACCGTCGACGCTATACACATCGCTAAAGCCAAGTTCCGAGAAATAATTTGCCGCGCCCTGGCTGGAATTACCGTGGTAGCAATACAGGATCAGGGGTTGGTCTTTAATGGCGATAGCCAAAAAATCGTCCATAGTTTCATGCTGCAGATGAATGGCATTTTCAATGCGGCTGGCGCGGTAGGCATCTACATCCCGCACATCGCCTACGGTGGAGTCCCCCGCGTCCATTAAGGCTTTGGCTTCGTCAATTGAAATACGTTTGTAGGGCATGTTTTCTCCAGAGCTTATAGCGTGATACAGCGAAGCAGCAGTTTACCTCAAGGATTATCACAGCGGTCGACTTCTAACGTAGCAAAGCGCATATCCATCAATACGTTAAATGTTCCGCTGGCACTGTATTGACAACACTCATTGGTCGATACCACGAAGCCACAACATGACTTTCCCACTACTGCAGAAAAAAAAAGCAATAAAAATGGCTTCGGCCTGCGCCCTTTTGCTGAGCACCGGCGCCTCGGTCAGCGTGCGCAATGCCCGGAGCACCTCGGATTACACCAACACGGTCGACGAGGAAGATATTGCCTGTTCTGTTTCTGCCAACGCCCTGACGGGATCGTCGCCCAATGGTGATGGCAGCTTCAGCGTTACCCGCATACTCCAGCTGCCACGACGGCACTGAGGTAGTGTCACATATGACCTTGCAAGGCGGCAACTTCAGCACCACCCAAGCGGCGATTGACGCAGGCACCGTGGCGGAGACCTATAATGTGTGCCACGGCGCAGGCAAGGTTAGCGATGTCACCAGAGTGCACGATGTCCCCTCACCAAACGGCCTGTAGATCGCACGGCATGAGATTTCGAGTTACGACTTGGCAACTTGCAGGCAAACGTATATCGTCCCACCCATGACATATATCGGCACTGACAATTACGACCACGAGCAGCCTCCCCGCGTGGGCATCCTGCTCACCAATCTGGGCACACCCGATGCACCGGAGCGCAAAGCGCTGCGCGCCTATCTGAAGGAATTCCTGTGGGATCCACGGGTAGTGGAGATTCCGCGCCTGCTGTGGTGGTTCATTCTTCACGGGGTCATCCTGAACATTCGTCCGGGGCGATCCGCCGCCACCTATCGCAGTGTCTGGACAGAGCGAGGCTCTCCCTTATTGTTCCATACGCAGGACCAGGCTACTGCGTTGCGTGACGTGTTGAGCCGCGAGCATGGCGACCAGGTCATTGTGGAGTTTGCGATGCGCTATGGCACGCCGTCGATTCCCGATGTGTTGCAGGGCATGTTGCAGCGCGGCGTGCGCAAATTGTTAGTACTGCCGCTGTATCCGCAGTATAGCGGCGCCACTACGGGCTCAACCTTCGATGCGCTCGCCGCCGATTTCACGCGCCGGCGGTGGCTGCCAGAATTGCGCATGATAAATCACTATCACGATCACCCGGCGTATATCAGCGCACTAGCCGACAGTGTAAAGGCCTATCGCGCGGAGCATGGCGGCGCCGAGTTACTACTATTTTCCTATCACGGCGTGCCACAACGGTACCTGGAAGAGGGAGACCCCTATCACTGTGAATGCCTGAAAACGTCGCGTCTGGTCGCAACGGAACTGGGATTAAACGAGGAAGAATACAAGACCACCTTCCAATCCCGATTTGGTCGAGAAGAGTGGCTGAAGCCCTACACCGATGCGGTCCTGAAGGAACTCCCGGGGCAAGGCGTCAAGGCCGTGCAGGTTATCTCTCCAGGCTTCGCAGCCGACTGCCTGGAAACCCTCGAGGAACTTGCAGTGGAAAACCGGGACTATTTCCTGAGTGCAGGCGGAGAGCATTACCAGTACATACCCTGCCTGAACAGCTCGCCCGGGCATATCACTGCGTTAGCGCAACTCGTTAACGAGCACCTGGCCGGTTGGCTGGACCGGGTTTAGATGGAATTGAACGTACTTCAGCGACATCCGGCGCTTGCGCCGCTATGACCGGCCGAACGCGTTACTTGGGCGGCAATAGCACCCCGATGATCAATCGTAATTCCTGATCGGTCAGCGCCTGATAGGCCTCGTGCCGCTTGTTCTCCGGCGACGTGGCCCCGACGATGATTTCATCGACCGTCATGCCAGCCCAGTCCTCAATCGGCTCATGCCACTCCACACACTGTGCAGGATCTGTATCGGCGGCGAGCACCGGTAGGGCGACACTGTACAGGCTCCAAAGGCACAGGCCCGCTACAAGTTTCTTATTCATGCATACCCCAGGTAATTAAACCAACGTTTGCAAGTTGCACTGCCGGCTTCGCTAATGCGGGGCGCGACGGTCTATAGCATAAACGCGCTTTGCGCTATAGCCAACGCCGTACCCGCTCGCAATAGGACGGATAGTCTTCTGGGAATATGTGTCGCAACATGGCCTCTTCGGGCCGGATAAATCGCAACTCGACAATAACGACAAATATGGGCGGAATGAGCACGGCCACAGTAGCGCCCACTGTAAGGGCGCATCCCAGTAGCACGGCCATCATGCCAAGGTACATGGGATTACGCGTGAAGCGGTAAAGCCCATCAGTCACCAGGGCGGACACATTGCGAAAAGGGATAACACCCGTTCCAGCGCGGGTGAGCAAGCCATTTGCGATCACCAACAGGCCAAGGCCCGCCATAATCAGCAAGCCGCCCAACACCTGCCACGTCAAACTGGTAAATCGCGGCCCAGGAAAGTACTCATTGCTGGCAAAGATAGCCACCAAACCAAACAGCAGCCAGATTGGCGGATAAATTATGCGTTTAACCATATCAACTAACCACTCATCAGTGCGGCGCCAGATGCACGCCGACGGGCTCAACAGCGCCTATGGCATAAGCTATCGTAATGCCCAGAAGAAAAGCCAGCGTCAATTTGCCCCGGTCGTGACTGTGGAAGTGCACCTCGGGCAGCAGATCGCTCAGCGCTATACAAATGAAGGCCCCCGCAGAAAACGCCAGCGCTACCGCCACCAGGTGGTCACGGCTACCCGTCACTACGTCGACACCGAAAAAGAACAGTATCGCCCCCAACGGACACATCAAGGCAAACACCAGGTTGGTCGTCGCTCGCGCGCCCTTGCTCCAGCCACCCGCCTGCATGACCGTGACGATGGACATCGCATCCAGCGGTTTGTGCAGGAAAATAGCCAGGAATACTCCAATCCCGATCACCCCGCTGGTATGGCTACCCGCATGCATCACTGCGCCAAGGGCGACACCATCAATGAGGGTATGTACCGCCAGCCCCAGAGCCAGGCCTAGCCAACTCAACCCGTGGACCGGACGCACATCGACTGGACTGCCATGACTGTAGGTGTGTTCGTGGTGCTCGTGAGCGTGTTGCTCGCCCTCCTGCCCACTGAAATCGTGTTGATGGAAATGAAACACACGCAACAGCAGCAACATGACGATCAACCCTATCATCAGCCACCAGACGGTGGTGTCCACTCCACCGGAACCACTCGCCAACACCACGCTGTGTGGCAGCAGGTGGTAAAACGCCACCCCGAGCATCAGTCCTGAAACAAGGCTCATCACCACCTGGGTGCGAGTGTGGGTCATCTTGATCAGGCTCGGCAGCAGGCCACCCATCAGCGAGAATCCCGCAATGGCCAGACAGTAGACAATCAGTAGTAATGTAGGCGACACCGGCATGCGCTCAGTAAGGGTTGGGTTTCGACGCGGGGCATTATTCCACATTCAACCTCACTTGTAATTGTAACGACTGAAGTGACTGCAGGTTACTCAGGCTAAGTGTCCTACCCAAAGTGACTTTTTTGGTCAGTCATTACCGTCGCAAAAGACATTGACACCCAAACTAGTGGCCATTAGTTTAGCCACATCATGCGAGGAGGACACCATGTCAATCTACGAACCAATCGAATCCAATGACTCTCACCGTCACTTGCAACTGCGCAGCCCTGTCACGCTGGAGCCCATCGGCGAGCTAATTTGCGCCAGTACCGAGGACGTGGCCGTGGCCATCGCCAAAGCGAGGGCCGCACAGCCTGGCTGGGCCGCAACGCCGATGAAAGCAAGGGCCGCCATCGTCGAGCGCGCCCTGAAGATCGTCCTGGAGCGTCAGGATGAGATCATTGACACCGTGGTTAAGGAAACGGGCAAAGCGCCCACGGACGCCATGAGCATGGAGGTGTTTTCCGTGGCGGATCAACTCTGCTACTACGCCAAAAATGCAGAGAAATTTCTCAAGCCACGCAAACGCAAGGTCCATGGCATTCTCGGGCTGATGAAGCAATTGCGTATCCTCTACAAGCCACTGGGCGTGGTTGGCCTGATTACGCCCTGGAACGGACCCTTCGTGCTGCTGATGAATCAGGCAACGCAGGCCATGCTGGCCGGTAACACGATCGTGGCCAAGGGTTCTGAAGTGACCCCCTACTCCGCCAAACTGGCGGAAGATATATTCCGCCAGGCCGGGCTACCCGAGGGCGTGCTACAAGTGCTACTCGGCGACGGCGAAACGGGCGCAGCCATCGTGCGTGGTGGCGTAGACAAAATTTCCTTCACCGGTTCGGTCGCTACCGGCCGCAATGTTGCCGAGGCGTGCGCCAGTCAATTAATCCCGTGCACGCTGGAGCTGGGCGGCAACGACGCAATGATAGTGTGCGCCGATGCCGATCTGGACCGGGCAGCCGACGGCGCCTGGATTGGCTCGTGTATGAACACTGGGCATTACTGCTGCGGTACCGAACGCATCTATGTGATTAAAGAGGTCTATGACGAATTCCTGCAACTGGTGCTGAAGAAGGGCAAGAGCTTACGCCAGGGCCCACAGCACGGGTGGGATGAAGACATTGGCGCGGTATTCTGGGACCGCCAAATGAGTATTATCGAAGCTCACGTGGAGGATGCCCGAGCCAAGGGCGCCAGTATTCTGATGGGCGGGCGGCGCAATCCAAATCTGCCGGGGCTGTACTACGAGCCCACGGTAATCACCGAGGTGAGCAACACGATGGATATCATGATACTGGAAACCTTTGGTCCGGTGCTGTGCATCCAGAAAGTGGACAGCGAAGCCGAAGCATTGGCGCTAGCCAACGACTCCGAGTTCGGGCTTAACGGCAATGTCTGGACCAAGGACAAGGAGAAGGGCTACCGCCTCGCTTCAGCGATCGATACGGGAGCCTGCAGTGTCAACGATATGGCGGTGAGCTACGGCATTCCCGCGGCACCTTTTGGCGGTCGCAAGAATTCCGGTGTAGGCCAGGTGAATGGCAAAAAAGGATTGCGCGGCTACTGCCATGAAATGCCTATCGTGATCGACCGCTTCGGTGGGAAACTGCAGAGCGGTTATCCCTACAGTGCCAAGAGCGCCGAAGGCATGAAAAAGCTGATGAATTTTCTGTGGGTGAAGACGCCCCTGGGGCGCTGGCTGAGCTAAGGCTCGGCCAGCTACCAGCTACAGGGTGGGCTTTCCCAAGCGCCGCCATACTCGCGAGTCGCTGCGCTCAGGCGGAATGACCATTCCCTATTCTTCTGGACAATGATCCGCCCCGACGTGCTGTGTTATGCCGCACTTAATTGCTTGTAGTACGACAACGTTTGCCCGCAGGCCTGCGCGGCCTCTTTGCCTTTAATAACGAAATGTTTCTCGAAGAACTCAGCCTGGCCCTCGCTGACAAAATCCTTCGGTGTTAGCACTCCTGTAAAAATTGGCACACCCGTTTCCAGCTGCGTGCGCATAAGGCCGTCTATCACCGCCGCTGCAACAAACTCATGCCTGTAAATATCACCATCGACCACAAGGCCGGCGGCCACAATAGCCGCATAGTCGCCCGTTGTAGCGAGTTGTTTCGCTAATAGCGGAATCTCAAACGCACCGGGCACCTCAAATACGGCTACGGCTCGACCATCAATTGCCTGGAATTCCGTTAGAAAGGACTCTTTGAATTGATCAACGATATGGCAATGCCAACGCGCCAGGATAAGCGCAATTTGGGGCTTGTGAACAACACTGTGAGTATCAAGAGAAAATGGTTTCATCTGCTGTTTTTCCTTAGAAAAGAAAGTTAAACAACAGGGCAAATAAGGACGCCTACCACTCCATAGTGGGATGGAAAATCAACAGACCTTATTCTCATAACCAGACTGTTACTGTCGGCTCCGGAATCACACCGGATCTGCTTGTCCTCCTGTCGAAACAGGAGCGCCCGCGGGCTACGTGTTCTAACGATTACCGCCGGTGGGGACTTTCACCCCGCCCTGAGAATTGCCGCATTGTGACGGCGGATGAAGATTAGGGCATTGAGACGTTGCTGTCTATCGAACTGAGAAAATCCGGAACAGTGTGAATAAAGAACATCGAGCATATTTTGAAATAACCGCTGTGTTGTGAAATCAGGAAAACTCCCTTCACATCACGCATTCCAGCACCGTGTGTATCCTGACTAGACGTCACTAGCAATTGCGCGATGACTATTAACGTGTCTTTTACAGTAGCAGAGCAAATACGAAAAGCCAGAGTAGCGCAAAATATGGTAATTCATAAACAGCTCTGCCCCCGGTGCTTGCGCCAATTATTGGATGAGTTTCGACAGTCGACCCGTGCCATTAGAGTAGCACCAGGTTATCCCTGTGGATCAGCTCTTCCTCCAGCTGGTACCCGAGAATGGACTCAATATCCCGTGACGGTGAGCCCATAATGCGCCGCGTTTCGTCGGCACTGTAGTTGACCAGCCCTCGCGCTATTTCGCGCCCCTGAGGGTCGCTACAGGACACCATATCACCACGCGAGAAATTTCCGCGGATATCGCGCACGCCGACAGCCAGCAAACTGCGACCAGACTCACGTAGCACACGCACCGCGCCTTCATCCAGCTCTACGCTACCCGCCGTTTGTACCATCCCCGCCAACCACTGTTTGCGGGCGTTCTCGGGTTTCTTGCCCGTGCGCAACCAGGTACCGATCTTGGCACCAGCGACAATACTAGCCAAAACATTTTCTGTGCGGCCCGACGCAATGACAGTCTCCGTACCAGAGCGGGCAGCCAAACGCGCAGCGCGCAGCTTCGTCACCATTCCACCGCGACCGAGGGCGCCGCCCTCCCCGGCCATGTCATCCAGTTTTGGATCCTGCACATCGCAGGTTCCCACCAGCTTGGCATCGGGGTTGCACCGGGGATCCTCATGGTAAAGCCCCTGCTGGTCGGTCAGCAGCACTAGCACCTCGGCATCGATCAGGTTCGCTACCAGGGCCGCAAGCGTGTCGTTATCCCCGAATCGAATTTCCTCGGTCACCACCGTATCGTTTTCATTGACGATGGGAACCACTCCCAATTTCAGCAGGGTTTTCAGCGTCCCGCGGGCGTTGAGGTAGCGGTCGCGGGCGAGTACATCGTCGTGTACCAGCAATACCTGGGCCGTGGCAATATCGTGACGCTTGAAGCTGGCCTCATAGCATTGCACCAATATCGATTGCCCCACTGCAGCGGCCGCCTGCAGCTCGTTTAACAGGTGCGGGCGCGCGGTCCAACCCAGACGCACAATGCCCGCTGCAACGGCACCACTGGAGACCAGCACCACTTCACAGCCCGCCCCACGCAGCTGTGCCAACTGATCCACCAGGGAGGAAATTACGCCCTCATCGAGGCCGCGGCCGTCATTAGTGAGCAGCGCGCTGCCCACTTTCACTACCCAGCGTCGGGACTTGGCAATTTCACTTCGTTCAGTCATTGTGCTTCCTACTCTCGATACTCGACCTCAACATCGAAGTCATCGTCATCATCGTCGTCATCAAGATCTTCATCTCCATCGTCATCTGACCGGGCCCGCAGCACTGCGCGCAATTGCTCGACACGCTGTCTGGCTTCCTCTTGCATACGACTCTGCAGCTCGTGCTCTGTCGCCAGCAGCTCGGGATCTGCCGCCTCCCGGGCGCGACACTCATCCAGATGAGTCATCAAATCACCACACATGGCCGCCGTGCCCTCTGCTCTGATCGCCGAAATAGTGTACACAGGACCCTTCCAGTCCAGCGCATCCAGCACTGCACTGCGACGTTGCTCTATCATTTCCGCATCCAGCAAATCGCTCTTGTTCAACACCAGCCAGCGCTCTCGCTGCGCCAGCGTTGGGCTGAAGCGCTCCAGTTCACGCACAATACTCAGTGCAGCGTAGGCGGGTTCAACGCCATCGTAAGGCGCCATATCTACCAGGTGCAGTAGGATACGATTGCGTGTCAGATGTTTGAGAAAACGAATACCCAGCCCGGCGCCATCCGAGGCACCCTCAATCAGCCCGGGAATATCCGCCATCACGAAACTGCGATGCGCCTCCACACTCACCACCCCAAGATTGGGTACGAGAGTGGTAAAGGGATAATCAGCCACCTTGGGATTGGCAGAAGACACCGCGCGTATCAGCGTCGACTTGCCGGCATTGGGCAGACCCAATAGCCCCACATCCGCCAACACTTTGAGCTCAAATTTCAGGCTACGAACTTCTCCCTCGCTACCGGGTGAGGTCTGGCGTGGCGCGCGGTTAGTGCTGGATTTATAGCGCGTATTGCCGAGGCCGTGAAATCCGCCCTGGGCCACTATTTGCTGCTGCCCTGAAACTGACAGGTCGCCCAACACCTCACCGAGATCCTCATCGATGATGGTCGTGCCCACGGGCACCCGCAAGATCAGATCATCCGCACTCCTGCCTGTGCAGTTGCGGCTGCGTCCTTTCTCACCACTCTCGGCGCGATGATTACGCGAGAAGCGATAATCCACGAGCGTGCCAACGGCTTCATCGGCCACTACGATGACGCTACCGCCATCGCCACCATCACCCCCGTCGGGACCACCTCGTTCTATGTACTTCTCACGCCGGAAGCTCAGGCAGCCGTTGCCGCCGCTTCCTGCGTATACGTTAATACTTACTTCATCTACGAATTTCATTTTTACACCTGACTTGGGCGAGTTCTCGCTTCGTCATTAGTTTGTCACAGTGACTCGAAGAGAGATCTTCTTCAGCCACCACTCAACTTCGTTAAAGTACCGCAGAACCGAGTCTGAATCATTAACAAGCGCTCAAACGAATGCGCTGAGATATGCGGATTCAATGTGATGTCCGAGGGAGAGTGAGCGTGAGAGGGCAGGGTTATCCTGAGCATAAAAAAAAGCCCCGTCAATTGACGAGGCCTTGGATCTTCTGGCTGATGCCGCCGACTCAGGCGCTCACCACCTGCACAAACTTGCGATTTTTTGGCCCGCGGACAATAAATTCGACCTTGCCGTCAGCCTTGGCAAACAGGGTATGATCCTTACCAATCCCGACATTTTCACCCGGGTGAAAGCGTGTGCCACGCTGACGTACGATAATGTTTCCTGCAATAACCACTTCTCCACCGAAGCACTTGACGCCCAATCGCTTGGCTGTTGAATCGCGTCCGTTCCGGGTACTACCACCCGCTTTCTTGTGTGCCATTGTTCAAGCCCTCCCTTAAGCCTTAATACCGGTTATCTTCACTTCGGTAAACCACTGACGATGGCCAGTCTCTCTACGATAGTGCTTACGGCGGTTGAATTTAATGATTTTGATCTTCTTGTGACGGCCCTGTGCAATGACTTCAGCAGTGACTACACCGCCTTCTATCAAGGGCGTGCCGATCTTCAATGTATCGCCACCCACCATCAGGACTTTGTCGAATTCGATAGTCTCGCCTGGAGCTATTTCGATTTTTTCCAGCTTGAGGGTTTCACCCTCGACGACACGGTGTTGCTTACCACCGCTTTCAATTACTGCGTACATAGTGTGCTCCGTTCAATTAGCCTGCTCGCAATCGTAAAAAACCCTTGTAAATCAAGGGGGCAGAGTCAGGCACAAACAGTTGATTTTACCCGCGGCCACCACAATTGCCCGCAGCATGGCCCAGAAGCGCGAGATTTTACGCAAAACGGCATAGCGGGGCAAGGCCTAATTTATTATTAAAACAATGGCTTGCAACTACTCGCCACAAATATCTTCGGAGCGGCACAACTTGACACGCCGGTAGTCGCACCCTAGCATGCTCGGGCATTTTTCATTCCTCTACCTCCTATGCAACAGATACGCGCCACCGTCGCTCAAGAATTTGAACTGGTCAACCAGCTGATCATCGACCAACTCCACTCGAACGTCGACATGGTGGAGAACGTCGGGCACTACATTATTGACGCAGGCGGCAAACGCTTACGTCCTCTGCTGGTACTGCTCAGCGCAGCGGCCTTGGGGCGCTGTGATACGCCACATATCACTTTTGCTGCGATTATCGAGTTTATCCACACCGCCACACTGCTGCACGACGATGTGGTCGACATCTCCACACTGCGCCGCGGACGCCCCACTGCTAATGCGGAGTTTGGCAATGCGCCCTCGGTACTGGTGGGCGACTTTTTATACACGCGCGCTTTTCAGCTGATGGTTCGTTTGGGCGACATGGATATCCTTGCCCATATGGCAGAGACCACCAATACCATCGCCGAGGGCGAGGTCCTGCAACTGACACGCGCCGGCGACCCCAGCACGAGCGAAGCGCAATACCTTGATGTCATCACGCGCAAAACCGCCATACTGTTCGCGGCGGCCTGCTATGGCGCGGCCTCCCTGTCCGGCCAGGATGAACAGACCCGCAATGCGCTGCGCGAATTTGGCCTCAATCTGGGTATCGCCTATCAAATGATCGATGACGCCCTGGACTACGACGGCGATCCGGCAACGATGGGCAAGAATGTCGGAGATGATCTCATGGAAGGGAAGGCCACACTGCCGCTGATACATACGCTGCGCGAGGGGAACAGCGCTGAACAAGCCATCGTGCGACAGGCGATCGTCTCCAAAAGCATAGATCAGATCGAACAGATCACTGCTGCGGTTAAACGCTGTGGCGGCCTCGAGCTCACCCGTTCGCGCGCCCGCCACTTCCGCGATCTGGCACTGGAGAATTTAACGCATCTGCCAGCCAGCGATGCCCGCACCGCACTGGAACGCTTAACCGAGCTGGCCATCAATCGCGAGCACTGAGTACGTTTGCGCGGTTTTTACTGCCACATACGACACCTTGAGTTTGCGCTGTCATATTGCACTTCCTATACTGGACGCTCGAACACTTCCAGGCGAAACCCAACAATGACTGACCGCACACTCCTTCCCGGCCTGCCAGCGTACACCGAACTGGCTGCTCACGCAGCGCTGCTCAAATCTGCGTCATTGGAAGGCCTATTCAGTGCCGATGACAACCGCGCAGAGAGATTTATCGCATCGGCTGCGGGACTCCATTTAGATTACTCGAAACAGTTGCTAAATCCAGCCGCGCTAGCCTCCCTACTCCAGCTGGCGGAACAGGCCGAAGTGCAGCAAGGTATCGAGGAGCTGTTCACGGGCGCCCATGTCAACAATACCGAGGACAGGCCCGCCCTGCACACGCTATTGCGAGCATCCAGCGGTGGCACCCAAAAAGACAGGTTTGGGGAGGTCATGGCCGCCCGGGATCGTATGCAACTGCTCGCGCAGCGGTTACACAACGGTCAGCATACCGGGTATACCGGCGCGACAATTACCAACGTCGTCAACATTGGTATCGGCGGATCTGATCTTGGTCCCCGACTGGTGACGCAGGCATTGAGACCCTTTCATGGGCAGGTGCAGTGCCATTATGTGTCCAACGTGGATCCGGCAGATTTGCTGGATACCCTCGCAAATCTGGACGCCGCCTCTACCGCCTTCATAATCTGTTCCAAATCCTTCCGCACCGAAGAAACTTTGGCCAACGGCCTGGCAGCGCGGGGCTGGATGCTGAATGCAGGGGCGCAAACGGCTGACCTGGACAAGCACTTCCTGGCCGTGACCACCAATTTGCAGGCAGCGCAGGCCTTTGGTATCCCGGAGGCAAACTGCCTTCCTATGTGGGACTGGGTCGGTGGGCGCTACTCAGTGTGGTCAGCGGTTGGACTCAGTTGCGCGATTGCTGTGGGTTGGGAGCGCTTCGCTGAGTTCCTCGCTGGCGCGGAAGCCATGGATCAACATTTTCGCCACAGCGACGCCCACAACAACATGCCTCTGATCATGAGTCTGCTGGAAATCTGGTACTGTGTTTTCTTCCACACGAGTAATCATGTCGTGCTGCCCTATGATCACAGCTTGCAGCGCTTCCCCGATTTTTTGCAACAATTGACCATGGAAAGCAACGGCAAACGCGTCAGCACCAGCGGCCAGCGACTGGGCTACTCCACCGCCCCCGTGCTCTGGGGTTCAGCGGGTACGATGGGGCAACATTCATTCCACCAGTTATTGCACCAGGGAACATTGCTGTGCCCGGCAGATTTTATTCTGCCCTTAAACACGCATACAGGTGCCGCACAACAGCATCGTATTCTGGTGGCCAACTGCCTGGCACAGAGTCGCACGCTGATGGTTGGCCGCTCACGGGAGGACGCCAAAGCCGCTTTGCTGCAGCGCGGGCTTGACGAGGATAAAGCGGCACTACTGGCTCCACATCTGGTGATGCCGGGCAACCGGCCCAACAGTGTTATCACCATGAATTCACTAACCCCAAACACACTGGGGGCGCTGCTGGCACTGTATGAACACCGCACGTATTGCAGTGGCCTACTGTGGCGAATTAACCCCTTCGATCAATGGGGCGTGGAACTGGGCAAAGAGATCAGCACCAATATCCTGGGACGACTGACCAGCGCCGACAGCAGCGACACCATGGATGCGGCGACCGAGCGACTGATTAAGCGCTGGCGAGATGCTCAGGGCTAAATCCCGCTGATCCCTCTTTGGAATCAGGCGTCGATCAGGGCCAGTAATTCTGTCGTTTTGTTTTCCATCAGAGCACGGTCACCGCGACTTTCAACATTTAGTCGCACAACCGGCTCCGTGTTGGACATGCGTAAATTGAAACGCCATTCGCCCATGGACATACTCAGGCCATCGACATGCTCTATAGATTCGGCGTGCCCGGTGTAAGTGTCCTCTATTTTGGACAGGACTTCCGCCGGGTTCTCTATGGTGCGATTGATTTCGCCACTGCAGGGAAAGGCCGCTACGCGCTCAGCCACCAGTCTGGACAGCGGCTGACCACCGTGACTAATCAGGCTAGTCACCAGTAGCCAGGGAATCATACCACTATCGCAATAGGCAAAATCGCGAAAATAGTGATGTGCGCTCATCTCACCGCCATACACCGCGTTTTCCAGCCGCATACGCTCCTTGATGAACGCGTGCCCAGTTTTACTCTGTACCGCCTCACCACCTTGCGAAGTGACAATATCAATCGTATTCCAGATCAGGCGCGGGTCGTGCACGACTCGGGCGGGGCCCTGTTGCTTCAGAAAGGCCTCAGCCAGCAGCCCCACAACGTAGTAGCCTTCGATAAACTCACCGTGTTCATCAAAGAAAAAGCAACGGTCAAAATCGCCATCCCAACCCAGGCCAAGATCTGCTCCATGCTTTTTCACGGCCTCTATCGCCGCAGTTCGATTCTCCGGCAGCAGCGGATTTGGAACGCCATTAGGAAAGTTTCCGTCAGCTTCATGGTGGAGCTTTATAAACTCAAAAGGTAGGTGTGGCTCCAACAAATCCACCACACGACCGGCACCCCCATTACCTGCATCGACCACGATTTTGAGCGGCTTCAAGCTGGGTATGTCGACATAGGACAGCAGGTGTTGCACATAGGCCTCGGAAGTATCCAGAGCATGCAGTGTTCCCGGCTGCTGCGCAGGGGTAAACTCATCGCGCTCTGCCAGTTCTTTGATGTCGAACAGACCCGTATCCCCAGAGATTGGGCGCGAATCCTCACGCACAAACTTCATGCCGTTATAATCTTTGGGATTGTGGCTTGCAGTGACCGCAATACCGCCGTCCATCCCCGCATGCGAGGTAGCAAAATAAATTTCCTCGGTACCACACAGGCCGATATCGTAAACATCGACCCCCTGCTCCAGTAGACCCTGAGTCACCGCTGCCTTGATGGACTCACTGCTAAGCCGTATATCGTGCCCCACCACAACCTGTCGCGGCTTGACGACATCGGCAAAGGCGCGGCCAATGCGTCTGGCGATTTCCTCATTGAGTTGGTCGGGCACGCGGCCACGAACATCGTAGGCTTTGAAGCAGGTAATTTCTTGCACTTGGGTCACTCTCAATTTTTTAGATAATAGTTTTCGTACACAAAATTAGTCGCTTTTACAAAGCCAGGAACACTCCCGCAGTCAAATCGGCGCCCCTTGAATTTGTACGCGATCACACATCCCTTTTGCGCCTGGGTCTGCAGTGCATCAGTGAGCTGTATTTCACCGTTGGCACCAGGCCCTGTTTCACGGAGGATATCGAAGATATCCGGGGTCAGGATATATCGGCCAATAATCGCCAGGTTTGACGGCGCATCCTCGGGCTGAGGCTTTTCCACCATTTTCTCAACGCTATAGATTCCGTCTTTCAGGCTCTTTCCGTCTATGACGCCGTATTTGTGAGTCTGATCTGCTGGCACCTCCTGAATAGCGACAATCGAACAGCGAAACTGCTTGTACAACTCTACCATCTGGGCGAGAACGCCCGGGCCTTCGTTAACGCACAAATCGTCCGACAGCAATACACCAAAGGGTTCGTTTCCAATCAGCGCCTCGCCGGTAAGGATCGCATGACCCAAGCCTTTCATCTCCCGCTGACGCACGGTGGTGAAAACCCCCTTGTCCAGCACACTTCGAATACTGGCAAGCGCCATCTCCTTACCCGTACCTGAAATCTGGTGTTCCAACTCGTAGCTGATATCGAAATGGTCAGCGATCGCGCGCTTGCCGCGACCGGTAACCATGGCGCAGGTCGTCATACCCGCGGCGATAGCTTCTTCTACTCCGTACTGCACCAGTGGCTTGTTGACTACGGGCAACATTTCCTTGGGCATACTTTTGGTGGCGGGCAGAAATCGGGTGCCGTAGCCAGCTACGGGAAACAGGCATTTTTTAATCAAAACAATAATTCTCCAAATCCGATCGGTTTGCTATCACTGGCTGCGCCCGTACACATCCTCAAAACGCACTATATCGTCCTCACCCAGATAAGCGCCGGACTGCACTTCAATGATTTCTAGCGGGATATGGCCAGGGTTTGCCAAACGGTGTTTGCAGCCTAACGGGATGTAGGTGGATTGATCCTCCGCCAGCATAAAGACTTTATCTTCACAGGTCACCTCAGCGGTGCCTTTGACGACGATCCAATGTTCAGCGCGGTGGTGATGCATCTGCAGCGATAACCTCTGCCCCGGCCCGACGACGATACGTTTTACCTGAAACCGATCAGAGGACACCAGTGATTCGTAGGACCCCCACGGCCGATCGACGCGTCGGTGCAGTGACGCCTCTGTACGCTTTTGTGATTTAAGCAGTGTCACTATACGTTTCACATCCTGAACTTTGTCGCGGTCGGCGACAAGGATTGCATCGGCAGTTTCCACCACTACCAGATTCTCCACACCGGTTGCCGCTATCAGACGCGAATCACTGCGAAAATAACTGTCGCGGCAATTATCGGTAATCACATCGCCACGACACACATTTCCCTCTGTATCGCGCTCCCCCACCTCCCACAAAGCAGACCATGCACCCACATCACTCCAGCCACAATCCAGAGAAACCACACCACCCGCAGAAGTTTTTTCCATCACCGCGTAATCGATGCTATCGCTTGGACAGCGCATGAACGCTTCGGCATCGGGGCGAACAAACGACGTGTCCACAGTGACGGCCTGCATAGCCGCCTGGCAGCAGGCAAGAATATCAGGCGCCAATTCGCTCAATTCGTCCAAAAAACTCTTTGCTCGCAACAGAAACATACCGCTGTTCCAAAGATAACCACCGCTGTCCAGGTATTCTTGTGCGGTAGGCGCGTCCGGCTTTTCAACAAAACGTTCAAGTTCGAAGAGGTCATCTGCCAGCGCTGCACCGCATTTGATATAGCCGTAACCCGTTTCAGGGACAGTAGGAACCACGCCAAACGTCATCAACCGTCCCTGACTGGCTAGCGGCAGGGCTTTCCCCACCGCCGCAACAAATGCATCAACATCCTTGATAAGGTGGTCTGCGGGAAGTACCAGTAAAATCGCCTCAGGGTCGGTACAGATTGCATGCAGAGCCGCCAACGCAACCGCCGGCGCGGTATTGCGGCCTTGCGGTTCCAGAATTAGCGCCCCCGATTGCACATCCAACTGTCGCAATTGTTCCGCCACCATGAAGCGGTGGTCCTCATTACAGACTACCAGTGGCGCAGCTGCCTCAAGGCCAGCGGTGCGTCGCAAGGTTTCCTGTAGCATGGTGATTTCGCCGACCAGGGGAAGGAACTGCTTGGGGTGTGTCTCTCGGGAGACTGGCCACAATCTACTGCCGACCCCTCCTGAAAGAAGAATTGGAGTTAACATCTGTATCCCCTGTAGCGTGCCAAATGAGTTCGAATTGTTAGGGTTCTGCACCGCCGGAAAACGAGGGAACAGCTGCTCCAATGGTATCTGAATGCAGTATTTTTGGCCAGTTAAAGCAAATTCCGGTAGGCTCCAAAACGTGAGGCGGCGCACTCTTCGGCATAAAAGTGCAGCGTTACAGACCCGGTTGGACAATCATCGGCAGGGCGCAGCGATAAAACAAGAAGGGATATTTGTACGCAAAACGAATGACCGCACGATGACAATGAAACGCTCGCTACCCGAGATCCACCACTGCAGGCCCGACTTGGAAATTCGCTCAAACCACTGGACTTGTGAATCACAGCTATTAAAATGGAGCCATTCGTCGTATCCCCTTACAGTCTCAGGCGTGAACTAATTTGGCCCGAGACAAGCAACCCGGCGCTCACAGCGCCCGAGTCAAACCCACACTGGAAAATCTATGATCGGCAAAAGCTCATACTCCAAGGACGAACTGATCGCATGCGGTAATGGAGAACTTTTTGGTCCTGGAAATGCACAGCTACCCACTGACAATATGCTGATGATCGATCGCGTTGCCCATATCAGTTCCGAGGGGGGTGGCTACGGCAAGGGTGAGATCATTGCGGAACTGGATATTCACCCGGACCTATGGTTTTTTGAATGTCACTTTCCCGGCGACCCGGTTATGCCGGGCTGCCTGGGACTGGATGCCATGTGGCAACTCATGGGGTTTTTCCTGGGGTGGCGTGGCAATCCTGGTCGCGGTCGCGCACTGGGTTGTGGTGAAGTAAAGTTCAGCGGCCAGATACTGCCAAGCGTGAAAAAAATAGTCTATACGATCAAAGTTAAGCGCGTGATTGAACGCAAACTGATTATGGGAATTGCCGATGGTAGCCTTTCGGTCGACGGTACTGAGATTTACGTCGCTAAAGACTTGAGAGTCGGCCTCTTCAAATCTACGGAGGCTTTCTAGCCCTATGGAAAAAAGAGTAGTCATCACAGGATTGGGCATTGTTTCTTGTCTGGGGAACGACGCAGACAGCGTTTCAAAATCTCTATATGAAGGTCGCTCCGGCATCAGCCGAAACCAGGAACAAATAGATGCTGGCATGCGCTCTCATGTGTCTGGCGCGCCGAATATTGACATCAAGGCACATATTGATCGCAAGCAATTGCGCTTCATGGGTGATGCGGCAGCCTACGCCTACATCGCCATGCAACAGGCGATTGATGATGCCGGGTTGGCGCCCTCGGATGTCTCCAACGTGCGCACTGGCATCATAGCGGGCTCTGGCGGCGCCTCTTCCTCGAACCAGACGGAGGCGTGCGACATTATGCGCGACAAGGGCCTGCGCCGCGTTGGCCCGTATCGAGTCACTCAGACAATGGGCAGTACAGTGTCTGCCTGCCTCGCGACCCCTTTCAAAATCAAAGGGGCTAACTATTCTATTTCGTCAGCTTGTTCCACCAGTGCCCACTGTATAGGCAACGCAATGGAACAGATTCAACTGGGTAAACAGGATCTGGTATTTGCCGGCGGTGGTGAAGAGCTGCACTGGACGCTGAGTTGTTTATTCGATGCGATGGGCGCGTTGTCCACCAAGTACAACGACACGCCGGAACAGGCCTCTCGCGCCTATGACGCCAACCGTGACGGCTTTGTTATTGCCGGAGGCGGTGGCATGTTGGTGGTTGAGGAACTGGAACATGCCAGAGCCAGGGGTGCAAAAATTTACGCAGAGCTGGTGGGCTATGGTGCCACTTCCGACGGTTACGATATGGTCGCACCCTCGGGAGAGGGCGCTATACGCTGTATGCAGCAAGCACTGAGTACAGTTCATGGCCCGGTGGATTACATCAACGCGCACGGCACCAGCACACCTGCCGGGGACATTCAGGAACTAAAAGCCGTTCGCGCAGTTTACGGGGGCAACGCGAATATCCCGGTGATAAGCTCGACCAAATCACTCTCCGGACACTCGCTGGGCGCCGCCGGCGTACAGGAAGCCATTTACGCCTTGCTGATGCAGCAACAGAGCTTTATCGCTGCCTCTGCCAATATTGAGGAACGCGATCCAGAAGCTGCCGGGCTGCCCATCGCACTCAAGCGTCACGACAATGTCGATTTGCAGCGAGTCATGTCTAACAGCTTTGGTTTTGGCGGCACGAATGCCTCCCTGGTGTTCCAGAAATACGCAGACTGATATAAACAGGCTGGACGCCTTCGGTCGCTCAGCAGCCGAGGCGTCTAACGCACTAAAGCGTCCAGCAACAGCACATCCACGGTATCGCCCTCGCTTACCGTTGTCCCCACCGGAATGATGGCCAACGCGTTGCTGTGACTCACCGCGCTGAGTACGCCGGAGCTCTGGTTGGAGAGCCTGCTCGCCTGCAACCCCTGCGGAGTATTTTCTATCGCTACCCGCAAGTATTCCTGCCGGGTGCCGGGCCGCGCCACTGAGAACGCCGCTCGCGCCTGCAGACGCAAAGGCTCAGACTCGGCAACACCTTGCATCTTAAGCAGGAAGGGACGGGCAATCAGGCAGAAAGTGACGAACACGGACGTAGGATTACCCGGTAAACCAATAAACGGCGTATTCCCGATACTGCCGAAGGCCAGCGGCTTGCCCGGTTTGATAGCGAGCTTCCAAAGATCCAGCTGACCCAGCCGTTCGACCTGCGCCCTGACATGATCCTCCTCGCCAACAGAAACACCGCCTGTGGTGATAACACAGTCGGCGCATGTAGCGGCATTCAGCAGCGCGTCTGCCGTTGCCTGCGGCGTGTCCGCCACGATGCCGCAATCAACAAACTCCAGGTTTAGTGCGCGCAACAATCCAGCCAGGGTGTAGCGGTTCGAGTTGTATATACCACCCACGGGCAGCTCACCACTACCCGGCTCAGTCAGTTCATCCCCCGTCGAAAGCACTGCCACCCGCAACGGACGCTTGATATGCACAGCACTACAGCCAACCGACGCAAGCAGTCCCATGTCCTGAGGACGCAGCGCACGGCCAGCCATTAGAACGGTTTCACCCGCTGCAATATCCTGGCCACGCGGACGGATGTTCTGCCCAATGCTGACGGTGCCAGATACACTTACCTTTCCGGAGGACTCAGTGCAGTCTTCCTGCATCACGACGGCATCCGCACCCGCCGGAATCGGTGCGCCAGTAAAAATTCTCGCGGCGGTCCCTCGCTCAAGCTCAGCGCCGACCGCGCCGGCAGGGATACGCTGACTCACAGGCAATGCTGCGCCTACGTCCCTGGCGCGCAGCGCATAACCGTCCATGGCGCTATTGTCCAACGGCGGAACGTCCACAGTGGATACCACGTCTTTTGCCAGCACCAGACCAAGGGCGTCCAACAGGGGCACTTCTATGAATTGTGTGACGGGACGAGCGACCGCAAGCACCCGCGCCAGTGCCTCGGCAACTGGCAGCAACGGACTCACTCGTTCGTTTCCCGCACCCTGAGCACACCAACAAAATTGCAGGGCCGGTGACGGCTGTCTAACTGCTCGCGAATTATCCCGTCCCAGGCTGTTTTACAGGCTCCCGTCGATCCCGGCATGCAAAATATAACGGTGTTGTTGGCGAAACCAGCCACTGCACGAGACTGAATTGTAGAGGACCCGATCTCCGTGAAAGAGAGCGCCCGAAATACTTCACCGAATCCATCGATTTCCTTGTCGAACAATGGCCTTACCGCTTCGGGAGTGGAGTCCCGCCCGGAAAACCCGGTGCCGCCGGTGATTAGCACCGCGTCAATATTATCGTCCGCAATCCAGCCAGACAGTGTGGCTCGTATCTGGTAAATATCGTCTCGGACAATGAGTCTGGCCGCGGTGCTATATCCCTGCGCCCGCAGCGCCTGCGCCAGATAATCTCCAGACGTATCGTTCTCGCTCACACGGGTATCCGACACCGTTAAAACCGCTATCGACAAGCACTGCGTACTGCCGTCATCTACACCAATCATGCTTGCTCCTGCTCCTGTGCGTAATACTGTTTCACCAGATCGCCGATCGCACTGCGCCAAGGCACCTGCCTCACGGCGAACGTATCGCGAATCTTGCTGCAGTTAAGCGTTCGACTCAGCGGCGGCAGCCCTTCAGAATCGCGTTCCAACTGCACCACTGAGGAGCCGAAGTCTGAAAATTGTGACGCGGCGGCCAGCAGCGCCTCCGCAAATTCGTAATAGGTGGCGGTGTCGGCACTACCGTAGTGATAGACACCCCAGGGTTCCAGACCCGTACCAATCTGGTCCAACAGGGCCAGTATGACCCGCGCACCATCGTCAGCCGCCACCGGCGAGCCGCGCAAATTATTGTCCAGTGTCAGGCTGTCGCCGGCTCGCAGCGGCCCCAACATCTGCGTAATCAGATTCGCTCCTGCGTAGGAAAAAACCGGACCAAAGCGCAGGATAAGATACCTGGCACAAGCTTCGGTCACCAACTCCTCGGCGCGCGCCAGCAACTGGCCCACGGTTTCCTCGTTATCCGGCAAATCCTGCTCGACGTAGAGACGGCCCAACTGACCGGAGAACACTCTGGAACTGGAAATGTAAAGATACGCAGTATTGGCTCGTTGGCAGCTCTTGGCCACCCATTGACAGCGCTGCAAATCCAGCTCCTGAATTTGTAAACCACCATCGCCAGCTGCTTCAATGCGCACATCGACCACAATATCGCTCTTGGCCCGTGAAACGCCTTTCTTCGCCTGACGCTCCCGCTTCCAGCGGCAGGCCGATCGACTCATGGGTATGATTTCATGGCGCCCCAGCAGCGCCTGACGTTGCACCAGCGCCATGCCTAAAGGTGTATCGGATCCCAATATGAGTACACGCATCCTGCCTGTTAAACCCACCGCTTCCTACTGTGCCGTCACCAGATTTCCCCTAAAACGGGATATCGTCATCGAAGTTGCCATAATCGCCAGCCGGAGCGCCGCTACCAACCGCTTGTGGCGCCGCACCACCCGACGCCGGAGCAGCTGCAGCACGTGGAGTATTTTGCTGATATTCGCTACCGGCCTGGGAACCACCACCCTGGCCTGCGCCGCGCATATCGAGCATCTGCATCTCATTGGCCACAACTTCGGTAGAATAGCGATCAACACCCTCTTTATCCTGCCATTTTCGCGTGCGCAAACTGCCCTCCACATACACTTTGGAGCCCTTGCGCAAATACTCACCCGCGATCTCCGCCAAGCGATTAAAAAAGACCACACGGTGCCACTCGGTCCGCTCTTCCGGCTGCCCGGTCTGCTTGTCTTTCCAAGCCTCAGAAGTCGCTATCGAAATATTGGTAATGGCAGCACCACCCTGGGAATACCGGATTTCCGGATCGTTGCCCAGGTTACCTACCAGGATGACTTTGTTAACGCCCCGTGCGGCCATAAACTTTCCTCATTGAATCTACATTTTCGATAGAAGATTGACAGATGACTATAGCAACCTGCTCATGCAATTGCGACAGCATCACCTGCTATTATCCATCAATTGCGCCAACGGCGTCGATAGCACTGACTAGCGAACAGGGGACTACGGTCGACTTCAAACGCCAGGCATAGAGTTACTGGTGGAGTTTTTTGTCCCCGCAAGGTCTGGCGCCCGCACAACCACTAGCCACCAGGCCGCTGCCAGCAAAAGACACACCCCGGTCAGCGTATTGGTGCCCAGATGTTGCAGCAGCCATCCTCCACCCGCACCGCCGGCAAATGCGCCCAGAAATTGGCAGCTCGAGTAGACGCCCATGGCTGTACCCTTGCCGTCCGCTGACACCGACTTACTGAGCAGGGAAGGTAGGGTTGCTTCCAGGTAATTGAAGCCCACGAAGAAAAGCCACAAACCAACGTAAAACAACAAACTACTCGACGCGAAGTCCAACGTGGCTACCGCAGCAATGACCAGCGCAATGCCTAGCAGGAACATCTGCTGCAATCGCCCACCTCTCTCAGCCAAAATCATCAAGGGCACCATACCGGCCAACGACAGCAGTAACACCGGCAGATATACCATCCAGTGATGGTCGCGGCCAACGCCGTACGACTGCTCTAGCAGCCCCGGCACCACCAGAAAACTGGCGGTAAGCACAAAATGTAAGACGAACACGCCAAAGTCCAGTCGCAGCAGCACCGAATTCCCGAGTACACGTCGCATCAGCGATAGCTTGGCACCCGCGTGGACGTGCTCCACGTCATCATCAGGCGGCGGGGACGGTACCAGAAACACTACGATAGCAATACCGATAAATGCCAGCGCTGCGGTAAACCAGAATACCATTGCCAGACCGCCGAACGATGCCACTGCTGGGCCAAGCACCAGTGCCACCGCGAACGATAAACCAATGCTCATCCCGACTGCGGCCATAGCCTTGGTGCGCTGTTCCTCGCGTGTTAGATCCGCCACCAGGGCCATGACCGTGCTGGCGATAGCGCCGGCGCCCTGCAGCGTGCGGCCGAAAATAATACCGCCGATACTGTCGGACATTGCAGCGATAACACTGCCCAGGGCGAACATCAGTAGCCCTGCGATAATCACTGGCTTGCGGCCTATCTGGTCCGACAGCCAGCCCAGGGGTATTTGGAGCAGGGCCTGGGTCAGGCCGTACATACCCAGCGCAAGCCCGATCCGAGTTGGCGTTGAGCCGGGCAAATCCGCCGCATAAAGCGCCAGCAGCGGCAGCACCATGAACAGGCCCAGCATCCGAAAACAGTATAAAAGCGCCAGCGAACCTACAGAGCGACGCTCCTGCGCTGTCATGGGATGTTCAGTAATCACAGAGGAAAGTTCATCGGAATTTGGCTAGGGAAACAGCGGGAATACTATCAGCTTCACCACCTGAGCGACACCACACAGACCCTCCCGATAAAATAAAAAGTCGGGGTTTTGCCACGCCCATGGCTAAGGGCCTATACTATTCGGTTTCCGTTTCGAAGAGGCATCAGAGGTTTTATGGACACCATCCAAGTACGCGGGGCACGCACCCACAACCTCAAAAATATCGACCTCGATATTCCTCGGGACAAGCTGGTAGTCATTACCGGCCTGTCAGGCTCCGGCAAATCCTCGCTCGCGTTTGATACGCTGTATGCCGAAGGACAACGCCGCTACGTGGAATCACTGTCCACCTACGCCCGACAATTTCTATCGCTCATGGAGAAACCGGATATTGACCATATTGAAGGACTGTCACCGGCCATTTCCATCGAACAAAAATCTACGTCGCATAACCCACGCTCCACTGTCGGCACAATCACCGAGATTTACGACTACCTGCGCCTGTTGTACGCACGGGTAGGGGAGCCTCGCTGCCCCGAACACGGCTTAAATTTGCAGGCCCAGACCGTCAGCCAAATGGTGGATGCAGTATTGGCCTTGCCTGAGGATACGAAACTCATGCTCCTTGCTCCCGTGATACGCGATCGCAAAGGCGAGCACCTGCATGTACTGGAGGAGCTGCGAGCCAGCGGCTTCGTGCGCGCCCGTATCGACGGCATCGTCACCGATCTCGACGACGCCCCGGATCTGGATAAAAAGAAGAAGCACCGCATCGAGGTGGTTGTAGACCGCTTCAAGGTACGCGAAGACCTGGGCATCCGCCTGGCGGAGTCCTTTGAAACAGCCCTTGGGCTGACAGACGGGCTGGCATCAATTAGCTACATGGACAAAAAGGCCAACGAATTGAGTTTTTCTGCACGCTTTGCCTGCCCCGAGTGCGGTCACAGTATTGATGAACTGGAGCCACGGATGTTTTCCTTCAACAATCCTGCAGGCGCCTGCAGCGGGTGCGATGGCCTCGGCGTGAAACAATTTTTCGACGAGGACCGACTGGTCCTCTTCCCGGAATCCAGCCTTGCGGAGGGCGCAATCCGGGGTTGGGACCGGCGCAATGTGTACTACTTTCATATGCTGAACTCACTTGCAGATCACTATGGCTTCGACATCGATACGCCCTTCAATCAATTGAGTAAAAAGCACCGGCAAATCATCCTGCACGGGAGTGGCAAGCAGGAAATCGCTTTTTCCTATATCAATGACCGTGGCGATATCTTCAAGCGCACACACGTATTCGAAGGTATACTTCCCAATATGGAACGTCGTTATCGTGACACAGAGTCACAATCCGTACGCGAAGATCTATCCAGGTTTTTAGCCACCCAGCCCTGCCCCGACTGCGACGGCACTCGGTTACGTCAGGACGCACGCCATGTGTTCATCGACGGCCACGACCTCCCCAGTATTACGGCCATGCCGGTGGGCGATGCGGAAATCTATTTCAATCAATTAGAACTGAAAGGGCGTCAGGGCGAAATTGCCAGTAAGATCCTCAAAGAACTGCGCGCCCGCTACCGCTTTTTGGTGGATGTCGGGCTGAATTATCTCTCTCTGAACCGCAGTGCTGAAACACTGTCTGGCGGAGAGGCGCAGCGCATCCGCCTGGCCTCCCAGATTGGCGCAGGACTGGTGGGCGTTATGTATATCCTCGACGAACCCTCTATAGGCCTGCACCAGCGCGACAATGAACGCTTACTGGCAACACTAACCCACCTGCGGGACATGGGTAATTCGGTGCTGGTAGTGGAACATGACGAAGACGCCATTCGCAGTGCCGACCATATCATTGATATAGGCCCCGGGGCTGGCATACACGGTGGACAAGTGGTGGCATCGGGCACGCTTGAAGACATCCTCAACAGCGAACACTCACTAACAGGAGCCTATCTGTCTGGAGTACGGGAAATCAGCATCCCGGCTAAGCGCACTCCGCGCAGAGCAAAGGAGCAGCTTGTGCTAACAGGCGCAACAGGCAACAACCTGCAATCAGTCGACCTGGAAATTCCACTGGGTTTGCTGACCTGCAT
Organism: uncultured Halioglobus sp.; assembly: GCA_963934845.1. Classification (GTDB taxonomy): domain Bacteria; phylum Pseudomonadota; class Gammaproteobacteria; order Pseudomonadales; family Halieaceae; genus Marimicrobium. Next base: position 3,143 of record CAWWAG010000011.1, on the reverse strand, counting down.
AACCGGGGTTTCTGGTTCAGGGAAATCTTCGCTCATTAACAGCACCCTTTACCCCATCGCCGCCACGGAACTCAACGGTGCGACCACCTTAACGCCGGCCCCATTTACATCCATAACGGGTATGGATCTTATCGACAAATGTATCGATATCGATCAGAGCCCCATTGGGCGAACACCGCGCTCCAACCCTGCTACCTATACCGGTATCTTTACACCGGTTCGCGAACTCTTCGCAGGCACCCAGGAGGCGCGTTCCAGAGGCTACAAGCCCGGCCGCTTCAGCTTCAATGTCAAAGGTGGTCGCTGCGAAGCCTGTCAGGGTGATGGCATGACCAAAGTGGAGATGCATTTCCTGCCTGATATCTATGTTCCCTGCGACGTGTGTAAAGGAAAGCGTTACAACCGCGAAACAATGGAAGTGCGCTACAAGGGCAAGAATATTCACGAGGTGCTGGATATGACAGTAGAAGATGCACTGCCCTTTTTTGAACCCGTCCCTGCCATCGCCCGCAAGCTACAGACTCTGGTGGACGTTGGACTGTCCTATATTCGCCTCGGTCAGGCTGCCACCACGCTGTCGGGCGGCGAGGCCCAGCGCGTCAAGTTGTCGCGCGAACTGTCCAAACGCGACACTGGCAAAACGCTATATATACTGGATGAACCGACGACGGGATTACACTTCGAGGATATTAAGCAACTACTGGAAGTACTGCACCGTCTGCGAGACCATGGCAACACCGTAGTCATTATCGAACACAACCTGGATGTCATTAAAACGGCGGATTGGGTGGTGGATCTGGGGCCAGAGGGCGGCAGTGGTGGCGGTAAGATTATAGCCACCGGTACTCCTGAGGATGTCGCGAAGATTAAAAGCTCTTACACGGGACAGTTTTTGGCGCCGGTACTGAAGAAACACCGCCGAAAAAAGGCGGCGTGAGCAGGTAGCTTATCGAAAGCTAAAACCCCCGGACAGGGCCGGGGGTTTTAGTGGGGAGTGCGCAAAATAGCAATCAATCCTCGTCGTCAGCCACCTCGGGCTGAGGACGATCAACCAGCTCTACATAGGCCATGGGCGCCTTGTCCCCGCTCCTGAAGCCGCATTTGAGTATGCGAATATATCCACCGGGCCGCTCTTGGTAGCGTGGACCCAATTCATTGAACAACTTGCCAACGGCCGAACTATCGCGCGTCCGATCAAAAGCCAGACGCCGATTTGCCACGCTATCTTTCTTTGCCAGAGTGATCAACGGCTCAGCATAACTGCGCAGTTCTTTCGCCTTGGGCAAAGTTGTCTTGATAAGCTCATGCTCCACCAAAGAGACAGCCATGTTACGAAACATGGCCTTACGGTGTGAGCTGTTACGATTAAGTTGACGTCCACTGTGACGATGACGCATGTTTGCTTTCCTATTCTACTGTGCTATCGCAGCACTGCTATCTATTGACCAAGCCTGTTTAGGCGCTCAGAACTCGATCGTCGTTTTTGAGGCTGGCTGGCGGCCAGTTGTCCAGTCGCATACCCAGCGACAGGCCACGGGAGGCCAGTACATCCTTGATTTCGGTGAGAGACTTCTTACCCAGGTTAGGGGTTTTGAGCAACTCAACCTCAGTGCGCTGCACCAGGTCACCAATGTAGTAAATATTCTCTGCTTTGAGGCAGTTTGCGGAACGAACCGTCAGTTCCAGATCATCGACTGGTCGCAACAGAATGGGATCAACTTCATCCTCTTCTACTACGGACTCTGACTCGGACTCACTCTCCAGGTCGACAAATACTGCCAACTGCTGCTGTAGTATGGTTGCTGCGCGACGAATCGCCTCTTCCGGATCAATGGTGCCATTGGTTTCCAGATCCAGCACCAACTTATCCAAATCGGTACGCTGCTCCACCCGAGCGGCTTCAACCACATACGAAACGCGGTATACCGGCGAGAAGGAGGCATCTAACTGAAGGCGGCCAATAGAGCGTGTTTCGTCGTCCGGGCTGATGCGGGAGTCCGCAGGCGAGTACCCTCGACCCAGCGCCACGGTCAGACGCATATTAATCTCTGCGCCCTCGTTGAGATGGCAAAGGACATGCTCGGGATTGCGGATCTCGATATCGTGATCCACTTGAATGTCACCAGCTGTCACTACGCCCGGTCCCTTTTTACTCAGGGTAACTTCAGCCTCTTCTTTGCCACTCATCACCAGAGCAACGCCCTTCAGGTTAAGAAGAATCTCGATGACATCTTCCTGAACGCCTTCAATCGCGCTGTACTCATGCAGTACACCATCGATTTCCACTTCTGTGATGGCACAACCAGGCATGGAAGAAAGCAATATTCGACGCAGCGCATTGCCCAAGGTGTGGCCAAAACCACGCTCAAGCGGCTCCAGAGTGACCTGGGAGCGCGTGCTGTTCTTCTCATCAACATTGATCACACGGGGCGTTAAAAATTCGTTAACTGCACTCTGCATTTGGGCACCTGTCTTGTAGGTTGGTCCTTCAGTGGATTACTTAGAGTAAAGCTCTACAATCAAATTCTCGTTGATCTCAGAGGACAGGTCCTGGCGATCAGGCACTGCCTTGAATACTCCTTCCAACTTCTCATTGTTTACGTCTATCCACTCGGAATCTCCACGGTGGGAAGCCAGCGCAAGTGCAGACTGCACACGGAGCTGCTTCTTGGCCTTTTCGCGCAGGGAAACAACATCGCCTGCCTTCACTTGATAGGAGGGGATATTCACAACAACACCATTTACCAAAATGGACTTATGAGACACCAGCTGGCGAGATTCTGAACGAGTAGAACCAAAACCTATACGGTATACCACGTTGTCCAATCGGCTCTCAAGCAGCTGCAGCAGGTTTTCGCCGGTTGCACCCTTAAGACGAGCGGCCTCTTTGTAGTAATTGCGGAACTGCTTTTCTAACACGCCGTAAATACGACGTACCTTCTGCTTTTCACGCAGCTGCACACCATAGTCCGACAGGCGGCCACGACGGGCACCATGTTGGCCGGGGATGGTTTCTACCTTACACTTACTTTCTAACGAGCGAACCCCGCTTTTCAGAAACAAATCTGTTCCTTCACGACGGGAGAGCTTGCACTTGGGTCCAATATATCGAGCCATGTCAATTCTATCCTGTGAGCGTTATA